>NZ_JACVCV010000015.1 GCF_017811155.1 Lunatimonas salinarum | reverse complement strand
GCACGTATTACAATCGTTCCTCCGTGTGTCGCTTGCGTCGTGCTCGATTTCATGTCCCCGTTCTTTTAGCTTGTTCCAATCATTGAAGTCGCCCAATAGATTTTGGGGAATCCATTGAGGCTCCGTGTTGAAGCTTTTGAGATGGCCTGTGGCAATCACATTCAAACAAGCCTTCAAGCCGTAGTTTTGATGAATCTCTGCTATGCGGTAAAAGGATTTTTTGAACCCATCATCAAAACTCAGCGTCAGGTAATGCGTCTTTTTTGTATTATTAAATGATGCCATACTCAACGCCAGTCCTCCCAATGCTGTTGCCTGAATAAATCTTCTCCTTTCCATTTTTATTTGTTTATAATGCTAGCCTATAGATGATGTTGGTCCAAACCAGGCTGTTTGGCCTTTTTCCAGAGGTACACAGCCATCATAACCCCCTGGAACTGGATCATATCTTAAAGCCTGGGTAACACCAATTTCAGAGGTAAAATAACCCAACAATGTGAGTTGTTTTATCAGGGAAAAAAAATGTGAAGGTCCATCCTGGTCTGTTTCGGCAGCTTCACGGTCGAGCGGAATCAAGATTTCGGTTCTTTGTTGGGAACTAAGCGCTACAAAATCCTTCGAATGCGTTTTTTGTGACAGCTCATCAATTTTGTTTAATCCATCCATGAAAATGGTCCTTTCAGCAGAGGAATAGCAATCGGTGATCATTTTTGCCATAAATATTCCTATTCCCGCAGATTTTGCCCCCGGGGATCTTTCCGATTCTGGCAAAATCGTCTCTCCAATTTCATCCATTAGCGCAATAGCCTTAGAATCAAAGCTTTTGTAATCCTCCCGACCTGAAGTACAGCCGGATAAAAAGAGTTCAGATCCAGCAACGGAAGTTCCTAATAAAAATGCAGTATGCTTTATTGCTTTTCTTCTATCCATTAGTAAAGCAGTTTATAAGTTTCCATTTTTAAATTGTTCAGCAGCATAATTGGCTGCACGTGCAGTCAGCGCCATATATAAGATGGATGGACTCTGATTGCCTGTACTTGTCATGCAAGCCCCATCTGTTACAAAGACGTTTTTGCAGTGGTGCAACTGATTGTACTTATTAAGCATGGAAGTATTGGGGTCTTTTCCCATGCGTACTCCGCCCATTTCGTGGATGTCCAGCCCCGGATTTTGCTTATTGTCTCTCAGCTCTATGTTTTTACATCCCAATACCTCCATCATTTTTTTCGATTCCTCATGAAAATCCTGAATCATCAACTCGTCATTTTCATCATAACCGACATCCATGACCAATTGGGGAATACCCCAGGGATCCTTTTTGGTAGTGCTCAGGAAAACCTGATTGCTCTCCTTGGGCAATGTTTCGCCTTGCATGTACATGTATACCCTCCAAGGACCGGGCTCACTTAATCTGTGTTTAAAATCAACGCCAAGTTGGGGCTCTGATTTTGGCACGCTGGTTCTTTTCGGCCGAAAAGCACCCATGAATGTCATATAGCCTCCCAGGAATTTTGCATTGCGCCTTTCAAAGTTTTTAAAATTGGGCATTATAGGACCTGAAGGAACCTTGCCATCAATGTAAACATCATCAAAACCATCTATAGTAGCCCAGGCACTTGGCCGATAATTGTGGAAGCATATATATTTTCCCAGTACACCGCTGTCATTCCCCAAGCCATTTGGAAATCGATTTGACTTGGAGTTCAACAGAATAAGATTGGTATTTAAAGCGGAGGCATTTACGAAAATAATACTGGCCTCGATGATTTGTACCTCTTTGGTAATGGTATCGATGATCCGAACACCCTTTGCTTTTTGAGATATATCATCGTATAGAATAGATTCTACAATTGTATTCGGTCTTATGGTCAGGTTTCCTGTTTTCGTTGCCCACGGCAAGGTGGAAGATACCGAACTAAAGTATCCACCAAGTGGACAACCTCTTACACAGAGGTTCCGACATTGGCATTTGCCCCGGCCCTGTTGTAGGTGGATATCCTCAGGTTCACTCAAATGCGCCCACCGGCCAGGCACCATTTTACGGTCTGGGAAATGGGTGCCCAAAGTTTTTTGCATATGTTGTTCCACACAATTCAAGGGGAAGGGCGGAAGATAATCGCCATCCGGCATGGAATCTACACCGTCTGTGCCACCACATATACCGGCAAACTTTTCAACATAGGAATACCAGTTTGCTATATCCTCATACCCAATTGGCCAAGATATCCCGTATCCAAAACGTTCAGGCGCTTTGAATTCATTGTCACTCCAGCGGTTACTCGCACGGCCCCAGGTAAGTGATCTGCCACCAACCTGATACCCACGAATCCAGTCAAAGGGCTTTTTTTGAACATAGGGATGTTCTTCATCCTTTATAAAGAAATGTGCCGAACCCTCATCGAACAGCCATGCCTTTGAGGAAACCGGGTTGGCATCCGTATAGTCCTTAGGCATTACGCCCCTGTGTTCCAGTTCCCAAGGGTGCTTGCTGGCAGTAGGATAATCCTTGATATGTTGAATATCGCGGCCTCGCTCCAGGACCAATGTCTTTAAGCCTTTTTCACATAATTCCTTGGCGGCCCAGCCTCCGGAAATTCCCGAACCAATTACTATTGCGTCATATGTAGTCATTAAATTCCTTTGGTTATGATTTTGGTTTATTTAGCCAATCAATAAGTGCTTCACTGAATGCTTCCGGTTCCTCCAATTGTGGTGTATGCCCGCTCCTTTCGAAAATGATAAATTTAAAATCCGGAATGCCCTCATACAAAGGCCTCCATAGCGTATGGGGAATCACATAATCATACTTTCCCAAACCAACAAACACCGGAACGCTGATCCGTACGGGCGGATTAAACATGTTGTAGTCAAGGAACACTTTTGTGAAAATGTGCTGTGTCACTTCGGAATGCACGGTCATGTCTTTCCAAAGCCAGTCTGCATCGTATTCGGGATCGTACCAATACTGAGGAGCCATATTGTTGTACCTTGCAGCCGCTTCTTTTTGTCCCGTCAGCCGATCGATTTCATTTGTCTGCCCCCAGTTTTGTTCCTGAAGTGCTTTCCGTTTTGGGGAGGCGGTTTCCCAAAGGGATGCAGCCTTTTCTTGATAGGTAGCATTGCCCCATTCGGCAGGTGAACCTATAACAATGAGTCCGGATACTTTTTCTTCACGTTTTTTGACATACTCTGTAGCCATGGTACCGTGTATGCTATGTCCCAAAATTAGGGGCATATCGAGACCAAGGGCCTCGCGGATTTGTTCGATAGCTTCAACAATGGTTTCAATGGTTACATGGTTTAGATCTTCTTTGGCATAACCTTTAGCAAACCATTTCATGTCCACGAAGTACATTTTCAAATGCAGCCGTAGATTGTCTGGAAACGTCCGGGGATAATAAATCGAGGAACCAGTTACCAAACAGGGAATCCCTTCTCCTTCGAAAGTGTATTCCAAAGTACTTCCATCAATCTCTATACTTCCAGCGTTCAACGCTTTACGTTTGCTTTTGGCAAGCCCGTGTGCGTACCTTGAATGGTGAATATAGGTCAAAAAGTTGAACGTTCCAAGGGGTGAAATGCCTGTGCCGATAGCGGGCGGTATCGGGATGCCGGGCCATTCTAGACGGGGTCGCTTGGTGGTGTGAGCTTGCCTCACGAAAGGGAGGAGGCGCTCCCCGTCAGAGGAATCTGGCGGGGCCGTCTATACGATTGGGTGCGGGTGTTTTTTCATCCGTTATTTTAGGTATTCTTATTTTTTTTGGACTTATCACAATATAGTTTGTTTTCTTTCCGCTGTCTTCTGCTTTCAACATTTCTTTTGCAACTAAATCTTGCAAATCTCGCAAAGCTGTGTCTGTCGAGCATTTAGTAAGTTTGGCGTAAGTTGATGTTCGTAAGAATCCCACCTCTTTACCGTAATTGTCGTACAGATAATTGATTACAAGTCTTTGTCTGTCGTTAATGTTTGTTAACTGGTGTTTGTCCCAAAAGTGTGCTTTGTCCAAAATGATTTCCAAATTTTCTTCGCTTGCCATCAACGCTCTTTCAAAACAACCAAGAAACCATTCTAAATAGGGAGTGATGTCGGATGTTCCTTTTTGTGTTTTTTCAATAATGTTGTTATAGTGTTTATGTTCTTTGAAGATTTGGTTTGACAAGCTGTAAAAGCGAATCTTACTATTGTCACTTTTTGCTAAAAACATATCTAAAATTGCTCTCGCCATTCGTCCATTACCGTCATCAAAAGGGTGAATAGTAACAAACCAAAAGTGAGCAATGATGGATTTCAGAACTAAATCCAAGCTGATATCATTATTTAACCAATATAAAAATTGCTCCATTTCGTGAGGAACTCTGTCTGCCGATGGTGCTTCAAAATGTATTTTCTCTCTACCAAAGTTTCCCGAAACTACTTTCATACCGCCTGAACGATATTTGGCAACATCTATTTGTTGATAACCGCTAAAACCTGTTTGAAAAAGTGAGTTATGCCAACCTAGAAGGCGTGTTTTTGTGAGTGGTTGGTCAAAATTTTGCGTTGCATCTAAAATGACATCAACAATGCCTTCGATGTTCCGCGGGGTCTTCACAAAGTCAGCATTTTCAATACCTAATTTTCGGGCAATAGATGAGCGAACAAGTTCAGGATTTAAAAATTCACCTTCAATTCTTGATGTATCTACCACATCTAAAATCAGGGACTCTAAAGTGGCACGTTCAATAAGGTCAAAACCCAAACTTTCCATACGGCCCAACAAACGTCCCTGTAAATGCCTTACAGACGCTAAGATGGGCGTTAACTTATAATTATCCCAAACAAAGTTTGTCCAATTTTCTCTTTCGTGTATGTACATAATTACCACCGCAAAATATGCGGTTAAAATAAGGGTTTTACACCGCAAAACAATTTTTTACTGCTACTATCTTCAGTTGTCCATTCGTTTGTTGCTTGCAGGGTTGTCTTGTTACACTTGCACCCAATCGGGGTCAGGCAAGGGAATTTACTCACTATTTTTATGAATTTTAGCGATAGTCTGTCCCGATAGCGGAGCGTATCGGGACAGGCTGGAGGGAAGATTACGAGACCCGTACTGCCTGTCCCGTATCGGAATCCGGTGGTGTGAGCTTGCCTACGGATAGGGAGGAGGGGCTCCCCGTCAGAGGAATCTGGCGGGGCCGCCTACACGATTTCCCACCGTTTTTGTGATCAATCCACCAATAATTCCTTAATTGTCATTTTGAGTTTCTCAATTTCTTTGACTGTCAAACCATCTAATGCTTTATAAATTCGTTGCTTATCAATTGTCCGAATTTGGTCAAGTACTATCCACCCTTTTTTATTGTCGTGTTTAACTTCGATTCTTGTCGGATATTTTTTAGATTTCGTAGTCATTGGTGCAATAATTATTGTATTGAGATATTTATTCATCTCATTTGGTGAAATTATTACACAAGGTCTTGTCTTTTTAATATCACTACCAACAGTTGGGTCAAGATTTACCAATACTATCTGGTATTGTTTTAAATCCATTCTTCAAAGTTTTCGTCTTCAAAAACGTCATTCATTAATGCCTTGTCGTCACCAGATTCATGCATTTTCTTGAACGCGGCTTCCCAACCTTCTCGAGGATTTCCTTTTGGTTTAATCACAATATGTCCTTTTTCTAATATCAGTTCGACGGTGTCTTTGATATTATATCTTTCTAAAAGGCTTTTGCTTAAGCGAATTCCTTTTGAATTACCAATTTGAATAACTGAAACATCCATAGTTATCGTGATTGTATTGTAATTACAAAGTTATTACACTTTTTCAAAACATCAAAAGATTCATGTCCTGTGTAAATGGTGGGTAATGTTTTTGGGCTTTGCGTTCGTGCGGGGTGACTCTGACCGTGTCAGGGCAGGCTGCCCTGAAGCGTTAGTCCCGCTATGGCGGGATTTCCACTTCGTTCCAACAAGTGGCTTAGCCTGTCCCGTATTTCACGGGGGTGGTTTGCCGTGAGAGGACCGAGCATTAAGAAATGGTCCGCCGAGTCGGATAATTTTAGCAAGGTGCCAGGCCGCGGGGAGGACGAGACCCGTATCCCGATAGCTATCCAGAGCGGTTTTTGGGCTTCATCCTGAGCTATTTAGCTCAGGTAGGGCCTCGATTGTCTACAATTATTAACTTCAAATAACTCTCCGGAGTCATAACCCCTAATGCACTGTTTTTAAAATCCTTAGTATTACGAGTGACTATTACATCGATGTCTCCGATTATTTCAGCGGAATAGTTCTGTAAAGCATCTTCAAAGTCTTTAAAAGGTGAATTCAGAGCCCGCAATATTGTTTCTTTATCAGTGGTCAACACCTCAGTTATGGAGATTAACTGATTTAATTTATCAGCCACTTTTTCGTGCTTCGCCGTTTGTCTCAACAAATAGTATACATTGCTAATAATCACTGACGTAATATGGCCTGTAATTTTTTTAGATTCGCAAAGGGCCAATACGTTAGCGGCATTGTCTGAAAAGGGTTTTCTGTCGAAAAAGAAATCCAGAATAACGTCAGTGTCAATCAATATTCTTTTCATTCTTACAGGTATTTTTCAGCAAGTCTTTTTGAGAGTTCCGATTTATAATCAAAGTTTCGGGGTTCTTTAAATGTCCCCTTTAAAGATTTCACGATGGGAGTCAGTTCAACTTCCTTTGATTGTTCTTCTTTCGTAATAATTTTTAGGTAATTTTCTATTATGTCAGAAAGACTTCTGCCTTTTCCTGATGCGTACTTTTTAGCTTTCTCAATTACCGATTTCTCTATTGTAAGTGTCAGTTTAGTATTCATTTTACACTCCTCCTATCTTAAGTTCTTGTACGTGTAAAATTAAATCAAATTTAAAGCACGTGCAAACAAAATAGATTTCACACGTAGTGTTTTTTGCCTGCCACTAACGGTATTTCGCTTCCATCTGAGCGGAAATTTTTGTGATGCAATGAAAGCACCTAAAATCCAAAGAGTTGCCAAGGCGTGATCGGGCCTGCTTTGATGGAAGTGACCTTTCTGTGACCGGCATGGGCATCTGGTATTGAAGGTACCATACTATTCCAGAGGGTGTGCTGATTTTTCAGCATCCCTTATCCCGAAGATCGGGAACTTTGCAAAGCCCGTGTCCAACAATCCCTTTTCGGTAGATGCCGCAGAGGACAAAGCGTGAGCTTTGGGCCAGTTCTGAGAGCAGCAGCAAATAAAGTTGAAGTCCGTCCTTGGCGATACCCTGGGGAAGTCTGCATAATGTTCCTTGAGCCAATCGTGCATTTGGGCAGCCAAAGTAAAGTATCCCGGAAAGCCTCCAGACGCTCCCAGACAAAATCCGTCTAGGGATCCAGCAGCTTGTGCCGGAAGCTTTGCCTTTCAGGGTGCCGCTCAAAATCCCGCTCATCCATGGACAGGTATTTGCTGACTGTCCTTCGGTCAATGACCAGTTCCTCACTGATCTTACGCATGGAAAAACCTTCCCGGTGAAGGCGGTGGATCTCGAAACAAACCATAAATTAGTTCAAATACACATTCATAAACTGCTAGTTTTGGTAGACCAGCAAATTAGTGCAGTTTTCCCAATGGGGCATGCCCCATTGGGAAACTTACTGGTGTATTATTGTTGCCATTTTTGGGGTATTCCAAGTTGCCGATTTTGGGGCATTGTTGTTTTCCAGTTACAGAAGCAAAGTCAAGGCAGTTAAATGGCTTAGACAAGTTACCGTTTCTTATCCAAACCTGTTCTACCATTGGGAACTGGGCTACAAATTAGTCTAGCATAACAGACCATAACCGACTGCATAATAAGAGCCGTATGAAATGCCCAAGCATTCGTGAATATAACTAAAAACAAATCCATCATGAACAATCGAGAGATTCACGTACGGTTCTGTGAGAGGTTTAGGGGTGGGATTCCCCTTTACCTACTCGACTGTAGCCCGTTTTTTATTCAACTCTTATTTTTAATTCTTTTACCTCAAATGACTTGCCTTCTATTCCATACACTGTTCTGCATATTCCTTTGACTAAAATATTCTGATCTTCTATTAAATCGTTTTTATTTATTTTTTTCGTTAATTTCAATTCAGATATTTCAAATATTATTTCGTTTTCAGATTCGGAAATTTTTCCAAAAAGCTTTTTTTCAAATGGTTTATCTTTTGATATAGTAAATTCCTCAATATATTCTCTATCATCTCCACTCATACTTGATCCCTCGATGAAACGTTCGTTTAATACCTGGTGGAATCCAAATTGTTCTCCCTTTGATAAAAATGAAATTTCAATATTATTTAGGTTTTTATAAATTCCGATAGTTTTTTCATTTTCAATAGGTACAATTCGAATAGTCAATTCAAAGTTGTCATTTGATTGATATTCTTCTTTGTCAAACTCCAAATAAAGATTGGTGTTTTTAAAATCATTTTTTGAACAACTGACTCCTAAAATAGAAATCAGAAATATTGTTAAGAAGTTCTTCATTTTCAAAATGTACTACAACTACCGGCTAACCGCAACCCCTTGCGGTTAGCTGTCCTATGTACCCAGTGGGTTAGACTTCTAAATTTAGCGAAATTCCGATTATAGGCAACTAGCTTTTTCATTTCAATACTTGTTAGCTATCCTACAAATCACCGGGTGAGGTGATCTGACCCAGGTTCCGTCGGCCTACGTGGGGGTAGATTTCGGTCGTCTTGGTCGATTTATGCCCCAACAATTGCTGTATAAACCGTAAATCCGTACCGCCTTCCAGCAAGTGCGTGGCAAAGCTGTGTCTTAGCATATGGGGGTGCAGGCGCTTTTTGATGCCGGCTATAGCCGCGTACTTTCGGGTAAACTGTTGAATGCTGCTGCTACTGTATTTTCCGCCAAACTGCCCCTCAAATACAAATTCCTTTGCCTTTGTAGCTCGTAGGTATTGCTGTAACCGGTCCAGTATAGCGGCGGGCAATAGGGTATATCGGTCTTTTTTACCTTTTGCCTGCCGTATACGGATCATTTTGCGGTCAACTTCTAGGTCGGTAATCTTTAGGTTGAGCACTTCTCCGATACGCAATCCTCCGCCGTACAGCAGCATCAGGATCAGGTAGTGTTTTTCGTTCGCCTGCATCCATTGGAGAAAGACCAGCCGGCAAGGCCTTTGCTGATCGGATTTTAGCCATTGGGCTTGATACGCTTGGAGCAGTGCCATGTCTTTGATCTGATAGTCGTTGCGAAAGGCCAATATGGCTATTCCCCGAAGCGATTCGATCAATTGTTTGAAATGTTCAGCATGGTTTTCACCCACAAAGCTGCGGTATTTGGTGTTCCAGGAGATAAAGGATAGGGATTTCAATAGCTGGTAGATGGGTTTGTTGTACGAAAAGCGGTACCGGATAATCGTTTTGCCGGCTTCTACGATGGGTATAGCCCATAGGGTAGGGAGGTCTGACCGCTGATCTGGGGTAGATGGGGGTAGGGTAGCCTTTGTGATTTGCCACTCGGCCGCATAGGTGGGCTGCACGCGGTTCAGGTAATAGGTGTTTACCAGGATGCCAGGACCACAGATCTGCCGGAGTAGTTGCAGGCACTGTTCGGAATAGGGCATTTCCCACCGACAATGCACTGTTGAGTAATGAAGCCAGGTAAGGCCGTCCAGCTTCCCCCGTAATGGGTGTCCCTTTCCTAGTCTAAAATACACGTTTTCAGTCCGATTTGGGTCCAAGAAGTTCAGGTATACGGTCGGTTTCTTTTCCATGGTTTTTTTTTGTTTCCCAAAAAGCAACTTTATCGTATATTATCCGTGTTTTTACACGTGTATAAACGTTTATACACGTGTAAAAACACGGTTATGGAACGAAAATGTCCAGAATGTGGAACGGTCTTACACGGCCGGGAAGATAAAGTATATTGCTCGGACCAATGCAGGTTTCAGCGGCACAACCGGAATAAGCGCCGGAGCGAAAAGACGATTTTGGATATCAACAAAGTGTTGCGGAAAAACCGCCGGATCCTACAGGGTCTCAACCCAATAGGTCTTACCAGCGTTCGCAGGGAGGTATTGGACAGCCAAGGGTTCGATTTTGATTTCTACACCCACCAATACATCACCCAAAAAGGCAATTACTATTATTTTTGCTACGATTTTGGCTATGCCTACGCGGACCAGGAAAAGGTTAATGTGGTTACCTGGCAGGCGTATATGAACCGCAACCTAAAGCGGTTCCAAATCGAGCCACCGGGAGAAGGCATCTAGCCCCACCTCCTGCTTACAAGCCTCTGATCACCTCGTGCAGTATTCGGGTCATCACCGGTTCGGCGGTCTTTGCCGCATCGATCACATCGGCCAACGCGATCTTTTTGATCTTGCCGGGCACCCCCAGGTCAGTGATGGCCGAGATCCCAAAGACGGGGATATCCATGTGGCGCGCCACAATCACCTCGGGCACCGTACTCATGCCCACCGCGTCTGCCCCGATGGCGCGGAGGTACTTGTATTCGGCAGGCGTCTCCAGCGTAGGGCCCGTCACTCCGGCGTATACGCCCTTATGCAGGGGAATCCCGTTTTGCTGCGCGTAATCCATGGCCACCGCTACCAGGTCCCTTGCATAGGGTTCGCTCATATCGGGAAAGCGGGGACCCATGCTGTCGAGGTTTTTACCCACTAGGGGATTTTCCGGAAAGAGGTTGATATGGTCCTCGATCACCATGCATTCTCCCACCTGGTAATCGGGATTCAGCCCGCCGGAGGCATTGGAGATCAGCAGGTGTTTGATGCCCATCTGTTTCATCACCCGCACCGGAAAGGTCACTTCCTTCATGGTGTATCCTTCATAATAGTGAAACCGCCCCTTCATCACCACCACGGGCTTTCCCTGGATTTTGCCAAATAGCAGCTTGCCGGCGTGGGATTCTACGGTGGAAACGGGGAAGTTTGGGATATCCTTGTAGTTTACCTCACAGTCCAGCTCCAGGTCGTCCATCAGACTGCCCAGTCCGGTACCCAAGATGATGCCGATGGCAGGGGAGGATTCAAAGCAGTCACTGAGGTATTGAAAGGCCTCACCGATTTTTTGGATATGGGATTGGGCGATTTGGTTCGTAGGCATGCGTCAAACAATTTAGGTGGAAAAAGGTAAAATTAGCCCATTCGGTGGATCTATTCCCCCACTTCCCCTAATTTATTCGCTTTCTAAAGAAACTTTACCCAGCGGTTGGTTGTAGTAATGAAGTTATAAAAAATCCGATAAGCACGCATGATAAAAATAATCGTAGGTACCAACCGCAAGCCATCCATTTCCGAACAGATCGCGATTCAATATCAGGAGCTGCTCAGGGGCATGGGCCAACCTTCCGAGATCGTCAATCTCGGTGACCTGCCGGATGACTTTTTGTTTTCGGCGCTTTATGAAAACAACGGGAAGAACCCGAACTTCAACAAAGTACACGATCAGGTAAAAGCCGGCAGCAAGTACGTCTTTATCGTGCCGGAGTACAACCATTCTTTTCCAGGTATCCTGAAAGCGTTTATCGACGGCATGACCTATCCAAACAGCTTTCGGCATAAGAAATGTGCGCTCGTGGGGATTTCCTCAGGTGTCGGCGGTGGCAGTATAGCCATGAGCCACCTGACCGACGTCTTTCATTACCTGGGAATGCATGTGCTCGCCTTTAAGCCAAGATTGGCAAAGATCGAGGAAAACATGTCAGGCCGTCTGCTCACCAACAGATTGTACCTTGACTTATTGCGAGAACAGGCAGAGCTACTGATTGCTTTTTAGTCCACGTTGTCGTGCAAAAAGCGGTTGTTGCTGATGATTTCGTTGTCATCGTTTAGGTTGAACTTGGAAAGGTTCCGCTCGGAACTGTGTCCCACGTCCTGCAGCTGCACATTCTTGCGCAGGTAGGCGGGCACCTCCAGTTTTTCCTTAAACTCCTCCGGTGACTGGTCCACGGAACGCTTCTGCTTCAGCCGCTCAAACTTTTCGTACACCCTTCTTACCGCCGATTCCCGCATTTCGTTGTAATACGACAGGTGCGGATTGGTTTCCGGTTCCGGTTTGGGCTTGGGCGGCACGTAGTTGTTGTCAGCCTTGTCAAATAGCGTGAGCACCTTTTTCGGTTCCGGCGTAGGCACGGTTTTCTCGAAGATGAACTCCTCCTCCTGATCCACCTTGTCGTTTAGGTTGTGCACGATGGGCGGCTCGGATTGCGCTTTGGGTTCCGGTTGGGGCTTTTCCGCTATTTTGGGCTGCTCCGGCTGTATAGGTGTGGGGATCACAAACGAAAACTGCTGACCTGTCTGAGCGCCAACTTCCTCCACCTTAGAAGTTTTTCCGGACTCCAGGTCGATGACTTTTTTTGAGTCGTCCGCCTTTTGTCCCATGATCTGATGCTTCTCGGTGATGGACTCGGGCTCAAACCCGGTAGCGATCACGGTCACGCGGATGCCTTTTTTCAGATCCGAATCAATTCCCTGACCGAAGATTACCTCCGCATTGTCACCGGCCTTGCTGGTGATGAATTCGGTGATATCGCTCAGTTCGTCCATGGAGAGTTCCTCCTCCTCGCCGGACATGATGGAAAGGAGCACCTTTTGCGCACCGCGAATGTCCACGTTGTTGAGCAGGGGAGAGGATATGGCCTTCTCTGCGGCCTTGATGGAACGGTCTTCGCCTTCTTCCGTCGCGGAGCCCATTACGGCTGCCCCGGCGTCTTTCATGACGGTCTTGACGTCTTCGAAGTCCACGTTTACATCTTGGTGGATGGTAATGATCTCTGCGATGGACTTGGCCGCTGTGGTCAGGATGTTGTCGGCTTTGCCAAAGGCCTGCCGGATGGGGAGGTTTCCGTAGATCTCCCGCAGCTTGTCGTTTAGGATGACCAAGACCGTGTCGCAGTTTTCACGTAGCGTTTCTATTCCCAGTTGGGCCGAGGACATTTTCTTTCGGCCTTCAAAGACGAAGGGTGCCGTGACGATGCCCACGGTGAGGATGTCCATATCCTTGGCGATTTTGGCGATCACCGGTGCCGCACCGGTGCCGGTGCCTCCGCCCATACCGGCGGTGATGAAGATCATCTTGGTATTGTCGGAGAGCAGTTCGCGGATTTCTTCCTTGCTTTCCATGGCGGCGTGTTTTCCCTTTTCGGGATTTGCGCCCGCACCCAATCCCTCCGTAAGGTGGGTGCCGATCTGGATCTTCAGGGGAACGGGGCTGCTTTTCAGCGCCTGTGCGTCTGTGTTGACGACCACAAACTCCACGTCTTTAATTCCCTGATTGTACATGTGGTTTACGGCATTGGAGCCGCCTCCACCCACGCCAATCACTTTTATGATTGATTTGTGGTTTTTTGGGATGTCAAATTGATAGTCTTTCATAATTTCTGACGTTTTCCTCGTTTTTTGGTGAACGATGTATGGTATTGGCTAAAGTTGTGCGTAAATGGAAAATGCGCATGCTATCCGGACTGGGATCAGTAGCCCGGCGTTTCATCTCCCAAATCATCGGTGATGAAATTTTTCAGTTTTTTGGTAATGCTGCTGAAGATGTCCTTGGACCCATTCTCTGCACGACCGATTTTGTTTTTGCCATTTTGGGGTTGTAGACTGGTGAGTTCCTTGGCGCGGTAGGTTTCCTCCCGGTCGTCAAGTGCCTTGAATCCTGCCAAGACCAATCCAACGGTGGTGGCATACATGGGGCTTTTGATTTCTTCTATCTTGGATTTGCCCAAGTGTTCGTTGGGATAGCCGATACGGGTATCCAGACCAGTGACGTACTCAAAGAGCTGGGAAGCGCCATTTAGCAGGGACCCGCCGCCGGTAAGCACGATGCCGCCCGCGAGCTTCTTGTAGGTTCCGCTTGCCACGATTTCCGACTGTACCATCTCGATGATTTCCTCCATCCTGGCCTGAATGATGGAAGCCAGGTTTTTTACGGAGATCTCCTTGGGGGGACGGTTTCGCAATCCCGGTATGGAAACGATCTCGTTGGGGTTGGCGCGCTCGGCCAGTGCTTTGCCAAATTTGGTTTTCAGCAGCTCGGCCTGATTCTGCATCACCATGCACCCTTCCTTGATGTCGGTGGTGATGATATTGCCGCCAAACGGGATCACTGCGGTGTGTCGTATGATGTTTTCGTGAAAGATGGCCACGTCCGTGGTGCCGCCGCCAATGTCCACCAGGCAGACGCCGGCTTCTTTGTCTTCCTCACTCAACACGGAGAGGGAACTGGCCAAGGGCTCCAGGATCAAGTCCTTGGAGATCAAGTCGGCACGCTTGACGCATTTGTTGATGTTGTGAATGGCAGAGCTCTGCGCGGTGATGATGTGGAAGTCCGCCTCAAGCCTGACCCCAGACATGCCTACCGGGTCTTTCACCCCGTCTTCATAGTCCACGGTATAGTCCTGGGGCATCACGTGGATGATCTTGTTGCCGGGCGGCACGATGATATTTTCCATGTCGTTTGCCAGGCGGCGCACGTCTTCCACGGTGATCTCGTCGTCCTGGCTGCTACGGATGATCACACCGTGGTGTACCGAGCTGCGGATATGCTGACCTGCGATGCCTACGATCACCTCGCCGATGTCCACATTGGACATCTCGGAGGCTTCGTTCACCGCCTTTTGGATGGCATTGATGGTCTTGTCGATGTTGGTGACGATGCCCCGGGTGACTCCCTCTGATACGGCTTTGCCCATACCGAGGACTTCCAGTTTTCCGTACTCGTTTTTGCGCCCGATAACAGCGCAGATTTTAGTGGTGCCGATGTCCAAGCCCACGACTAGTTTTTCATTTTCCATAGCGCGTTGATTATTCACAAATGATCTGATCCTTAAATTTCACATTGACCCGCTCGTAGGCATTCCAGCCCTTTTGCGGCACGATCTCGGTATAGAAGATGCCGATTTTTTTAAATTTTTCGGCTATATGATCCGGTTTTCCAAATTCGATGACCTGCTTGCCCACCTGCTGCTGTAGGAGTACGTCGCCGTTGGCGAGCAGCTCCATGCCGCTGATTTGTGCCTGCCACACGTTATCTTCGTGGATATAGTGGATCAGTTCCAGCAAGGATTCCTGTTCCGGGGTCAGTGTCCCGCGCTCCAGGATGCGTTCCGCCCCCCGGCCTTCCAAGGTGATCACCCGCGGGGTGAAGTTGTTGGAGGTGGGCAGGATTTTGCCCTCGGTGCTGATGTAGGCATCGGCCGCCGTGGGCCGCACGATGCGTGCTAAGGGAATATGTTGGGCCACTTTCACCATGATTTTTCCTTTTAAATCGGCATATACATCTGCCTCTCTCACGAAGGGATGGCTCTCCACCTTTTTTTCCAGCTCATAGAGAGAGATGTCACTCAATGCTACGCCTGGCCTCAGTTGCTCAAATTCGTTTTCCAGCATACGCAGGATTTCCTTTTCCTCTACAAAATAGAGTTCGCTGACGCCCTCTACGTAGACTTCTATGCCGTCAAATGTCTTATGGCCTCCCCGAAACTCCACAAAGCCAATGTACAGGGTCAGGATCAGGCCCAGCGAGGCGAAGATAACCCAGCGTTTCAGTTTCCATTTTCTACCTTGTTCCATCGCTTAGCCAGTTATGTATAGGTTTTACCAGTCGGTCTATGTCTCCTGCCCCGATCGTGACCAATACCTCGGGTTTCGACTCCTGCAGGTAGGGAATCAATTCCTCCTTGCTCTTTAGACTCTTCTCTGTGGAATGAATCGCCGGCAACAGCATGGAGGATGTCACTCCCGGAATGGGCATTTCCCTGGCGGGATAAATATCCAGCAGGATGACTTCATCCGCCAGAGATAGGCTTTCGGAAAAGCCCTCCGCAAAATCGCGGGTTCGCGTAAACAAATGGGGTTGAAATACAGCCGTCAGCTTTCTCGAAGGATAAATCGCCCGGACAGATCCGAGAAAGGCCCGGATCTCCTCTGGATGGTGGGCATAATCGTCGATAAATACCCGCTCTTCGTCCTGATAGACCAGTTCAAATCGTCGTTTCACCCCTTTGTAGCTTGCCAAGCCGGCTTTGAGCTGTTCATCGCTCGCACCGAAGTGCCGGGCCACGGCAATGGCTGCCAAGGAATTTTCTATGTTGTGAAATCCCGGCATGGGCAGGTAAAGTCCGCTGATCTCGCCGTCCTTGTCCACGTAGTCAAAGCTGAATCCTAGGATGCCTGCCACGATGTTGACAGCACAAATGCCTTGGCTATTGATGCCGTAGGGGATTATTTCAGAGGAGATTTCTGGGAGCGTTCCTAGCTTTTCCAATGCCCGATATTGGCCAATCACCTTGCCATCCGCAGCAGTAAGTGCCAGAAAGCTTCGGAAACCATTCATGACCTGTGACCCGTCGCCATAGATGTCGAGGTGGTCTGGATCTGCACTGGTCAGGATGCTAATATTGGGATGCAGGTGCAAAAAGGAGCGGTCAAATTCGTCCGCCTCTACCACGACGATGGGTTGTTCTTCACTGCCCTCATCGTGTAAAATCAGGTTGCTCTGATAATTTTGGGTCAGGCCGCCCAAAAAGGCTGCAATGTTTTTACCGGCGTGTTTGAGTAGGTGGGCCACCATGGAGGAAGTAGTGGTCTTGCCGTGGGTCCCTGCCACCGCTACGGAGTACATGTCCCTCGTAATCATGCCCAGCACTTCGGAGCGTTTCTTCAGTAGGTATCCCTTTTCCACCAGGTGGTTTTTCAACACACAGTCCTTGGGGATGGCAGGGGTCCAGATCACCAGCCGGTTTTCGGTGCTCTCCAAAAAGGCTGTCGGCAACTCACCGACCTTATCGGTATAAGTGATCACCATGCCTTCCTCCTCCAGGGACTGGGTGAGGGGGGAGGGTGTTTTGTCATACCCCCATACGGGCACGCCGATGTGGTTGAACCAGCGGGCAATGGCACTCATGCCGATGCCGCCGATACCCAGAAAATAGACGCTATGTAGGTTTTTCAAGTTCATTTGATCCAATTTTCCATGACCGCTACGATTTCTTCGGCCGCGTTTTTCTTGGCCAGTTGCAGGATGTTGTTGCCGAGTTGTCGGCAAGCAGCTTCATCCTCTACCAGCTGCTCCAGCAAGCTGCCCAACTTGGCGATTGCTTCCCCATCCGGCAACATCCGTGCCGCTCCCGCGGAGACATAGGTTTGGGCATTTTTGGTTTGGTGGTCCTCCGCCACGTTGGGAGAGGGAATGAAGATGACCGGCTTTCCCACCAGGCTAAGTTCCGATACCGAAAGGGCCCCCGCTCGGGAAACCACCAAGTCCGCGGCCGCATAAGCCAAGTCCATTTCCCGGATAAATTCCTGCGGATGAATATGCCTGAGGCCGGACCGGCCTACCCGTTCCTTCATTTCGTCAAAATAAAACTTCCCGGTCTGCCAGAGTACTTGGTAGCCATTGCTTTCCCATTGGGCCATGGCTGCGGCCACCGCCTCGTTGATGGTACGTGCACCCAAGCTTCCGCCGAGTATCAAGATGACTTTTCTGGTGGTGTCCAACCCAAACGCCGTTTTGGCAGCATCTTCTTTCCCCTCCAGCGCGAGTATATCGCTCCTAACAGGGTTTCCGGTATAGTGAATCCGCTCTGCCGGGAAAAAGCGCTCCATACCGGGGTAGGCCACGCAGATTGCCCGGGCATTTTTGGCCAGCAGTTTATTGGTGAGCCCCGCATACGAGTTTTGTTCCTGTATAACGGTGGGAATGCCCCGGCGCTGTGCGGCAAAGAGGACCGGTCCGCTGGCATAGCCTCCCACCCCCACGGCCAAATCTGGCTTAAAGCGTTCGAGAATGCCTTGTGCACGGTTGATGCTATTCCAGACTTTGAAAGGAAAGCTGAGGTTTTTGAGGGAAAGGCTTCGCTGCAATCCGGCAATTTTCAGCCCCTCGATGGCATAGCCAGCCTCGGGAACCTTCTGCATTTCCATCTTTCCTTCCGCACCCACAAACAGGATTTCGCTTTCTGGATGGGCAGCCATCCAGGCGTTGGCGATAGCGATGGCGGGATAGATGTGTCCGCCTGTGCCGCCGCCACTGATGATGATGCGATATGTCCTGCGTTCCGTTATCATTTCAGGCTACTCTTGCCAGTTTTCGTTCCATTGGTGATTCGGCTACAAAGCCATCTTCGTGATCTCCCCGGCTTACACTTAGGATGATGCCCAAGGAGATTCCGGTGAAAATCAGGGAAGTACCTCCCATGCTGACCATGGGAAGGGGCAGGCCGGTAATCGGGACCAGCCCTACGGCCACCGCCATGTTGATCATGGCCTGTATGACCAGCGCAAAGCTGAGCCCGGCCGAAAGAAGGCCTCCAAAGGGGCGGGTAGAAATGGCGACCACGCGCATGCCCCTATAGAGCAAGGCCAGGTACAGAAACAATACCGTGGCACCTCCGATCATGCCGTATTCTTCGATGATGATGGCATAGATAAAATCGGAATAGGGGTGGGGCAGTACGTTGCGCTGTTCGCTTTTTCCCGGACCCTTGCCCGCAATGCCTCCTGTAGCGATGGCGATGTAGGAATGCTTGGCCTGATACGGCAGATCCTCGTCGCTGTCGCTCATAAACTTCTCAATACGTTGGAAGAACGTTTCCCCCCGTTGTCCCAGCAAGATGGCTGTGGTCAGGCTCAATATGCCTACCAGCACGACCATGGCGAGAAACTTTACCGGCACCCGCCCAATAAACATCAGCAGCATGCAGGTAGCCAACAGCATCACCCCCGTAGACATGTTGGCAAAGGCGATCAACGTGCAGATGATACCTATCCAAATCAGAATGGGAACTACGGCACGTTTCCAGTCATCGATGTTGCGCTGCCGCTTGGCCAGCATGCCGGCTACGGCTGAAATCAACGCCAGTTTTGCCAAATCAGAAGGCTGAAAGGCTTGATTGATCAAGGGAATGGTCAGCCAGCGGTTGGCCTCGTTGATAGTAGAACCAAAGAAGTACGTGAATGCCAGCAGCGGTATGCTTACCCAAAGGGCCAACAGGCTGAGTTTGGCAAAGTACCTATAGGGTATATTGTGTACCGCCCACATCACGATGAGGCTGGCGATTACCAGTGCCCCGTGCTTGAAGAGGTACCGTTCTGTATTGCCACCGGCAGTACGGTATGCCAAGGACCCCGTGGCGGAGTACACCACCAGAATGCTCATAAGGGAAAGCAGGATCACAATCCCCCAGATAATGGGATCGCCCTTCAGGTTTTCCTCCATCCAGTTTTTGATGCGGGTCACAATGGCCTCCTTTCTTCCATGCGTTTTACGGCGGTTCTAAACTGATCACCGCGGTCCTCGTAATTTTTAAATAGGTCAAAGCTCGCACAGGCGGGTGACAGCAGCGCCAGGTCCCCGCGTTGTCCATGCGCTACCGCCAAGTTGATGGCTTCATCCATGGATTGTGTTTCGCTGATGCGGGGAACCACCCCGCCAAAGGCTTTTTTCAATTTTTCGCTGTCTTTTCCCAGACATATCAGGTGTTTTACCCGGTCCTTTACCAGAGGCAGCAGCACCGAGTAGTCATTGCCCTTGTCCACCCCTCCGGCAATCCATATGAGGGGTTCTGAGTAAGCCGACAGGGCGTAGGCGGTTGCGTCTACGTTGGTGCCCTTGCTGTCGTTGACAAACCGGATGCCCTGCACCGTTCCCACGGCTTCCATTCGGTGGGGGGCATTGACGAACGTCTCTAGCCCGCGGCGTATCTGCGCCTCCGAGAGGCCTGCGATCAACGCTGCTTGGATAGCTGCCAAGGCATTGATTTGATTGTGTTTTCCGCGCAGGTTGGTTTCTGCCAGGTCAATGTGCACCGTTTTGCCTTCTTGGATGATGTGCAGCAACTCGTCCTGCACAAAATGGCTTGTGCTATAGGTAGGGTCCCATGCGATGGGATATCGGTGTATGCTGCTTTCCCAGCTTTCTGCCCGATTCCGGATGATGTCCTGTTCGTTGAAGTAGATAAAATGATCTTCCCGGCCCATGGTGTCCACCAATTTGAACTTGGCTTCCGCATAGGCGTCAAGCTGATAACCGTATCGGTCCAGGTGGTCCGGGGTGATATTCAGTAGGATGGCGACTTTGGGTTTTAGGGTACGAAAGCCCTCGATCTGAAAACTGCTCGTTTCCAAAACCCACCAGTCGTGGTCCCCATGCACCAATTGTCCTGCCCAACTTTTCCCCACGTTTCCGGCCAAACCCACATCCAGTCCGGCCTCCTTCAGCAGGTGATAGGTCAGTAAGGTAGTGGTGGTTTTTCCATTGGTGCCGGTAATGGCGATCACTTTTCCGCAGCTAAAGGAGCTGGCAAATTCCAATTCGTCTACCACGGGGACATCTTTGCGCTGCAGTTCCTGAATCATGGGCAGGGAATAGGGAATTCCCGGGCTCTTGATGACCCTATCTACCTGGTCAAAAAGCCCCGCGCTGTGCCCGCCTTCCTCGAAGGGGATCCCGGCTTCGGATAACAGCTTTTTGCGGGGTTCGGAAATGGTGCCCGCGTCGGAGACCATTACGGGATAGCCCCGATGTGCAGCTAGTAGGGCTGCCCCTACGCCGCTTTCTCCTGCTCCCAGTATGACTATTCGTTCCATCATCTTATCGCAGTTTTAAGGTGGCCAGGGCCATGATGGCAAATAATATTCCCAGTATCCAAAAACGCACGGTGATCTTGGGTTCTGGAATGTTTTTCTTTTGGTAGTGGTGGTGCAGGGGGGACATCAGAAATATCCGCCGGCCCTCACCGTATTTGCGTTTGGTGTATTTGAAGTAGCTGACCTGAAAGATCACCGAAAGCAATTCGATCAGGAAGATGCCACATAGCAAAGGCAACAGCAATTCTTTGCGCAGCGTGAGGGAAAGCACGGCAATCACCCCTCCGATCATCAAGCTACCCGTGTCTCCCATAAATACCTGTGCAGGGTAGGCGTTGTACCAGAGGAATCCCACACAGGCACCCACAAATGCCGCACAGAAGATCACAAGCTCCCCGGAGTTGGGGATAAACATCACGTTGAGGTATTGGGAAAAGATGGCGTTTCCGCTGATGTAGGCGTATATGGCGATGGTCAGTCCGATGATGGCGGAGGTGCCTGCCGCAAGCCCATCGATGCCGTCTGTAATGTTGGCACCGTTAGACACCGCCGTTACGATAAAGATCACAAGGGCAATGTACAGAATCGGCGTAAAGAAGTCTCCCAAAAACCCGAATACCACGTTGTAGTTCAGTTCGTTGTTTTTTAGAAATGGTATGGTGGTTTTCAGTGACTTGACATCTTGGAAGCTGGGTGTGGCCACCACGCCTTCCTCAATAGATACCGCTGTGTTAAACTCCCGAATGACGACATCTTCATGGAAGTAGAGAGTGGCGCCAACTACGATGCCAATGACCACCTGACCTACGATTTTAAAGCGCCCGGCAAGTCCTTCTTTATTTTTGCGAAAGACCTTGATGTAGTCATCCAGAAAACCGATTCCTCCCAACCAAACGGTGGTGCCCAGAAGTAGGAGAATGTATACGTTAAATATGTTGGCAAACAAGAGGGTGGGTACGATGATGGCAGCTATAATCATGAGTCCGCCCATAGTCGGTGTGCCCCGCTTTTCCATCTGTCCCTGAAGACCCAGTTCCCGGACAGTTTCACCGATTTGCTGTTTACGGATCCAGCTGATGATGCCTTTGCCAAAGGTGATGGTAATGATCAGCGAAAATAATGCAGCCATTCCCGCCCGGAAGGATATGTACCGAAATACCCCGGCTCCGGGTATATCAAACGCTTGGTCCAAATAGTCAAAAATATGGTATAGCATTAGGCAGAATGGGTTAAATTCAATAATTCCTTCACGGTTTCCTTGTCATCAAAGGGGTATTTTATGCCTTTGATTTCCTGATAGGCTTCGTGACCTTTTCCGGCAATTAGGATGATGTCTCCTTTTTGGGCGATGGCGCAGGCGGTTTTGATGGCCTCCCGCCGGTCGGAAATGGATAGGGTCTTCCGCTGATCTACCGGGTTGATGCCGGCTTCCATTTCCCTAATGATCTGTGCAGGGTCCTCGTCGCGGGGGTTGTCAGAGGTAAAGATGGCTTTTTCGCTGTACTGACAGGCGATCTTTGCCATAATTGGTCGTTTGCCTTTGTCCCGATTGCCACCACAGCCTACCACCGTGATCAGGTTTTCGCCGCCTGTTCGCAGGTTTTGAATGGTTTTAAGCACATTCTCCAACGCATCCGGTGTATGTGCATAGTCAATAATGGCCGTGATGTCTTTATGCAGCACCTGCTCAAACCGGCCCTTGGCGCCTCGCAATTGGGAGAGTTGCATCAGGACTTCGGTTTTCTCTTCGCCCAGAATCGAGGCGGTACCCAGCACTCCCAGCAGGTTATAGGCGTTGAATTCACCGATCATCCGAAACCATACCGATTGGTTTTCGATGTCAAGCTCCATGCCGTGCAGGGTATTGCTGATGATTTTGGCTTTGAAATCTCCCGGATATTTCAGCGCATAGGTATAGATGCTTGCTTGGGTATTTTGCACCATGACCATGCCGCGTTTGTCGTCTGCATTTACCAGGGCAAAGGCCCCTTGCGGCAGTTCGTCAAAGAGCTTTTTCTTCGCTTTAATGTAAGCGTCAAAGGTTTCATGGTAGTCCAAGTGATCGTGGCTGATGTTGGTGAACACTGCGCCTTTGAAGGCGAGACCTGCGGTGCGTTCCTGCACGATGGCGTGGGAACTGGCCTCCATAAAGCAATGGGTGCAGCCTGATTTCACCATCTGATCGAGCAGCCGATTGATGGATAGGGCATCTGGGGTCGTGTGGGTGGCAGCTACGACCTTGTCGTTTATCCGGTTTTCTACGGTAGAGAGCATCCCCGCCATGTAACCGAGCTCACGATAGAGTTGATGTAACAGGGTGACCATGGTGGTCTTGCCGTTGGTGCCGGTCACGCCGACCAATTTCAGTTTTTTGGACGGATGCTCATAGAAGTTGGCAGCCATCCAAGCCAAGGCGCGGGAGGAATCCGTGACCTGTACATAGGTGACGGCATCTGCCAGTTCGCTAGGAAACTGCTCACATACAATGGCGGTGCATCCTTTTTCGATGGCCTTTTCGATGTAGGTGTGTCCATCGGTCTGCGTACCCCGAATGGCCACGAACAGCTCACCTTCGGCAACGGT
The DNA here is from genome assembly GCF_017811155.1 of Lunatimonas salinarum. Lineage (GTDB taxonomy): Bacteria > Bacteroidota > Bacteroidia > Cytophagales > Cyclobacteriaceae > Lunatimonas > Lunatimonas salinarum. The sequence goes on along the minus strand of NZ_JACVCV010000015.1, from coordinate 110,338 downwards.
TCGGCTGTCAAAGGTGATTTGGGAAATAGGTGTTTCCATGTCTCCTTTGGCGGAGATAAGGGACACCTTATACAATATGTCTTTTAAGCGTTTCATCAACCCAACGTCAGTTTTATGATTTGATCTTTGGATATCGTCGCTCCTGCATTAAGGGATTGGTTTTTTACCCGTCCCTTGCCCGTATACTGTACCCGTAGTCCGGCATTTTCTAGGATATGCAATGCATCTCGGAGAGTCATGCCCGAAACGTCCGGCACGCGCTGATTGACCACTCGATTGGACACCCACTGAATCGATTTATTGCTTACACGGGACTTTACCCAGCGCTCTTCTTCCTGGTAGTGGTTCGAGATGCCGAATCGATTGCAAAGCATCTGAAGTTCCTCGGTCAAGCCCGCCTGAATGTAAGGAAGGTCCGTTGCATAAGGCTGTTCGTTTTTCACTACTTTTTTCTCCGGATCCATTTGTAGATCCTGTGCGTGGATTTTATCTGCTATTTCTTTGAACACGGGTGCAGAAATGTCGCCCCCGTACGCTTGGAATCCCTTTGGGCTATCGATGATCACGATCGCGCTGTATTTTGGCTTGTCGGCAGGGAAATAGCCTACGAAGGACGTGTAATAGGTCTGCGTATACTTTCCTCCTACCAGTTTTTGGGCTGTACCGGTTTTTCCGGCGATCTTGTAGTTGTCGTTTTGGATGTTTCGCGCGGTGCCATTTTCCACCACACCCTCCAGAAGCGACTGAAGCTGTTGGATGGTTTTTTTAGAGGCAATCTGCTTATTGATCACCTCGGTATCGAATGACTCTTCGGTCGCATTGCCCCGGGAAATGCGCTGCACGATCATGGGCTTTACCATTCGCCCGTTGTTGGCCACCGCGTTGTAAAGGGTGAGGGTTTGCAGGGGGGTTACTTTCACTTCATAGCCAATGGACATCCAGGGCAGTGTGGTGCCATACCAGGTCTTGGTGCCGGGCTTTTTGAAAAATGGGATGGCTTCTCCCTTTAGCTGAAATCCCAGCGGTTGATCCAGGCCCATTTTGGAGGCATATTGGAGGTACTTGGTGGGAGTGGCACCGAAGTGCTCGTTGACCAGACGGGACACGCCGATATTGGAAGATTTTTCAAAAACCTCCCTTACCGTGATTTTTCCGAATCCCCCCGTTTTTGCATCCCGCATGGAGCGGTCATAAAACTTGTACACGCCATTTCCGGTATCTATGCTGTCGTTCAGGCTTATTTTCCCTTCCTCCAGTAGGGCGATCATAGATAGCAACTTAAAGGTGGATCCGGGTTCTGTCAGGCCTTGCTCGCCCACCGCATAGTTATAGTATTCTCCGTACCCGTAGCTGTTTTTGTTTTTTTCCAAATTGGCCAAGGCTTTGATGTGCCCGGTGGCCACTTCCATCACGATGACGGATCCAAATTCCGCATTTTTATTCATCAGCTGACGTAGCAGCGCTGATTCGGCCACATCCTGTATGTTGATGTCCAAGGTAGTGGTGATGTCGTATCCGTCCTCGGGTTTTAGGTCCTCGGCATCGTGCAGGGGTTTCCAGCTTCCTCCGGCTATTTTTTGAAAGAGGGCTTCGCCATTTTGCCCTTGGAGGTATTCGTTAAAGCTGTATTCAATCCCCACGCCGTACTGGTCCTCGTTCAGAAATCCGATGGTACGGCCTGCTAGGTTTTTGAAGGGGCGGTACCGCTGATCCACCTTTTCGAAGATAACGCCTCCGCCCAAGCGTCCGTCGCGGAGTATGGGCCATTTCATCATGGCGAGTTTTTCCTGGTAGCCAATGTGTTTGCGATTGAGTATCAGGTATTTTTTACCGCTGTTTTTGGCATCCAAGATCAACCGCTTATAGGCAGTGGCGGATTTGTCTTTGTAAAAACCCGCCAATAGGGAAGAAAGCGAGTCTATGCCCGAACGAAATTTTTCTTCTTTGGCAATTGACGGATCCAGCACTACCCGGTAGAAGGGAAGACTAGTGGCCAATAGGCTGCCGTCGCCGCTGTAGATATTTCCTCTAGTGGCCTTAACCGGTCGGTATTGCAGGTGGATATCTTCTGAGATCTCCTGCCATTTTTCCCCGTCCACCAGCTGTATGGTGCTGATCCGATAAAAGATCGCACCACCGAGTAGGGTGGTGAGGAGAAACGCAATTCTTACCCGAAATAATATAGACCGCTTGATGTTCACTTCTCAACGATAATTTTAAAGGGTGGCTTATCTATTTCTTCGATGCCCATGGGGGCAATTTTCTTGGCTACTTCCGATTGTTTGCTCGCATACATGAAGGCGGCCTCCAGCGTGGTTACATCCGCCCGGATATCTTCCACCTCCTGCTGTAGGGCCTCGATTTTCCGAATGGTGTTTTCTGCTTTGTGGTTACTCCAGATGTATATCAATGCCAGCAGTGCCGCATAGAGAAATGGGGGGACCAATCCGACGGGAATGCCTTCTCCAAATATTCCGGTAAGAGCTAGTTTGCGCTCGATAAATGCAAACAGGTTGTATCTCCCCCGTGGCGTGGCTGCACCGGAGTTACCTTTCATCTTTTGTTTGAACGTATTGCCTGCCATACCTAGATTTTTTCTGCTATTCTGAGTTTTGCGCTTCGGGCCCGGCTATTGCGTTTTACTTCCGCTTCGTCAGCAGTGATTGCCTTGCGATTCACGGGATTTAGCGGGCGTTGGAGGTTTCCATAGAAATCCTTTTCTACTTCTCCCTGAAACTTCCCTTTTTGAATAAAATTCTTGACCAGCCGATCTTCCAGTGAGTGGTAGCTCATCACGACCAACCTGCCGCCCGGATTCAGCAGTTCTGCGCTTTGTTCCAGCATTTCTTTCAACGCACCCAGCTCGTCGTTCACAACGATGCGTAGTGCCTGAAATACCTGAGCAAAATACTTGTGCTGCTTGCCACGGGGAGCAAACTTCTCCAGTAGCCTTTTTAGGTGTGCGATCGTTTGGATGGGGGTATTGGCCCGCTCGGCTACGATGGCCCTTGCCAGGCTTTTGGCGTTCGTAACTTCTCCGTATTGACCGAAAATTTTGTGCAGCTCGGTTTCGTCGTAGCCGTTTAGGATGGTGGCAGCGGAGAGGTCTCCCGACTGATTCATGCGCATATCCAGATCGGCATCAAAGCGGGTCGAAAAACCCCGTTCCGGCTCGTCAATCTGATGGGATGAAATGCCCAAATCGGCTAGTATACCGTCCACTTTTAAGACATTATAGAGCTTTAGGTAGCGCCTCAAGTCGCGGAAGTTGGCCTGCACGAAGGTGAAGCGGTTGTCATCGGGCACATTGATCAGCGCATCACTGTCTTGGTCAAACCCATACAAGTGTCCACCCTCCAACTGCGCCAAAATCGCACGGGAATGTCCCCCTCCACCAAAAGTGAGGTCCACGTAAACTCCATTGGGCTGAATGTGGAGCCCTTGGATACATGCATCTAGCATGACGGGGATATGATAGGTGGTGTTATCCATTTTTTCCTAGCAGTGCCTTGTTTAATTTGGCATAATCAATCAATACCTCTTCTTCCTTGGTGTCCAATAGCTCGGTGTTCCATATTTCAATGTGATTACCGATGCCCACCACACTTACGGAATCTTCCAGCTTGGCATAGGCCAATAGGTTTTTAGGGATCAGTATGCGTCCCGCACTGTCCATCTCCACGATGATTTCTCTCCGGAAATAGGCCCGTTTGAAGTTTCGTACGTCTTCGTCGGTGTCGTCCAGGTTGGCCAATCGGCTGTATTCTTTTTTTGCTTCCAAGTGCGTCCTTAAAATCAGACAACTCTCCAGGCCTTTGCGTAGGTATAGCTCGTTGTTGGGTGACTCGGGAAGCGCGGATTTTAATCTGGCAGGGAGAACCAGCCGCCCTTTGGCGTCAAGTTTACATAAATAATCTCCCATGAAGAGTCCCATACCTTTTCAAAAATTTCCGCAAAGACAAAAGTAATAAATACTCAAACACTATCTACCACAATCCCCCACTTTTTACCACTTGCATATAAAAGTATCCAAAAGTTTGGTTCAACGCAATCTTTTTGTAAAAAAAATGATCCTGCTACCTGCTGAATTTCATGCGGTTAGTGGCAGGTAGAGACGAGAATACCGTCCAATAGAGGCCCTTAAAATCGCCCAGTTGGATTGGTAGTGTGCAAATTGGTATTCGTAGATAGGAAATTGGATTTCAAGTATTTTAGTCAAAGTGGGGGGAAATCCCATAAAATTCCAGGTCTCTAAAATGGATGGGGCGGAGTGGCATTATTTTTTTCGCTCGATGGTGTAGGTTACCAGCGCAGCAAGGGATGACTTGTAGTCGGAAGCGGGAAGTTCGTGGAGGATATCCATTGCTTCCCGATAAAAATTATTCATGATCGTTTCAGAGTAGGCAAGTCCACCAGACTCCTTCACAAAGGAAATAACCTCGTTTACCGCTTTTTTGTCTTCGTTCTTATTGCGAATCAGGTAGATGATCCGTTTCTTGTCTAGCCAGGAAGCATTATTGAGGGAGTAGATCAGGGGTAGGGTCAACTTTTTTTCCTTGATGTCTATGCCCACCGGCTTGCCCACCACATCTTGGCCGTAGTCAAAGAGGTCGTCCTTGATTTGGAAGGCCATGCCTACCTTTTCGCCAAATAATCGCATTTTTTCGATCAGCGCCTGATCTCCCTGCGCCGTAGCAGCACCTACAGAGCAGCAGGAGGCAATGAGACTGGCGGTCTTTTGTCGGATAATGGTATAATACACCTCTTCCGTGATGTCCAGGTTTCTGGATTTGGCGATCTGCAACAGTTCGCCCTCACTCATCTCCCGCACAGCGTGCGAAACGATCCGAAGCAGCTCAAAATCACCGTTGTCTACACTTAATAGTAACCCACGGGACAGCAGGTAGTCACCCACCAATACGGCGATCTTATTCTTCCACAGGGCGTTCACCGAGAAAAATCCGCGGCGGTAGTTGGCATCATCGACCACATCATCGTGCACCAGCGTGGCCGTATGGAGCAGTTCGATCAGGGCAGCGCCCCTATAGGTGGATTCGGTGATACCACCCGATACACCGGCAGTCAGAAACACAAACATGGGACGCATCTGCTTGCCTTTTCGCTTTACGATATAGGAGGTGATATGATCCAGAAGTTTCACCTTGCTTTTCATAAAAGCACGAAACTTTTTTTCAAAATCAGCCATTTCCGTGGCAATCGGCGCTTGTATCTGTGTTAAATCCTGCTTCATTTGGCCTATGGTGCTGCAATAATACGACCTATTCGGTCATTGACAAAACCGCATTCCTGAATATTCTGTTCAGCGTCTGCGGAAAAATCCAAAACCAAGGGAAAATTTCTTTGCGGTGTTTTAAATCCTTCATCAACGGGGCTATTTTAGCAAGGAGGGGATGGGATTTTGTTATCTTTGTGTCCATAAACTTCGAGAAACTTGACCGACGACTATATAAAACGTGCTTACGAACCCATTCTTCCCCGCAAGGATGAGTGGCCGGTGGTGAAGCTTGCCAAAGACCGGAAGGCGTTTATCAAGCAGGTGACCGATGCCAGTGTAGGCCGGATTTTGGAATCCACGGGTAATCAGCCCCACCACCTGAAGGAAGAACTGGAAACGGTGCTTTACCGGGAACGGATGCGCTTGAAGCAAAATCCCTGGCTGGTAGATCCGGACGATGAGCCCTTGTTTTGGAGTAAGATCAAGTCGTCGCTACTGGCGGTGGAAAAGGAGCAGCAGCTTACTCCTGATGATAAGCGGAGCGCATATATGGAGATCTTAGAGACCATCGTGCGACGCTATGTGGAGGAAATTGCCGGAAATTTCAAACATGCCCATTACAAAATGACCCGGAGTTTGGTCACCTTTGGATTCTCCAGGTTGCTCAATGCAGCAAGGGTCAAGGGGATAAAGTCTTTTTTCAGCAATCAATACAGCCTACAGGATAAGATTCAAATCATCGGCGAGACGGATCAATTGCGTGATTTGGCGTCCAAAGGGACCATCGTGATGGTGCCTACCCATTTTTCCAATTTGGACAGCATCCTGATAGGGTGGACGATCAGTACGTTGGGCTTGCCGCCGTTCATCTATGGTGCCGGGCTCAATCTGTTTAATATACAGATTTTTGCCTACTTTATGGATGCACTCGGGGCCTATAAGGTAGACCGACGGAAGAAGAACCTGGTATATATAGAGACGCTAAAAACCTATTCCTGCGAAGCCATACAGTTTGGGTGTCATAGTTTGTTTTTTCCCGGAGGTACGCGCTCCAGAAGCGGCAATATTGAATCGAAGCTGAAACTTGGATTGCTCAGCACTGCCGTGGAAGCACAGCGCATCAATTTTCAAAAAGGCCTAAACGATGTGTCCGGAAAAATATTCATCGTGCCTGTGACGATCAACTACCACTTTGTACTGGAAGCTCCCAGTCTAATTCATGAGCACCTAAACCTCACCGGTCAAGAGCGGTATTACAAGGAGTCGGACGAGTTTTCAACTTCCTACAAGATCTCCAAGTTTTTGGTGAAATTTTTCACAAAGGGCTCTGATATATCGGTTTCCATCGGCAGAGCCATGGACATCATGGGCAACTACGTGGATGCCGAAGGAAGAAGTATGGACAAGCATGGCAGGATAGTGGACTCCAGGGATTATTTTGTATCGGGTGGACAAGTTACCGTAGATACACAACGGGAAGAGGAATATACCAAAGCGCTGGGCGAACGGATCGTGGAAGAGTTTCATAAAATCAACCGGGTTTTTAGCAGCCATTTGGTCGCCTTCACTGCCTTTAACCTGATCAAGCGGGCAAACCGAAAGCTGGACTTCTTCAGCTTATTGAAGTTGCCTGAGGAAGATATCGCCATCCCATATGAGGACTTCAAGTCAGCTTGCGAGCGCGTATTGAGCGGTATTCGACAGTTGAAGGAGGCGGGAAAGGTACATATGGCACCCCATCTAAACGATGACATTGAACGCATCATCCAGCATGGGTTGGAAAATGTGGGCATGTATCACGCAAAGAGACCCTTGGTTCGAAACAAATCGAATGTGATTCTAACGGAGGATATGAACCTGTTATATTATTACCACAACAGACTGCAAGGCTATGAGCTCGAAAAGCTTTTTAAGGGATAAACCCGTGGGGGTGATCGGCGTGGGTAGCTTTGGTGTTGCCATTGCCAATTTGCTGGCGGAAAAAAATCGGGTGTTGGTATATGCTAGAGATCCCGAAGTGGTCGCCGAAATTAACGCCACCCATACGGCTAGAGGCAGGGCACTTGATCCCTCCGTGGTGGGGACCAATGACCCCGAGCTAATCTGTGACAGGTGCGATATCCTGTTTCCCATGATACCCTCAGGTGGTTTTCGAGAAGTGATGCGCGTTTTTGCCCCTTTTCTGCATCCCTACCATTTTTTGATCCATGGCACCAAGGGATTGTCGCTTAACCTGCCCGAAGGTCAGACGATTGAAGAGGTAACTCGAATTGGCCGGGAGAATATTTCCACCATGAGTGAATTGATCCTGGATGAAACCGTTGTAGTGAGGGTAGGCTGCCTAGCCGGCCCTAACCTAGCCAAGGAGCTCATGCTCGGGCAGCCTGCCGCCACGGTAGTGGCCAGTCGCTACAAGGAGGTGATCTTGGAGGGACAGCGATTACTACGGTCGGATAACTTTCAGGTGTACGGCAATTCCGATATCATCGGTGTAGAACTCAGCGGGGTGCTAAAAAACACCATTGCCATTGCCGCGGGAGCTCTTTCCGGCTTGGGATTGGGGGAAAATGCCAAAGGCCTGCTGGTCTCGCGCGGAATGGTAGAATTGATTTATTTGGGCCATGCCCTGGGGGGCAGCACGCAATCCTTTATTGGTCTAGCAGGAATAGGGGATTTGGTGACTACCTGCAATTCTACCCTGTCGAGAAATTTCACTGTGGGGTATAGGCTCGCCAAAGGTGAACAACTCACCGATATCGTGGCAGATATGGAAGAGGTGGCCGAAGGCATCAATACGGTGCGGCTGATCAAACTTTTTCTGGAGAGCACCGATCTGCGGGCGCCTATCACCGAGAATTTATATAAGGTGCTTTTTGAATCATTTAAGGTGGAAACGGCGCTTCAGTACCTTATGAAATATCCGTTTAACGTGGACATTGATTTCCTCTGATCGGTAACGACAATCAGCGATTCAGGAGGAATTGGTTGGTAAGCCTACGTGTGGGTTGTACAATCGGTACTGTTTTTACAATACATCCAAGATGGCAGCACCTGGTTCTCCTATGCGCTTTAACGTCTCCGGCTTCAGGTAGCGTCGTTGGTCGCTTTGCTGTGGTTGATCCCTACGGCAGAAGTAGCTGTGTATGGCGCGCCTTGGATTGGCAGTGTGGTTTTGGGTCCCTCCATGCCAAGTGTGTGAATTGAAAATGACGACCGAACCGGCCTCTGCTTCGATGACCTGCTCTTCAGGATGGGCATCCATGGGGTTGTCCATAACATCTTGGGGGAGGTGTTGGCTTAGGTGGGTTCCGGGAACAAGACGGGTGGCTCCATTGGCCACGGAAAAGTCATCCAGTAGCCAAATGGAATTGCATACTCTGAAATCCCCTGCGGGTACCGCTTCCGGATAGTCGGCATGGAGCTTTTGGAGGCCCGCTCCGGGTTTTGCCGCACGGTAATTTAAGGAGGAGAGTTTTAGGTCTGTTCCCAAGACATGTTGGATGGCAGACAGCACCCGAGGATGTGTGTAAAAAACATCAAACTCCTCGCCTTTGTTGACCAAATCTCCGAGTCTGTCCGCTCCGGCTTCTTTGGGATGGCGGATAAAGGGTGATTCGGCCAGTTCACTTCCCGCCATTTCCCCTTCCGATTCTAAGAGGTTATGGATTTTTTCACGGATGGCGTTTAGTTGATCTTCATCTAGGATCTTCCCCAGGTTGAGATAGCCGTTTTCATCGAGAAAGTCTTTTTCTTCTTGGGTCAGGAGGCTTTCCGTTGCTCCGAGTAGGGTGAGTGCAGATTTGCTGTCCATGGCATTTACGGGTTGGGCTATTGTTGTTCGTGCTGTAGTCAAATTTAATCGAAAGTACTTCAATCTTGCAAGCATGGCCTGTTTTTAGCCGTTGCTTTCCAGTCGTTCCAATCGTTGCAACAGGGGGGGATGTGAATAATTCACAAAGACATACCAAGGGTGCGGGTTTAGGTTGGAGAGGTTGTTGACGGATAGTTTTTTCAAAGCCAGGGCGAGAGGTGCTCCCGAAAAGGTGTCCCGGGCAAAGGCATCCGCCTCAAATTCGTGTTTGCGGCTGAGTAGGTTCATCAACACGCCGATCAACCCGGAAAGGGGAGAGAACAGCATGGTAAAGCCGACCAAGTTGAGGTGCACGGCCATGTGGGAACCACCCAATGCAATGCTTAGGGATTCGCTAAAGATAAGAAGCGACAGCACATAGAGGATCAGTCCGGTCTGTAGGATTCCTAGCGCCATGTTTAGCGGGATGTGTTTTTTCTTAAAATGTCCAATCTCGTGGGCTAGTACGGCTACGACTTCGTCCGTCGTGTGCTGCGCGATAAGGGTATCGTAAAGGACCACTTTTTTTCGCTTGCCAAAGCCCGAGAAAAAGGCATTTGCTTTGGAGGACCGTTTGCTTCCATCTATGACAAATACATTGTCTAAAGGAAACCCAGCCCCACTGGCATAGGAAAGGATGGCCTGCTTAAGATCCCCGTCTTCTAAGGGAGTTAGCTTATTGAATAGGGGTAGGATATAGCTGGAAAAGAAGCCGTTTACCAAGATCATGAATGAGCCTATTACGATCCAAAACTGCCACCAAAAGGCTTCACCCATGTATTGGACCAGCAGGAGAAACGTGAGCAATAGCACTCCCCCGATAAGGATGGAAAGCAGATACCCCTTTAGCTTGTCCATGAAGAAGGTTTTCACCGTGGTCTGATTAAAGCCAAAGCGCTGTTCGATCACAAAGGTATGGTAGTAGTCAAAGGGTATTCCCAATAGGTCAGAACCAATATACAGGACCGCAAAATAGCAAACGGGAAGCCAAAGGTCGTGGGCGATGAATTGACTGAGGTAATCATCAAGCCAACCAAAAAACCCCACAAATAGGAATACCAGTGTAATCCCGAATGAAAAAGCACCGGCAAACAGCGAAAAATTGAAATTTGCCCGCTGATAGGCGCGGGTTTTTGCCAGCTTTTCGGATGTGACATACTCCTTTATGGTTTCCGGAATCGCACCTTCCTTCTGGCGGATGTTGAGCCAACTTAGCCATTTGGAAGAGATGAAATTCACCGAGATAATACCTATCAATAGGTAGGTTATCGTGCTTGGATCCATGATGGGACGTTTAGGTTAAAATTTAGGGCAAGGAAGAATGGTCGACCTTTTTAGGGGAGCACCGGGATTTTTCCGAGGGATCACGTAGGAGATGCTGATTTCATGCGCGCCCCCGGATTGAATCCCAAGCTGCGAAACCGTGTAGTCAAAGCTGTAGCCTATATTCAATCCGGATGGTAGGTTAAAACCTACCATCAGAACCAATGCATCCCGGTTGGATTGTTGCTCCACAGGTTTATAGGGAAGGCCTCTATACCAAAGCCCAAACAAAATCGGCTCCATGTAAAAATAGGCTCCTACATCCAATTGTTCAAAGGGGCCTTGTTTTTTGAAGTTTACGGTTGGGGTAAAGTACCTTTCGCGGTAGGTATGCGTAAAATCCCGCTTCATAGGCCCTTGCCCGAGAGAGATGCGGTATCCGGCGTGGAAAGAGTACTTCAAGGGCAAGTTGCTGATGCCGTCTCGAACAAAGCTCTGATTGGGTTGGTTAATGTGATGGCCTGTAAATCCCACCCAAAAGTCTTCTGTAAAAAAGAGACCGCCCAAGGAGAGGGACAACAGATTTACCGGCTCGCCGAAGCCCGCTAATTCCGTTCCCGGAAGGATGGGGCCAAAGGGATTGTTGGGATTAATTTGATTGGCAAATACCAGGTTTTCATAGAAACCGATATCCCTTCGCATGTAGGTGGCTTGGAATCCGGGTCTGAAGTAGGCACCTTCCGCCAAACGCAACTCGTAGGAGGCCATGCCCGAGAGCGAAGTGGAGTGTAGTCCGGCGGCACCTTCTACGTCGTTGGTGGCCAGAAAACCCACACCGGTGTTATATTCCTCCAGGTAGGTGTCGATGTATGCGGAGAAGGTATTGAAGTTGGCATCCAAGCCGGGCCACTGCGTTCGGTAATTGACACCGACCCGAGTAGCCAATTCAGATCCTGTAAAAGCGGGATTAAGAAATAAGGGAGCCGCATAGTATTGACTATAATGGGGGTCTTGGGCAAAGGATTTGGATGCCAATACCATAAACAGGAGGCTGAAAAAAACTCTATTTAATTGCGACTTAAACAATGATTTATTCGTTAATTGAATACTCAACAGGTAATAAACGGTTTGCCGCCTTAAAGCGTATTTAATGCGGCTGTTAAATTATGAAATCTCTTCCTAACTACATAAATCATGCTGTTTTTGTTTCCACGGCATTGATCTTATTACTTTTTCAGAGCCATGCTGGTTACGGTCAGGGATTTAATAACAATGAATGGATTTTTGGCTATTGCGAAGGAAGCGATAACAACTACCTGTCCTTCGGAAAAGATGGCACGGCCCGGGTAAAGAGCCTGTCCCAAAACATTGTCCTTGGCAAAGGTAATACAGCCATGGCAGTAGACCCTATTTCCGGAGAAATTCTTTTTTATACGGACGGTGCCTTGGTGTATAACTACCTGAATGAACCCATGCAGGGAATCATTGGAGAGCTTGGAGGGGACGAGACGGGCAGGCAATCTGTAGCTATCGCTGTACAGGATTTTAATCCTACCATCTCTGATAGCCGTACCTTTTACCTGTTTTTTATCAACCGTTCCGGCGAACTGGAATACAACATCGTGGACATGAATAATCAGGGCGGGGCGCCGGTAAATCAGCCTCCCGCCGGTGCGGTTACCGCTGGAGGCAGTCTGGGTGAGGCACAGGGGGCCATTGTAGTCCTTAAGACCCCCACCTCCGCCAGTCACTTGGTCAGCTATAACAACGGCAACCTCATGCTCACTAGGATTGAGGAAACGACCGGTCAATTCACCTCGCTTCAAAGTATTCCCCTGGACATAACGCCCAAAGCGTTTGTTTTTGACGAGGATACGGCCAAATTGATCGTTATTCCGCAGGATACCGGGGAGGATTTGTTGGTGTTTGATTTCGATGCCAGTGCAGGGACCTTGGGAGATCCCCTGCCGCTAGATGATACCGGAGGGGAAGAACCTATAGAAGGAGCTGCTTTTTCTCCAAACGGAGAAATGGTTTATTTTTCCAGGGGTGACGGGATTTTCAGAATTCGTACGGACGGTACCCAGGCCGATGAGTTTCCAGAAGAAGGGGAAAATGAGGAAGAGACCCCTGTCCCGAGCGGTCCATTGGCCGTTGATTTGGGTCACGCCAGTTACAGGATCTATGACTTGCGGGTGGGGCCCGATGGGCAGTTGTACTATATATACGAGGAGACAGAGGGCGGGCCGCAGTTTGTGGGTAGGATCAGCAACCCGGACGAGGAGGCCCTGATCGGCCTAGAGGGGGAACCGGACCCTTTTGAGGGGGCAGATTTTTGCGGCACGGTGTTTACGGTATTTACACCTACCATAGATGTGGGACCTAAGGTTGCTTTTACGTGGGAACCAGATGATCCCTGTATGAACAATCCATTGCTGCTTACCAGCCAAATTACGCCCCTCAATTACCGTCCCGTAAGCTTTGATTGGGAAATTTTACCTCCATTGGTCGATGAAGAAGGGGAGGAGATCGAGCTGGACCTGACGAAGGAACACCTACTGTTACCCCGGGAGGCTACAGCAGAACAACAAGTAACCGTTAGATTGACCGTCACCTTTGCGAATGGGGAAACCAGTGAAGTCACCCAAACGATCAATTTTCAGCAGAACGACTTACAAGTCCAGTTTAACCCTGCAGACACCACACTTTGTGATCCGGCTTGTATCGACTTGATGCCACTCGTGGACGTGCAAAGCGGCCAAGGTCAGGGCGGTCAAGGAGGGCAACCCGGTCAACCGGGTATTGGTGGGCCCGGTATTGGTGGGCCCGGTATAGGTGGTCCGGGTATAGGCGGACCCGGTATCGGAATACCCGGTATCGGAAACCCAGGCATTGGTGGTCCCGGTGGGGGAGGGCAGGGGGGTAATTACGAGTATTTTTGGTCCAACAAGCGGGAAGAGGGTTGGGGGCCTGAAGCGCCCAATGAGGTGTGTCGCCCGGGGTATTATTGGGTATTGGTGCGTGAGGTAGGGTCTACCTGTTATTCGTACGCAGGTATTCGTATTCAAATGTGGGATGTACAAGATCAGACCAATAACATTTGGTATTTTGGTGATGGGGCTGGTTTGGATTTTAATCCGGATCCGGATGACCCGGAAGCCCCCACCCCCAGGCCGATTGCAAATCCCCATCCGCAGAATATCCCCGCAGGGGTCACGACGGTATCGGATCAGGCAGGGCAGGTACTTTTTTACACCGATGGGCAAACGGTTTGGGATCTGAACGGAGACCCTATGCAAAACGGACTGGACATTGGAGGAGACAATCTCTCTGCGGGAAGTGTATTGGCGGTGCCGGTTTCTTCAGATGAAACGTTGTTTTACCTGTTTACTACCCAAACGGGAGCCAATGGGACGAGCGAAGTGAAGTTTTCCATGGTCGATATCAAGGGAGATAACCAGGAGGGTATCGGCAATGTGGTTACAAAGGATAACTTTCTGTTCAGTTCCAGCACTGAACATTCCGCAGCTCTTAACGCCGGTGATACCACGTGGGTGGCCTTTCACGAAGTAGGGAACAATACTTTCCGAATGTACCCGGTATCTGGGCAGGGGATCGGTCAGCCGGTTTTTAACTCAGTAGGTGGGGTACACGGGTTTGGCGGCAGTACCGGGGTGATGAAGTTTGCCGGCGACGGGTCCAAGCTGGCCGTCACCTACGTGGATGGGGGCACAAATAAGCTGCAGATCTTCGACTTTGACCAAAATACCGGGGAATTGACAGAATTTGCCCTGTTGGATTTGGGCACCGATGGGGAAGTGTATGGATTGGAGTTTTCTTCGGATAACTCCAGGGTCTATGTTTCCTATCGAAATGGAGGCCCCGGCGTGGAGGAATTCTTCCTGCAAAGCGTGGAGGATACCGACGAAACCGATCCGGACAATCCCGTTACTACACGCTGCCAAGAGTGTTTTGATACGGCACAGGGGCGGGCGGCGATCGAGCAGTGTATACTAGACAGCCGAGCGGTGGTGGATCAGACTGCGGGGTTGGATCTCGGTGCCTTGCAGGTAGGGCCGGATGGACAAATCTACGCAGCCGTGGTTGGGTCCAACCGCATTGGTCAGATTTTACCGGGCAATGCCTGTAACCCGAGTACCTTTAATCAAGATGGGGTGGAGCCGATGCCCGGAACCACCAACTTAGGGCTACCGGCTTTTGTGCAGCAATCGGGTTCCAGTATTCCTGACCCAGGGTTGTCGGGTCCGGACAGGCTATGCCTTGGTGCCGAAGAAGGGGCCGTGGGGCTGTTTGAAGGTGGGGGAGAGCCGGATATTGATTTGTACAATTGGAGGATCTACGATGAACAGGGAACCGTCGTGGATGAGTTTCTAAACGGTGGCGAAGATCTGCAAAATCTGGAATACCAATTCCAGACTGCGGGTATATTTACGGTAGAATTGGAGGTAAACCGTTGTGGAGAACCCTGGGATGAGCTATTTCGATTGGAAGTGGAGGTGGTTGATTCCCCGGACCTGATTCTTCCCAGCGACATCGCACTCTGCGGTGACTCGGTATTGGAACTGCTGGCAGTGGATCCCGAAGATCCACGAATAGACGAGTATGTGTTTCAATGGGTCAATGCGGCAGGAGACATTTTGGGTGACCAGAATATCTTGGAAGTTACCGAGGAAAGCATCTATACGGTTACTGTAGCCTATCGCGTGCCCGAGGATGTTGATCCGGAGCTGTTTCAGGCCTGCCCTGTTTCCAGGTCCGTCTTTGTGGGACCTCCATTTGAATTTGAAATTGATCAGTCAGCAGAGGAGGTTTGCTTGGGCGAGACGGTCAATTTTACGCCGAATACGCCGGTGGCCGGATCCTGGTCTATTCAACTACAGGGATCATCGGATCGCATCGCACTTTCCGATACACTGGCCCTGACGTTGGAAACCAGCATCCTTGAAGAAGCCGGAGATTACGAGTTGTTCTTTCTTACTGCCGATCCTTTGGACAGTACCTGCGTTTTTGAGCGATCTGCGTTTTTGCGGGTAAATGCCGGTCCGGCCTTTGACGTCATCGCTGTCTCACCGGCCGAAAGCTGCGAGATAGGGGATGGCTCGTTAGAAGTCCAGCCTCAGGTTTTACTGGACAGCTTGCTTGTGCCCGAGCTCGATCTCGTGTTCTTCGATGTGCTGGCAAACGACATACAGGTATTGGACGGATTGCAGCCCGGTGTTTACACGTTGATTGGGTATGCCAATGGTTGCGCTACTTCTCAGGCAGCCATTATCGAAAATGCCAACCCCCCTTCGGATGTTACCTTTGAGGTTGAAGTGAGGGACGAGGGATGTGGGCCGGAGGGGTCGCTGCCGGGTGGTATAGACTTGGTATTTCCCAATGGCCCGGCCTCCGGGTCATACGAAGTGGTGGGTCTGGATGACGGTGAGGTGTATACTGGTACGTTGGATTCACAGGTCGCCTTGTCCATCGATTTGCCTGCCGGCCGGTACACGGTAGCGGTCAGCGATGTGGGGGGCTGTGTGGTGCCGGCTCCTAGCGAAGTGGTGGTGGGCGAGTTTTCGGATACCGTAGAGGTGGAATTATTTAGCCCCAATCTGTGCGGTGAGGTACTTTCTACCAGCATTACCGCGTCCGGTGATTTTCTTTCCGTAGACAGATTTGCTTGGTTTAGGGAAGTGGATGGCGAGCTAACGGAGATTGTAGGAGAAGAGGATTTGGTGATTACCGTCGCCGAGGCAGGCAGGTACGAGGTCCGGCTTTACAACGAGTTTGATTGTATCTTGGGTAGTGAGACGATCGAGATTTTGCAGTCAAACAGTACGGCGCCGATTTTGGATCCCAGATACGTTATTTGTCCGTTGGATGGGAATCTTACCGAGCTGATAGGTGGTGCGTTTGCCTCCTATTCCTGGGTATTGGACGGAGAGGAACTGAGCACCGAGCCACAGTTTACTCCCACGTTGCCAGGTTCTTATGAGTTGCGGGTCTTGGATGAGGCTGGATGTGAATTTGTGGCTCCGTTTGAAGTGGAAGAGGACTGCGAAATCAACGTGACTTTTCCGAATGCGATCATTCCGGGTAGCCCAACCCGAAACTTTGTGGTTTACACAAAGGGTCCCATTGATTTGCTGGGAGTTTTTATATATAACCGGTGGGGAGAGTTGATCTTTTACTGTGAGGAATCCAATCCCTCGCAGGAGGTGGCATGGTGCGCTTGGGACGGATACGTAAATGGGCAAAAGGTTCCCGTGGGAACATATCCCGTGGTTGTAAGGTTTAGTAATGAGCAGCAACAAATCAATCAAACCATACGAAAAGCAATAGTTGTAATTGAGTAAATTATGTTGATTTTAATTTCGCCAGCCAAAACGCTGGACTTAAGTGAAAGCCCGATAGAACTACGCACCAGTCCGGATTTCAAAAGAGAAATAAAGGAACTGGTGGCCATTATGAAAAGAAAGAAGCCAAAGGACATCAAGGAATTAATGCACGTGAGTGATAATTTGGCTGAATTGAACCACGAGCGTTATCAGCGCTTTGAAGATGATTTTTCAGCAGAAAATGCCAAACAAGCCTTATTGGCTTTTAAGGGAGATGTTTATACCAAGATCGATGTGGCTAATTTCACAGCAGCTGATTTTGAATTTGCACAACAGCATGTGCGTATTCTTTCCGGGCTTTATGGCTTGTTAAAGCCTTTGGATCTGATACAGCCCTATCGATTGGAGATGGGGGTGAAGCTGAAAAATAAGAAGGGCAAAGACCTATACAGCTTTTGGGGAAGTAAGATTGCCAAGGCCCTAGACGAAGCTGCAGAGGCGGGAATAGTGGTCAATCTGGCCTCTCAGGAGTATTTTAAGGCCGTAGACCGTAGCAGCCTACAGGCACAGGTCATCACCCCAACGTTTAAGGAATATAGAGATGGCACTTACAAGGTGATCGGACTTTTTGCCAAGCAGGCACGAGGGATGATGACGGATTTTGCGATCAAAAACCGTCTGACCAATCCGGAGGCCTTGAAGACCTTTCAGGAAGAGGGGTACGAATATGCCGATACCTTGAGCAGCGAAGAGGAATGGGTCTTCGTACGGTGACGTAGTTTGGTCAGGTTTTCTATTACATTTAAATAAAATGTACGCGTTAAAGGATAGGTTTGAATGGCAGTTGCAATTTTTTACGAAGTTCTGTAGGAAAGCAATGTCTTGATTCACTTGGGCTGCATGCCACCTAAATAAAGGATGGAAGTTGGTTGAAATTACAGCTTTGACTTTTTATTAAGCCCTGTATGGATTTATCTTTGGGTACGGATTTTGTTATTGCTGTTCCGCGACCTTCCGGAAATCCTACCGAATGCATACCAGGCAGTGTAAATGGAGATCGGCATCTGGAGCGTCTCATCCATCCGCCTGAATCGGGAAAAGTAGTGGCACATGTAGAACATAATATACTGATTAGTACATGAAACTAGGGTTTAGTCTGAGCCTCTTCACGATCCTTCTCTCGGTAGGTTTCGCCAGTTTAGTCACTGTTTGGGAGTTTCCTTCGCAGATTTCAGGGACGTTTCAGGCACGGCCCGAGCAAGATCCGGAGCTGGTGGGGCCAACTGCAATCTGTTTGACCGGTTCGGCGTTTTTTGCCACGTTTTTTGGGGCTGGAGATCCTGGTACCGATCGTTATGTGTGGAGCATTACCGATGCTGCGGGAGAGGAGGTCTATTATCAGACCGGTGGAGCGGATTTTCAAGAAATTGAATTTCCCTTTACTTCGGAAGGCGTGTATACCGTTAGTTTACAGGTGATAAGAGGCGATGACCAAAATTTTTTCCGTTCTTCTCAACAGGTGGTGGTGGAGCGTGGCCCCCGTTTTGTCCTTAGGCCAGATTACGTTTTTTGCGGAAATGACCCTGTCCGCATGTTTGCCATTGATCCCAATGAACCGAATTTCAACAGCTTTTCGTTTGAGTGGTATCGGACTCAGGGACAGGTTTTGGGAACTGAAAACAGTTTTTTGGCCACCGAGCCGGGCAGGTATTATGTACGGGTGGTCTCGCAGGCCTGTGAGGTGACGGCTAGTACATTTGTGGGGCCTTCCATTGAAGTGCAGGTGCAAGCGTCAGCGGTCAGAGCTTGCCTGGGACAATCGGTGTTTTATACGCCGGATATCCCGGTGCTGGCTCGATGGGCCTATCAAAAGCAGGGGGAAAGCGGAATTACATCCCTTGGAAATGCCTTTGCCTTGGACTTAAATACCGATCGTTTGGATGGAGTAGGCCAATATACGATTTTTTTCAACGTGGACGACCCTGATCGACCCGGGTGCTCCGTTGAGCAACGGTTTAACCTAGAGGTTGTGGAGGGTGCGGGTGGTTTTTCACTCACCAAGTTACAGGATTCCGACGGGTGTGGGGTGGCCAACGGATCTTTTCAAATAGCTGTCACTACGCCATTGGATGCCATAACTGTTTCGGGGGGGCAGGGAACGATTAACAACTTGGGAGCGGGGGTTACCCGCATTATTCAAAATCTGGAACCCGGGATTTATTTCGTCACAGGAAGGGTAGGAAACTGTACCTTTTCCAGGAATATTCAGATAGGGAACTCCGACTTGGACGAGGCAATTCCGTTTACCGTAACGGCCGTTGATCAAACCTGTTCGGCTTCGGATATTAACTTGGGGGCGTTATTGATTGATTTTATGGGTACTCCCCAATCTGGAAGGTATAGGGTCATCAGTGCGCAAGGCCGGGATTATGCCGGCGCATTTACCAATACCACGGAGCTGACCGTTCCAGTGCCGGCCGGATCGTATGAGGTGGAAATCAGCGATGGATCCAATTGCAACAGTACCGGTGCAACGGTGTATGAGGTGGAGGGAACCGGACAGGTCGATTTTTCGGTTCCGGCAGACCTTCGTGTATGTGTTTCGTATGAACTGGTGCCAGAGAGTACACAGCCGCTACGCTACACCCTGACGCGACCCGATGGGACCCAAGTAGGAGGAGTGACCGGTGATGGCTTCACCATCGATCAAAGCGGTACCTATCGTTTAACCGGCTCCGCTTCTGACGCCAACGCTACAACTTGTCCACGAACCCGCACCTTCGAAGTGGTGGTAAGTCAACCCGTGGAGTTTGAGCCCGTCTTCAGACAGGTGGATTGTTCGGGTCGGCAAATGTATACTGCTGAGCTATATGACAGAAACGTGAATGAGGTTTTTATTCGCTGGTATTCAGAGGACGGTACCATCGTTGGGCGGAGTACCCAGTTTTTTCCTCCTTCGCCGGGAAACTATTCCCTGGAGGTGCAACCACGTGCCAGTAGTTCCTGTGAAGTGACCCCGGTGCCGTTTGAGGTAGTGGTGCCGTTGCGTTCTACCGAGGTAGCCATAGAAGCTACTCCTTTCTGCGGGGAGGATGTGTTCAGCACCCTGTCCTTGAGCATTGGGGATCCCGAGGTGGTCAGAGCGATCGAGTGGTTTAGGCAGGATGATCAGGGAGAATGGGTTTGGTTGCTGGAGTATAACGACCTGGAATCCATCGATGTGACAGAGGTAGGCTTGTACCAAGCAGTGGTGCGAAATGAAATAGGCTGCAGGTTGGGTACGGCAGAGTTTGTACTGGAAAGGGTTACCCCAGCTCCCATATCTCTGGATGACAGCTATGAAATATGCAGTGACGAGGGCATTTTTCCTACCTTAACGGTAGAAGGGTATTCTACCGCGGAGTGGTATTTAGACGGAGAGCTGATTAGCGATCAATTGGCTCTGACAGTCCCTGCCCCGGGAGCCTATGAGGTACGTGTATTCACGGAGGAAGGATGTGAGCAAACCAAGGCTTTTGAAGTCACTGAAGGGTGCGTGGTAATGATCCGGATGACCGATGCGATGGCGGCGGGTGAACCAAGTAGAGATTTCAGGGTGTATGCCAATGAGGGGATCGATGAAGTAGAAGTGTTTATCTTTCAACGGACCGGGGAGCTCATCTATTACAGCAAAAATTCGGTTTCAGGATCCCTAACGCCGGTATGTACTTGGGACGGCATACTGAATGGTAGCCCCGTTTCCGTTGGGACCTATCCAGTGGTGGTACGATATCGCAGTGCCAGTTTAGGATTGGACGAGGTGTTAAAGCGATCTCTGATAGTGGTCAAGTAGGCTAGAAGGTGTAGCCGATATGGATCACGATGCCATAATCAATGTTTTCGCCCTTGAAATGGAGGTTCCGTATCGGATTCTTTTTAGCTTCCCGACAATAGGGGCCTGCCTGGCCAAAAACACCGTATCCATGGTCTGCGCCAGTCCATCGCCGAGCAGCAGGGCAAACAACAAGGTTCCAAGCCAGCCCTTCATGGTAAGTAAAAATAATTTTTATAAAGCATAGGTGCTCAAACACTTAAATGACGAAAAGTAGGAAATGCACCGAATTGTGGCAATGGGTTAGATTGGTGCTGATTTACATTAATCAATAGGTTTGTCATTGTTTTTGGTTGGATGGTTATCAATTTTTAGGCCAGTTGTATTGGTGGGACAGGCTAACGGCCCTTTGAAAGATCAGGGTAAACGCAGTTTTTAAAGGCTGCTAGATTAGCTAAAATCGGATCAGTTATAGGGATCGGTTATTTTTTTGCTTGTATTTACTTCGTTGTTTGCGTATTTTGGTTTTATCGATAAATAATTGAACACCCACTAACGATGCATAACCTTACCTTTTTTCCCGTACACTCCTCCCTTCGCCCCTACGTCAGCGGGTATATGCTCTTCGAATACGATTACGTTGTACCTGATTCTCCGATTTTTTCTCCAAAGGGTACGGCAGCCTTGACGATTCCCATCGAAGTATCCGAAGGTAACTTCCTTGCCTATCCCACACCACTGGATAGGCATTATTTTGAAGCGGGTGTTCCCCTCCTGTTTGGGCAGATGAGCCGTGTGGGCTATGCTTATAACGTGGGTCGGTTTAAGTCATTTATTATTGTGTTTACACCTACCGGTCTTTTTTATTTCTTAGGAGGGCCGGTCGACAAGCTGACGGATAAAATCGTGGATCTGGAGCAGCTTGGGTTGTCCGGGTTGAAGGAGCAACTTCGGACCCTGTTTGCCTCTTCCCAGTGCCCTAATGGCTGGGTAACGGGACTTGATGCCCTGTTGTCAGCTTGGTTTTTGCGGAGAGGTGCACAAAAGCAATGCTTGGATGTCTCTTCGATATGCGATGAAATAATCCGCCGAAAAGGGGATCTTGCCCTCGATGCGAAGGGTTGTGGAGTTCGCGTGTCAAAGCGTACCTTTCAGATCCATTTCAAACAGCAAGTGGGCATCTCGCCAAAACTTTTCTGCCGCATCGTACGCTTTAATGCGCTGATAGACGCCATGCATGCCGCAGAAAAGTTTGACCTATTAGAGTTGGTGGTGGCCCACGGCTATACGGATGGCTCCCACCTGCACAAGGATTTCAAGGATTTCTCCGGCCTAACTCCCAGGCAATACCTGAGAACCCATTTCGTGATCAACCAAGGGGTAGAGCGGATTTTGGTAAAAAACAAAGGTAGGTTCAGCAGTGATGGCTAGCTGTACCATCATTTCGTCTTTAAACAATATTTTTTGAGTATAGTCATGTAGAAAACGGGCAGGAGGCCATTATTTCATGGATCCGGCAACGGTTTTTATCTATTGCCTATGGACAGCACATAGGTGGCCATGGCTTGGGCATCTTCAAATTCGATCTGCGGATGGGGCGACATGACCGGGTAGCCCCAGGAACCCGTACCGCCTGATATAATTTTGCGTGCCAAAAGGTCTATATAGACCTGCCGGCGGGGATACCGTTTGGCAATGTCGGAAAAGGAAGGGCCCTTTGATCGGCTTTCCCGCTTGTGGCATTCGAAGCAATCCGAGTAAGCGATAAGGACTTCCCCCCGTTGGATCAGTTCCTGCGGCACCTCCTCATCTTCTCCTGCTATCGCCCGGATATAATCTTTTGGTATATTGGCCGCTTGTTCCACTTCATTGCCGTTCGAATCCCCGCACCCGAAGCCAATAAAGGCAAAAAGCAGTATCAAAAAGGAAGTCCGACAAAAACAGTTCATGGTAGTAAGAAGCATTTTAATTTGATATTACGCAAATCTAACATAAAAAGATTAAAACATCCTTTATTAAATCCCAAAAAGATGCTGGAAAACTAGTGCCCAATCCGTAACTTTCCTTTTCAATGAATTCCGTATTCCTATGAAGCATTTTCTTTTCTCTGCCAGTTGTGTATGTTTACTTTTCATCACGCTCGGATTAGCCGGGGTATCTCCGGCTCTTGCCCAGTCCAGCTTATCCCTAGCCATCGACCAAAAAGCCGAAACGCTGGAAGGGCAGGTGGTTGCCTGGAGAAGGGATTTTCACCAGCATCCGGAGCTGGGGAACCAGGAGGTCCGTACAGCGGCCATTGTGGCAGGGCACCTGCGGTCGTTGGGAATGGAAGTAACCGAAAAAGTTGCCGTCACGGGGGTGGTTGGGATATTAAAAGGTGGGAAACCTGGGCCTACGGTCGCCCTGCGGGCGGACATGGATGCCCTTCCGGTGACCGAGCGGGTGGATGTACCCTTTAGGTCTACCCAGACGGCCATGTATAACGGGCAGGAAGTGGGGGTGTCCCATGCCTGTGGGCACGATTCCCATGTGGCGATATTGATGGGCGTTGCGGAGACCTTGGCTTCTATTCGCGGCGAGCTCTCCGGCACCGTCAAGTTTATATTTCAGCCGGCAGAAGAAGGAATGGATGACCTGGACACCTGGGGAGCCAAGCAAATGGTGGAGGAGGGCGTCATGAAGGACGTAGACGCTATCTTTGGTTTGCATATCAATTCCCAGACACCCGTAGGTACCATCAAGTACCGATCCGGTCCTGCCATGGCAGCCGTGGACAACTTGGAAATAAAGGTAATTGGCAAGCAAGCACACGGAGCCTACCCCTGGTCTTCGGTAGATCCCATCGTAACCGCCTCGCAGATCGTCCTTGGACTACAAACGGTCGTAAGCCGTAGCGTCAATGTGACCGAGATCCCGGCGATTGTCACCATTGGGTCCATGCACGGGGGAGTCCGGCACAACATCATTCCGGAGGATGTAGAGATGATCGGCACCATCCGCACTTACAGTGCAGCCCAGCAGGAGTTGGTTCACCGAAGGATTTTTGAGATAGCCGCAGGCATTGCCCAAAGTGCCGGAGCGCAGGCGGAAGTCAACATTCGGAAAATGTACCCCGTTACCTACAACGACCCCAGTCTGACGGCCAAAATGTTGCCCACCCTGGAGCGCGTGACAGGACCGGGAAGATTGGTAGAGCATGAGTTGATCACGGGTGCAGAGGATTTTAGCTTTTACCAGCAGGCCAAGCCAGGACTGTTTGTGTTTTTGGGCGGGATGCCGGCCGATGGAGATCCTTTAAAGGCCCCGGCCCACCACACGCCGGACTTTTTCCTCGATGAAAGTGGGTTGATACTCGGGGTGAGGGCCTTGAGCCACCTTGCCGTTGATTTCCTGCAAAGCGGAATTTGATCTGGAAAGGTAAGCCCAAAGGACTCTATCTAACGATTAAATGACTAATAAATAGCAGGAAATAATCGATCAGTGCTTTTCGAATACGACCTCAGGTTCGACTACATTCACCACGCCTTGCTCGTTGATTTCTGTCAGGGTGACGGTTTTGATTTCATTGATCAGCAAGGGGTCGTATTTGGCGCTTACCCGTACGTAGTTTTCGGTGAACCCGTGCATCATGCCGTTTTCGATGTCCTCTTCAAAGAGTACTTTCCAGGTTTTGCCCAAGTTCTCTTCGTAAAACTTCCGCTTTTTCTTCTCCGAAAGAATGCGCAGCATCTTAGAGCGCTCGTTTCGTTTTTTCATGGGCACCACGTCCTCCATCTCCGCGGCGCGCGTATTGGCCCTTTCGGAGTAGGTAAAGACATGGAGGTAGGAGATGGGCAGTTCATTTAAAAATTGATAGGTCTCCAGAAACAGTTCGTCGCTTTCTCCCGGAAATCCCACTATCACGTCCACGCCGATGCAGCAGTGCGGCATCAACTGTTTGATCTTGGCTACACGATCCTCGTACAGTTCCCGTAGGTAGCGCCGCCCCATTTTTCGCAGGATGGTATTGCTGCCGGATTGCAGGGGGATATGAAAATGCGGCACAAAGCGCTTTGAACCGGCCACGAATTCGATGATCTGATTCGTCAGCAGGTTTGGTTCGATTGAGGAAATCCGGAAACGTGGGATACCATCTACCTCGTCGAGCGCTTTGACCAGATCGAAGAGCCGTTCTTTGCGCTTCCCTTCCTGAATCCCGAAGTCGCCAATGTTTACACCGGTGAGTACGACTTCTTTTACAGTGGAGTCCGCGATGCCCTGTGCCGTGGCTACGACTTGGGCCACGCTGTCGCTACGGCTTTTTCCCCTGGCAAGAGGGATGGTGCAAAAGGCACAGCCATAATTACACCCATCCTGTACCTTTAGGAATGTGCGGGTGCGGTCGTGCATGCTGTGGGAGGCGTGGAAGGTGTCGGCATCTTGGATTTCGGAGGCCAGGACCTTGGTTTCTTGGGCATGCGCAAAATCGTCGAGCAGCTCGATCAGCCTAAACTTCTCGGCAGCACCCAATACCGCATCTACGCCCTTTATTTCCGCTATTTCCTGCGGTTTTAGCTGGGCATAGCAGCCGATGATGGTCACGTAAGCGTGGGGGGAGATCTTTTTTGCCTCCTTTACGATCTTCTTGCACTTCTTGTCGGCATTTTCCGTCACCGAGCAGGTGTTGATGATAAAAATGTCGGGGTTTTCCTCGAAACCGACCTTCTCATAGCCCTTTTGCTCAAACATACGGCTGATGGTGGAGGTTTCGGAATAATTCAATTTGCAACCCAGTGTGTAGAAGGCGACTCGTTTCATCTGTTTATAATTGTTTTTCAGCGGTCACAACATGTTCCGGTTTATCGGGATGGAATCCCTGCGGCAGGCAGGTCGCATGGTGGATAGTCATCAAATTGTGTGTCGCTTGCTTCATGCGCGATTTCAAAGCGGCTTGATTCATAAACCGGCTGCAAAGGTACGCATTCTGCCGAAGTTTTCAATTTTCGCAATTTTTCCGAAAACCCCCTCGAAAAACAGGGCTTGGTTTGATTTTGGGCGCTATTTTTTTACAAAAAGTGTAATTTTGGAGAAAATCAGCTCGAATTTCCACTCATTTACTTGTTTTATGAGATATTTTTCTACTTTTGTGTATCAATTTTAAACCACAAATTTCAACGATGGCAACATTAAGACAATTAGCGCTTATGAAGGTGCAGGAGCGGTCCTACGTGACCTCTGAAGCACCCTCTCTAAAGATTTCTGATTACTTCGGATCTCAGGTATTTGGTCTGAAGGAAATGCGGGAAGCATTGGCTCCTTCCGTTTACCAGCGAGTTGCCGGTGCGATAGAAAAGGGAGCAAAAATTGACATGTCCACTGCGGAAGAGGTAGCTACCGCGGTGAAGAGTTGGGCAATGGCCAAGGGTGCCACGCACTACACCCACTGGTTCCAACCGTTGACAGGCTCCACAGCTGAAAAGCACGATACGTTTTTTGATGCCCTCTCCGGAATGGAGAAATTCAAGGGTTCTGCGTTGGTACAGCAGGAGCCGGATGCCTCCTCTTTTCCTAGTGGCGGTATCCGAACGACCTTTGAAGCGCGGGGATATACCGCGTGGGATCCAAGTTCCCCCATATTTATCTACGACAAAACCCTTTGTATCCCAACCATCTTCGTGTCTTACACCGGGGAGGCGTTGGATTTTAAAACCCCGTTGATCCGTTCTTCGGATGCGATCAACCACGCAGCGGTGGACATTTGTCAGTATTTCGACCGAAACGTGAAAAAGGTAACCCCTTCACTGGGAGTGGAACAAGAATACTTCCTAATCGATAAAGCACTTTATTCTACCCGTCCTGATATCGTGATGTCTGGCCGGTCGGTGTTTGGACACAATCCCGCCCGTGGACAGCAATTGGACGACCACTACTTTGGATCCATTGCGCAGCGCGTGAAGGAATACATGAAGGACTTCGAGATCGAGGCGTGGAAATTGGGTATCCCTGTTTCAACCCGTCACAATGAAGTGGCTCCCGGTCAGTACGAAGTGGCTCCTTTGTTTGAGGAAATCAACAAGGCCTGTGACCACAACCTGTTGTTGATGGACTTGATGGAAAA
Organism: Lunatimonas salinarum; assembly: GCF_017811155.1. Taxonomy (GTDB): domain Bacteria; phylum Bacteroidota; class Bacteroidia; order Cytophagales; family Cyclobacteriaceae; genus Lunatimonas; species Lunatimonas salinarum. The sequence goes on along the minus strand of NZ_JACVCV010000015.1, from coordinate 83,737 downwards.
GGTGGCCGACCGACATGGTTTCAAAGTGTTGTTTCACGAAAAGCCCTTCGCCGGACTTAACGGTAGTGGCAAGCATAACAACTGGTCACTGATTACCGATACGGGTGTCAACCTGTTCCAGCCTAGCAACTCAGCCAGGGAAAATCTGCAGTTTCTGTGTTTCTTGGTAGGAACGATCAAAGCGGTATATGTCTATGCCGACCTGCTAAGGGCCAGCATTGCATCTGCGAGCAACGATTACCGATTAGGTGCCAACGAAGCACCTCCGGCGATTATTTCCGTGTTCCTCGGATCTACCCTTAGCTCCGTCTTGGACGAGTTGGAGCATAACGGAAACGTGAAAATCGAGAAAGGTGACAACATGTACATGAAGCTCGGTCTTACCAAAATCCCGGAAATCATACTGGACAACACCGATCGTAACCGTACCTCGCCCTTTGCCTTCACTGGTAATAAATTCGAATTCCGTGCAGTAGGATCCAGTGCCAACTCTGCAGGCCCTATGACAGCGCTGAACGTGATCGTTGCAGATATACTGAAGGAAATGAAAGTTGACATCGACAAGGAGATGGAGGCAGGTAAGGAGAAAAAGATTGCCATTGTAGATGTATTGCGCAGATACATCAAAGAGAGCAAGGATATACGCTTTGAAGCAGACGGATACTCCGATGAGTGGGCCGAAGAAGCTGCTCGAAGAGGTCTATCCAACCTGAAGAGCACACCTTTTGCCTTGGATACCTTGGTGACCAAGAAGACCGCTGATCTCTACAAGCGCCATAAGGTTCTCAACGAGAAGGAGCTTCACGCAAGGCACGAGATCCGCTTGGAAAACTACATCATGCGGGTACAGATCGAATCCAGGGTAATGGGTGACCTAGCGCTTAACCATATCATTCCTACCGCGATTCAGTATCAGAACAAGCTGATCGAAAATGCCAACGGCCTCAAAGGTCTCGGATTGGACCACCGCGCGGCGATAGAAACCATTGAGCAGGTGAGCAAACACATCGAGTCTTTGAAACTGAACGTAGGGCAGATGATCGAGGCCAGAAAGCGAATCAACAAAGAGGAAGATATCGCTAAAAAGGCGAAGCTGTACAGCACGGATGTGAAAGAAGCTTACTTTGACAAAATCCGGTACGCGGTGGATAAGCTGGAGTTGTTGGTAGACAACGAATCTTGGCCGCTCGTGAAATACCGCGAGATGCTGTTTATAAAGTAATGGATTATTCAACCGGCCGAGCAATCGGCCGGTTTTTTTTTCGAGGGAGGTTCTTTTTCTCATAGGCGCTCCAAAAAGGAGGTCGGCAGGGACTCGTTGGCAGGTAATATTTTTTGATCAGGTGGTTCGGGCAAGAAAATATCCTTATATTGGGGTTTTAGGAAATGTCCTTTTGTTCCAATAAACCCCTATCAGATAACCCCATGAAGAACCTACACGTCTCCACGTTGATTTTTGCGTTTCTCCCGCTATTGTCCGTGCTAGCACAAGAAAGCAGGGTATACGATAACCTCACCCTTCAGAGTGACCTTCTGAAGATGGAGCGCCGATACGCCATTTACCTGCCTCCCGGCTACGATCACTCAGAGCGTAGTTATCCGGTCCTGTACCTGCTGCACGGTGGAGGAGACGATCAAACCGGTTGGGTGCAGTTTGGGGAGGTGCAGCACATCACCGACAAGGCGATCAACGAGGGGACAGCAACTCCGATGATCATCGTCATGCCGGACGCCAATACCGGGAGAAGGGGCTATTTCAACGATGTGAATGGGGAATGGCGCTACGAGGATTTTTTCTTTGAGGAGTTTATTCCCTTTATTGAGTCGACGTACCGCATCAAGGCAGCGAAGCGATACCGAGCGGTAGCCGGACTGTCCATGGGTGGAGGCGGCTCGTTTTTTTATGCCATGCACCGCCCGGATATGTTTTCCTCTGCTGCCCCCCTGAGCGCGGCCCTGCGCAGTCAGCCAAAAGAGGAATTCCGCCAGGCCTTGGAAAACAGTGGCGCGAAGATAAACAGTGCCGCCTCTTTGGATGCCTATTATGACCGGCATCAGGCACTGAGGCAGATTGAATTGAATTCTTTGGATCAAATGAAGTCCGTCAGGTGGTATTTTGACTGTGGCGATGACGACTTCCTATACGAAGGAAACAGCTTGGTTCACATCGCCCTGCGCAAAAAGGAAGTTCCCCATGAGTTCCGGATACGTGATGGAGGACATACCTGGGGCTATTGGCGCAGTGCCCTGCCGGATGTATTGGCATTTGTGTCCGAGGCTTTTCACCAACGCTAACGAATACTGAAAACGCAGAACCATTCCATATGCAAGTGAGGTGCTATCTTTATATTCTTCTGGCAGGACTGCTAATTCCTATTGGCAGCATGGCGCAGGATCAAAACCCTCAGTACGATGAGGCCTTGGCCCGGGAGTTGGGCGCGGATGATTATGGCATGAAGATGTACACCTTTGTACTCTTGACCACTGGAGACCGGAGTCCGGACGATCAGGCCTTGGTGGCGGCGGCCTTTGCCGGACACATGGCCAATATAGATCGCTTGGCTAGGGAGGGTAAGCTACTAGTAGCCGGTCCTTTTGGACCAAACGGAGATGCCATGCGAGGGTTGTTTATTTTTGACAGCGGCGATGTGGATCAGGTACAGGAGTGGCTGGCCGACGATCCCGCGATTGCGGAGGGGATACTGAAAGCTTCGCTGTATCCCTGGTATGGTTCTGCCGCACTGCCTTCCTATTTAGAGCTGGCGGACAAACTGTGGAAGGAGAAGCCGTGATGCGGTTTCGAAGATAGTCCGGCTCCAAAATAGATGCGAAACTAGATTTTTATCCGATGGCCAAGATGAAACACAAACGAAAATCCAAGGCAGGGATGGCGCCTGGGACGTTGCTGTTTACCGGTGAGCGGAAAATGGAGGATGTTTTGATTTCGCTTATTCGTTTTGAGGGGGATTATTACGAAGAAAAATCGCTCAGTTCCGTGCAGGAGGCAATACAGGAGCTTGCTTCAACCGCGGGGGTTACCTGGATCAACGTGGATGGGCTGCATGAAATAGGCGTGATAGAAGCGCTGTGCGACTACCTGCAGGTACACCGGCTGACGACGGAGGATATACTGAGTGTGGGGCAGCGCCCAAAGATCGAAGAGCATGATCAATACCTTCATGCGGTCGTGCGGATGTTTATGGTAGGCGGTGGTGGTGTGGAGGTGATCGATGAGCAGCTTAGCTTTTTGTTAAAGGACAATGTGCTGATTTCCTTTCAGGAGCGCAGTGGAGATGTATTCGATGGTCTTCGAAAGCGGCTTCGGGAAGGAAAGGGCCAAATCCGTCGTCGTGGTGCAGGCTATCTGCTGTATGCGATGCTGGATTCGGTGGTGGATAATTATTTTGTTATTTTGGAAAACCTTGGGGAGCGCTTTGAGGAGTTGGAGGAGGAGCTGTTGTTACGGCCTACCCGGGCTTCCTTGGGAAGGCTGCATGTGCTGAGGAGAGAGACGATACACCTGCGAAGGTCTGTTTTTCCGCTGCGGGAGGTTATGGGTCGCTTCGAGCGGATGGACCATCCGATTCTTCCGGTGAGTGCCCATGTTTTCATCCGGGATTTGTACGACCATACGGTGCAGGTGATCGAAAATGTGGAAGTGCTGCGGGATATTTCTGCCAGCTTGCTGGACCTGTATATGAACAGCGTTTCAAACAAGATGAACGAAGTGATGAAGGTGCTTACGATCATCGCGACGCTGTTTATCCCGCTGACCTTTATCGTGGGGGTATATGGGATGAATTTTGACTATATGCCGGAGTTGCGGTGGCGTTACGGGTACTTTATCGTGATGGGGCTGATGTTTGTGGCGGTGCTAGGCATGTTGTACTTTTTTAAGGGTAGGAGGTGGCTTTAGGCGACTGAGGACGTTGCAGGAGCGTTTCGGTAGAAAAAGCACCTTATGAAATACCCCACTCGGGGTATTTTGTTCTGGTGGAGCAGGTTAGTTTTAGCCAACGCGTAAATAGACACAATTGGTTGGTGCTGACACGCATAGTCCAAACTAAAAAACCGAAAAGCCTTATTTTTTTGCCGGTTCTCGGACAGATTGACAAGTAAGCGAATCAAAAGTATATTGAAAAATGAGATAAAAAGCAAAATTTCGGCTATTTTAGTGATTTAAATTTATACGGAAATGAACAGAATAAAGGAAGTGCTAGAAGAAAAAAGAATTAAACAAACTTGGTTGGCTGACAAGCTCGGAAAGAGTTATAACATGGTGAACGGCTATGTGCAAAACCGACAACAGCCAAGACTTGAAATCCTTTTTGAAATAGCAAATATCCTTGAAATTGATGTAAAGGAACTTTTAAAGTCCAATAAAAAAAAATAGACGAGTGCGAACAGGAATCGACATATTAGAAAACGAATTAGTTGCTCAGTACCCTGACATACTCGAAATATTACTTCGTGACCACACGACTCAAAACAATATTTTTTGGGCTACCAAAAACTACGAACATCTTGGAGCGCCCTACAATTCTAATGCCTACATACTTCCAGAGTTAATTACAGGAGAAAACGGCAATATCATTATGCCGAGAGTGCATAAAGACAAGGTTTTGCAACAGTCCAGATCCAAGGAAATGGCCGAAGTGTTTACCCCTTTGTGGATATGCAACGCTCAAAACAATCTAATTGATAATGCTTGGTTTGAAAGGGAAGGAGTTTTTAATCATGAAAAAACCTTGTCTGACGGAACAAAAGGTTGGGAGGTAAATACAGATAAAATTACTTTCCCGAAAGGCAAAACTTGGATTAGCTATGTGAGAGATACACGGTTAGAAATTGCTTGTGGAGAAGCTCCTTACATCACTAGTCGATATGACAGTACAACGGGAGAATTCATTCCTATTCAAAACAGAATTGGGATTTTAGACCGGAAACTAAGGGTAATAAACGAAAATGTTCATAGCTCAGGAGAGTGGTTAAAGGCAGCACAAACAGCGTATAAAAGCACCTATGCTTTTGAATGGCAAGGCGATAGCTTACTACTCGCAAGAGAAGCCATGCTTATGACATTTATAGAAAATTATAGTTTCAAATTTGGTAAAGAGACATTACTAAAATCAATTAAATATATAGCTTACATTATTTCTTGGAATGTCTGGCAGATGGATGGATTAAAGGGAGTGATTCCTAACTCTTGCGGCACTATAAATATAACAGACATTGACCTCTTTGGTAATGTTAAAACTGAAAATGGTTTTTGTAAAGGGTGTATGGATAGCAATATGTTAAGACATAATGGAACATATTGCTGGATAAAAGACTGGTCAAATAGAGACTCTAAAACAGGCAGGATGGGTAAAAAAATCAGGTTCGTTGACCTTCTAAACTATCGTGGAAAATGAAGTTTACATCCTCTTTAAAGCTCAAGTTGATCTATGTTTTTCGCATAAACGATGCTGCGCATAGTGGATGTTTGAAAATTGGAGAAGCCACTTCCGACAATGAAAATATTTGGGGCCTAGAACCGAACAGTAAAGCACTTAACAAAGCTGCCAAACAGCGTATAGACCAATACACCCAAACGGCAGGAATTGCCTATGACTTGCTTTATACAGAACTAACCATTTACAATGGCAAAAATGGACTCAAGGCTTTTTCTGACCATGAAGTGCATAATGTGCTTACGCGTTCAGGTATAGAAAAGAAAGTATTTGATGCTAAAAACAAAGCCAATGAGTGGTTCATCACTGACCTTGAAACGGTAAAAAAAGCCATTGCAGCCGTAAAAGAAGGACGCGATTCCCTGCATGCCAGTGAAATTTCAGAAACCCAAAACCCTATTGCATTCCGACCTGAACAAAAAGAAGCGATTGAAAAAACCGCAAAGCAGTTCAAAAAAGGAAACGAAATGCTATGGTTTGCAAAAATGCGTTTTGGAAAAACTCTTTCTGCTCTTCAAGTTGTAAAGGAACATGAATTCACCAGAACCCTTATTCTAACTCACCGCCCTGTTGTTGATAAGGGTTGGTTTGATGATTTTGGAAAGGTTTTTTATGAGCCGGGATATCCATTCAGATATGGTTCTAAGAATAAAGGAGACCAATTTACAACCCTCGAACGTGAATGTAAAAAAGGAAATTCCAAGTACATCTATTTTGCATCTATGCAAGACCTAAGAGGTTCGGAATTGGTAGGTGGCAACTTCAATAAAAATGATGAAATCTTTGGAACAACTTGGGATTTTGTGATTGTAGATGAAGCGCATGAAGGCACACAAACTGAACTAGGAACAAACGTACTTAGAGAGCTTAAGAAAGAAAATACAAAGGTGCTTCACCTTTCAGGAACTCCCTTCAATTTACTGGACAATTACCAAGAGGAAGAGATCTATACTTGGGATTATGTGATGGAGCAAAAAGCCAAAGCCGATTGGGATAAAATTCACTTTGGCGACCCAAACCCTTATGCATCTCTTCCAAAACTCAATATTTTTACGTACGACCTTGGCAAACTGTTACACGGCTACATTGACGAAGAAGTAGCGTTCAATTTCCGTGAGTTTTTTAGAGTGAACGAAATAGGAAGTTTTCTCCATGAGAAAGACGTGTTTTCATTCCTAAACCTCATTTGTAAATCTGATGCTGAAAGCAATTACCCCTATTCAACAGAAGCATATCGGGATAATTTCAGGCATTCGCTTTGGATGGTGCCTGGCGTAAAGGAAGCCAAAGCATTAAGTTCCATGCTAAAAACCCACCCTGTTTTTGGTCAATTTGACATTGTAAATGTGGCAGGTGATGGTGATGAAGAAGAAGCCAATGAAGAAGCTCTTAAAAAAGTAGAAAAAGCCATTGGCGACAATCCACATGAAACTTACACCATTACGCTTTCGTGCGGACGGCTAACCACGGGGGTTTCGGTAAAAGCATGGACGGCTGTTTTTATGCTTTCAGGCTCACACAATACTTCGGCTTCTGCCTATATGCAAACCATTTTCAGAGTACAAACGCCTGCTACTATCAATGGTAAAGTAAAGGAAGAGTGCTTTGTTTTTGACTTTGCTCCTGACCGAACGCTGAAAGTGATTGCCGAAACGGCTAAAGTTTCTGCCAAGGCAGGTAAGACCACAGGCGAAGACCGCAAAATCATGGGTGAGTTCCTGAACTTCTGCCCCATCATCGCTTTTGACGGTTCTCGCATGAGGGATTATGACGTGAACGGAATGCTCGAACAGCTCAAAAAGGTGTATATCGAGTGGGTGGTAAACAATGGATTTGAAGACCAGCATCTGTACAACAGAGACCAATTGATGCAATTGGATGATGTGGAAGTAGAGGAATTCAATGGATTGAAAAAAATAATCGGCAGCACCAAAGCCATGCCCAAAAGCAAGGACATAGAAATAAACAAGCAAGGCTTTACAGAAGAAGATTACGAGCAAATAGAACAAGCTCAAAAGAAGAAGAAAAAAGAACTCAGCCCCGAAGAAAACGAACTTTTAGAACGCTACAAAGAACAGAAAAAAATGCGAGATACCGCAGTTTCTATTCTTCGTGGCATTTCTATTCGTATGCCTTTGTTGATTTATGGAGCGGATGTTAAAAATGAAGAAAACGAATTGACCATAGACAACTTTACGGATTTGGTGGACGACCAATCTTGGGAAGAGTTTATGCCCAAAGACGTAGATAAAGCCACTTTCAAAAAGTTCAAAAAGTACTACGAGCCGGATGTCTTCCGTGCAGCAGGCAAACGCATCCGAGCTTTGGCTCGTGCCACCGACCATGTGACCATAGAAGAACGCATTGAGCGCATCACCCACATTTTCGGCACCTTTAGAAACCCCGATAAAGAAACCGTATTGACGCCTTGGCGTGTGGTGAACATGCACTTGGGCGACTGTTTGGGCGGTTATGTCTTTTTGGATGAAAACCGTGAAAAAACCATCTCTCAACCCAAATATGTTACCCAAGGCGAAGTAACCGATGAGGTTTTTGCCACAGATTCCCGAATTTTAGAAATCAATTCCAAATCGGGTCTGTACCCTTTGTATGTAGCCTATTCCATTTTTAGAAAGCGAATCAAGGAAAAATACCCAACGGCAGCACCCAATACGCTCACGGTGGAACAACAGCAGGAATTGTGGGATAAGACCGTAGCGGAAAATGTGTTTGTACTCTGCAAAACCCCCATGGCGAAAAGCATTACCAAACGCACCTTGGTAGGTTTTAGAACTGCACAAGTAAACACGCACTATTTTGAAGACATGGTGCGACAAATTACCCAACGTCCAGAAAAGTTTATAGCAAAAATCAAAAAGGGACAATCTTACTGGAAAGCAAATAGCAACAACGACATGAAATTTAACGCAATCGTAGGCAATCCGCCTTATCAGGAAACAACTGGTACGAATTTTTCCAAGCCTCTTTATCATTTGTTTTTTGAGGTTTCAAAATCCTTAAAACCAGATTATTTAAGTTTAATTCACCCGGCTCGATTTCTTTTTAATGCGGGTGCAACCCCAAAAGAGTGGAATGAAATGATGTTGAATGACCCTCACCTAAGCATCCCCCTCTATGAGCCAGACTCACAAAATATATTCCCGAGTGTAGACATAAAGGGGGGCGTTTGTGTTACATTTTGGAGCAAAAAAAATCCCAGTGGTGGACTTGGTGGTAAATTTGTTGGAAATAATGTACTACGGGGGATTCTCAAAAAAGTTAAATCCGGTGGTTTCGAAATAATTATTGGTTAAAGAGGTGGAACACGTACAAAGCGATTTCTCGATAGTCACAATAGGCAGCGATCGTATTTTCCATCTAGTATATTTACAACTAATCAAGAGAAATTTTCAGAAAAAAAAGACAATACACATCAGGTAAAAATTATAGGATTAATTGATAACAGAAGAATAGAACGGTATGTAAATGAGGACTTGATATCTGATATTAATTTAAAAAAGTGGAAATTGTTTATTCCAAAATCGAATGGAACGGGGGCATTTGGAGAAACTTTAAGTACACCAATGTTAGGTGAGCCACTAACAGGATGTACGGAATCTTTTATTCAGATTGGGGCTTTTGAAAGTCAAACGGAGGCACAAAACTGTTTAAAATATATCAAAACTAAACTGTGCCGTGCACTGCTTGGGACTTTAAAAGTTACACAGGATAATCCTAAAAGTGTCTGGCAAAATATTCCCCTCCAAGACTTTACCCCCAACTCAGACATCGATTGGACCAAATCCATTCCCGAAATAGACCGGCAGTTGTACAAAAAGTACCAATTGAGTGCGGAGGAAGTAGCGTTTATAGAAAGTATGATCAAGCCGATGAGTTAATCATTAATGGTGGAAGAGAGGGAATTTGTGATCAGCAAGCAATTTCTTCGCGCTGGTACAAGTGAGGTAGCGAAGGTAAGAAAACAGAAAAAGTCGGAAACCAAAAATGGTCTCGTTTACAAAATGGCTATTGCTCAAAAGGAAATAAACGAAAGAACTTATTGGGTGGAGAAGCTAAAAGCAACTACAAAAGCTAACCCGAAGCAGCGTGCGGCCGAATTACCGGCTAAGTTCACACTTCGACGGTTTAGTCGGACGGCCCGCTCCGGTAATATCGGCAGTCAATAGCGAGCTTACCAGCCCATTTACTCAGATTGAAATTCCAAGAAGGGTACGGGCCGAAACTTTTTTGCCTAGGTGGTGTTGACCCCTCAGTCATTCTTCGCAAATTAAACCGCCTTATTCCGGTTTTTTCGGAGGTATGCCGTAAATTGGCAAGTCAGTGCGTTGTTTCGCCATTTCCATAGCGATTGGTACGGGTTGGCTGCCCACCTTGGCGCAATGGACTCACTGGCAAGCCATAGGATGTATTATTTGATCATATGTAAACCATTTATTACCATGGAATACCGATTTCTGGGAGCATCGGGCCTCAAGGTGCCCGTTTTAAGTTTTGGAACTGCCACCTTTGGCGGCGGCAATGCCTTCTTTAAAGCCTGGGGTGAAACCCAAGTAGACGAGGCCAAGAGGTTGATCGATATCTGCTTGGAAGCAGGCGTTAATTTGTTTGACACGGCGGATGTGTACTCCGGTGGCCTTGCAGAGGAAGTTCTTGGAAAGGCGATTGCCGGCAGGGGCCGCGAGTCGCTGCTGCTTTCTACCAAGGCTACGTTTCCCTTTGGCGAGGGTCCCAATAACCAAGGTTCGTCCCGGTTTCACATTCTGCGGCAAATTGAAGGAAGTTTGAAGCGTTTAGGCACAGATTACATCGATATTTACCACATGCACGGCTTTGACGGGGTCACGCCGGTGGAGGAAACGCTTCGGACGTTGGATGACTTGGTACAAAGTGGGAAAGTCCGGTACCTTGCGGCATCCAACTTTTCCGGTTGGCACCTGATGAAGTCCCTTGCTTTATCGGATCGGTATGCTTGGAACCGCTACGTGGGGCATCAGGTGTACTATTCGCTGGCCAATCGGGATTATGAATGGGAGCTTATGCCGCTGGCATTGGATCAGGGAGTGGGCGCATTGGTGTGGTCTCCCTTGTCTGCGGGTAGGTTGGGAGGCCGATATGGCCGTAACCGCCCCATACCTGAGGAAGGAAGAATTGCCCAGGGTGGTAGTCCTATTCCCGAGATGGTGGTAAATGAGGAAGTTTTTTACCGTACGGTGGACGTGCTAGGTGAAATTGCGGAGGAGTGCGAAAAAAGCATCGCGCAGGTCGCCATCAATTGGCTGCTTCGCAGACCTACGGTCTCGTCGGTGGTGATTGGTGCGAGAAATGAAGCGCAACTCCGGCAGAATCTGGGCGCGGTAGGTTGGGCGTTGTCAGTCGATCAAATCAAGCGGCTAGACGAAGCAAGCGAGGTTCCACCAGCTTATCCCTATTGGCACCAATGGAAGAACAAAACGCTAAATCCCACACCGAATTTCTACGGCTAACCGAAAGGAATAGGCGCTTCGGCGAACAAGGTCAACGGGACTATTCGGTGGCCGGTCTAATTTAACTGGCTCCGAACCCCTTCTTCTTCGATAAACCCTGCGTGTTCCCAGACCAAGTCTTCGTTTTTGTACAGCTTCAGTACAGGCAGGGCGGAAACACCCAGTTCCTTGCATAAATCTGGATTGTCATCGGCATCTATTCGGATCACAGTCACTTTATCTGCCATTTCCGTGGAAATTTTTTCCAAATACGGCTCCATCTTTTTGCAGGGAGCACACCAGACTGCATAGAAATCCACCAAGGCTAGTTTGTCGGTTTGGAGTAGTTTTTGGTACTCGGCCAAGGTCATCCCACCGCTTTCCCGTTTTTCCAATACAATTTCGGGAAGGCCGGCATTCCTCCATTCGAGGATTCCTCCCGGCATTTCATAGACTTCTTGGTACCCCTCTTTCCTCAGGTAGTTGGCGGCAGCTTTACTTCTTGCGCCACTCAGGCAGTAGATATATACTGGTTTTGATTTGTCCAGGGCACGTATTTGATCCTGAAACTCCTCCCCGTTGATGTTTACATTAGCGGCATGTTCAATGTGTCCTTTTCGGAACTCCTCCGGTGTGCGGACATCCACCAGTTGCAGGTTGGCGGTCTTTTGTATGAGCTCGTTGAATTCAACCGCGGTGTACTCGGTTTTTTCGTTCGCTTGGCTGACTTGTTGTTCCTGTTGCTGTCTGGGCGAACAACTTAAACTGATCCAGAACGTGACGGCTATCGCGATTCTATACATGTCAAAAATAGTTTTATTTTTTGCTGATTTTACAGGAATTGATTCCTAATGGGCAATACAGTGGGCAAAAGCCGACCAGCGAAGTGACTACCATAGATGCCGCAACGACACCCAGTACGATGGCGAGCGTGCCTGAAATGGTTCCTGTAAAGTATAAAAGGGCAATCAACAGTGCGATAGACAGCCTGATAACTTTGTCAATTTTTCCGATATTCTGTTGCATCACAGATCGATTTTAGGTGTTGGATAAGCCACATTCTTTCGAAGAAGGGCCGTTGATTAGTGCAATAATCGGGATGTTTTCGGAGTAAAACAGGTACTTTTGTTACAAAAGGAAAAATTTTTTGCTTCGGCACCCCTGTGGCAAGTAGAAGGGAACCAAAGCTGGCGGGGTTTAAAACGGGTTTTTTGGGGTTGTTCGGATTAAAATTCCTGGTTCCCAGGGGTTAATTGGAGCGCTTTTTGTGCATATAGTGTGCAGAAATAGAGAATCAAGTAAAATGTGAACAAGAAATGGCGTATCGATAAGGAGGATAATTAATAAAATGTGTAATTTTATTCCTTTCGTAAGCTCGATCTGGCGCTAGTGAAAACCACGCTTTTATTAAACACCCTTTAATGGTTAAGGTATTATTTATTTGTTTGGGAAATATCTGTCGTTCGCCTTTGGCGGAAGCGATTTTTAACGCCAAGGTAGCTGCCCGTGGATTGAGTGGCTTGGTTTGTTCGGACAGTTGTGGTACGTCGGATTTTCACATCGGTGAGCTTCCCGATGAGCGGACATTGGCTTGTGCCGATAGGTACGGAATTCCGATCAACCACCGAGGAAGGCAGCTACAGCGGAGTGACTTTCGGAATTTTGATTATTTGGTAGCCATGGATACCTCCAACTACCAGAACACCGTGAAGCTTGGTCAACGGTACAAGCTAAAGACGGACCACATCTACTTATTGAGTGAGTTTGCCCCTGACGCTTCATTTACGGATGTGCCTGACCCTTATTACGGTGGTTTGGGTAGCTTTGAGGAAGTATATCGAATACTGGACGCGTCGTTAGATCAGTTTTTGGCCAAATTGGAGAACCTTCCAAGTATCCATGGAAAACCCCAATGACTCTTTTGAGGCCATTCTTTTCAAAGTGTTTGGCCAAGACATTTCCCTAAAAAAATACGCCTTGATTGCTGCGGGTAATGCCAATCAGGCGGTTCTTTTAAGGACTTCCTGGGGGGCTTTTTTTCTAAAATTCAACTACGAAGCCAACGGAGATATCTTTCGGGAGGAGGCGCATGGCCTGGAGCTGATGGCCCGCCATACCTCTTTATTTGTCCCGGTGGTATACGGGTTTGGACAGGTAGAGGGGACCAATTACCTCGTGACGGAATGGGTGAGGCAAGGACCTCAGTCCACCGATTACTGGAGAACGCTGGCCGAAGGCTTGGCAGAGCTGCATATGGCAACTCAGGCAGGTTTCGGTCTCGATCACCCAAACTACATAGCCATCTTGCCCCAGCGCAACGAGTCACACCCAGACTGGACTAGTTTTTTCATCGATGAACGGTTGGAACCCTTACTGCAACGGGCGCATGACCATCAGTTGATTTCTCTTGAAATCGTACAAAAAGTACAGGCTATTTACCCGGCTCTTTGGGGATTTTTTCCCAGTGAGAAGCCCGCTCTGCTGCACGGGGATCTGTGGTCTGGCAATATCATGAGGACCACGAAAGGGAACCCAGTCTTGATAGACCCTGCGGTATATTATGGTCATCGCGAGATGGATATCGCATTTTCCCGGCTTTTTGGAGGTTTTTCAGAGGAGTTTTATGAGGCATACAACGATTTTTTCCCCATGGAGCCCGGATTTGAAGAAAGAAAGGATGTGTACAACCTGTATCCTTTGTTGGTCCATCTGAATTTATTTGGAACAGGCTACCTTCCTGGTATCCTTCGGGTGGTGGAGCGCCTATCCTAAGCACCCTATCGCAGCAGCATTTGCAAAGTATTTGGGCTTTTTTCTGTCAGATATACCTCTTTTGATTCATTTCTATAGGTTGCTTCATGTGTATCATCGTAATTTTTCACGGTAACCAACCGAAGGTTTTCTGTTTTTTGAACATGGAATGTTTCCAATAGCTGTTTTGGTAGCGGGTCAGGCATCTGTTCGGGCTGATCGATCACTAGGTGTATGGTCACCGCACTACTTTGGAGTAAATTGATGTTCCAATTGAAACTCTTGGCGGTTTTAAAAATTTCCTCGTAGTGGAATCCCCCCACTTTGGAAAGGTCCCTAACCCGGAAGGTAATCCAAACTTGTTTGGACTTGATGATGGTGATCGGGATTTTAGGATGGTCTTCGAAGCTGCCTATCACGGTGCCCGGAAGATCCGGATTCACAAAAGATTTGACATAAAGCGGTATTTTCTGTTTCGCCAGTGGTTTGATCGTTTTGGGATGGATCACCTTGGTGCCGAAATAGGTCATTTCGGCGGCTTCTTCAAAATCCAAGTGATCAAACTTAATGGCGTCCGGAAAGAGATCGGGGTCTCCGTTTAGGATGCCGGCGACATCTTTCCATATTGAGACCGATTTGGCTCCCAAGCTTACGGCAAGGATGGCTGCGGTAAAGTCCGACCCTTCGCGGCCCAGCGTGGTGGTGTTTCCGAGCCAATCGCTGCCCATGAATCCTTGCGTGATTACCGGATAGTCTTCCAATTTTGGAGACAGGTATTTTCGGCATCGTTGCATGGTCAATACCCAGTCTACTTTTCCCATCTTGTGGGTAGAATCGGTCGCGATGAGTTCGCGGGCATCTTGCCATACACAAAACAGGCCGTTCATGCACAGATATTCCTGCAGGATGCGGGTGGAGATCAGTTCGCCAAAGACGATGGTTTGGTCGTATAAAAAGGCCTTCCCTTCCGTCCTGAGATCGCTGCCTAGCTTTCGTTTGAGTTGGGAAAAGGAGTTGGCTACCTGGCTGAAGATGCCATGGTCTGCCGGGAATAGCGATGCGCAGATTGCCTGATGGTAGCTTTCCAAATCGGCTAGTTCAGTGTCATAGGTAGCTTCCCCATAGGCTTTTTCGATGATCCGTTCCAAGTGGTCGGTAGTGTCACCCGAGGCTGAAACGACGACCACTAGACCATTTTTCCACCTGGATTTAAGGATGTTTGCGACGTGTTGAAAAGCAGGGGCATCTTTGACGGAAGCACCGCCAAATTTAAAGACAAAGGGCTGGACCATGTGGGAGGAATGCGTTGATTACGGGAATTTTTCGTAAATTCGATCAAAGTTATGAAGACCAAACCTTACATACAAGACACCTCCTCGTTAGGATACTTCGTGGGAGTGACCCTGGATCGCTTTATCAAGAGCATGCAGGACGATTTTCCTTATGCCACCGGAGAGCTTTCTCAGTTACTGCGGGACATTGCCTTGGCGTCCAAGATCGTTTCGCGGGAAATCGGCAGGGCTGGACTGTCGCACGTCACAGGGGCCTACGGACATACCAACGTGCAGGGAGAAGAACAGCAAAAATTGGATGTCGTGGCCAATATCCGCTTTATTCGGGCATTGAGCAAAGGCGGCGAGGTATGTGCCATTGTGTCCGAGGAAGACGATGAGGTCATCGATCTGCAAAACAAGACCGGGAAATACGTGGTAGCGATTGATCCGCTGGATGGCTCTTCCAATATAGATGTAAATGTGTCCATAGGCACTATCTTTTCGGTCTACCGGCGTGTGACGCCCCTAGGATCTTCCATTGCGCCCGAAGATGTCTTACAAAGCGGGGTGAAGCAAGTCGCTGCTGGCTATGTGCTCTATGGTTCATCCACCATGTTGGTGTATACCACCGGCAGTGGGGTGAATGGGTTTACGTATGAACGTTCACTTGGCGAATTTTTTCTTTCGCATCCGAGTATTCAGGCACCGGCTTCCGGTGAAATCTTTACGATCAACGACGGCCTTACTCCGACCGTAGGCCTGGGCGTGGTGGAGTTTTTGAATACCTGTAAGCGCAAGGGCAGGACTTCCCGCTACATCGGCAGCTTGGTCGCTGATTTTCATCGGAATCTGCTGAAGGGAGGCATTTACATGTATCCTGCTTCCTCAAAGAATCCGAGTGGCAAAATCCGACTAATGTACGAAGCCAATGCGTTGGCATTTATAGTAGAGCAGGCTGGAGGCTTGGCTACCGACGGCAGCCGACGTATCCTGGAAATACAACCTGAAACGCTGCACCAACGAACGCCCCTATTTATAGGTTCCAAAGGCTTGGTGGAGGAACTGATGGGGCAACTTTGAGCTTTGGGACGAGGGAAAAGGTGAATCTCAGCTCCTCAGTCACTCCTTAAAGCCCCTCCCCGTAGGTCGCCCGAAGGCGTTGTTTTAGCAGTTGCCGATCTACCAGTGCGAGACTCAGGTCCATCGCCAGGCAAGCTACCGGGGAGTGGTGCAGGATATGCTTGAGTTTTTCTTCGCCCAAATCTACCCGATAGCAAAGCTGCAGCAGGCTATCCATGTCCTGATTTAGCATCCGACTGATCGCAGGGCAAATAAATGCAGCCAAGTCCTCCCGTGACACACTTGAAGGTGTATCCGGGAGAAAAAGCTGCTTTTGCAGGTTTTTTGCACAGGCAGCCCAGAGCGCCTTTTCCTCAGGATTCAAGGCAGTGTTTAGGGTTCTGTGGAACTTCCCTCCGGATTTTCGGTGGGGCTTTCCTCGGTGTCCGTCAGCATTTCTGGTGCCTTATTCCGGATGAGGTGGTACCAATTGATCAGTTTTTTGATATCCGAAACATACACCCTATTCTCGTCATAGTCGGGTAGTACGTGTTTTAAAAACGCTTTCAGTTCCTCGTTATCGGCATCCTGCACGCCGGTGTCTCCAGCGAATTCCTTTTCGATGGTTTTCATCACTTCGTGAAGCGGGGTAGATCCCTCTTCCGTCAGGGTGTAGATGGAAATTTCGCTAAGCAGGGATACACGCTGACTGGCTCCTACGACCATTTTGGCTTTTTTTTCGTCCAGTGATTCTAGGATGACGCCGCTACGGCTAGGCTTCAGGACTTTATAAAGGCCCGGTTTTCCGGATACGGTAGCTAATTCTTTAAATTCCATGATGCAATAAATGTAATTACGGTATAATTAATGTATGTTGGCTAGTCCCTTAGTGGGGTTGTGGAGACTACTTTTGATAGAATTCGGCCACGTTTTCTTCAATATAGGCAATCAGGTCTTCTTTTCCGATTCCGGTCTCTGCCGAGGTCACGAAGTGGTCAGGCAAGTCTCCGTACAGAGTTTTCATCTCGCCCAGAAATTTGTCCACATTGGCTTTGGTTTTGGTGACTGACTGCTTATCGGCTTTGGTAAACACGAGTGCGAAGGGAATGCCCCTTTCGGCACACCAATAGGTAAACTCCAGGTCAATCTTTTGGGGATCCAATCGACTGTCTATCAGGATGAATACCGCCTCCAGATTATCCCTTTGGGTAAGGTATTCTCGGATCATTTTATCCCATTCTGCTTTCAGGACTTTGCTTACCTTGGCAAATCCATAGCCAGGTAAGTCGACCAGATACCAGTTGTTATCTATGATAAAGTGATTGATTAACTGGGTTTTACCTGGAGTTCCAGAGGTCTTTGCCAGATTCTTTTGGTTGGAAAGCATGTTGATGAGCGAGCTTTTGCCAACATTGGATCTACCGATAAAGGCAAACTCCGGCTTGTCGGGAGAAGGACACTTTTTATAGTCCGTGTTGCTGATTAAAAATTTCGCTTGCTTGATCATCGTACTGGATTTTTGCACAAAGGTAAGCTTTTCTAATTAAACAAGGCCTACCAATTAATCTTTAACATTTTTCCGTAGCTAGGGTTTAGTTAGTAACTTTGACGTCCAAATAAGCGATATGACAGTAGTTCCCTACAAAGATAAAGAAGGTGGTAAAAAGGAGCAGGTGGCTGACATGTTTAATAACATCAGCAAGAAGTACGATTTGCTAAACCACGTGTTAAGCTTAGGTATAGATATTATCTGGCGAAAAAAGGCTGTTAGCCTACTAAAGAAAGACCAACCGAAGTTGATTTTGGATATTGCCACCGGGACGGGGGATTTTGCCATTGAGGCATTGGCCCTCAACCCCGATAAGGTAATCGGAGTGGATATTTCTGAAGGAATGCTTTCTGAGGGGAGAAAGAAGCTCAAGAAGCGAAAGTTGGATGATCGCATCGAGCTGCAATTGGGGGATTCGGAAAAGTTGCTGTTCAAAGAAAATAAATTCGACGCTGTCATCGTTTCTTTTGGTGTCAGGAACTTCGAAAATCTGGAAAAAGGATTGGCGGATATGCGTCGGGTCTTAAAGCCCGGGGGCAAAACGGTCATCGTGGAATTCTCCAAACCCAAAAAATTCCCGATGAAGCAAGCATATAATTTTTATTTTAAATATATTTTACCAAAAATTGGAAAGGTTGTTTCAAAAGACAATGCCGCTTATACCTATCTTCCGGAATCTGTACAGGTTTTTCCGGACGGCAAGGACTTTCTGGATATACTGGAAAGGGTAGGCTTCAAAAACACAACATGCACACCACTCACGTTCGGAATAAGCTCCATCTATGTAGGGGAAAAATAGTTTTCTTAATCTTCCTATTCTCAATAGTATCCAACGGCCTTTACGCGCAGCAAAGGCATATTGCCATTCACCATTCAGGAAACGATGACCAGTTTATATCCTATGGGTTCTTTTTGGCCGCCCATAGCAGCAGCCTGCGGGTAAAATATTCCGATGCCTTTATGGATCCTGCAAATGCCGGATTGTCTAATGTCCGGGCGGTGATGACTTCCTTTTCCCCAGGCTTTGCCTTGGGTTTTTTGGTGACCACCCGGCTGCACGATCAGGTGAATATTATGCTAACCCCGAAGGTAGGCTTTTATGAGCATAAGACCGATGTGCAGGTTTTTACGGATGCTTCCAACGTAGCCGGAGGAGTTGGGATCAATACCGTTCCGCTGATGACCGAGGAGACCTTGGTAGAATTGCCCTTACTTTTCAAGTATAAATCCGAGCGGTTTAACAATACCCGCATGTTTTTTATCGGTGGCGTAAACGGGCAGCTGCGCACCAAAAATCAGGAGGAAGCAGATGAGGATCCGGTAGTTCTAAGGGGTAGGGATGTAGCCTTGGAGATGGGAATGGGGTTTGACCTTTATTTTAAGTACTTCAAATTCTCTCCCGAAATCCGCTTTTCACATGGCTTGACAAATCTTTACCGACCTGGATTTGGTGACCCAAGGGTTACCGATTCGATCAGTGACATACGCCGAAAGAGCATTACGCTATACTTAAATTTTCAATAATTTCTCCCAGTTCGGTTTTTAGGCATGCTAGAATTTTATCCCTTCGGAGAAATTTTTAAATTCAAGCATGGAAAAAAAGATAGCTTGTATTACCGGTGCGACTTCCGGTATTGGATGGGCGACAGCCATCCATTTGGCAAAGGCGGGATATGCGATCCTGGCTTGTGGCCGGCGGCTGGAACGGTTGCGTGAGCTGGCAGAGGCCCTTCCCACCGGCACTCCTTACTGGTCTTTATCGTTTGACGTGCGGGATCAGTCGGAAGTAACCCGCGCATTTAGTTCCCTTCCCACGGAGTGGCAAGAAATCGAAGTCCTGATAAACAATGCGGGAAATGCCCACGGACTTGATACCATAGACGAAGGGAAGGTAGAAGATTGGGATGCCATGATGGATATCAATGTAAAAGGGTTGCTTTATGTTTCCAAGACCGTCATACCCGGAATGGTAACACGTAAGAGTGGGCAGGTTATCAATATCGGTTCCATAGCCGGAAAGGAAATTTACCCAAAAGGTAACGTGTACTGCGCTTCGAAGTATGCAGTAGATGCCCTCACCAAGAGCATGCGGGTGGACCTGAATCCCCATGGTATCAAAGTGATGGGCATACACCCTGGAGCAGTGGAGACCGAGTTTTCGCTGGTGCGATTCAAGGGAGATGCGGATAGGGCATCGGGCGTGTACGATGGCTTCGATCCGCTTACAGCCGATGATGTAGCAGAGATCATTGCCTTCGCAGTCACCCGGCCCAGGCATGTGGTCATGGCAGACGTGTTGCTCCTGCCACTGGCGCAAGCAAGTGCCACTGTCTTTAACCGGAATCCGTCGTGAAGCAGGTTAAGCTATTGTTCATCGGTTTATTGGCAGTAAGTTGTGGGCCATCCAGCCCGGGGGGAGCCAGTGTAAATGGGTCTCCCTCGGTGGAAGAGGTGTCGCCAAGTCTGGATCGGGGAGTACAAAATGTTCCGGCTACCGTGGCAGTAGTGGGAGAGTTGGAGCAGCGGCTCCTTGATGCGGGTTTAGCCAATGTTCAAGAGGTCATTCCAGAGGCTTTGGTAGAATTGAAATATTCCACCACCGATAATTTTTTCGGAATGGATGTATATGGCGATTTGGAAAATGCCTACCTGCAGCCTGAGGTGGCGCAGATGCTAAAGACTGCTTACGACCTACTACAGCAGCAAAATGCTGAATTGACCCTTTTGGTTTATGATGGCGTACGGCCACGATCGGTTCAGTGGATTCTTTGGGATAATTTAGATAAACCTGATAGCCTAAAGCCTCTCTACGTAGCGGATCCGAGGCGGGGGAGTTTGCATAACTATGGGGTAGCGGTAGACCTCACGCTTGCCAACAAGCAAACGGGCGAAGCTTTGGACCTGGGTACACATTATGATTTTTTTGGGTATCCGGCGTACCCGGACAGAGAGGATCAGATGCTTCGGGAGGGCAAGATTACACAGGCGCATATCCAAAACCGTGAATTACTGCGTGAAGTGATGAGCGGTGCTGGATTTAGCGGAATAGGCTCGGAGTGGTGGCATTTTGACGCATTTACCCGAAAAGTTGCCGCAGAAAAATTCGAAATTGTAGAATAATAATTGTATAATCGACCTCAGTTTCTAAAAACAATACCCATGAACAAAAAATTTCGAATGAAGGCGCTGTCCTTTGTAATCTTCATGCTGTCGATACTGGCTTTTCATACCAATGAAAGTCAGGCTCAAGGGCAATTTAGGGCACTGGTCTTTAGCAAAACCAAGGGATTCCGTCATCAGTCTATCCCGGATGGCGTGATGGCCATCAAAAAATTAGCGTCCAAGCACCGCTTTCAGGTGTATACCACAGAGGATGAGGCGGAGTTTACTAAGGAGAAGCTGGAGAAATACGATGTGATCATTTTGATGAGTACGACCGGGACCATTTTTAATGATGCGCAGAAGGCCGCATTTCAGGAGTTTGTCCAAAGTGGAAAAGGGGTAGTTGGTATCCACAGTGCCACGGACACGGAATATGACTGGAAATGGTATAATGACATGATCGGTGCCCAGTTTGCACACCATCCCCATCAGCAGACCGCTAGATTGAAAGTAGTAAACAGAAACCATCCGTCTACCTACCATTTACAAGAAAACTGGTTGATGACCGATGAATGGTATGCGTTCAAAAACTTCAATAAAAATGTCAATGTATTGGTAAAGCTGGACGAAACATCCTATGATGTAGGTCAGCGAAATGGACAGTCTATGGGAATGGTGGATCATCCGATTTCTTGGTACCACGTATTTGACGGGGGGAGGATATTTTATACAGGGCTCGGACATACGGACGAGGCCTTTCAGGATGAATCTTTCCTTACACATATTTTAGGAGGGATTTGGTATGCGGCATTAGGACGACCGTTTTAATCAGTAGGCCTCTTTGTGGTTTACCTCCGTGTGAGTTGGCCGGATTCGATCGGTCACCAAACACGGAGGTTTTTTTATGCTTTGGTGTCGGCTTGCGGCATCCCTTCAATTATTTTCTCGGACTGGAAATGTGTCGGATTGATACAGTAATGTGTTCGGATTTAATACAATACATTTTTTAATCGATAGAATGCGAGTTGGTTACAATAAATAAATTCATTTTTTTTTCGTCACGTGGTGCAACCTTTTTGAAGGGAAGAAAATCAGGTTTTTAGGAAAAATGTGTATCGTTTGGAAAACAGTTTTTGTACAAGTGTTCGGTTTTGTGACAATTAGTCAAAGCAGATCTGGCGCAATTCGATGTGTAAAGGAGTACGGCCGCTATACGGGATAATCCATTTTCAGGCGCATCAGGTATTGGAGGTTGGGACATGGTATGGCATTAGCAATGGGTGAGTCAAACAAAATCAAACAAGTCAACCAAAAAACGCTAATACTATGAAAACGCTGATGACCTTATTTCTTGCGCTTGCAGTAGCTACTTTCTCATTTGCCGATCCGATCTTCCCAGACAGAAAGCTGGAGGAAGTAGCCGTGCTGGAATTTAAAGACCAATGCTTCAACCTGATCTTAAAAGAGGGGGTGGGAAAAATTACCGTTTCCATCTACGATGAGAAGGGAAAAATGATCGACAAGGTGTCGTTTCATGCAAATGAACCGGTATCCGTTCCGTTTAACTTAACCCAAGTACCGGAAGGGGAGTACCGTGTACAGGTGAGCAACAAGGAAGATGCCGTGACGTTTCCTGTAACTTCAAAAAAGGCCTTTGACAAAGCCTTGGTAGCTTTCGCAAAGGCCAAAGGTTCCAACGTGATTTCACTTACCGTGATTGGCATTGAAACGCTTGGTACGGAAGTCACTTTCTACGATAATCGTACCCTACGGAAAATCAATTCAGATTATGTGGAGGAATATGCGGGTTTTTCCAGGGATTACCGGCTAGCAGATACCACGGTAGACCAGGTATATTTGGAGGTAAAAGATGCCAACGGCCATACCAAAATCTTTCACTTTTAACCTGTCTAAAAAGGAACCCCACCCTAAGGATGAAATCCGGAATAGGGTGGGGCAATTCTTTTCAATCGGACTGCTTTTTTGGTGTTAGTTCGGAAATAGGCTTTTATCCATGTTAGGAATGATCCGAAGCGCATTTTTGTAGTATACTTTTTTCAAGACTTCATCCGGCAGGCCCAGGCCATACATACGCCAAAATGCGTGGTATTTTTTGTAATAGGGAAAATATTCGTCTTCGGTTTCCAGTACGCGAAAGTAAGTGTAAAACTCCTCCTTGTTATAGGCATCTTTTCCAAACAATAGCCTGTCTTGGTATTGGATGAAAAACTCACGCGCCTTCCTTGGCTGTCTGCCGAATTCGGCGATTACCGCCCCAATACCGAAATTCACATTCGGATAAGTGTCTAAGTGCTTGGCGGCCTTGTCCAAATCATTGGCCATCCATCCCATGTGGGCATTAATGAAGGTGGTGGTCGGATGCTTTCGGAATACACGGTGCTGTTCTGCGATGATCTGCTCAAAGGGAGCGGGATTATCGGCGCCTCTACGTCTTCCCGGATGGATCTTTAGCTCTAGCCACCGTTCATTTTCCGCATTCATAGGCTCCCAAAAGGGGGCAGGATCTGCAGAGTGAATCAGTACTGGAATGCCCAATTCGCCGCATTTGGCCCACACGGGGTCCAAGTGTGGGTGGTCTACCGGCACCCGTTTTCCGTCAATATCTCTTACAGAGAGACCTAGATTCTTAAATATTTTGAGCCCTTTGGCTCCATTTTCTACATCAGTTTCCAGCTCGGCCACGGCTTTGGCGGTCCAGTCAGCACTGCCGAAGTTTTCGAATGAAAGATTGGTGAAGACGACAAACCTACCGGGTGCCACACCATTGAAGCGCCGGATCATGGAATTTAGGTATTCCTGTGCGTCGATTTCACTCCGTCCACGGGCAAAGGATTTCCCGCTCAGATTGACCATGGTAGCCATGTTTAACTCTCCCATTTCCCGTAGCAGGAGGTTGATTCGCTCTTGGGTCACGTTGGATTGATGGCTGTGTATGTCGACAAAGGGGAACTTGGCCCGGTATACGGGGTTTTCGGGAACTACCAACGTGGAAATAGGATCGTAGTCCTCAAAATCCATTTGTTGTCCCAGTAAAAATTGGTCTAAGGCAGATACACCGTAGAACAGAAGGATCAGGGGGAGGATTTTTGTCATGAGTTGAATGAAGCTCGGTTTGGAAATGGTGGAATAAGGCTACTTGATTTAGGATGGTCTAACCGGTTGCGTCCAGGCCATCTCAAATACCATATCCTCTACGGGGTTCTGTTGTTTTCGGCTCGAAGTGACTTTTGCCCGGACAAATAGTAGGTCAGGGGTTAGGTCAAATGTTGCCTCCGATTCCTTTACTGTAGCCAAAACCTCCGTTTCACGTTCTCCTTCCCTACATCCGATAAATTCAATGGTGTAGGTTACACCGGCTTCTTCGCTCGCTTTTACGTACAGGGAATTGTTTCGATAGCTCACCTTGTCCAAGTTCACTCCCGAAGTAGCATAGAAGTCCCCAGCTTCCAGTGCGTCTATCAATGCCCCTGGGTTTAGCGAGTCAGCAAGTACCATGACCCATCCCCGTCCGGAATTGCTAAATTCCTTCCCCAAGCGGTGGTAATTGTGGCTGTCGTCTGTGGCCAAGCCGAAAAGTAGCGGCTGTCCTTTTTGAATATAGGCAATGTTGATAAAGTCCCACATTCGCTCGGTGCCCATTCGCAGGCCGTCTCCCATATTATGAACCTGGGGGTGTCCATTGTAAACTTCAAAAAAGCGCTCGCCTTTGAGCTTGACTATGTCCTGTAGCGTGATGGCCCAGCGAAAGTTGGGATGGTTGATGTGTACCAACATAGGCTGGCCGGTTTCCCGTCTACGTTCTAAAACCGCATTAATATTGTTTTGGAGTACCTCGGCTACACTTTCGCCGCCTGTTGGGAGAAATATTTTATCCAGGTTGGTGACATTTAGGTGCAGTGGTTTTCCTTTATATCCATCAGATATCTCTTGTGCGGGAATCATCAAAAACCTTTCCTCTTCTTCAAATAACGGCGCATATTCGGCATAGGTCTTTAATTGTACCTGTAGGGTGCCCTCGTCTTCTGTGTATTTTACCCACTCTTCGCCGTATAGTTTCAAGTATTTCTGAAAAGCTTCTTGGTATACACTGTCTTCGTTGATCGTCACCCATTTTTCACCCTCGGCGAAAATATTATGATCTGTCAAGGCCACGAAATGGTAGTCATGGGATTTATACCAGTCCATAATGATTTCAGGAAACTCGTCTCCGTCGCTCCAGTAAGAGTGGGTGTGCAAGTTCCCCTTGTACCATTTTCTGGTATCTTCTACCTCGGCTTCTCCGCAGCCCTGTAGCATGCAGGCAAGAAATGCCGCAAATAGAAGAAAATTCGGTGTTTTGAAAAGCATGTTTCGAATCGGTTAGGTCTTATTAGCCTTTCAATATAATAAGTTTTTTCCTAATCTGAACAGGCAACTAACACAAACGGATCAATAGCCCCCTTAGGTGTCGAAAATTTCGCAAAGCAACCGATCGTCTAATTCATGACCTCCATCGTATGTTTTTACAAGCCGATTGTTTGGCACTACTTGTGCCCAAAGGGCTTCCTGTTCCTGTCTCTTTTCAGGAGTAAGTAATTCATCCCGGTTCCCCATAGCCATGCAGAACCAGCCAAATTTCGCGGGTACGGCTGTTGGGTTTTGATGAGCACAGGTAGGATTTGTGAAATCGACAGCGCACATTCCCTTGGTAGTAGGTGCTCATAGAGTTAACGGTTTAGATCTTCAAACTTAAAGGGTAGCAAATGCTTGACTCCATCACTGACCAGTACCGTTTGGTTGGGGGTCAGTATCAGTATTTCCATTTCCTGTCCGAAGTGAACCTCGTACTCACTGATGGTTTGGCGGCACATGCCGCAGGGGGTGACAGCGGCATAGGTAGAGGGGGTTTCCATCCGGCGCGCAGCTATAGCGATTTTTAGCGGATTGGCTGCGGGATACTGACCACACGCATATCCCAGTGCAAGCCGTTCTGCGCAGGTTCCAACGGGAAAGGAGACATTTTCTTGATTATTAGCTGAAATCACGATGCCATTGTCCAATAAAACCGCAGCCCCGACTAAGAACTGGGAGTAAGGTGCGTACGCTTTTTCAACGGCTTTTTGGGCGGCCGAAACCAAGGATTGTCGTGGGAGATCCAACTCTTCTAACGTCAATTCGTGCAATTCACTGACTTGTCTGATTTTCTTTTGGGCCATACGTCTTAATTTCTGTTGTGCAAAGGGAATATCCTACTTGATTCATCAGGAGAAATGTCTTGCCACGGATCTAGCCCTCAGAAGACCAAGTGTCCAGTATATGTTGGGAGATTGAGCGATAAATTTCTGCCAATTTTTCGTCAAACTGGAGAAATTGATGGTGGTTTTCGAGCGTATCCAAATCCTCTCTTACGGCAGGTCCGGTTTGGGCTCTTTTGGCCCCAATCTCCAGCGATTTGCTGATTTGCTCGATAATCAATGGCTTTAGCATCTCAAAATCCAGGCCATGCCGTTCCATGATTCTTTCAGCAATCCCTAGCAGGTGATTGGTAAAGTTGCTGGCGAAGACGGCCGCCACATGTACCGCCTGCCGGTCTTTGGATTTTACCGTGTAGTGTGGGGATTTTAGGCTGTTGGCAAGTTTTCGCAATTTTTTCAATGTGTCTGAGTCATCCGATTCCAGCAGGAGGGCCACTTCTGAAAAATCCAGGGGATGGTATTTACTCAAGGTTTGGAGGGGGTATAGAATGCCGGTGAAGGTTGCTGAACTGTACCCAAGGATTTCCAAAGGCATGGTACCGCTTGTGTGCACTAAAATACTCCCTTCCGGTAAAATCACCGCATCTGCGAGGGATGCGATGGCTTGATCTGACACCGCTAGGATAAAAATTTCTGCTTCGCTTTCGCTGAAATCGAGATCGCACTTGGCTTCTGTGGCATATAGGCGGTTGGTGATTTTCTCGGCATGCTGTAGGTTTCGTCCATATACCTCCGTGATGATGTGTCCTGCGTTTTCCAAGGCCCCACCCAGGTGCCAAGCAACGTTTCCGGTACCAAGTATGGCGATTTTAAATTCCATTGTTCCAGTCAAATTACAACAACAAAGCCCCTGACCTAGGTCAGGGGCTATGAAGATAGTTAATATGTCTTGAAAATTTATTCCAAACCCTTATTTCTCATTTTGGTAAACTCGTCGTAGCGGCGATATATCGCCACGGTGAAACCTATCAGCATGATGATGGTGCCCATCCAGAGTACATTGATGAACGGCTTAATTGAAGCCTTCATCACCACGTAGTCTTTTTGATAGGTGTTGTACTTGAACATGAACTTATTATCTTCCGGGACAATATTTTCGATTTCCACCTTAATGCCGAGGTCATTGTCGACGTGGGATATTTTTCCTACCTGATTTCCACGTATGAGGAAGATAGGTTCCAATCTTTTTTCCACGTCGTAATCGTTGATAATCAGTGTCGCTTTTACTGCGATATCCCCTTCCATAAGTTCCACACCATCGACTTCTTTAACAATTTCGGCACCTTCAAAAAACGTGACAAAATCGTTTATGAAGAACTGCTCTCCGGGGGCAGCACCCTCAAACTGATCTTCTTTCCACTCCGGTTCTTCATAGTCGTTGATGGCCGAAACGTGAGTGTACAAGTCTCTCGACAAGTACCGCTTGGAATCCGGAGATGAGATCAGGCCCATGGTGGGATTGGGTTGGGACATGGGGTACAGCGTAAACTGCAGCTCGTCCTTCTGATAGTATTCTACCTTAAAGTAGCTGTTTTGTTCCAATACAATGTCCACCGTGTCCCCTTTTCTATGGTAAAGTTTGTCCTTGATCCGAATATCATCCAGTGCTATTGCTTGATTGACACCGTCGGTAGACTCCAGCAGATCGGCTTTTACATAACCGGGTACACCGGATACTTTTTTATGACGGCCCCGATAAATGACCTCATATTCCTTCATTTGAAGGGGCTTGTTGATCCAGAGAAGCACGTTTTGTTTGTTGAGTTCGTCCTCCCAGTCTTTTTTATAGGTCAGGCCGGACATGTTGATGGAGATCGTGTCGGAATACCCCGAAGAAAACATGACACCGATCAGTACCATACCCAAGCCTATATGGGCTACGGATCCTCCCGTAAGCTTTAGAGAGCCCGATTTAATCAACTTGATCAGAATGGAACCGTTTGCAACAATGGTAAAGGCTCCGGCCAATACTACCACAATATAACTGACATCATAGACCTTTCCAAGGGTGATAATGGCTGCCGCCAGGATCATGGAAATGACATAGGGCGTTCCCAGAGCATCCTTCAGGTCCTTTTTATCCATTTTGTTCCACCAGAAATACTGGCCAACCCCCGTTAACAGTGCCAGAGCAACGGCAAACCATAGCTGAAATTTGGTATAAAAGCCAACTTGGTCTGCAGGCGGAGCCATATTGGAGATGCCACCCAGCCCCTCTACAATGGCGTTATACACAGGAATAGAGGTAGGTACGATCACCTGAAATGCCATCAAACCCAGCGTAGTGGCGCCGATAAATATCCAAAACTCTCTGGAATACACGGACGCCTCTTTTTCTGAAGTCGGAATGTGCTTCCATTCCTTGACAGAAAAAAATACTGCCACGAACAGAAAAAACAGCATGTAGATCAATAACTGCCCCGATAGCCCCAAGTCGGTAAAGGAGTGGACGGAGGAATCTCCCAGTACTCCACTGCGCACCAAGAAGGTAGCGTATAATACCAAGATAAAAGAGCTGATCACTAAGACGATGGAAGTTTTCAGTGCCGTACTGCTTTTCTTATAGGTGATCATGGTATGTATAGCTGCCACCATCACCAGCCAAGGTACATATACTGCGTTTTCCACCGGATCCCAGTTCCAATAACCGCCAAAGTTAAGGGTGACATAAGCCCAGTAAGCCCCCATGATGATTCCCATGCCCAATATCATGGCAGAAAATATCGCCCAAGGGAGGGCCGGCCTGACCCAGTCGGAATATTTTTTCATGATCAACCCTCCCATCAGGTACGCAAAGGGAACCAGGGTAGAAGCGTATCCCAAAAATAGCGTGGGTGGGTGGATTACCATCCATATATTCTGAAGAAGGGGATTTAATC
The DNA here is from genome assembly GCF_017811155.1 of Lunatimonas salinarum. Classification (GTDB taxonomy): domain Bacteria; phylum Bacteroidota; class Bacteroidia; order Cytophagales; family Cyclobacteriaceae; genus Lunatimonas; species Lunatimonas salinarum. The sequence continues at coordinate 54,932 of NZ_JACVCV010000015.1, read as the reverse complement.
CCGTACCGTCTTCTGGGATAAAGTCTGGGTTGATTTGGAAAATCGGAGCGTCTGACACATCCCGTAAAAGGATAAAGGGGGAACTACCAATTTTCAGGTCGCCAATCACCACCCCCAAAATCATCGAAACCAAAAACGCTTGAACCAAAGCAAATACCAACATGACCGGACCCTCCCAGAATTTATTGGTATGGATGAGTATGAGTCCTAGAACAACGTTCCAAAAAATCCAAAGTATGAAAGCCCCTTCCTGCCCTTCCCAGAAACTCGATATCATGTAATGGACGGGTAGTGCTACAGAGGAGTGGGAGTATGCATAAAAATACTCAAACCGATGACTGTAGATAATCTCAAATAACGCTATTGCCATTCCTACGCTGGCAATCGAATGCACATAAAAGGTGAATCTACTAAACGTTCTCCAAGAAGCCTTTTCTAGTTCCGGGGCTTTGATATATTGAAAGTAGGAAAAGGCAGTGATGATGGCCGTCACAAAAGCGACTATCGTCATCAGGTGCCCCAAATTACCAACGAAGGTATTGATCATTATCCTTTGGGTTGATTTACAAGTGAGAATGGTAATTACATGGAGGCTGCTTGGACATCGGTCTCCTGATACTTAGATGGACATTTCATGAGGATTTTTTCGGCCACAAAGATGGATTCATTTTTGTAGGAACCGATCACGACCACTTGCTCAGAACGCTCGAAATCCGCAGGTACAGGTTCGTTGTAGTACACCTGTTGCTCGGTGCCGTCATTGTCCACCATAAGGAAGGTGAAAGAGGTTTTGTCTTCTCCCACTTCGATACCGACTACTTTTCCCGCGTCGTTCTTTTTAAGTTCTCCTACTACGTGGATCGGTTTTACGTCACCATTGCTGGCAAGTATGCGAGCGGTTGAGAAGCTCTCGTAAGTACTGGCATCCCCTATTGAAGTGATAATGATCATTATGGCTACGCCAATGATTCCCAGTCCTATGATATGTCCTTTTTTCATCTGTTTATAATTTGTTCTTTAGCGGTCAGATGGAATCTCGCATGGTTGCCACGATAGCTATCGGGGCAGCCCACTGTGTGACAGCTACGTCATGCTCGATTTCATGTGTCAATAATTGATTTTCAGTGGTCACAACCTTTTTCGATTTTTCGGAATGCCTGCTTACTGGTAGGCAGCATGTATGTTCGTTGTCCCTTTGCGTCTCGGCTACGTCATGCTTAATTCCATCCTTTTACCAGTTGAATTTATGCAGGCATACCTTACCCTATTTTAAGATAGATCTTTAAATTGCTCTTCCAGTTTGGAAATCTTCCGGTCTGTCTGTATCACATAAACCAAAATTCCCCCCAAAACAATTCCAATTATCCCCACCAAAACGAAGATTTTGCCATTTGACCGCATCACATCAGCCATCTCTACGCCGGTGTTTTGGTAGTCTTCCCCAGTTATTTCGATTTTATCCTGGGCCTTGAGCGAAAGGGAAAGCAGGATCAGCGAAATGAACAGTAATTTTTTCATCTGTTTATAATTTGTCTTTAAGCGGTCAGATGGAATCTCGCACGTATTACAATCGTTCCTCCGTGTGTCGCTTGCGTCGTGCTCGATTTCATGTGTATATAATTTGTCTTTAAGCGGTCAGATGGAATCCCTGCCTACCGGCAGGCAGGTCGCACGAATTCTCCGATAACTATCGGGGCGTCCCTCCGTGTGCTGCTTGCCTCGTGCTCGATTTCATGTGTCTATTGATTAATTAAGTTTTCCTCCATTTTACGCTCCATTCTCCGTAGCCTTACGCGCACCGTGCTGACCCAAGCCCCCAAGAGTGTCCATCCGACAATCGCCGGGTAGAAGACCATTCTAAGCTGACTGTCCATGTCGTAGGCATTGAATCCGGGATTTCCGCCGTTTCCGGGGTGAAGACTGTCTGTAAGGCGGGGTAAGACGAATATCAGTGGGATAAACGCCGCATAGGCGAATATGCTGTATACGGCGCTGATTTTGGCCCGCTGATGCATGTCCGTAAGGGAATTCCGAAGAATGAGATAGGCAAAATACATAAGGAGTCCCACCGCTGCAGCGTTCAGTTTCGGGTCATTGGTCCAGTAGGCCCCCCAGGTGAACCTGGCCCATAGGCTGCCTGTGACGATTCCAATCACGCCAAACAAAATAGCGCCATTGGTAAACTCCACGGCCATATCATCATCTTCCAAGCGGTTGTTTTTCAAAAACCGAATGCTATACACGATTCCCACTGTAAGCAATAGGATCATGCTGAACCACATGGTTACATGGAAATACAATGCGCGGATCGTTTCATTAAGAATGGGGAGGCGTGGCACGTCAGCTAGGACGCCTGCAATGATGGTATACGCCAGTAAGATAATGGCCAATACCTTCCACCAAGTTGATTTCATGTGTTTATAATTTATTCGTCACGGGTCTACAGCCTCCCTTTCGGGATACAGGTTGCCGCATCATAATCAATTTTACGTGCGACCCTTTCCGTATGTTCGATTTCACATAGTCTTACGACAAAAGTAAGGTTTAAATCCCTAATTCTTTATTATAATAGGGTTTATTTGATCAACGTAATTGGGACTTGAACGGGCGTGTTAGTTGCTTATTTGATCGGTATGTGCGGTTAGCTTTTCCAGAGATAGGGGAAGAGTATGTAAGAGGATGAACCGACTAACCCATTGATGGCCAATAGGGTGATCATTTTATCGTAACTGACGCTTCTGTCTAGCCCATCGATGGCGTTTTGAGAGATTTGAATGGTGAGTAGTAGGATGGGAATGAGGACGGGGAAGCTCAAAATAGCCATCAGTGTGCCGTTGTTTCCAGCCTTGCCTGCAATGGAGGAAACCATCGTGAGGCTAGAAGAAAAGCCGACGGCGCCCAGCAGGAGGTTCAGTAGAAACATGGGTTGATCTTGAACCGGGTTTCCCATAATCACGGAAAAAACCGCATACCCCAGCAAAGAAAGCAACAGCGTGAGCCCTGTGTTATAAATGGTTTTGGAAAGGATGATTGCTTCCGGAGAGGCGATCATATAGTAATAAAGCTGCCTGCCCTGACTTTCCTGGATAAAGCTCTTGGCTACCGCATTCACGGCAGAGAACAGAATGATGATCCAATAAAGGGCATTCCATGTAGGAACCTGAAGAGTGCCACCTTTGACTCCCACGCTTAGGTAGGTGATGTAAACCGCGCTGATCACATAGAGCAATATGCCGTTCAGGGCGTATTTCTGCCGCCATTCCAGCGTTGCCTCTTTCTTTACCAAGGTGATGATTTCCTGCCGCATCATGCTGCAAAGATACAAGCTATCGGGGAAGTAAGGTATTTTCGCTAGAAAAAGAGGTGAAGAGTAAAAAGTTCGTTCTCCACTGGTCTGTTTTGCTAGGTTGGCAGTATGCATTCAGTAGGTATAGACTATTGATTCCCTACCATAACCTTATCACCCGATGAAGCTATCAAGAAATAACCCATTAACTCCCATAACAATGAATTCATCAATTTATGTGTCGAGAAGAAACTTTTTGAGCAAGCTTGGTTTGGGCTTGGGAATGACAACGGTTGGTCTACAGGGCGTGGCCCAGCCGATGGCCTCCCGCCTAGTTGAATCTCCATCGGTCCCTAAGGAACGTCAAAAGTTTATTCCTGTGATGCTGACTGTGTACAAAGAAAATGGTGCCATCGATTACAGTGGAATGAGCCGTCTCATGGACTACTACCTTCAAGCTGGGGCGACGGGATTTTTTGCCAACTGCCTGAGCAGCGAGATGTATCATCTGTCCAGTGAGGAACGTATTCAACTGACAAACCACGTGGTTAAGCATGTCGGAGGCAAGATTCCGGTAGTGGCTACCGGCTCTTTTGGAGAGAATGTTAGGTCGCAAGCTGATTTTGCCAAAAAGATGCGGGATACCGGTGTCGACGCCGTGATCTTGATAACCAGTCATTTTGCGGAGAAGTCCGAATCGGATGGACGCTTGATCCAACGCCTTGACGAATTCTTGCAGGATACCGATGGGATTCGTATGGGAACCTACGAATGTCCGTCTCCCTACAAGCGCATCGTAACGCCCGCCATAATGGATTTTATGGTAGCATCCGAGCGTTTTATTTATCACAAGGATACTACCGAAGATATTGCGCAGATCAGGGCTAAGTTGGATAAAAGCAAGGGTACTGACTTAGAGATTTATAATGCCCATATCGGCAGTGCGGCCGCTTCGTTACAATATGGAGGGGCAGGTCTTTCCCCTATTGCTGGTAATTTTTATCCCGACATCATCACTTGGATGTGCGATCATGCATCGAATCCCCGCCATCGCCATGAGGTGGAATGGCTGCAGGAAAGGCTTCGGGTGGCAGAACAAAAAATCGGCAAACAGTATCAGCTTGGAGCTCGTTACTTTTTATCCAAGCGAGGTTTTGAAACCCCGGTGAAGTGCCGCAGTACGGATGCCCCGTTGGAAAGAGCCCAAATGCAGGTCTTGGATAATTTATTGACCGAAGTAAAAGGGTGGCAGGAGCGATTGGGCATTGATTCGCTCTGGTAATCGAGCGGTAAGTCCAGTCCTCGCTTTTAGGATCAGAAAGGAAAGGGTCTTGATTCCACTAGAGCGCAGAATCAAGACCTCTCCAATAGAGTATAGTGGCTATGGTTACCGAATCCAATCGAATCCCAAATAAGGGACCAATACTTCCGGCATTTTGATGCCCTCGGCGTGTTGGTTGTTTTCCAATATTGCTGCTACGATCCGCGGTAAGGCAAGCGCACTTCCGTTTAGCGTATGCGCCAAATTGGTTTTTTTGCTTTCATCCCGGAAGCGTAATTTTAGGCGGTTTGCCTGAAATGTTTCGAAGTTACTAACAGAACTAACTTCCAGCCACCTCTCCTGTGCAGCAGAAAATACTTCCATGTCGTAGGTAAGTGCGGAGGTGAAGCCCATATCCCCACCGCATAGCCTCAGCACCCGGTAGGGCAGCTCAAGCTTTTGCAGCAATCCTTGTACGTAAGTACTCATCTCTTCCAACGCCTCATAGGACTTATCCGGGTGGCAAATGTGGACGATCTCTACCTTGTCGAATTGATGTAGTCTGTTGAGCCCTCTTACATGTGCCCCCCAACTGCCAGCTTCCCGTCTGAAGCAAGGGGTGTATCCTACGTTTTTGATAGGTAGCTGTTCTTCCTGTAATATTTCGTTTCGATAGATGTTCGTGATGGGCACTTCCGCAGTGGGTATTAGGTATAGGTTATCTACCGGGGCAAAATACATTTGCCCTTCCTTGTCGGGAAGCTGACCCGTACCATATCCACTGTCTTCGTTGACCAAAACGGGCGGTTGAATTTCCGTATATCCAGCCTGAAGGGCCTCGTCTAGGAAAAAATTAATCAAAGCCCGCTGAAGTCGGGCACCCTTTCCCTTGTACACAGGAAATCCGGCACCGGAAATTTTCACTCCAAGCTCAAAGTCGATGATGTCGTATTTTTTGATTAAGTCCCAATGGGCCAATTTTTCATCTACACCTAAATTTGGTAGGATGCCGTGTGTGAAGACAGTTTCGTTGTCATCTGCTGATTTGCCCGAAGGAACGGATTCGTGTGGGATATTGGGCAGCGTATAGAGGAGTTGGTTGAGCGCGGTTTCCTTTTCGATGTAGCTAACCTCCAATTGCTTAACTTGAAGTTTGATTTCGCTTGTGCGTGACTTCACCTTTTCAGCTTCGGCCTTTTGGCCGCTTTTCATGAGTTCGCCGATGGTTTTGGAGATGCTGTTGGATTCTGCTTGAAGCTGATCGCGTTGCAGTTGAATACTTTTTCGCTCGTCATCCAATTGAATGGCTTGTTTGAGCAATGTTTCGGCATCGTCAAGGTTTCTCTTGCGAAGTCCCCTTACGGCTAGGTCAAAATTATCTCTGATAAACGTTACTTGAAGCATAGATTACGTGTGATGGGAAACCTTTTTTTGATTATGCGACAAAGATAAGCATTTCCCCTACAAGGTACCTAGGAAAGCACCTTGTGCCCTTTTTTTTCTAATAATGAAGATTCTTTCCCAAAATTGGTGTTTTTTTGATTACCTTTGGTCATCCGCATGATCCGCAACATTTTTGTTAATGCTTGCGTTTTAAGATATGTTACTGTAATATTGTAGCGTCATTGTGTCCAAAATCCCAATCCTGGAGATTTTAGTATAATCTGAGTACCTTTTTACAGCAATCAAGATACACATCTCTCAATTAATCAGTTGAAATTACCCTCATACGTTTTTTATGTATAACATAGAAGAATTACGAATTAGGCTATTGTCCGAACTCAAGGAAATAGCCGAAGAACTTGGCGTGAAAAATTTTAAGTCTCTAAAGAAGGACGAGCTTGTTTACGCGATTCTTGATCAGCAGGCTATTTTACCTGAAAATGCTCTTCCGAAGAAGAAGCCTTCCAAAGTAGAAGTAGAAGAGCCTGTACCTGCTGCTGTATCCAAGGAAGATGAAAGCGCTGAAAAGGCTCCCGCAGCCAAAGAGGAAAAGCCGAAGTTTAAGAGACAAAATGTAACCGAAATCCCCAAAGAGACGGGCGAGGGCAATCCTGCACCTAGTGATAAGGAAGAGTCCGCTAAAAAGCCAACCCCCCGCGAAAGCAGGGAAGCCAGACCTCGAAGTCGGGAAGATCGATTGACAGCAAAAGCAGAGGAACGAAAGGAACCTACGCCAGCAAAGGAAACGGTATTGAAAACGGAGACCACCCCTGCTCCTTCCGAAGCCAAAAAAGAGCAGCCTTCGCCCCAGTCTGAGGATCAAAAAGGAAGAAGTTTCCGGCCCAGACGCCGCGCCGTAGTGGATATTGAGGAGGAACGCCATACGTCAGAGCAACCAGTAGCATCAGAGGTAGAGCTGCCCAAAAGAAAGAACATGAAGGATTTCGAGGAGCAGCCGCAGATTCCGGCTTCTGATTCCTCGACCCCTTACATGTCCAAGAAGAAAATAGCGATGACCATCAAGGAATTTGACGGGATCATCGAAAATGTTGGGGTGTTGGAGATCATGTCCGACGGATATGGCTTTTTGCGTTCATTGGACTATAATTACTTGGCTTCACCGGACGATATCTACGTATCGCCCTCCCAAATCAAACTTTTTGGACTCAAAACCGGTGACAACATAAAGGGACAAATCCGACCTCCCAAAGAGGGAGAAAAATATTTTGCCCTGCTTAAAGTCATCTCTGTAAACGGCAAAACAACGGACGAAATCAGGGATCGGATTCCCTTTGAATACCTGACTCCTCTTTTTCCGGAGGAGCGTCTTAGATTAACCACCACACCGGATAATTATTCCACACGTATTGTCGATTTATTCGCGCCTATTGGGAAAGGACAGCGAGGTATGATTGTGGCACAGCCGAAAACCGGTAAAACGGTGCTGCTACAGAAAATCGCCAATGCCATAGCGGAAAACCATCCGGAAGTTCACCTTATGATCCTACTGATCGACGAACGTCCCGAAGAAGTAACCGACATGGCCAGATCGGTGAAGGCAGAGGTGATTTCCTCTACCTTTGACGAGCAAGCAGAGCGACACGTGAAAGTGGCTTCTTTGGTCTTGGAAAAGGCCAAGCGAATGGTGGAGTGCGGCCATGACGTGGTAATTCTCTTGGATTCCATTACCCGGCTGGCACGTGCGCACAATACGGTAGTACCGTCTTCCGGTAAAATTCTCTCCGGAGGTGTGGATGCCAATGCACTCCATAAGCCCAAGCGCTTTTTCGGTGCAGCCCGAAACGTGGAAAATGGAGGATCGCTGACCATTATTGCCACGGCATTGGTGGAGACAGGCTCCAAAATGGACGAGGTAATCTTTGAGGAATTCAAAGGCACCGGCAATATGGAACTTTCTTTGGACAGAAAGCTTTCCAACAGAAGGATTTATCCGGCGATCGATGTACCTGGATCAGGTACTCGCCGCGAAGATCTGTTGATGGACAAGGAAGAAATGCAGCGGGTTTGGATATTGCGAAAGTTGATGTCCGACATGACCTCGCAGGAGGCGATGGAGTTTCTGTTGCAACGTATGCGCGGTACCCGTGATAATGCGGAATTTTTGATCAGCATGAATGGATAATCTGCTTAATAAAATACTTTTGAATCGATCCTGCTTTAGCGATAAGGCAGGATTTTTTTGTGGATGGTTTCTAAAACCGGGTGAAGGGTTTTTAGAGTGAATTGCGCATAAAAAAACGCATTTCAAATACATAAAAAATATTTTTATAAAAAATTCATCCTCAATTTGGCCCGTGTTTGACGATCAGAGGCACCGGTTTACCGATTTTTTTTAAAACGGTGAATGTTGGCGCGTAGGTTTGTGTCAGTCATTTAGAAATCTACGCAAGCCTATGTTACGTCAAGCAGCCATATCCGATCAAAAAGCAGGTTTTTCCACGCTGTTGGGTTTCCTTTTTGTTGTGGTATTTTTGATTACCACTGAAAGGATTTCCGCTCAAGAGTTTACCTCACAAAGGGATGCTACTTGGCAGGATGTAGCCACATGGACTACAGCAGGTAACTGTGGTCAGAATCAAAACCCTTCCACAGGATTTCCTCCCATCTCAAAGAACTGGGGCTGCGGTGTTTCTGTATTTATTAACCACCAGGTAGCCTACACGGGAAATGCATCGGGATTTGGATCGGGAGTGTTTGCGAGTGTGTCCATAGCTTCTGCGGGCAAGCTGACTTTTAAAGGAGATTTGACGATAAATGGAGGGGGATCTGTACCGACTTTTCAGCTTTCACCGGGAGCGGAATTTCACGTAGAGGGTACATTTACACTGGATAGACCTGTATTAATCACCATTCCTGCTGGTTCCCGCATGGTGGTCAATGCATTGGTGATTGGTAATAATAGCCCTGTGATTACAGTGGAGGAAGGCGGAGAGTTGATTGTTCACAAAACAACCACCCTACGCAGTCGCAGCACCCTAAATCTTTCTGGAAAATTCCTGACCAAAGATCTATCATTTACCTCCGGAGGAACGGTCAATGCATCCGATCCTTTGGCTTCGATTTCAGTGGAGGGGGACCTTACGGTATCCAATGGTACGCTGAACCTCGGTAGTAGCGCCAAGTTGGAGGTAGCCGGCAAGACAGACGTCGGGCAAAGTGGCACGATTGACTTGCGAGAATCCGCTTCGGCCATGTTTGCACAGCAGGTAAGCATACCCAATGGAGCTACATTTAGGTCAAGAAATGCCGCTAATTTCCGGTTTGACGAAGGACTGGAGATGAGTGGTGGCGGCAAGCTGATCTTGTCTGATCAGGCGAGTGGAATCATCGTCAAGGACGTGTCACTTCCTAATGGCGAAATTCAAACTGGAAACGCAGCGGAGTTGAATGTAGGTGGACGCCTAGTTGCATCCAATGGGGGTAGGGTCACCACCACTAGTAGCTCTTCGGTGTTTATTTGTGACTATCCAAATTCCACACAGTTAGGCACCTATCATGTTAGTCGGCAGGGCGACAGTTTTTATGGCACCGGTTGCATACCCTTACCGGTACTTTGGAAATCCACTCAGGCTACTTTTCAGCAAACTAAAAGGCAGGTACATGTGGGATGGGTCACGGCGGCGGAAAAGAACAACAGCCACTTTGTTATTGAGCGATCAGTTTCCGGCATTCAAGGCTTTCATGAAGTGAAGGAGGTTGCAGCGGTCGGTTGGTCCGATGTTTCAAGTGAGTATCAGTTTTTGGACACAGACCTGCCGTTGATGAGTGGAATGATTTATTACCGAATAAGGCAAGTAGACTTTGATGGAAAGTCGGCTTTTTCAGAGGTGTTTGGTGTGCAGGTGGAAAATTCCAGTCTGCAGCATGCTGGTAGACTGATAGCCTACCCTAATCCTACCAATGGGGATAAATTTCAAATTCGTTTTGAGCATGCTAATGTAGGAACACACACCGTTACGGCCACTTTCAAATCTTGGGGTGGCAGTAAGCTGCTCAAGGCTGAAAGCTTGGAAACGCTATCTCTGATGGTAGCGGAGGAAATTCGATTGGCGCCTAAGGGCCTATGTATGATCGAGGTCGTAGCTGACAGCCAGGTACATCACCTTAAGGTTATGAAGCTTTAAGGGAAAACGTAGGCAATTCAGCAAGCGGTGAAGGATTATTGGCAGTACTGAAGCATCCCAAGCTCCAAACCGATTATTCCACCACAAATACGCCGCCTCGTTCGGTGACTACTTCGCCATGTCCTTTGACACCATAGCGCAGCTGAACAGAGTAAGAACCGGTGATGGCCCGCTTTCCATGGATGGTTCCGTCCCAAATGCAGGAAGATGGCTTACCTGAGACCGGAGCACTATCTTTGCAAAAGTAGATCAGTTCACCCCATCGGTTTTGGATAGTCACCTCCAGCCATTCGACCAAATTGTCGGGATAAATCACAAACGTTTGTTCGGGGTTACCGGGTGATACCGCATTGGGATAGCGTAGGGTGGATTTGCACTTATCTTCCACTTCAAATTCAACACTATATTCGCAGCCAGCCTGATCTGTAGCTAGCAAAGTATACGCACCTTCCGCTTCGACGGAGAAAAGTGGGGCATTGCTCACCAAAATGCCTTCTCTATACCAGGCTGCTTGGGCAAAATCATTGCCTGCCTGTAGGGTTACCCCCACTTTTTTGGCTGAACAGATGCTGTATAGCGGTTCTAAAACGGGGGCAAGTACATTGGTTTTTTTGACAGATACGTGCCCTTCCGCAACTCTGCATCCTTCCGGATCCGTAAGGGTAGCGATATAGTCTCCCTCGGTTTCTACAAATAGTAATTCATAGCCCTGCGCCCAAGGCAATAGAACTTCCTTGCCCTCTTCTAATAGGTACCAGTTTACCAACAATCCTTGTGAATCCAATTCGATGGTGCTAAATGCCTGGTCTCCGCAGAATGGCGTGACGTTGAAGTTGAGGTCGGAAGGCTGAGTGATGGTAGCCTGAAAGGTTTTCGACGTTTGGCACTTGCTGCCGCTAGGATCCGATCCCCAAAGGGTATAGGTGCCACTTTGAGCCAGTTCATAACTGTTTCCTTGTCCTGGGCGAATGACGGCACCGTCGGGCCCATGGAGAATATAGGTTAGTTGCAGGGAGTAGTCCGGCAGGAATGTGTAAGATAAACACGCATCGATAAGGTCAGGAACGGTAAACTCAACCGTTTCCTTTTTTTTGACTTCATAGGACTCGTCTATAAGATGCTCATAGCCCCCTGGGGGGATGAGTGTCATCCGGTAGGTCCCCACAGGAACGTTAATGCTCAGCAAGTTTTCTTGCTCAAATCCTCCGCTGTATTCACTCCCGTCTTCCTCACTTACCAGTCGGTAACTCCCGCTTTGGCGGGTAGAAAGGAATTTCAGTTCGATCTTCCCAGTGGGACTGCCTAGATTTGGACAGTTTTCGTCGAAGGGAGTGATCTGGAAATCCAGAAACCCTTTAGGCAATCGGTAAATAGTAGTATGCTCCTCATCGATCACTTGGCTAAATTCATTCGCATGTCCTACCGTGTGGGTGTAGTTGTATACGTTGCCATTAGTTAAGTCCTCCGAGGTAATCGTATAGGTGACCGTGAAAGTCAACTGTTCCCCGACCTCCAAAAGCGGGATTTCCCAAGATGAATTATTCCGGCTTTCTGTTAACTGCACGTCGAAAAGTGCTACTTTCCCTGTGTTTTTTAACTCAATGGTGTAGGTAATTACCTCTCCTACAGTGCTATAAGTCTGAATGTCCGTATGAATGCTGACGTTGATGTCACCGTTTAGGCTGCAATCCTGCACGTCTATGTGCACCTCTCGACGAAGGCTCTCGCACTCATCTTCCTTGGATTGACTTACCCAAACGGTATATATTCCAGGCACTGACATGTCCACCGATGGAATACCGGAGATTGGATCGCTATCGGGATCGTTGTCGGGATAGTAAATCAAGTGATAGATCCCATTGTGTTGTATTCCGTAGTTTAAAACGGATTCCTCGCTGCATACCCGTTGATCAAAGACGTTGGGCGATGGCGATCTGGGCAGTACATTTATTCTCACGGGTATCCGTTGGCCGGTGCAGGTAATCGATGGGCCTTCTGCTATCCAGACAGTATCTACGCCGATCAAACTGGTATTCACTTTGTATTCGTAAAAAGGACTGTTATTTTGTTCATCCGAAAAATAAAAGATAGAGAATCCCGTCCGTGTGGGTTTAATCAACGTACTCAGGTCTACAGGGGAATCTCCTCGACAGAAATCCGGGAGGTCAATGGTTCCCAAACCCGGAACCAGTTCTATATCTCCACATTGAGCCTCTACAAATTCCGATACGCCCGTAAGTGTGAGCTCCAGGGGATCTACGATCTCCCTGCCCACACAGTCGTCTTTCTCGATTCCTTGGATAAAGGGGATATTGGCAAAGGTACTCTGGGTGGTTTTTCCGGTACCATAGATCCCTCCTCGGACGGCAATGGTCGATTCACATTGGCTAGTTGCCAAGATATTACAATCCTCGGTAACCTTGAGCGTATACTGCAGAGAGGCTATCGGCAAGTCGGAATTGGCAACCAACGGCACCGGTCCGATTTCCCAAATCAAGGAACCTGCTACGCCTAAATCCGGGTTAAAAAGGATGGTTCCGTAGTCGGAAGGAATCGTTTGGGCATCTACGAATGCGGTGTTGTAGGGGAGGGGAATGACGACATGGGTTTCAGACGTTTCTTCGTTTCCGCGGTTTCTGATTCCCAAAGTAAAGCCCATCTCTTCTCCGGGCTTTACCGATGGGTCTTCACCGGGAAGTGTACCGTTTATAGCGGTCAGCTGATTCAATGCCTGAATTTCCGGAACGTAACTGCGTACCGAGAATGCCATAGCGTAGATGTTGTAGATATCCTGCTTGGTTCCGAAGCGAAACCGTGTTGATTTCTGACCATTTCCTATGATCGAGTTGTCAGGATTGGGGATTTCCCATTGGACGATGTCTATGCCCGTATTGTTCAATAATTCTGGGTTCCTGGGATTTTGTACCAAGAAACCGTCGCGATCGGCAACGGGGGTGTAGATGGAAGAATTGAAAAAATTATTGACAGTGTTGAGAGGATGGCTTAAGCGCGTCCACTCGCCTTGTTGGTTGATGATCTCTAAAAAATCCCCTTCAATCGTCCGGTCTCCTTCTCCGGCCATCACTCCGAGCTTTAGGTTTACCGGCCCCTGATTGACGGTCTCGAAGCCCGCTATACTGAATTCACCACTCTGTTCTGCAAAGTTAAGTGCCTGCACCAATGAATACCCGTCAAATATGGTCACGTCCCTCCAGTGCATTTCGGGGTTTTGGTACACCACGATCAATCCCCAGTGTCCGAAATTGCCGGTGGCATCTCCCATACCACCGGTCAATGCCAAGTCTGCAACGGTATACTCACCCGGGCCCTGCGTTTTTACATACTGGGTGATATCCGTGTATCCGACGTACATGTCCGAAAGTTCTCCTACGGGGAATAGAATCTGGTTTCCAGTTGCGGTGATTTCGGTATACTCCGAGGCGGAAGGTCCCTTTATTTTTACTTTACGCTTGTCAAATTGTTTGATCTGGGGTAACTGGGGGATATAGGTTCCTGAAAGGGTGACCTCCATCGAGTTAAGCTCATTCCTGATTGTATGATAATCGGTGCCGGATGTACGGGTGATCTTATCCACCTGGTAATGCATGCCATTTTCGGAAAAAGTGACCGGGTCAAAGATAGCGGTGATGGTTGAATCCGTTTCACTGATTTTTAGACCGGTAACAGGCTGCATGTTATCTGTTCCTCCAATACCAAAGCGAACCCTGTCGGTTCCGTGATTTCTGAATTCAAATGCAATGTCATCCAAGCCTGCTGTTGAAACCAGCAAAAACATTGGGAAAAGCGAATAGTCCTCCTCTTCGTCCAAAGGAAACGAATAGGAGAAATAGTTGGAATAATGAAGGCTGTCATCAGTGTATAGCTGTTGGATAGTCTTGTCGATTTCCTGCGGTTGCCCAGGCACGTAGCCTTGCAGTACGTCAAAGCTTATTCCAAGCCCTTGTTTGGCTCTACCCGACCAATAAAGCCCAGCGTAAAGAATGTCTGAACAGGAAGGGACAGCGCCGTTTTCCTCCGAAAAAACCAAGGTGGCCGAGGAGGAATTTGCCGTCGTGGGATCTTGATCTATGTCTACAAAGACCATCTCCTTAAGGGAATTTTCTCTGTTGTCATCATAATCGGCAAGCGTCAAATTGGCGTTTCCGATAATCGCAAAGTCGCCCTTGATACGAAAAAGGTTGTTTTCCGGAGCGGGGTTCCCAACCCGCTGTCGAAAGGGAAGCCTGTTTTCAACCTGTGCCTCTGCCGTGATAATCGGCAGTAGCAAACCTAAAAACGTGGCTACAAAAGTCCAGCAAAAACGTTTTTTAAAAATCATTACAGTCCCGGTGTGAGCGGGGTAAACGAACCAATAATTTCTTGACCGGAAAAATACAGGTAACCGTAAAAATCCGTCTGTAAGTTATCAATATTTTTTTGTAATTGTGAGGCACGTATACCTGTTTAATGGCTATTTTTTTTTTACTAGTCTTTCGGAAGGTCCTATGCATCTGCCTTTTTGACCCAAGGGGTAGGTATGGGGATTGTTTTTAGTTAAATGTATGGGCTGTTTCGGCTAAGTATAAATCTACTTTAGGTAGATGCCTTTCGGTTGATCCCCAAGGGTATGTATGTGATCGAACTGACCGTGGAGATGGAGGTTTCAGGTCTGAAAGGAATCAAAAAGTAGCTGCCCGTGAATTTTTACGCAAGGGTATCTTTCTTCATTGAGTGGATTTTTTTTAAATTGGTGGTTTCATCTGTTTCCTAAATCGTGTTTAAAATGACTCCATTGCAGGTATTGACTGATTTTTTTGGCTACAGTAAGTTTCGCGGTAGCCAAGAAGCAGTGATAACGGCGATGCTGCAGGGGAAGGATAGCATCGCGCTAATGCCGACGGGAGCGGGTAAGTCGGTATGTTATCAGGTGCCCGCCATGGTGTTGTCTGGGCTCACGTTGGTCATTTCTCCGCTGATTGCCTTGATGAAAGATCAGGTGGATGCATTAAATGGGCTAGGCATACCGGCCACGTTCATCAATTCGACCCAGAGCGTGAGCGAGCAGCGCTTTATTTCCGAACAGGTATTGCAGGGAAAGGTGAAATTGCTCTATGTTGCACCCGAGAGGCTTTTTTCCGGATCAAATGGATGGATGGGGTTTTTGAAAAAGGCGAACCTCTGCCTGGTGGCCGTAGACGAAGCGCACTGTGTATCCCAATGGGGGCATGATTTTCGCCCGGAATACCTTAAGATTGGCTTGCTGCGAGAGGCCTTTCCCGATATCCCTTTTTTGGCACTCACTGCTACGGCCGATCCCCAAACCCGCCGGGATATCGCCGAGAAATTGGCGCTGAGGAATCCTCAATGGTTTATCTCCTCCTTTGACCGTCCCAATATCTCTTATCAGGTAGCGCTTCGCAGCGATGCCTTTCAAAAGCTGACCGGATTTCTCTCCGGCCGATCCGAGGATTCCGGCATCATCTACTGCCTCTCCCGAAAGAGCGTGGAAGAAACAGCTGAAAAGTTAGCCGCTCTGGGATTCAGTGCGCTGCCTTACCATGCCGGCCTGGACAAGGAGGTTAGAGATCGGCACCAGGAACTGTTTATCAAGGATGAAGTAAAGATCATGGTGGCCACAATCGCTTTTGGAATGGGTATAGATAAGTCCAATGTGCGGTTTGTCGTTCACATGAATATGCCGCAAAGCATTGAGTCTTATTATCAAGAAACGGGGCGGGCAGGGCGTGATGGATTGCCTAGCGAAGCGTTGTTGTTTTACAGCTATGGAGATAGCGTCACGCTTACCCGCATGATTGAAAATGCGGAAAACCCCGAATATGTAAACGTAGCCAAAGCTAAATTGGCTAAAATGGTCCAGTTCTGCCAGCTAAGTAGCTGTAGAAGGCGTTTTTTATTGACTTACTTTGGGGAAAAGCCCAGCGAAGACTGTGGCAATTGTGACGTTTGCTTCCGGGCGGGAAAGCAGTTGGATGCTACTATTCCTGCGCAAATGTTCCTTTCCACGGTAGTCCGCTTGGGGGAAAGCTTTGGTATGGGCTATGTTATTTTGGTGCTGAGGGGATCTGCGTCAGCTAAGATTCAGGAAGCGCACAAGTCCTTAAGTGTGTTTGGAATCGGAAAAGGCCAAACCGAGGATCACTGGAAAAAGCTGGGCAACTCGTTGGTGCGGGAGGGTTACTTGATAAGTGCAGGCGATCCCTATCCGGTGCTCTCCCTAAGTCCGCTAGCTTGGGAAAAGTTAAAGAGCAAGGAGAAAATTCAGCTGGCACTCGAAAGCGATGAATTTAGGAAAGGTCTTGTAGGCGAGGAAAGTTACGATAAGGGATTGTTTGAGAAGCTGAAAAACTTGCGGTTTAGCCTTGCTCGCAAACTGGGCGTACCACCATACCTGGTGTTTTCAGATGCGACTCTCGTGGAGATGGCAGTACATTATCCACAGGATTCTTCGGCATTCCGGATGATCCATGGAGTAGGGCAACTAAAGGCAGAGCGGTTTGGCGATGATTTTCTGCGTGTAATCCGAAACTACGTCGTAGAGAACCAGCTAAAGCCGAAGCGAACGATCACCGTGTCCGTGAAGAAGTCCGGCAGAAGCGTTCCTGCGGATACGGTTTACCAAACCCTTAAGCTTTTTGAAAGGGGCATGGATGCTGAGGGAATTGCCGTTGAGCGGGGTCTCAGTCCTCGGACGGTGGAAGGACACTTGGTGGAGCTGGTAGAGCAGGGTAAAATACCGGTTGGCAGTTTTCTGACGGTGGACGAGATGGAGGAGATTCTGGGGGAACACCGAAAGCAGGAAAGCGGATTCCTCAAGCCATTGAAGGAGTTTTTTGGGGATAAATACAGCTATTTTGACCTTCGATTGGCTGTCGCCCATCATACCTACTCCAAGCGAACGCTGGAATGAGGATTCCATTTACTTTCAACCTGCGCTTTTATTGAGGTTATCCTACATGAGGTGATAATATTTTGTATATTTGTACCTCGTAATATATTCTTCACTCTCTGCTTGCACAGATGCCCCCAAGCCAAGCGCTTGGGGGTTTTTTATAGCCTCTGCGAAAAGAAAAACATGCTTAAATTCGAATGAATGCCAATCAGCCAATAGGTGTTTTTGACTCAGGAATCGGCGGGTTAACAGTCGCAAAGGCTGTCCGAAAATTATTGCCCCGAGAGCGGTTGATTTATTTCGGGGATACGGCCCATTTGCCCTATGGAGATAAAAGTACCGCAGCGATTCAGGCTTATTCGGTGAAAATTGTAGATGTGCTACTGCAGGCAGGCTGTAAATTGATTTTGATTGCCTGCAATTCTGCTTCTGCAGCTGCCTTTGAGCTGGTAAAGGAATACGCTGGGTCGAGAGCACATGTTGTTAATGTGATCGATCCGGTGGTATCGCATCTAGGTATCTATCATGCAGGGCAAAAAGTAGGGCTGATAGGCACCAAACAAACGATAAACTCAGGTGTTTACACCAAAAAGGTGGACTCCCTTCATGCAGGCATCGTTTTACAGGCGTTAGCTACGCCGCTGCTGGCACCTATGATCGAAGAGGGTTTTCAGCGGGACGAGGTGAGTGATACCATCATCCAATCCTATTTGAACCAGGAAGATCTTCACGGTATACAAGCATTGGTGCTCGGATGTACGCACTACCCCTTGATCAAAAGGCAGATCGACGCCTATTTTGCCCATCAAGTAGCCATCATCGACAGCTCCGAGATTGTGGCACGTGCGGTGAAGGAATTTCTGGAAACCCGGGAGCTTTTGAATGAAGGGCCCACAGGAGAAGATCGGTTTTTGGTGTCAGATTTCACCGCTGCGTTTCAGCATGCCACCTCCCTGTTTTTTGGGAAATCGGTCAAGCTAGAGCGGTATGCTCTTTGGGAATAGTATTCGTTTTCGTCATAAAATTTCCTAAGCGTTAGTTTAAAGGTCGGAATGCAAAATTTTTTTACAGGAATCTGAGGGGCTTGGATTTATTTTTTGATAAAGCATGTTGTCCTTTTTCTAGAATTTAATTCTAAAAAAATCCGTTAACTTTGTTCCCATATTACTTTCCATACGACCTATGAGTGATCAGATCAAACACGAGTGCGGAATAGCCATGATCAGGCTTAGGAAACCCCTTCAATATTATATTGATAAATACAATACGCCGCTATATGCAGCAAACCGCCTGTACGTGTTGATGCAAAAGCAGATCAACCGGGGTCAAGATGGTGCTGGGGTGGCCAATATCAAGATCAACACCTGCCCAGGTACGCGCTACATCAGTCGGTACCGATCGATAGAGTCGGATGCGGTAACCAATATTTTTGGAAAGATCGCCAAGAAATTCAAGAAGGCCAAGAAGGTCGGGACACAAGAAGATCTGGAAAATGCGGACTGGATCAAGGAAAACATTGCGTTTAGTGGAGAAGTTTGGCTGGGACACCTGCGTTACGGTACTCATGGGGAAAACAGCATTGAAACCTGTCACCCCTTTCTAAGGCAGAATAACTGGCGAAGCCGGAATCTGGTCATGGCAGGTAATTTCAACATGACCAATGTGGAAGAGCTTTTTGGCAATCTCGTCAAATTAGGTCAGCACCCGAAGGAAAAAACCGATACGGTCACGGTAATGGAAAAGATCGGACACTTTCTAGACGAGGAAAATCAGCGAATCTTTGATAAATACAGAGGCTTACCGAATAAGGACATTACCGAATATATTGAGCAGGAGTTGGACGTGGCACGAATATTACGCCGCAGCTGCCGCGATTTTGATGGGGGTTATGCCATGGCGGGCCTGATTGGTAACGGAGCCAGTTTTGTGGTTCGTGATCCAATCGGCATCCGACCGGCATATTACTATGCGGATGATGAGATCGTTGTGATAGCCTCCGAAAAGCCTCCTATCAAGACAGCGTTTAACATCGAATACAGTGCGATAAAGGAAATACAGCCGGGTCATGCGCTCATTGTTAACAAGGATGGAAGCTACGGGGAATTTGAGATCCTGCCGCCGAAGGAAAAGAAGTCGTGTAGTTTTGAGCGGATCTATTTTTCCAGAGGTACAGACCCGGATATTTATCAGGAAAGAAAGAAGCTCGGCAGGGCACTGGTGCCACAGATTCTCAAGGCCATCGATTTTGACGTAAAAAACACCGTCTTTTCATACATTCCAAATACCGCGGAGACCTCCTTTTATGGTATGATCGAAGGCTTGGAAGACTATCTTTGCACCAAGCGAAAAGAAGTATTGCTAGAGGGGAAACCACACTTGGATGATTTGGAAGAGCTGCTGAGTTTTCGACCCAGGGTGGAAAAGCTTGTGGCTAAGGACGTGAAACTCCGAACCTTTATTACCAATGACAATGACCGGGATGTGATGGTTTCCAATGTGTATGACACCACCTATGAGGTGATTCGTCCTGGATTGGACACCATTGTGGTGATAGACGATAGTATTGTGCGGGGAACTACCTTGGAGAAAAGCATCCTGACCACGTTAGACAAGTTAAATCCCAAGAGGATCATCATCGTATCTTCCGCTCCCCAGATCCGTTTTCCGGATTGTTATGGGATCGATATGTCAAAGATGAAAGAATTCATTGCTTTTCGCGGTGCAGTGGCTTTGCTCAAGGAACGGGGCCAAGATTATGTGTTGGATCAGGTCAAAGATAAATGCCTTGCTTATCCGAATGCCCAAGAAAACTTTGTCAAGGAAATCTACGCCAACTTTACCGATCAGGAGATTTCAGATAAAATCGCCCAGATCATCACATCCGATACCATTAAGGCGGAGGTGACTGTGATTTATCAAACGGTTGCAAATCTCAACTTGGCCTGTCCGGATCATTTAGGCGACTGGTATTTTACTGGTAACTTTCCCACACATGGAGGCATGAAGGTGGTAAACCGGGCCTTTCTCAACTACATGGAGGGAAAGGGTGTAAGAGCCTATTGATAGCAATCTGCTCCCCATGGTTTGTCCAGGTAGTAGGCAGCTGCCTATTTTGCCAATAGACTTGTTTCGATGAAATTAGTAACCCTTACACATCATGAGCATCAATATAGAGCTGTTAAAGAAAATCTGTGAACTACCGGGGGCTCCGGGATTTGAAAAGAAGGTTCGGGATTTTATCTTGGCCGAAGTCAGTCCCTTGGTAGACACCGTGGAGATAGACAACATGGGAAATATCATTGCCGTGAAAGAGGGAAGTCGAAACCCTGAAAAAAAGCGTGTAATGGTCGCCGCCCATATGGATGAAATAGGCTTTATTGTCACGCATATAGATGAAAACGGTTTTCTCCGTTTTCATACCTTGGGTGGTTTTGATCCAAAGACGCTGACAGCACAGCGGGTCATTGTACATGGAAAGAAAGACCTAGTGGGTGTGATGGGCAGCAAGCCCATACATGTGATGACACAGGAGGAGCGGCTGAAGCTACCTAAAACCACCGATTTTTTCATAGACCTGGGCATGAAGAAGGAAGAGGTAGAGAAATACGTTACGGTAGGGGATCCCATCACGAGGGAACGAGAGCTGATCGAAATGGGTGATTGCGTAAATTGCAAGTCCATAGATAACCGGGTAGCGGTTTTTATCCTCCTAGAAGCGCTACGAACCCTCAAAGATCCGGCTTACGATGTATACGCCACCTTTACCGTACAGGAAGAGGTGGGTCTACGGGGAGCCAGTGTCTCTGCGCATTTGATTAATCCGGATTTTGGAATCGCCCTGGATACGACCATAGCCTATGACGTGCCGGGGGCCTCACCCCATGAGAAAATTACAGAGCTCGGAAAGGGTACTGCGATTAAAATCATGGACGGATCTGCCATATGTGACTACCGGATGGTCTCGTTTATGAAAGAGACAGCCAATGAACGTGGAATTCTGTGGCAGCCGGAAATTTTGACTGCCGGAGGTACTGATACCGCAGGCGTGCAACGCATGGGCAAACAGGGGGCTATTGCGGGTGCCATTTCCATTCCAACCCGACATCTACACCAAGTGATTGAAATGGCGCACAAAGAAGACGTTGCAGCCAGTATTGATTTGCTAAAGGCATGCTTGGAAAAAATCGATAAGTTTGACTGGAGCCATTGATTTTCAGTAAGGTTTTTCGCGTTGCCAAATCCCGGAGGAAATTAATTTTTAATCTTTTTCTTCGGGATTTTTCGTTGCAGGTATTTTACCAATTCATCGTACCGTTCGTGCTCATGGTTGCTGATGGAAAAAGACGTGTTACGGTCAAAAAGAATGCTTAATTGCTTGAATTGCCGGTTGTTGGCTTTAATGATTTCTTCCTGCCATCCCAGTATGGAGCTGAGGGGATACGTGGCCTTCAGAGACTTTAATGGGATGCGTACCACTAGTTCGTTGTTTCCCGCAGAAATAAATTTAAACCCGGCCATCATCTTGACCAAAAGCATAAGCAAAACGACGGTAATCAGTGTACATCCGATCAGGTAAAACCAAAACGCGTAAGTTCGCCCTCGGGAAAAGTCTACCAGCAGGTATACTAGGCCAGCCGTCAGAATCAGTACGATTAAACCCAGAGAAAGGTAGGTGTTGGTTTTTGGTCTGCAGTGTATCATGGCTTCTGTGATCTAAGCTCCCGTAATCTCTGTTCTGAAAAGCGAATCAGTTCCGGAAAGAAAGCTTTAAAATAACGCTCAAATTCGTTGTGGTGTTTTTCCAGGTACTGCGGTGCTTTTTCCATATGGGATTTGAACGTGGTCCGATAGGAAATCCCAGTCAGTGCACGTTGGATTCCGGAGGTAGTTCCATAAGCAACCAGCCAATTTTCTTTTTGCATATATTTAAAGGTTTCTCGGAACTTAGGCGGGTGGATGGCGGCATGGCTTTGTAATAGTTGATAAACGGACTGCACATACTCCTCCAGCGGTTTTATATGATATGATTGCCAGTTTCTAGCTAGAAAATAGTCAAAAAACATATCCGTGATCACGGATGAATACCTGGCAAAAACGGGTTTCAGCAGTTTTTGCGATTCTTTCACTACGGGGTGCAGATCGGTGTACCGGTCTATGGCCCGGTGCAATTGTATTCCCACGATAATTTCCGAATCAAACTGTTTCGTAAGGTCTCCCTTTACAAAATCGCCTATAAAATTGCCTACCAGTACCTTTGGTTGGTCAAATGACAAATATGCGTGTGCAAGAAAATTCACAAAGAATAAAACAATTAACTTTGGCGACTGCTATAATAAGTACGACGGGTAAGCAAACAACATGGCAAATATACAGGAAGAATTAGTAATCGTTAAAAATCTTTTAAGGACGGAATGGAAAGAGGATTTAGAGCAGTATAAACGACGTACCTGGGGCAAGTCCATTGTCGAAAGAAAAACGGCGGGAACCTGTTGGTATCCCGTGCAGGTACAGCGGGTAAGGGCAGGGTTGGCGGATAAGGTGATGATCGAAGTGCGGCAAAATGGGAGTACCCCGTCCCATGGTTTTCAGTCGGGAAAGTCGGTCGCGTTGTTTTCCAATACGGGTGAGGGCGACAGCTCCAAAGACAGCCTGAATGGGGTGGTCAATTATGTCAAGGGTGACGCTATGATGTTAACGTTAGGCGTGGAGACCCCTCCGGACTGGCTTTATGAGGGGAAATTGGGTGTGGATTTGCTATTTGACGAAAACACTTACCGCCAAATGGAATCTACACTAAACGCCGTGTTGCGGGCCGAATCTGGGCGATTGGCTACGCTTAAGAGCGTGCTATTGGGAGAGCAGCAGGCAGCGTTTGAGGAGCATTCGGAACAGCATTACCAACCTGAAGGCCTAAATGAAGGTCAATCCGAAGCGGTTCGATTAGTTGAAAGGGCCAAGGATGTTGCCGTTATTCACGGTCCTCCCGGCACCGGCAAGACCACGACATTGGTGGCGGCCATTTTGGAGGTACTTAAAGGACATGTCCAGGTGCTGGTGTGCGCTCCCAGCAACACAGCGGTAGACCTTCTGGTAGAAAAGTTGTCAGACGCTGGCCTGGAAACCTTGAGAATCGGTCATCCTGCCCGGGTGGATGATCAGATCATCAGTCAGACCCTCGACGCCAAGATTTCCACGCATCCAAGCTATAAGGATCTAAAAAAACTCAAGAAATCCCATGCAGAACTGAAGCGGCAAGCTGGAAAATACAAAAGGCATTTTGGAGCAGCGGAAAGGGGCCAAAAGCAGCGTCTGTACGATGAGTCCCGCCGGGTTAAGGAAGAAATTACACATTTGGAGGATTATATTCGGTTTGATGTGCTGCAGCAGGCTCGGGTGATCGCTACCACGCTGTCAGGCGCAGCTTCTACGGTACTTAAGGGGATGCGATTTCCGGTGGTATTTATCGACGAGGCCTCTCAAGGATTGGAGCCGGCGACTTGGATTCCGTTGCTTATCAGCGACAAGGTAATTATGGCCGGTGACCACCGCCAACTGCCCCCGACGGTGAAGTCACTGGAGGCTGCCAAGAAGGGATTGAGCGAGACCTTATTTGAAAAAGTGATAGCCCGGCAAGCCAAGGCTTCCTGTATGCTTTGGACACAATATAGAATGCCTGATACCATCATGGGCTTTTCCAGTCGGTATTTTTACCAAAATAAGTTGATTGCCGCCCCCAATACGGCGTCCCATCAGCTCGGGGATGAGCCGATCCTGACATTTATCGATACCGCCGGAAGCGGTTACACAGAGTTTACTGACAAGGAAACCTTGAGCACACGCAATAACGAGGAAGGCAGGTTTAGCCTGCAGGTGCTGACTGACCTGGTGAAACGGGTAGGAAATAAGGTTTTTAAGGAAAACGGGTGGAACGTTGGTGTCATTTCCCCTTATAGAGCCCAAGTGGAATACCTCAAGGAATTGGTGGCAGGTGAGGATGCTTTTGTTATCCTCCGTTCTCTGGAGACATTGCTTACCATTGACACGATAGACGGGTTTCAGGGGCAGGAGAGGGACCTGATTTTGATCAGTCTGGTAAGAAGTAACCCTGGGGGAGAAATTGGTTTTTTATCGGATGTACGCCGAATGAATGTCGCATTGACCCGGGCAAAGCGTCGGTTGATCGTGGTGGGCGACAGTTCAACGCTGGCAAGCCACCCATTTTATGGACGCTTTTTAGACTATGTGGATGAGAAAGCAGGCTATAGCAGCATCTACGAATGGATGGAAAGCTGAATGGCGGTTTGTCTTGGTTTATGCCATGTAGGCAAGGCAGCTAAAGCTAGATAATTAAAGGGCTTTCAGTTTCTTTTCAATTTCGTTGTCTCGCAGTTCCACCTGTAGGGATTCATTGTCGGCAAAGAGTTGCAGACGTTGGCCAGCTTGCTCCCAAATAAACGTGTCTCCCAAAAGGACCTCTGTAGGATTACCGTATCTTTTGATAAAGTAAGCCTTAAAGTCTTCCAGGTGTGTTTTGGGATTACCTAGATCCTTACGTTCGAAGGTCCAGCGGATTTTATAGAGGTGCTCGTTGAAAAAATGAAGTTTGGTGTCCGATGCTTTGCGTCCATTGAGGTAGTTGGCGGTTGTTCCTTCATAAATTGCCTCTATGATCCCACGGTCTAGGTTTCTGAGGTAACTCTGTGCCATCCACGGATTATTTCGATACACCTGCTCTTTTCCAGTGATAAGGTAAACAGACGGTTTTAGCGGTTCCAAGGGCATGCCAAGCTGAAGCTCATTAATCCAAGCTTCTGTACTTGCGTTGGTTTGTGCCAATGAAGTGGAGAGGTGCATCCAGCATATACCAAAAATGAGCCAAGAGAAATAGCAGAGGTTTGTTTGCATTTGGTTTGGGTTTCGTCTTAGACATCCCAAAGATATGTCAAATTACAAGATACCTGATTAGCCCTTACCTGAATTTGCTAAAAAACGTTCACCTGACATAGGCCTGATCCAGGTATTGAAGGACTTTTCCAAAATGCGTCGTGGCTTCGATAATCGGTTCGGGCACTTCCTTGCCGTGCAGTCGGCTCAGCAACAGGCCATATAACGCATGGATGCACACCTGTATCTCGTGTCCCGGATCCGCTGTTCCAGCGCCCAATACCAGTTCGACCACATGGGGTTTGGCATACTGGTATAAGTCGAAGTAGGTACTATCGGATTTCAATAATTCCCAATGTAATGCGGCAAGCTGATCTACATGTTTTTGAACGCTCGCCAGATGTCCCCGCTGCTCGATCTTTTCGGCTTTCATCTGCGAGCATAAATCGGCAAACCATTCCAAGGTTTGTTTCTTTTCGTCCTCTGAAATGGGGTAATGGGAGACCACATACTGTTTAATATCCGCCAGGCTGAACTGGTAGGATCGGATCAGGTCTTCCATTTGGTACATGTAGAGGAGGTATTCACCGATGCTCTGCTTGAATTTTTGTTGGGCGATTTTTTCCAAGTTAGGACGGGTTAGTTAATGGCAGCTTTCAATTTAGCGAGTTCTTTGGCGAAGTATTCATCCCATTTTTTTTGCATTGCAGGATTTCGCGGCTTGGTAGTCTCTAGGTCGTAGAGTTGATCCATTTGTTTCCAATATCGGAAATGCCCACTGATGAGTTGGTTTAGCTGGCTTTTGTAGTTTTTGGGGTGAAATTGAAAACCTTGAGCATCTTTTACGATACGGTATCCAATGATCTGTGCGATGAGAAAATGCCCATTTTCATGGTGCAGCACCTGCGCCTTAGTGGCCTCATCGTTGGTTGTCAGGAAGTTTTCGGTTACCTGTGAAAGGTCATTTTTATGGTTTACAAGGGCCTTAACCTCCAACTGAACATAGCTGCCTTTTGGGATTACCCGTTTGATTTCGATATCGCAGGTACTTAAGCAAAGTGCGTTGATGCTGCTTTTACCTTGAATGGTCTTCACGGTTTTGAAATCCTTCCATTCCAAAGTTCGTTTGGGAGAAATGGCTACTTTTTCATCGTCATTTATCACCTTTCCTGCCAAGGATCCATGGATCTGAGACAATAAAACAGACAAGAAGGCAACAATTTTGAACGGGGGAAACAGCATGTTTCAAATTTAGGGGAAATAAAATTATATTATAAACAGTCCAAACGGTTTTTAGGTTTGACAGGCAGCAGTAGTGGTAAGAATATAATCGCTGTTACCATTCTAATACCCTAACTATTTACTATTTTTGCACCCAATTATGGATATGCAACGAATACGAAATTTCTGTATCATCGCCCACATCGACCATGGTAAGAGTACTTTGGCAGATCGCTTATTGCAATTTACCAACACAGTCTCGGAAAGGGAGATGCAGGATCAGCTACTGGATAACATGGACTTGGAGCGGGAGAGAGGGATTACCATCAAGTCCCACGCCATACAGATGAAATATACCTACAAGGGAGAGGAGTATACCCTTAACTTGATCGATACCCCCGGTCATGTGGACTTTTCATACGAGGTGTCCCGATCTATCGCAGCATGTGAGGGGGCTTTGCTGATTGTAGATGCATCCCAAGGTGTGGAGGCACAGACTATTTCAAATTTGTACCTGGCGATAGGCCATGATTTGGAAATTATCCCGGTGCTAAACAAGATAGACCTTCCGGGAGCGGATCCCGAGGTGGTCGCTGACGAGGTGATTGACTTGATTGGATGTGACAGAGAAGACATAATTTTGGCCTCGGGAAAGGAAGGACTTGGGATTGAGGATATCCTTAATGCCGTCGTGGAGCGCGTCCCTGCACCCAAGGGAGACGAAGAAGCCCCCTTGCAGGCAATGATATTTGACTCGGTGTACAATCCGTTTAGGGGCGTGGAAGTAATCTTCCGGATCTTTAACGGCACCATGAACAAGGGTGATAAGATTAAGTTCGTCAATACCGGGAAGGAATACGAAGCCGATGAGATCGGCATATTGGGCATACAGCAAAAGCCTCAGCAAACGATGAAAGCAGGTAACGTCGGGTACTTGGTTTCTGGGATAAAGGTAGCCAAAGAAGTAAAGGTGGGAGATACCATCACCCATGTGAAGAGACCCTGTGCGTCCAGTATACAAGGGTTTGAAAACGTGAAGCCGATGGTTTTTGCAGGGATATACCCGGTAGAGACCACGGATTTTGAAGAACTCAGGGCCTCTATGGAAAAACTCCAGTTAAATGATGCTTCCCTGGTGTGGGAACCGGAGACTTCTGCTGCCCTGGGGTTTGGGTTTCGATGTGGATTTTTGGGTATGTTGCACATGGAGATCATACAGGAGCGTCTGGAGCGGGAATTTGACATGACGGTGATCACCACGGTTCCTTCCGTACAGTTCAGAGCCCTGATGAACAATGACCAATATAAAGTCGTCAATGCTCCCTCTGACATGCCGGAGCCGAATCTCTTCAAGCACATTGAGGAGCCGTTTGTGAAGGTTTCCATTATTACGGCAGCCGAATATGTGGGCCCGGTGATACAGCTTTGTATGGATAAGCGTGGACTGATAAAAAATCAGGTATACCTTACGGCGGAGCGGGTGGAATTGGCATTTGAAATGCCACTGGTTGAGATCGTGTTCGATTTCTTTGATAAGTTGAAAACCATTTCAAGGGGCTACGCATCCTTGGATTATGAGCTAATAGGCTTCAGGCAGTCCCATATGGTCCGGTTGGATGTCATGCTAAACGGAGAACCGGTGGATGCGCTTTCAGCCATTGTACATCGTGACAAGGCTTACGAATGGGGAAAGAGGCTTTGCGAAAAACTCAAAGAACTTGTGCCAAGGCAGATGTTTGAGATTGCCATTCAGGCGGCGATTGGGTCAAAGATCATTGCACGAGAAACGGTCAAGGCACTTCGTAAAAATGTGTTGGCTAAATGTTATGGAGGGGATATTTCACGTAAGCGAAAACTCCTCGAAAAGCAGAAGAAGGGTAAAAAGCGCATGCGCCAAGTAGGTAACGTAGAGGTGCCGCAGGAGGCCTTCATGGCAGTGCTTAAGTTGGATTAGCTTCGTACAAATTCCCCGGAGTTTCTTAGCTTCTTGGCTTCAGCGTCGGTCTAAACGGGACTTAGGTAGGTTTATGGATATATTTTTGAATGATAAGATAAGGTAAAATATGGCGATACTAATAGACGGGAAGAAAACCTCTGAGCAAATCAAATCTGAAATAGCCTCTCGTGTTGGCGAAATCAAGGCGTCCGGAGGAAAAATCCCTCATCTGGCAGCGGTTTTGGTAGGTGACGACGGCGCCAGTCAAACCTACGTAGGTGCCAAAGTAAAGGCCTGCGAGCAGGTGGGATTTCGATCCACCCTCGTAAGGTTGGATGCGGGGATCACTGAAGAGGCATTGCTTCATGAAGTGCAGCGCATCAATGACGATCCAGATATCGATGGGTTGATTGCACAGTTGCCTCTGCCCAAGCATATATCGGTAGAGAAAGTCACCGCTAAGATCAAGCCAGAGAAGGATGTGGACGGATTTACCCCTGCCAATGTAGGTCGAATGGCATTGAATTGGCCCACCTACGTCTCCGCTACCCCTTATGGTATTCTGGAGCTATTAAAGCGGCACGAAATCGAAACCTCGGGTAAGCACTGTGTAGTCATAGGAAGAAGTCATATCGTTGGGTCGCCCATGAGTATCTTGATGGCTAGAAACGATTACCCCGGTAATTGCACGGTGACGATCACCCATAGCCGTACCAAAAATCTCGACGAAATCGCAAGGTCTGCGGACATCCTCATTGTGGCGTTGGGCAGGCCTGAATTCGTGACTGCCGATATGGTAAAAGAGGGAGCGGTGGTAATTGATGTGGGCATACACCGAATTGCCGACGAATCGAAGAAGAGTGGTTTTCGCTTGATCGGTGACGTAAAGTACGACGAAGTGGCGCCAAAGGCATCGGCCATCACGCCGGTTCCCGGTGGAGTAGGACCCATGACGATCGCCTCTTTGCTTTATAACACGCTTTTGGCGGCGGAGCGCAAAATTTATCCTTGAGTTAGCCGTTTACTATATATTCATTAGCGGTTCAATCACCCGCTTTACCAAAAATTTCATGCAAGAAACAATAGTAGCTAAGCCAGGGCTTAAATTGCCCCTGATGGAAGCTTTTTATACCATACAAGGAGAAGGTCGGTATACCGGCCACCCCGCATATTTTATCAGACTCGGAGGCTGTGATGTGGGCTGTGTATGGTGTGATGTTAAAGATTCCTGGGACGTTTCCAAGTGGCCGGCTGTAGACATACGGGACATTGTTGCCGGTGCTTTGCAGTATCCAGGAAGGTTGGTGGTGATCACCGGGGGAGAGCCATTGATGCACGACTTGGGTCCCTTGACACAGCTTCTGAAACAGCATGGTTTTAAGATCAATATAGAGACTTCCGGTGCACATCCCTTTTCGGGGGAGTTTGACTGGGTATGTTTCTCTCCCAAGAAATTCAAGGCACCGCACCCTGGAATATATAAAAAGGCAGACGAATTGAAGGTGGTGGTGTACCACAAGAGTGATTTCTTGTTTGCCGAAGAGCATGCGGATAAGGTTTCGGCAGACTGTGTGAAATTATTGCAGCCAGAATGGTCAAAATCCAGTGAAATGCTGGAAAAAATAATAGCTTACGCAAAAAGCCATCCAAGCTGGCAGATTTCCCTGCAGACCCATAAATTCATGAACATTCCCTGAGATATGATTGCCCGGAATACCCTTCTCTTGCTGTTTTTGTTGAGTCCTTTGATTTCGCTTGGGCAAACGTATTCCATTATTGATCGCCGTGCCATTCGATTTTATGAAGAGGGGGAGCAGTTTTTAGGCACAAGGCAATGGGATGAAGCAGCCATGAGTTTTCAGGCGGCGTATGAGCGGAGCAGTGATTTTTTTGAAGCGTACCTGAGGCATTCCCAGGTTTTATTGACCAGGGGCAGTCTGGATAAGGCGATGGAAATTGCCCAAAAAGGGGCGAGAAGAATTAAGGGTCAGTCAGATTTTAAAGGTCGGTTTGCCTGGCTGATGTCAGAGATCCATTTTCAGAAAGGTGAATTTCAGGCTGCAATAGAGACCTTCGAGGAGAGCATTCCGCTGCTTCAGGAGGAAATAAGAGATTCTGACCGGTTCCGGCAGCGAAGCCTACAGCTGGAATTTGTTTCTGAGCAATTGGCGCAGAAGCGTGATATCCGGAAGGAACGCCTACCGGATCCGCTGAATCGTTTTCGGCTGCAATATTTTCCCGTTTTGACCGCAGATAGCAAGAAAATTCTATTTACTAAAAGGGACGGTCTTCAAAACCACGAGCACGAAGACATCTTTGTTTCCTACTTGGATGAATACGAAAACTGGTCTGCGCCGCAGCCCATTTCGCAATCCATTAATTCGCGGTACAACGAGGGAACCTGCACCATTTCCGCAGATGGAAATGTGCTTATCTTTACCTCCTGTGATACACCGGACTCATATGGCAGCTGCGACCTGTACATTTCCCAAAAAACAAAGGGCGTGTGGCAACGGCCCACAAATATGGGAAAAAATGTCAATTCACGCTTCTGGGACTCCCAGCCCTCTCTTTCGGCGGATGGAAGGGTGCTTTTTTTTGCCTCTAACCGGCGAGAAGGCATTGGTGGAAATGATGTCTGGTATTCCGAACGACTGGACGATGGATCTTGGAGTACAGCAAAGAACCTAGGTCCCCGTGTAAATACAGAAAAGGACGAGGTTTCTCCCTTTATTTTTTTTAACAACGAGGTGTTGTTCTTTGCGTCCGACGGTCATTTGGGCTTTGGGGGCAAGGATCTTTACTTGTCCAGATTCAGCGCTGGGGAGTTTGGAGAACCCCAAAATCTGGGATATCCTATCAATGACCAAAATGACCAATTGGCACTTTTTATTACTGCACAGATGGATTATGCCTATTATACGGAAAATATCTTCTATGAAGGAAGGCCGGACAGTAGTTTTCTTTTTCGGTTTAATTTCCCAGAGGAGATCTACCTTGGTGAAAAACTGCTGGTCACTGAAGGGGTGGTGCAGGATGCTAAAACCGGTCAGCCCATAGATGCAAGACTATCATTGGTGCAACTGGATAATGACAGCACCTTATATGAATTTCGTTCAGATGGGAAAACGGGGGATTTTCTGATGCTCTACCCGGACAAAGCAAATGCAGGGCTATATGTGGAGCGAGAAGGGTTTGTTCCCAAAATTTACAATGTGGAGCGAGACAGCCTCAAGAATCGGGACAACCTCGTGATTTCCTTGGATCCGATCGAAAGTGGGACCTACTTTATTTTTGAAAATGTGTTTTTTGATTTTGATAAAGCTGATTTGAAGGAGAATTCCATGGCTTCTCTAAATAGGCTGCAAGCTTTTCTGAAGCAAAATCCCATCCTGCGCATTCGCATAGAAGGACATACCGACAACGTTGGAAATGCAGCTTACAATGAAAAACTAAGTCGGCAGCGAGCAGAAAGCGTGAAGGATTTTTTGATCCAAGCAGGCATCAATGCCGAACGGGTAGATGTTTTGGGCAAAGGCGATAAATCACCCTTGGCACCTAATGATTCGGAAGAAGGCCGTGCGTTGAACAGAAGAATCGAGGTGGTTATTTTATGATTTTCAGAGAGCGGTTGAAAAAAATTCACCGTTTGGGACAGATTGTTTGTGATTTTTTAAAACTCATTCGAATATAACGAGTTTATTTCAAAGCTAGGCCGTTTAATTGGTTGTCTTTTGCTGTTTGAGATGTGAAGCCGTTAACCGTGCTTAATTTTCCTGATATAATCGGGTCCCCCATGTTTATTTAGCGCAAAAAGTAACGGTCAGGAAAGAAATAAAGTGACAAACTCCGATTATTTATGGTGGTAATTTTGATATATTGGGAAGACGTAAACTACTTAGAAAAATTAATATGATGAAATCGAGCATGACGCAATCGAAACCTAGTTGGATGATAATAAATCATGCGACCTGTATGCCGGTAGTCAGGGATTTCATCCGGGAAATTAAAAAAAGTTATTAACACATGAAGGCATTACTGGCGTTAACTTTCCTACTTGGAATCTCTCTAGCCGTGGACGCTCAGGTGCGAACGATTAGCGGGGTAGTCAACTCCGCCGAAGACGGAGGGCCTATCCCAGGTGTAACCGTCGTCATCCGAGGAACGACGCAGGGCACCATTACTGATTTGGATGGAAACTTTCAGCTTTCTGTTCCGGAGGATCGTAATGTGTTGGTGTTCAGGTTTGTAGGATTGCAAACCCAAGAGGTGACAATTGGCAACAGGACAAATCTGATCATTTCCATGCAGCCTGAGCTTACGTCCCTTTCAGAAGTGGTGGTAACCGCCTATGGGGATCAAACGAGGCGGGAGGTCACCGGAGCTATTGCATCGGTAAAAGGGGAGATTTTTCAGGATCTTCCCATGCAGTCCTTTGACCGTGCGATGCAGGGAAGGGTAGCGGGAGTACAGGTAACAGCTGGATCCGGTCAGCCGGGAGGCACCCTAAACGTGCAGATTAGGGGGGTGGGCTCTATCAACGCAGGAACCCAACCTTTGTATATCGTAGACGGCGTGCAGATAGCCCCGGGAGGGCTTTCTGGGCAAGGTTCTCAAAATGCGCTGGCATCTATTAATCCCAACGATATCGAATCCATTGAGGTGTTTAAGGATGCGGCTGCGGCTTCCATTTACGGGGCACAAGCCTCTAATGGGGTGGTCCTGATTACGACCAAACGAGGGAAGCAAGGAAAAACCAATGTGCGATTCAGTGCGCAAGAAGGTATTGTGCAGCCAATTGCCTTTTACGACATGATGGATGCGAATCAGCTAGCATCAATCAAAAGGCAGGCCTACATCAATGCGGGGCTAAATCCCTTAGAGGCAGAACAGCTATTTGGTAGCCCTGGTGACCGGGACTTGGAGACCACCGATTGGTTAGGGGCACTCTACAGAGATGGAAGACTCCGGATTTACGATATGTCTATCTCGGGTGGGGATGATCGAACCCAGTTTTTTATATCCGGAGGCCATACCTTTCAGCAGGGACAGATTATTCGTTCGGATTACAGCCGTACTACCGGCAGGTTAAATCTCACCCACCGGGCAAACGAGCGATTTACCATCAATGCCAATATATCCCTGTCCCGACAAATCACCAATGGAACCATCGATCGGGGAAATTTCGTCAATAGCCCCTTTGTGGCGGGGTTTGTTTCCCGCCCTAATGTGCCGATTTACAACGAAGACGGTACCTTTGCCGAGTATCCGAACGAGCACTTGTTTGGATACAATATTGTGCAGGGTGTGAATCAGGAGTTGCGTAGGGCCACGACCTATCAGTCCGTATCTAACCTGCAGATGACCTACCAAATTTTACCTTGGCTGGGCTTCACTGGTTTTGGAGGGATCGATTTTTCGGATAACCGGGATGAAAACAACCGTCCGTCCACCATACCTGCTTTCTCTGCATACGGTGGGTCGTCCACCTATACTGACCGACGTATCATCAACTCTAATGCCAATGGCAATTTCAATGTAAACAAGAAATTTAATGGTGTTCATACGCTGTCGGGAATTCTAGGATACGAATACAAAGCGGAAACCTCGGAAGCTACCTCTGCTACAGGGCGCGGATTTCCCAATCCGGTGTTGAGGTATCTTCAGAATGCTGCCCAGCCCTTTGAAGTAGGTGGTTTTTTCACGGAGTACAAGCGAGCGGGTTTTTTCTCGCAGGCAAAGTATGATTACGACGACAAATATACCTTCGACATCACCGCCCGGCGGGATGGATCCTCCCGATTTGGTGCCAATACCCGATGGGGTAACTTTGGTGCGGTATCAGCCGGATGGCGAATTTCAGAAGAAGCGTTCCTACAAAATACTACCTGGCTGGACAACTTAAGGTTAAGGGCTTCATACGGCATCACAGGGAACTCAGATATTGGCAACTTTGTAGCCAGAACACTCGTAGGTACCTCCGGCCAATATTTGGGTGGAGGCGCACTCCGTTTCTCACAGCTTGGAAACGACTTGTTGACTTGGGAGGAAGCTGCCTCTACCAACATAGGTGTGGATGGAACGTTCTTTAATGGAAGGATCATCGCTACCGTCGATGTTTGGAGAAAGGACTCCCGTAGACTGCTGTTTGAGACGCAGTTGCCCATAGACTCAGGGTTTGGTGCCATCACCAGAAATACGGGAAAACTTCGCAATCAGGGCATTGACTTCGACTTGCAGACAACGAATGTGGTTTGGGGCAAATTCCGCTGGAATACGGCTTTCAATATTTCCATTTTTTCCAACGAGTTATTGGAGCTCTATGGAGGCTTGGATCGGATTGGTAATGAACTGATCGTGGGTAAGCCGGTGGATTTTTATTACGCATACGAGTATGCGGGCGTTAATCCGGCGAATGGTGCACCCATGTATTTCGATCAATTTGGAGAATATACCTACCTGTTATCTGATGATGACCAAAAGTATATTGGCAGTGCCTTGCCTTGGAATTTTGGAGGCCTATCCAACACCTTCCGCTACGGGCCGTTGTCGTTGGAAGTGTTTTTTCAGTACCAGTTTGGCAACTTGGCATTTAACCAAGATCTCTATAACATCGCACAGGCTGGTTCCATCGGACAGGATAATCAGACGGTTGATCAAATTTATTTCTGGCGCAGACCGGGCGACATCACCAACGTTCCAAAGCCCTATGAAGGTGGAAGGTTTCCCGGTCACTCTGGATATCAGCAGTTTTCTACCAAGCAGCTTTCTGATGGCAGTTATGTGCGTTTAAAGCAAGTTACCTTGGATTATACGGTTCCGCAGCGGTTTACCCAAAAGGCCAAAATAGAATCCGCGAAGTTTTTCATTCAAGGTATCAATTTATGGACGCTGACCAAATACAACGGATTGGATCCCGAGGTAAACTCATTGGGTAGTACGTACGGAACCTATCCTAATTCCCGGCAATTGACGGCTGGCATAAACGTGAATTTCTGATTCGGTATGATTA
This sequence comes from Lunatimonas salinarum, assembly GCF_017811155.1. Taxonomy (GTDB): domain Bacteria; phylum Bacteroidota; class Bacteroidia; order Cytophagales; family Cyclobacteriaceae; genus Lunatimonas; species Lunatimonas salinarum. The sequence goes on along the minus strand of NZ_JACVCV010000015.1, from coordinate 19,834 downwards.
TGAATGCGAGATCAATAGTATTTTCGGTGATCTGTACGGTGTCGATGATTGCCTGTACAGATTTGGAGACTACACCAAGGCAAAGCCTTACCCCGGAAGTAGCCCTAAGCGATGTAGCCGGGTATCAGGCGGTGGCTAATTCCATGTATAGTTTGGCAAATACATTTACCTATTATGGGCAGCAAATGATGATTGCCCCGGAGATTTTGGCCGATAACCTGAGACTGGTAGCCAATACGGGAAGGTATCAGGGAGAGGAAGCCAATGGCGATAGAGACCATATTGGTCTTTGGAACGGCATTATATACGGTGGTATCAATGATGCCAATATCATCTTAGCAGGGATAGACGATGAGAACGTGAGGGGAGATCAGGAGGAAAAGGATTTTATAAAAGGAGACGCCTATTTTATGCGGGCACTGTTTTATTTCGATCTGTGCCGGGTGTATGGCTACGAACCCGGCAGAGAGGTGGACGGGTTTAATTTAGGTCCAATTTTGCGAACAACCCCCACGGTAGCAGCTTCAGATGCGGATTTCAGGGAACGAGCCACTGTCACGGAGGTGTATGAGCAGATTGAGTCAGATCTCCTTGAGGCCATTTCCTTGCTGCCGCTCGTGCCAGTAGGCTCGGAGGGGGCCTATTTCGCCAACGCGGGTGCGGCCCTGACCCTGTTGGCCAGGCTTTATTTGTATTGGGGTAGAATGGAGGACGCGGAAGCAGCAGCCACTTCCGTCATGAATGCGCTGGGCCTTCGGACCAATGGAGACGGTCTAGCCGAAGCAGGTCAGTATGTGCAAGGGTTCTCCCGTGCGCCCCACCCGGAATCTATTTTTGAACTGGAGCTGCGGGTGGTGGATTGGAGCAGTGTAGATGGGGTAAATAACTCCCTCAATTCCCTGGTGTCCAACACCGATCCCAATGCCCAATTTATCATTGCAGCATCCAATGAATTGATGGAAGCCTACGAACCGGAGGATGTGCGGAGAAACTGCTGGGCTGAAACGACAAGAGACGGGATCGAAGGCCCTGTCTATGCCAGCAGAAAATGGACCGGTTACAAGGGTGACTTTTTGGAAAATATCCCGGTTCTTCGGGCCGCAGAGTTATACCTGATCCGCGCCGAAGCTAGGTACCAAACCAATCCAGCGGGGGCAAGGGCAGATATCAATGCGCTTAGATCAAAGCGGGGCTTGGGTCCGGTAGATAATCTGCTTTCCGGAGTGGCGCTGCGTAATCGCATCCTGCTGGAAAGGCGATTAGAGTTTGCCTTGGAAGGGCACCGCTTTTTTGACCTAAAGCGGAATGGTTTGAACATTACCAAACACGGTAATTTTGAAGAAGTTCCCTATACAGATTATCGTATCCTTTCAAACATTCCATTGGAGCAGATTCAGTTAAACGACCGTTTGGTCCAAAATCCAGGTTATTAATGATGGTACTGGCAATGAAAAATTTTTATGTAACGATACTGTTGGCTCTGATTGGGTTGGTCGGTGTCTCCTGTATGGAGGATTCTGGGTTTAACATCGTATGGACTGGCTTGGAAGTAGAGTTTGAAGAAGCTTCCAGACCAAATGGTGCGGTGCGTCGGGTAGTAACACAAAACTCTGCTAATCAGGTGGATCAAACCACCGTACGGGTAAATCTGGTGGGTGCCCATATCAATGAGCCAATCGAAGTTACCATTGGAGTAGATCCGAGTTCCACTGCCGTCAGGAATGTGCATTTTCGGTTGCTTGTCAGCGAGGTAACCATAGCCCCAAATACCAGTTTTGTGGATGTCCCTATAGAAATTCTGACAGGCAATTTGGGTTCTGAGGAGGAACCAAACTTGGTGCTTGCCATCTTGGATGCAGGAAACACAAAGATCAGCGCCAACTATAACAAAGTAACGGTTGAAATCCGGTTGTCCTGTCCTTCCGATTTGGCAGGAACCTACAGCACGGTGACCATAGGACCTGGTGGAACCACCAATTACGAGGTGACGATTACTGAGATCGAACCCTTCACCTATCGCATCTCCGATATTACCGGTGGAGTGTATTCGCAGGTGTTTGGTGGCAGCGATAACCCGGCTATATTCACTGAACTCTGTGGAGAGATTACCATTACTGACCAACCCGATGTGGTTTTCGGTGGCGGAGCGTTCAATGGTACCGGCAGGGTTAACGCAGACGGAACGCTTCGGATTAGCTGGAGCAACGAAGCCGAAGAAAGTGGGGTGACAACGCTGACCAGAATACCCTAAGGGCTTTCTGAGGGCATAAGGTAAATAATGTCGCTTCCACAAGGAAGGTGACTCCATGATATAAAATGGCTATGAGAATAGGAATCATTTGCATATTCTTAATCGGACTGGCTCTCCAAGTGAGTGCACAGGATATCAACGCACAGCGCGCTGAGATGCTTGAAGTCCGGCGTGAGGTGTTGGATGGGTTGCGGCAGCGGGTGGCCCGCTATTCCTTAACTCCCCAAGAGAAGCTGGAAATTACGACGCGGCTAGGAATCCCTATGGTAATAGACCTAGACTCGGATAGGCAGGCTAGGTTTCAATACTTGGATGATGATGCGCACCCGGTCTACTTTACCACCCATAACGTAGCCGCTGCGATTACTAATGGGGTGCGCGGATTGCAGGCCGGTGGCAGTTTGAATCTTGGACTGGCAGGGCAGGGAATGGTGATCGGAATTTACGATCAGACCCGCCCTCGGGCCAACCATAACGAATTTGGCAATAGGGTAACGCAGATTGACGGGTCTACCGAAACAATTAGCAACCATGCCACCCATGTTACGGGCACCATCTTGGCACGCGGAAATAACCCAAATGCAAGGGGCATGGCCAACGAAGCTACGGGATGGGCTTTCAATTGGGATGCCGATATCTCCAAAATGCTTCAAAATGGCTACGATCCCGACCTGTTACCCACCGGGCATTTGGTATCCAATCATTCGTATGGAATACTGGTTGGCTGGTTTAGGGATAATAATGGCAACTGGGCATGGTCAGGTAATGAAGGCGTAAGTCCTAGGGAGGACTATCGCTTTGGATTTTACGGTAACCGCACCCGACAGATTGACGAGGTAGCCTTTGCAAAGCCATACTATACCGTGGTGTGGGCTGCAGGCAATGATCGCAATGATGTGGGTGATGGAAGTCGGGATGCGGATGGCCCGGAAGATTCCATTGGTCCGGAAGGAGTTGCTAAAAATAACATCGTGGTGGGAGCGGTCAACTCGGTTACCAATTACACCGGGCCGGAATCTGTAGTCATGAGCTCTTTTTCAAGTTGGGGCCCTGTGGATGACGGACGGATAAAACCTGATTTGGTTTCCATGGGTGTGAATGTGTTCAGCTCTTCGATCATAAACGACGGAGCAGGAGACGGTTATGCCTCTCTTAGCGGCACATCCATGGCTGCTCCCAATGTGTCAGGGGCACTTTTGCTATTGCAGGAACTGTATAGAAACCGTAATGCCGGTAGGTATATGCGTTCTGCTACAGTCAAGGCATTAGCTATCCATACAGCCAAGGAGGCAGGGATGAACGACGGACCCGATTACATGTTTGGTTGGGGATTGTTGGATGCCGAAGCATCTGCCAGAATGATTATCGATGAGAACGGTTCTTCCAGAGCCATTCGGGAACTGACCTTGGAAAACAGTCAAACCTATGAGTTTGATTTTATCTCAGACGGAGTTGAGCCCGTCGTCGCAACCATCGCCTGGACCGATCCACCGGGAAACTCCCCGGCGCCTTCCGTTAATCCCCGCATCCCGGTATTAGTCAATGACCTGGATATAAGGATCATTGGTGAGGATGGGACGGTGTTCTTTCCATGGTCATTAAACCCAAATAATGGCATCAGTGCCGTAGCTTCCCGAAATACCGACAATGCACGGGACAATGTGGAGAAAATCGAAATTCGGACGCCGGTATCACAACGGTACACCGTTCGTGTCAGCCACAAAGGAGCACTTCAAAACGGACGTCAGCCATTTAGCTTGGTGCTCTCGGCAGGGGTGATTGATGGGCAGGTGAATACACTGTATTGGATCGGACAAAATGCCGGATGGAATAATCCAACTAACTGGTCATTGAGCAGTAATGGACCTGCTGCTGGATTGATTCCAGGAGAGGGTACCCGCGTGGTCATTGACCAGCCTGTACCCGGAAATCGGATTGCGTTAACTTCCAACACCCGTGTGTTTAGCCTAAATGTATTTGGAAATAGCCCCTTGGATCTTGATCTAGGGGGGAATGAGCTTATCTTGGAAAGCGGGTTTAGGTCAAGCAATGCCCAAACGAGGGTCAGTAACGGGTCGCTGGTTTTTGATAATACAGGTACGAGTGAAAACGTGTTGGATTTTGGGCAGGTTTCCCTAAATCAGGTAGGCGTACGGATTCGAAATGGAAGATGGCGGGTTTTGACAGCCCCGTCGTTGCGCGATTTGGTACTCTCGGATGCAGAGGTCAATTTTGACCTTTCGAGCGTTTCGGTAGGGGATTTTACAGTTGGCCCGAATGCGAGCATCCAAGGGCGTTTGGAGCAATTGGTTTTTTCTGGATCAGTGGACATAGCGGCAGACGCCGCGATTTCCGGTCAGTTTACGTATCGTTTTACGGGATCCAATGGGAGTTTCAATGATGATACTAGGTCCCCCATTTCCGGGTTTACAGCCGATGGAGGAAGTATTGACCTACAATCCATCGGTAGCGTTGGCGATCTTCGCCAAAACAGTGGAATCGTAAATATCAGCCAAGAATTGGTAGAAGTAAATACTTGGGCCCTGCTACGCGGAGTGGAGTTGTCACTTGCTGACGGATCTACGTTACGTGTGGCTTCGAGTATTCAGCACGACGAAGTAGGCTCGGGCACGACCCGCATACGCTCTTCGGGACGTGCCACGATCACCCATCCAGTTTATCGCAAGTATTGCTTTCGACAGATTAGTATCACTAACGTGGATTTGGCAGGAGATGCCATCATCAACTTGGGTCCGGGAGCTAGTATCAGTAACAGTGCAAATTGGCTGAACATCTCTTGTGACAACGTGTTGTTCCCGAATTTTGAGGTTCGGTTTTCCTGTGTAGGTGGTCTAACAGAATTTGTCAATCTCACGGAGGGAACAGTTACCTCATATAGTTGGAATTTCGGCAACCTCGGTAGTTCCACTGCGGAGAATCCCACCTTTATGTTCAATAATGCCAGGAACTACACGGTCACGTTATTGGTCAGGGGTCCAGGAGGACAGCGTACGTTTCAGCAGAATATAACAGTCACTCCCAACAGCTTGAGGCGTCCCGAAATTGTGGTCAATGGCTCACAACTTACTTCCTTGGTACCGGCTTCCCGTTATCAGTGGTACCGAAACGGAGTGATGCTACCTGGAGAGACTTCCCGTTCCCTAATGGCAGAAGAAGGAGGGTCGTTTCAAGTAGCTGTGATTGATGATCAGTGCAACCGACTATCTGCGGCTGTGGTCATTTCCAGCATAGAGCCGGCTCCCGAACCGGAATTGGCGCGGAGGGGGTATTCGATCGGGCCAAATCCTTTCGACGAGGAAATCACTGTTACGGTCAATAATGGGTATAGAGGGATGATTCACTATGGACTATACTCCAGTTCCGGTGTCTTGGTCAGCAGCTTTGAACTGATGAAAAACCAGCAGCAGGTTACCCACGAGATGGAAATGCCGGAGGTGAAAGGGCTTTATTTGATGATTATTCGGGCTGGCTCGGAGGTCGTGCAGTATAAGCTGGTAAAACAGTAGAGCTGATCTCTTTTTTGGAGTTGGGTAGGCAATATGATTAAGCATGTCGGAGCTGATCCGTCTAAATACTTTCTATAAAATCACTGTTTATTGTGGTGGTTCTGCCATTATCTGGGTAACATTACCTTGAGCTTTCAAGATTGCAGTGTTCCTAGATACGTCAGGTTGTTGTTTTCTGGAAGAAAAACCCGTTCAGCGTATTATGTCCAGGCAAAACGCTAGCAGGTGTCTATTCTCTTTCTTTTTTCCTAACTTTGGACCTCGAATAGTAAGCAGCCATGATACACGTGTGTAGGAAAGAGCATTTTAACGCCGCCCATAAGTTATGGAACCCGAATTGGTCGGAGGAAAAGAATACAGAAGTGTTCGGACCCTGTGCCAATGCGAACTGGCACGGCCATAATTTTGAGCTGATCGTGACCGTCAAAGGGAAGCCCGATCCGGAGACGGGTTTTGTAGTGGATCTCAAGAAACTCAGTACGTTGATTCGACAAGAAATCATTGCCAAGGTAGATCATAAAAACCTTAACCTGGATGTCCCCTTCATGGAAGGTAAGATGGCCAGTTGTGAGAACCTGGTGATTGAGTTTTGGAAGATTCTACAGCCTAAGGTGGACACGTTGGTGAAGGAGGGAGGACTTTACAAGATGACGCTTTACGAAACCCCTCGGAATTTTGTGGAGTATTTTGGAGAATGATTTTTATCCTAATCCGGTAAGCCTTGAAATATTACCTTATCGCCGGCGAACGGTCCGGTGACCTGCACGCAGCCAATCTGATGGCTGAAATCCAACGCTTGGATGCAAATGCCCAGTTTCGGGGTATGGGTGGAGACTATATGATCGCTCAGGGCCTTCAGGTTGCGGCACATTATGAAGCGGTATCCCTTATGGGCTTTTTGGAGGTATTAATGGGGTTTCGCAAGGTGTTCAAGTACCTGAAACGGATCAAGGTGGATATCGAGACTTTTAGGCCAGATGCCATTATCTTGGTCGATTTTGCCGGGTTTAACATGCGCATAGCCAAATTTGCAAAGTCCAGAGATATTCCGGTACACTATTACATCGCCCCAAAGGTCTGGGCTTGGAATCAAAAGCGTGCACTTACGTTGAAAAAGTATTGTCATCGACTCTACGCCATACTGCCTTTTGAACCTGCCTTTTTCAAGAGATTTGGGATGGAGGTTCCCTATGTTGGCAATCCGCTTAGGGATGAATTGGACAAATTTGTTCCTGACAGGGAATTTTTGGCAACGTATAATTTGGGGAAGAAGCCCATAGTAGCGCTTCTTCCCGGAAGTAGAAGGCAAGAGGTGATGGCCATGCTAGACACCATGATCGGGCTGGTGCGAGAACAACAGCAGTGGGATTTTGTAATAGCTGGTGTGCGTAATCTCCCAGAGGAGGTGTACGCAGAGGCTAGGAAGGCGGGTGTTAACGTTGTTTTTGATCGAACCTATGACCTGCTCTCTGTCGCTCATGGCGCCGTGGTTACGTCTGGCACGGCTACGCTGGAGACTGCACTGTTCAACGTGCCGCAGGTGGTCGTTTACCGGACCAGCACATTCACCTATGCCATAGCAAAAAACTTGGTGAAGGTTCCCTTTATTTCCCTCGTAAACCTGATTGCCGACAAAGAAGTTGTAAGAGAGCTGATCCAGCATGAGTACACTATGCAGCATCTGGGCAACGAACTGAAAATGCTTATGGAGGAAGGAGCGGGAAGGGAGCGCATATTGGAAGGGTATGTGTTGATCCAGGAAAAACTGGGCACAAAAAAAGCCTCGCAGGAAACTGCGAGGCTGATATACGCTAATGTACTGTAGGCGCCTAAGCCACCTGTAGTTTTTTGAACTTGGATTTTTCGAACTGCGACTTTGCGTAAGCTTCGTCGATGGTGAGTTCCTTTACGGTCTCGTCTGACGGAAGCTCGTACATGGCATCGGTAATGATGGCCTCGCAAATGGACCTCAGGCCTCTGGCTCCCAGGTTAAATTCCACCGCTTTGTCTACGATAAAATCTATACCGGACTCATCGAAGGACAGGCTTACATTTTCCATTTCCATCAACTTGATGTACTGCTTAGTCAGCGCATTCTTTGGTTCAGTCAGGATCTTTTTGAGGGTAGCCCGATCCAGCGGATCCAAGTGGGTAAGCACCGGTAGCCTGCCGATCAATTCGGGTATCAACCCAAAGGATTTCAGATCCTGAGCTGTTACGTACTGCAACAGGTTGTTTCGGTCGATAAACTCGGTCTCCGACTTCTTGCTGAACCCCATGGGCTGGGTATTCAGACGGTTGGCGATGTGGCGGGTAATACCGTCAAATGCCCCCCCGCAGATGAAGAGGATATTTTCCGTATTTACAGCAATCATCTTTTGATCAGGGTGTTTTCTCCCTCCTTGCGGCGGTACATTAACCACCGTTCCTTCCAGCAGTTTCAGCAGGGCCTGTTGCACGCCTTCCCCACTTACATCCCGGGTGATGGAGGGGTTGTCCGACTTGCGGGCTATTTTATCCAGCTCATCGATGTAGACAATGCCCCGTTCGGCGGCTTCCACGTTGTAATCGGCTGCCTGTAGCAGTCTGGTAAGAATGCTTTCCACATCCTCTCCCACGTATCCTGCCTCCGTAAGCACCGTCGCATCGGCGATACAGAAGGGAACTTCCAAGATTTTTGCCAACGTTTTTGCCAGGTAGGTTTTTCCGGTTCCGGTATCGCCCACCATGATGATGTTGGATTTTTCAATCTTGATCTCATCTTCGTCAAAATCCTTTTGGCTTAGACGCTTGTAGTGGTTATATACGGCTACCGTCAGCACCTTTTTAGCTTCCTGCTGACCAATGACATATTGGTCTAGGTACTCATTGAGCTCTTTGGGTTTCCGTAGTTTAAATTTAGGCTTCTTGGTTTGCTTTTTTGTGCGGTCTTCTTCACCCAATATCTGATAGGCTTGCTCTATGCAAAAATTGCAGATATGGGCGGATATCCCCGAAACCATTAGGTCTACATCTTTTTTGTTCCTACCACAAAAGGAACACGTTGTTTGAGCCATTACTTATTGTTTACTTTTTCTGGTCAGTACTTCGTCCACCAACCCGTATTCTTTTGCTTGATCTGCTCTCATCCAATAATCCCGGTCAGAGTCCCGCTCGATTGTTTCTATGGACTGTCCGCTGTGATGGGCTAGGATTTCATAGAGTTCTTTTCGCAATTCCAAGATCTGTTTTACCGTGATCTCCATGTCTTTGGATTGGCCTTGCATGCCTCCTGAAGGTTGATGGATCATGATGCGGGAATGCGGAAGTGCCGCGCGCTTACCGGCTGCTCCTCCGGCTAGCAGTACAGCGCCCATAGAGGCAGCGAGTCCAGTACAGATGGTGCCCACTTCCGGGTTGATGTATTGCATGGTGTCGTAGATACCAAGCCCTGCATACACGGACCCTCCGGGGCTGTTGATATAGAGCAGTACGTCTTTTTTGGAATCAACGGATTCCAAAAACAGCAGCTGTGCCGTGATGATGTTGGCAATGTGATCGTCCACTCCCGTCCCAAGGAAAATGATTCGGTCCATAATCAATCGGGAAAAAACATCTATTTCCCGGAAATTGGTAGGCCGTTCCTCGATGACTGCCCTGGTCATGCTCTCCACATGTTGGGTATATTGGTCAAATGCCATACCGTTAACGCCTCGGTGTTTGACGGCAAAATCTCTCAATTCTTTTTTATTCAACATACTTTGCGGTTTATGAATGTTACAAAAATAAAAAAAGCCCTTAAAAAAGGACTTTTTATTTAACATTTAATTCTTGGAATTAGTTTTCCAGAAGCTCATTGAACTTTTCGACGGAGATAACTTCCTCTTCAAGCCCGACTTTTTCCTTGATGAAGGACAAAACTTTGTCGTTTTGGACGGAGGTCAGCATCTGCATATAGTTTTGCCCCTCATTGCCCTGCAGGTAGTTGTTCACGAACATGTCCATGTTGCTCTCCATCTGCGCACCGAGTCCAGAAGAAGCCAATTGTTCGCGGATCATCTCCTTGGTCTTCTCAATCACATCCTCGTGTTCTGCTTTGATGCTATTGTCTTCAGCTACTTTATTGGAGATCAAAGACCAAGTAAGTTGTCGTGCATAAGCCGGGTATTCCTTTTCCACCTCTTCTTCGCTTACTTTGCCCTCATTTGCCTTTACAAGCCATTCTTTGAGGAAGCTTTCCGGAAGTTCGATTTTCGCACCTTCAATAAGCTGCTTTTTCAACTCTTCCTCACTGAAGATTTTCATTTCCTTGTTGTAATTTTCCGCAAGGATCTCCTTCACTTTTTCAATAAACTCCTCCTCCGATTTTACCTGATCCGGTCCGAATAGTTTATCAAACAGATCTTGGTTGAGTTCCGCCTCTTCGGTTCGGTTAATGTTTTGGACCGTGAAGGTAAATTCTCCAGCGAGCACTTTGGCTTCTTCTTCGGAGATATTCAGTACCGAGGTGAGTTCGTCCTTTAGCGCCTTTGCAGGGTCAAACTCAATCACCGCACCTTTTTCCACGCCGATAAATTTCTTTACCGTTCTGCCGTCAATTTTGGAAAGGGGAAGGGAAAGTGTTTTTTCAAAGGAGCCATCTGCGGACTTTAGGTCACCATAGAGAAAGTCATTTTCCTCACTGATTTCCGGGTTGGTCATCTTTCCGTATTGGCGCTTGATATTGGTGAGTGCGTCTTCAAGTTCTTTTTCGGAAACCGCTACTTTGTAGGCTTTTACCTGCTTGGCAGTATCTAGATCTACCGAGACGGCCTCGACGAACCCTACTTTATAGCTAAAATCAAACTCCTTTTGATGTTTCCAGTCAATCTGCTTGTCTTGTTCGATGATTGGCAGTGCATCTCCCAATACCTTGAACTCCTGTTTTTTCAAAAAATCTCCCAAGGAATTGGAAAGGATGCTGTTGATCTCTTCTACCAATACCGATGTGCCGTATAAGTTCTTCACCATGCCAAAGGGAGCTTTTCCGGGTCGGAATCCTTTGATGTTGGCTTTTTTAGCGTAGTCCTTTATTTTGGCATCAACTTTTGGTTGATAATCTGCCTCATTTAACGTAATTTTAATGAAGGCTTCATTGGCAGCGTGCTTATCTAATGTAATTTCCAATGGGATGATGTTTAAAGTTACCGATAACAAAAACCCTCAATCTGAACCATTACGTAGAAGTAGTGATCTAGATCGAGGGAGTTGAAGTGTGCGGATGGAGGGACTCGAACCCCCATGCCTCGCGGCGCTAGATCCTAAGTCTAGTGCGTCTACCAATTTCGCCACATCCGCAAAATAAATAAAGGAAACAACTAGCCAATACAACTGTAATGATCAATTATCGCCTTGGTTTCAACCACTTGGAACTTTGCCGAAAAGCAACCTTTTCCATGTGTTTGATCAATGTGGATGCAAATGTACAAATGAATTTTTAAGATTCAATAGAGCCGCCTAAAAAAGTATAAAATAATTGCACCAAAGCACGATTTGGGACGTATTAATATGTAATTTAGTTGTATGATTAAGGTAGATATAGAGGAGGAGCGTAAGGAAATCCTCAAGCGATATAGACGGCTGTTGCGGGTAGCCAAACCCCTACTGAGGGACAATGACGCAAAGCTAATCAAAAAGGCATTTAATATTTCCAATGATGCCCACAAAGACATGCGGCGGAAGTCGGGGGAGCCTTACATCTACCATCCACTAGAAGTCGCGTTGGTTTGTGTGGAGGAGATTGGTCTGGGTACCACGAGTATCATTGCCGCGCTGCTGCATGATGTGGTGGAGGATACCGAGATGGAACTGGAAGATATAGAGCGTGAGTTTGGTTCCAAGGTAGCCTCGATCATCGACGGGTTGACTAAGATTTCCGGCGTGTTTGAATACGGTACTTCGCAGCAGGCAGAGAATTTCCGTAAGATGCTAATTACCCTTTCCGACGATGTACGGGTGATTTTAATCAAGCTGGCAGATAGGTTAAATAACATGCGGACCTTGGACAGTATGCCCAGGCACAAGCAACTCAAGATTGCATCGGAGACGAAATACCTGTATGCCCCCTTGTCCCATAGGTTAGGTCTCTACAGTATCAAGTCGGAATTGGAAGATCTTTACCTCAAGTTTACCGATAAGGAAACGTACGAATTTATCGTCAATAAGATTAAGGAAACCAGGGTATCCAGAAATAAGTTTATTAAAACGTTTGTGGCCCCAATCGAAACGGAGTTAAAGCAGCAGAATTTCAAGTTTTTTATCAAAGGGAGGCCAAAGTCTATTTTTTCCATTTACAATAAAATGAAGAAGCAAAACATCCCTTTTGAGGAGGTTTATGACCTGTTCGCCATCCGGATCATCATTGATACAGAGTTGGAAAACGAAAAAGCGGATTGTTGGCAGGTGTATTCGGTGGTCACGGACTTTTACCGGCCCAACCCCGATCGCCTGCGGGATTGGATCAGCACACCTCGTGCCAACGGGTACGAGTCCTTGCATACCACGGTAATGAGTCAAACTGGGCAGTGGGTGGAGGTACAGATCCGGACCCAACGCATGGATGACATCGCCGAAAGGGGGTATGCTGCCCATTGGAAGTACAAGGAAAAAGAAAATTCTCCCGAAAAAGGCGCCGTAGGGTTGGATGACTGGATCACCCAGGTTCGAACGGTGTTGGAAAATAACGATGGGTCGGCGATTGAGTTTATGGACGATTTCCGGGGCAACCTCTTTAGTGATGAAGTGTTTGTTTTTACACCTAAAGGAGACCTAAAAGTACTTCCTTTTGGAGCTACGGCATTGGATTTTGCATTTGAGATTCACTCCGAGGTAGGAAGTTCATGTATTGGTGCCAAGGTCAATCAAAAACTGGTTCCCATAGGCCACGTGCTCAAAAACGGGGATCAGGTGGAGATTCTGACTTCTAAAAAGCAGCGTCCCAACGAAGATTGGCTCAAGCATGTGATGACTTCCCGGGCCAGAGCCAAAATAAAAGATGCACTTAAGGAGGAGAAAAAGCAGTATATACTGGACGGGAAGGAAATTGTTCAGCGGAAGCTCAAGCAGATGAAAATGGAGTTTTCTTCGATGGTGGTAGAGCAGCTAAGGGCTTTTTTCGAAACCAAAACTACCACGGAGTTCTATTATAAGGTAGGGAAGGGAATTATTGATCCCACTTCTATTAAGGCGTTTAAGGATTTCAAGCTGGACAAGAAGGACAAGAAGAGCTCCATGAGCAAGATAACTGATGAGTCCTCCTTTACCAAGGAAATCAAAAATCTCAAGGGTCCCGAACACGATCAGCTTCTCATCGGCGAGGATATGGATGTGGTGGACTATATCTTGGCAAAATGCTGCAATCCGATTCCGGGTGACGACGTGTTTGGTTTTGTGACCGTCAATGAGGGGATAAAGATACATCGGACTTCCTGTCCCAATGCCCTGGAGCTGCTTTCGAACCATGGAAACCGGGTGATTAAAGCACGCTGGACCAGTCAGCAGGAAATTGCTTTTTTGGCGGGGCTAAGGATTGTCGGTACCGACCGGGTGGGGCTTATCAGCGATTTGACCAAGGTGATATCCAATGAACTCAAAGTCAATATGCGTTCGATCACGGTGGACTCGGACAGTGGGATTTTTGAAGGTTCTATCAAGCTGTATGTCCATAGTACCGGCCATCTGGAGAAATTGATCCATAACCTTTCAAAGGTAAGTGGAGTATTAAAGGTATCTAGGTTTGATTGACGACCTCTGCCTACCGGATATCGAATTCTACTGTATATTTGCAAAAAACCAAATCGCCGATGGCATTAAACGAAAGTCTGTTTGAAAAGGTAAAGAAGATCTTTACCGCTTATTTGGAAAACAAAAAACTAAGAAAAACCCCTGAGCGATATGCGATTTTAGAAGAAATCTATGGCAGGGGCGGCCATTTTGATGTGGAATCCCTCTACATCAGTATGAAAAACAAAAACTACCGGGTAAGTAGGGCTACCGTGTACAACACCCTAGACTTATTGGTGGAATGCGATTTGGTGACCAAGCATCAGTTCGGCAAAAACCTGGCCCAGTATGAAAAATCCTACGGCTACAAGCAGCACGACCACCTGATATGTACCGAATGCCACCAAGTTAAGGAGTTTTGTGATCCCAGAATCCAAACGATCCAGAACACGGTAGGGGAGGTCTTGAATTTTAATATCATCCACCATTCACTGATTTTGTACGGCAACTGCCTGGACGAGTCCTGTGAATTTAAACCGAAGGTAAAGGCCAAGTGAGTCATGCCTTCCGGTTTTTCCACAAAAGCAACTACGTTAAATAACCTTGAATTTTTGAACCAATGAACGTGAACGTTGAGAGCAGCTTAGACAAAAATAATTTTATCGTAAAAATAGCAGGCGATCTAATCGGAGATGAAACCGGTCCCAAGTTGATGGGGTTGGTTTCAGATGCGATTAATGATGGGGCCAGAAATTGCATTATTGATTTGAGCCGTGTTCGTTACATCAGTTCCAGTGGTATTGGTGTATTGATTACTATTTTGACGAAGATGCGGAACGTAGGCGGAGAAGTTTTCTTAACTTCTCCCTCAGAGCACGTAAAAAAGCTGCTGATCATTACCAAGCTCAACAATATTTTTACCGTGTATGACAATCTGGAAGAGGCCTTGGCCAATATACCTTAATGGAGGCTTTGGGAAATTCCCGTCAAAAAACCATTGCAGTTGGTTTTTTTTGACGTAATTGCGGGTCTTTTAAAAAAAACAACGTAAATAATAAGAATTCTAGCTTATACAAATGAAAATGGATGTTCTTTTAGGCCTACAGTGGGGCGATGAAGGAAAAGGAAAAGTCGTTGACTACCTCGCCCCGAAGTATCATGTTGTTGCGAGGTTTCAGGGTGGCCCTAACGCAGGACATACGTTGGAATTTGATGGCATCAAGCATGTCTTACACCAAATTCCCAGTGGCATCTTTCGAAGTAATCTGAAAAATATAATTGGAAATGGCGTGGTATTAGATCCCGTCGTGTTAAAAAAAGAGATTGAAGGACTTAAGAAATTCAATATCGATTTTTCGAAGAACCTTTTTGTATCCAAAAAGGCAACTATTATCGTTCCAACCCACAAGTTGTTGGATGCGGCTTATGAAAAATCCAAGGGTGACAAGAAAATTGGGTCTACCCTCAAAGGGATAGGGCCTACCTATCAGGATAAGATCGGCAGGGTTGCGCTTCGCGTAGGGGATATGCTTTCACCTGATTTTCGTGAGAAATACAATTCACTCGTCGAGCGGCACCTCTCCATTTTGAATTATTATGGGTTTGATACCAGTCAGTTGCCGGCTTTGGAGTCGGTATTCTTTGATGCAATAGACTTTTTCAAGGGCTTGAACCTGGTGGAGAGCGAGTTTGAAGTAAATAGGGCTCTCCGGGATGGGGAGAAAATTCTCGCCGAAGGAGCACAAGGGTCGTTGTTGGATATTGATTTTGGTAGTTACCCATTCGTTACCAGCAGCAACACGATGACCTCTGGGGCTTGCAGCGGGCTGGGCGTGGCACCATCGAAGATAGGAGAAGTCTTTGGGATATTTAAGGCCTATTGCACCCGTGTCGGCAGTGGTCCTTTTCCCACGGAGCTTTTTGATTCTGATGGCGAATCGATGCGGCGAGAGGGAAATGAGTTTGGTTCTACGACCGGTAGGCCAAGGAGGTGCGGTTGGATAGACCTGCCGGCATTGAAGTATAGTATTATGATCAATGGCGTGACGCAGTTGTTTATGATGAAGGCTGATGTATTGAATATCTTTGAGGAAATCAAGGTATGTACCCACTATCAATTGGCCGATGGAACGGTGATTGACCGATATTCCTTCGAGTCAGATTCGGCTGCGGTTACTCCGGTATATAAAACGATGAAAGGCTGGCATACTAGCTTGGCAGCCGTAACCTCTTACGAGGAATTTCCTCAGGAACTAAGGGAATACGTCACTTACTTGGAGGAGGAGCTGCAGGTGCCCATCAAGATGGTTTCAGTGGGGCCAGACCGGAAACAGACCATTATACGATAAGCATTCATTGCCCAAATAAAGGCTTCCCTTAACATAAAGTGGAAGCCTTTTTTCTTTTCTGGGATATTTGGTTAATTTAAAGGCCCTTTGGCAATAATGCAAAATAACGACTACCCATGATTTCCCAAATCTAACCTTGAGGCCCACGGTATATTTTCTGCGTTACCTGGTAATGGCATGGTTTGCCCTAATCGCCAACTTGGCCAATGGCCAGGTCGGGTTCCCCTATTGTGAATCATTTGAGTCTACTACGCTACGTCAGCAAACGATCGTGGGGGGCAATGCGCGATTGACTGGGCAGGTCCTACAGCTGACCCAAGCCAGTCCCAATCAGAATGGCTATGTGTACATTGATATTCCCTTTGCTTCTTCTTTCGGTATCAAGGCCAGTTTTGAATATTTTATCTATGGAGGCGATGGGGCCGATGGTCTCACGATGTTTCTGTTTGATGGAAGAATTGGTGCATTCACTCCCGGAGCTTTTGGCGGGTCTTTGGGATACGCTCAGGGAAATGGCAGGGCGGGCCTTTCTGGTGCGTATCTTGGGGTAGGGTTGGATTCCTTTGGTAATTTTGGAAATCAGGTCGAGGGGAAAAACGGAGGCTTTCCAGGTGCTTTTGACCAATTGCAGCCAAACAGCATCGTGGTGAGGGGCCCAGCCTCTGCAGGGTACCCTTTTGTTACGGGTAAGAGGGTAAACCAAGGGGGAGATTTTGGACTGCCAGTAGCGGATCGGTTTCGCATAGAATCTGAACGAGGCAGGGTAAACGGGCCCAATGAAGTGGGATATCGGAAGGTATTCATCGACCTTCGTCCTTCCCCAAGCGGGGTTGGTTTTTTGTTGACCATGGATATGCAGGTGACCACCGTGGCAGGTACTCCCAGGATGGTTAATTTGTTTCGGGATTTTGCCTATCCCTATCCCCCTCCGCCCAATTTAAAGATTGGCTTTTCTGCTTCCACGGGAGGGAATACCAATTTTCACGAAATCAGAAACTTACAGGTGGAAGTATCAGCAGAGGATGATTTGCAGTTACCGGTAGGGTCCGACTTGCTCGGTCTCCTAGCCTGCGCGGGGCAGGAGAACAACTATGCGTTGACCACCGATGATGTAACGTTGCCTAATGATAACTCCGTTATTCAATGTGTTCGGCTATATCAAAGTCTGGATCACATTCTGACAGACGAGGAAGATATTTGCCTTCAAGGGGGAATATGCGGGGATGCCAACAGACTACTGGAATTCGCTGAAGGGGTTGTCCAGGTAGATGACTCAGGTACAGGTATCACCTTCTTTCCGGTTGTCGGCTCGGAAGGTCAGGAAGTATCGTTGTATTATACCGTTACGGATAACTACGGGAAAACTTCCGCAGGTTCCGAACTCTCTTTTTCGATCAATACTACCCCCAATCCGGTTGATTTACTGGTAAATGCAATGCCCATAGCCACCTGGAATATTTGTCCTGGAGATGAGCTTCCGTTGACGGCGGAGGGCACCGACACGTACGAGTACTACGAGTGGTACCGTTTTGGGGAACTGTTGGAGACCACGCAGGAAAATGAATATGTCATAACCCGCGCGGGCGAATACGAAGTGTGGGCTTACAATGCGTTGGGATGCCCCGCCAAGTCCAGTATATTGACCGTAGAGCAACCTCCCTTTCCGGAGTTGGCCATCGAGTCGCCCATTGTGGCTTGTTTCCCTGAAGAATTGGTTGACGTGAGGCAATACATTGAGGATTATGACGAAGAAGTTTATGATTATCGGGTGTTCACTCCTGACGGGGATGAGCTCGTGAATGAGGCGATGATGTCGCAATATGTAGCGGGTCTCTATTATGTGTCTGTCAAGAATAAGGGAACCGATTGTTGGTCCGAAAATTTGGAGTTTCGGATAAGAGTGGTCCCCAGACCGGTGGAGGCGGCTTTTGATTACGGCATAGATGGCAGCGATCGGAAAGCCGATGACGATGGTTTTGTGCTGACGGTGGACCCCATTTGGTTCAGAGATCAATCTACTGGCTCCATCATTGGCTGGGAATGGGATTTCGGAGATGGCAATACCAGTAGAACAAGAAATCCTGTGCATATTTACGGAGAAAAGGGTGATTTTTTAGTGACGCTTACCGTGCGAAGTGAGGGAAATTGTGAGTCCATTGCTCAAATGAATATTGCCATAGAGCGCTCTTATCGAGTGATGTTTCCTACCGGTTTCACCCCTACCAGCAACCAAAACACTCATTTTAGGCCGAAAACGAAAGGGATTTCCCGAATGGAGCTTTTGGTGTTCAGTGTTTGGGGAGAGCTGCTTTTTCAGTCCGATGATTTGAACACCCTAGGTTGGGATGGAAATGTAAATGGCAAAGATGCGCCACCAGGTACGTACGTGTATCGTGTAAATATGGTGGCAGAAGATGGCGAGGAAATCGTCAAGACAGGTAAATTTCTGATGGTGCGATGAGGGCATTGGTTTACATATTGATATTTACTGTTTGGGTGCAGGGAGGTCTGAGAGCGCAAGACCTGCAGTTTTCTCAGTTTTATGCATCTCCTTTGTACCTGAATCCGGCATTTGCCGGCAGCACCGAATGGACCAGGGTAGGGTTGAATTTTCGAAATCAATGGCCAGGCTTGGATTATTCCTTTTATACGATGTCGGCCTACTTCGATCATTTCATCGATCACCGTAACAGTGGGATTGGCTTTATCGCAAATGCTACAAGGGATAACTTCGCAGACCTTCAGAATGTGGAAGTGGGGTTTTTATATTCCTATCGATTAAAACTCGGAGAATCTAGTTTTTTGCATGCTGGAGCCCAGGGTAGTTTCGTAAACAGGTATGTAAATGTGGAACAAATCATCTTGGGGACTCAGTTAGATATAGACCGGGGTTCCATCGATTTGGATGCTACTTCCTGGGTGAGTGATGATAGTCAGCGCAGTCATGGAGATCTCAATGTAGGGATGTATTACTACGACAACCGATTTTGGTTGGGAGTGGCTGCACACCACCTCACCCAACCCTATATCTCTTTCATGGAAATAGAGATGAACAGATTGCCTATTCGCTATTCCATTCATGGGGGGTATAAAATCCCCTTGCGGGATGGGATGATCCGGGAGTACCTGAACAATGTAGAGCAGGAGCGGAGTTTGGCATTCGCATTTAATTACAAGAGACAGGGAGTATTCGATCAGTTGGATATAGGTGCAGAGTTTTACTTTCAACCTGTGATATTGGGATTTTGGTACCGCGGCCTTCCTACGAAAAATGCGTTGCCGAACAACGAGGCCATCGTGGCGCTGCTCGGTTTTTCCCTTCCGAATGATTTGGATGTCGGCTACAGTTATGATTTTACGGTTTCCAAGCTAGGCCTGAGAAATTCCGGAGGGGCCCATGAGCTCTCTATTCGCTATACCTTTTTAAATTACAAGCTTGGCAAGAAGCGGGATCGGGTGATCCCTGGATTTAAGTATTGATTTTTTTCGCTTGATCATCAGAGCTTTTGTGGAGGCTTATGAATTATTTTGCGTCTACCCCTTGGAAGTTCCGGATAAATGGTGACCTTTGCAATCCCAAACGGGGGATAAGCGCTGAAAGGCGGAATTGAAAAGGGGTTTAGAAGGGTTTTTGCTGGGTATATGTTCGGGTTTTGTTTCGAAAAAAAAAACCAAAAAAAACCTTTGCGGATGTAGGAAAACTTTCTACCTTTGCAATCCCAAAAGCGGGGAAGCGGTTTCAGGACCGGTTCGTTGCATGGCGCGGAAACGTCCGCGGCCGATTTGTCCGGTGCATGCCGAGTGGTATGGATGCGGGGCGGAAAAGTTCTTTGAAAGGATGTAGACACAATAAGATAAGCGGGAAGGCTGTGATCGGGATTGATTCCGATTGGTCAGCCGGACGCAAATAGAGATTATTTTCCTTTTGTTTAAGGAGAGCCAAGAACTTTACAATGGAGAGTTTGATC
>NZ_JACVCV010000159.1 GCF_017811155.1 Lunatimonas salinarum | reverse complement strand
TCGTTACGGGAAGGAATCAAAAATACCTGTAGCAAAGTCTTCGACCAACCCAAAGTGGCGTAGCCCTGTCATCTTGGTAGAATCCGCATATTCCCAACAGCCACCCAGGGGCGTTAGCCCTGAGATCTTCAACATGCCCGTCAGTCGTTCCGGGAAAAAGAGGTTCACGCAGAGGCGCAAAGACGCAAAGGAAAAAGAAGGGATGAGATCGTCTCCCTC
>NZ_JACVCV010000158.1 GCF_017811155.1 Lunatimonas salinarum | reverse complement strand
CCCAAATTCAAAATCTGAGTCCTCCATTCAATTATTCTAATGCATAATGCGGGTTCAACAGGGTTCAGCTCGTCCTTGTAGTAATGCAGAAGTTGAAGATAAATCGATTCAAACACCTTACTGTCCCGGTTGATGTTGGCATCACTGAGCGTGCTGACAGCTGGGAGTTTTTCAATGCCCAAATAGGTGAGGCGGTCTTCGAGAAAAAGCAGGTTTTTAC
>NZ_JACVCV010000157.1 GCF_017811155.1 Lunatimonas salinarum | reverse complement strand
GCTTTGTAGAGGTTCTTACGGTTGAGTACTTTTTCTATCATAACTAAATCTGTTAGCCCTGTCCTCTTAGGGTGGGGCTACACCTTTACGGTGCTCCCCATCGAATTTGGACGTAATCCAGCGTTCAGTCCTTCACTGGTTTGTGAGACCGTCAGGGATATGGTTTCAGCAGTCCCTGCTCGTTTCTCCAGCTACTATGACCTCTGCTGACTTCTCATCCTGT
>NZ_JACVCV010000156.1 GCF_017811155.1 Lunatimonas salinarum | reverse complement strand
GACGCAGGAGCGAAGCAATCTCCAAACCAGGGCTTAAGGGGATTGTTACCTAATGTAGGCTCGAACGTTTTGCTAGTCTAACGTCTCACGTCTAACGTCTTAAATCTTACGTTTTCTAAAAATCTCACGTCTCATATCTCACGTCTAACCATCTACCCGCACCTCAACCACCTCTGGGTTTTGGCGGGAGGGGGATAGCAGGATGGACAGGGTAAGCGGCCAAAACGGG
>NZ_JACVCV010000155.1 GCF_017811155.1 Lunatimonas salinarum | reverse complement strand
GCTTCGTCGCTCGCTCCTCGCAATGACGAGGACGGTTGTTGAGATTGCTTCGTCGTCCCTCCTCGCAATGACGATAACGCGTGGAGAGATTGCTTCGTCGTCCCTCCTCGCAATGACGAATAAGGTCTGCCCGTCATTGCGAGGCTTGTAGAAATCCGATATTGGATAGACAAAGTAGTCTGCTTTCGGATACTTAGAATAGGTTGGTAATCGATATCAAGCCGCGGCAATC
>NZ_JACVCV010000154.1 GCF_017811155.1 Lunatimonas salinarum | reverse complement strand
ACGAAAAGTGAGATCGTGGAAGAATCGACGAAGAAAACCTTTCCCGTATCCACTTGCCCGGCCAGGAAGCTGCTTTCAACAGGGTTCAGCTCGTCCTTGTACTAATCCAGAAGTTGAAGATAAATCGATTCAAACACCTCACTGTCCCGGTTGATGTTGGCATCACTGAGGGTGCTGACAGCTGGAAGTTTTTCAATGCCCAAATAGGTGAGGCGGTCTTCGAGAAAAAGCAGGTTTTTAC
>NZ_JACVCV010000153.1 GCF_017811155.1 Lunatimonas salinarum | reverse complement strand
GGCGTTTCGGTGAATTGCGTCATTGCGAGCGACGCAGGAGCGTGGCAATCTCCAAACCAGAGCATAAGGGTATTGTTACCGAAAGTAGGCTCGAACGATTTGCGAGTCTTGCGTTTTCTAAAAATCTCACATCTCACATCTAACCGTCTCCTCAAGGAGATTGCTTCGGCTTGATACTAGTTGACGGTCTACCGAAAGATTCCGATCGTATTCTACCCTGTATCTCCGTTACCGCCTATCTCCAAGCC
>NZ_JACVCV010000152.1 GCF_017811155.1 Lunatimonas salinarum | reverse complement strand
CGAATGGCACTTGGTGACAACTCCGTACATCATAAAAACCAATTGCTTCCACGTCGTCATCGTCTTATAATATCGGTCGCTTTGGTGTTCTGACACAAAGGAGTCGACAATTTCACGGGGAACAAAAGAAAGTAGCTGACAAATTACGGGTTGACCGGCAAGATTCGTATTTTTGGGCATGATGTTTTTTAGTGTGGTAACTTCAAACATCATAAATTTTAGCGAGGTGTCAAAACCTCGCTATTGTATTTTTT
>NZ_JACVCV010000151.1 GCF_017811155.1 Lunatimonas salinarum | reverse complement strand
CGAATGGCACTTGGTGACAACTCCGTACATCATAAAAACCAATTGCTTCCACGTCATCATCGTCTTATAATATCGGTCGCTTTGGTGTTCTGACACACAGGAGTTGACAATTTCACGGGGAACAAAAGAAAGTAACTGAGAAATTACGGGTTGACCGGCAAGATTCGTATTTTTTGGACATGATGATTTTTAGTGTGGAAACTTCAAACATCATAAATTTTAGCGAGGTGTCAAAACCTCGCTATTGTATTTTTT
>NZ_JACVCV010000150.1 GCF_017811155.1 Lunatimonas salinarum | reverse complement strand
GGCATCATAAATCTCTATAAAGAAAACCTGCCCATGCCCCTTATCGCAAAGGTAATGGAGGCAGATGAGGTTATAGTGATGAGAATCCTAAAGGAAGAAGGGTTGTTGGGTGAAACGTAGGTAGTAAGACGTAAGATATAAGACGTAAGACGTAAGACTCGCAAATCGTTCGAGCCTACTTTCGGTAACAATACCCTTATGCCCTGGTTTGGAGATTGCCACGCTCCTACGTCGCTCGCAATGACGCAATTCACCGAAACGCC
>NZ_JACVCV010000014.1 GCF_017811155.1 Lunatimonas salinarum | reverse complement strand
CAGGCCAAAAACAGGCAAACGGGGCCGCCGCAGGACCGGCACGGTGTTCAGGCACACCCCGTTGGGCGGAGAGGAGTGCCCCGACGATGCCGTCGTTGAAGCGGTAAAGGAAATACAGGCCGACCCCGATACCGACTATGGCTACCGTAAGATGACCTTTCAGCTCCTTATCCTCGGATTCATCATCAACCACAAGAAAGTCTACCGGCTCATGGAAGCCGCACAGTTGCTCAAACCCAGGCACAAACGCTCGGAGCGGAAGTACGTGCGTTTCAGGACAGTGACGCCGAAGGCACCGCTGGAAGTACTGGAGATGGACATCAAGCAGGTCTGGATCACAAGGGACAGGCGCCATGCCTACATCCTTACCGTCATCGATACCTTCACCCGGGCAGTACTGCACTGGCAGTTGGGCTTCCATATGAGAAAGGACCAGGTAAAAGGGGCATGGGAGAGGATAATAGCCGAACATCTGCAGCCTGCAGACCTGCTGGCCAGGGGCATACATGTGGAACTGAGGAACGACAACGGCCCCCAGTTCGGGGCGGGCCTGATCCGGGAGTTTTTCCGGGAAAACTACATCAACCAGGTGTTCACACACCCGTATACGCCCCAGGAAAACGGCCACGTGGAAAGCTTCCACAACATCTTGAACCAGGCACTCAAGAATCAGGTCTTCTGGTCCATAGACGAGTTGGAGGGCAGACTGGCCACCTTCTACGACAGTTATAACAACAGGCGTATACACGCCTCCATCGCATACCTGTGGCCGATGAAGTTCTGGGAGCTTTGGGATCAGGAAAAAATCGATATGCTGGAAAAAGGGAAAAATAAGGTTAAATTCAGGCTCAAGATCCCTTACCAAACCATATCGGGTAATGGGAGCCTGAGGGAAGTTTCCTGCTCAAATTTGAACCCCCTCAACGGGGGCGAAAATTTGCCCGATAAAGAAGTGAGTGGGCCCGATCTGCCCGAGGGGCCCAACACTCCAAATCATACGACATCGGTGCAAAGGTCACCTTCGGTCGTTTCCTGCTAATGCCAAATATCGAACCTTACGGCATTATAATGCAATATCAAAAAAAATAAAGTCCGATTAATAGGGGGCTAGACCATTGTTATAGTGTAATCCAAAAACCTTCAAATCACCTCGGTCTATGGCCAGCTCATTCGTTGGCATTTCCCCATACCGTAAACTATCTCCGTTTATGGCGTTCATCCAGTCAACCTTTTTGACCAGTTCCCCATTTTCCCGAAACAGGGCAGATTGACCAAATGACTTGATAAAAATGGAATCCCCTTTTAATACATTGATAAAATTAACATGCTTACCTGTTCCATTTGGCCCTTCTATTTCAAAAGGGAGTTTTTCCTCCAGCCGCAGCTCATCCAAGTTGATTTTCTCAATGGTATGGTCGTCTAAATTAAAATTAACCAAGTATTTCCCGTCACTGCTTATGTCGGCACTAATTAGCCTATATCGTAAAAAAAGAATTTCATCGCCGGGATCAATCATCACGGTATCTACCAAATAGGCAAATTCAGTGCTATCAAGCTCTTTATCCTTCGTTTGGCAAGAAATGAAAATTAAAATGATTACTAAAATAGGTAGACTCTTCATGACATTGCTTGATCTACATAAGGACAAAATATACGTGTGTAAACCTATTCAAATTAGCGGAATACTCCACTTCCTGACAGTTAGGTTTAACCATTTTTAACCTTCTAGAAAAAATAACTAAAAGTAAATCTCACGTTGAATCTTTAACCGAACAAAACCCATCTCGTCATTCATATTTTCATAAATCCAAATTTTGCCATCCTTGGCAAAATGCTTTGCCGGTCTTTTGGTCAGCTGCGGGACAAATGTCTCTCCAAGTTGGTTTAATTCCGCGTCATAAGCCGTTAAAAACACATCTGTTCTGCTTTCATTTTCAATATAGGAAAACCTGAGAAATAGTTGACCGTCCCGATCCCAAAACGGCGGCATGAAATTAATCTCTTGTTTGTACCTGGCATATTCAACCCTATATTCCTCGGGAGTTTCATATACCTTTCTGTATTCTTTCTCTTTTTGGTTGGCTGTTAGTTGGCTCGTATATGATTTCATAAAAAGAGAGTCCACCTCCGTGTCATACCACATCAAAGCACTCGTGATTTCATTGGACAAAATCACTTTCTTACCGAACTTTTCTATACCCACTTTTGGTGTTTGATGGATTGTACTTTTTCCAATATAATACATAAAGCTATATTCAGGCATCTTATCAAAGCTTTTTAGTTTCACCCTTGATGTTTCATATTCCTCCAAATGGAGCACTCTCAATACAAACTTTTTATCCTCATATTCTTGGATCAATCCATATAATCGCTTGGAATCGGGATCCAATAACACACTACTTCCCATTAACAGATCTCCCCCACTATGCCAATCCGCCAAAGAGAAGTTTTCATAATAAACAGTCATTAATTTCTCTCCTTCCATAGAAAATAATGAGCTATGATACATCCCCGTTATGGAAACATGACTTTCGTCGATAACTCCCATTATTCCTATTCCAGGACCGGTGCCGTTAGGTCCTTCTTTTTCAAAAGGAAATTTTTCCTCCAGGCGCAGCTCATCCAGATTAACTTTTTCAAGGGTATGGTCATCAACATTAAAATTATAAAAGTATGTTCCGTCCGTGCCCATGTCCGAATTCAAAAGCTGGTGTTTTAAAAAGATAATTTCATCAACCGGATCAATGATCACGGTATCTACCGAAAATTGCAGGTTGGAAAAATAATCCGAGCTATCTTTAACAATACTTTCTTTACACGATATTAACACCCCAAAAATCAAATAAAATAAATACCGCATAGATATCTTTCTCTAATTTATAATTCAAAATTTGCTAATTCATTTACGTTGTCAGGCCCATCCGAAAAGATGGCCGCTGATCTGATCAATCTGATGAAGTATACCACTTGGGTTATACTAAGAGCCTCAAACGGAGATAAATGGATTAGCTCCGCCTCACTATATCCATCAAAGACGCTCTAATGAACCCTCAGAATTGTATCAGTTGATTGGTAAAGGCATTACGGTTACCCCTCTGCCCTCGTTACTCAGTATGGCAATTGTAATGCTTTGCTGCCTGTTTTCACGAATAATGTGTCCCATATTCGAAATTAACTCAACGGGATCAATGATCCGCAATTGCTGAAAGATAGTGGCTTCAAAGTTCTCGGGAGCGATCTTGGTGATTTTCCCGTCTCTTTCAACTATGTTGTTGCGTCCAAAGAATACCTGTACCTTGTGAGCACTTGGATATTCAGCTTGGACAGCTGTAGCTTTCTTCACTGCCTTAAAAAATTTTCCATGAAAATATTCATGGGTCATCAGTGATACATTGTAGGCCGCTTTTTTTAGAAAACCTTTTTTCTCCGTTTCACGAACAAGAAACATGGCAAAATCTTCCGACTGATATTTGCTCAACTCCGACACGTCTCTTTCGATATCATCAATCGTCAATGAGATATTCTTTGTTTTTTTCCACTGTTCAAAAACTTCCTTCTTGATTTCCTTTTTTTCGGGAGACCTTTCATAAAGAATGCTCGTTTTCACTTCGGGATAAGCTTGCTGCAATGCTACCATCTTCTCAAATGCCAACGGCTCAAAAAACGGAAACTCTGTACCGGTAAATTTTTCATGCTCATCCAAGGCAAGATAGGCCTCCCGGATTGCATACAAATTCAATTTATTCAGGTCCAATTCATATTGATCCCCATCGTTATATCCCTCGGAAAGCGATTTTTCAAACTCGTTTGCAGATTCGAACGGCGTCAATTGAAATGGCGTGGATTGAAACGATGTGGATTCAAATTGTCGACTGGATGACAAAAAAACGGTCAAGAAAGCAGCTATCAACATACTGACCGATTTGAGTACACTGGATTTTAGAGGTGAACTGAATTTTCCCATCATAATTATCCTGCTTTTGGTGGCGGAAAAACTGAATGGACTACTCATGGACATGGCACCCTGCTTACCGGAAGTTTTGTGTAACAAAAGCCACTGGTATGCTGTTTTTTCCCGGAAGGTGGCATTAACGGCCTCATCTGCCAGAAACTCGTGATTAAGCTGGATCGCCTGCTTATAGAGTAGGTATAGTGGATTAAACCAGAAAACAATTTTAAGAAATTCCACCAGCAAAATATCCCAACTGTGTTTCTGGCGAATATGGGTCAGTTCATGGCATAGGATTTCTTTTTCAATCCGTTGGAAAGATTCCTCTTCAACAAACAGAAAGTTCAAAAATGTATAGGGTATGGTATTATCGGGTAGCAGCACATAGGTGCATTCAGTATCCTTTCTGGTCGGATTAGTTCGTATTAATCGAATGAGTTGGGCTAGTTGTAGTGTAAAGCGGATTGAAAAGAAGATGAGTCCGATCAAATAAATGCCCAAAAATATAGCATTCCAGTTTAAGGCCGTTACGGTTGGAATTTGGGATTTCCCTTCATTCCCCCCTTGATCCAAGCCAAAAGGCTGTGTTTTTACTTCTGCGGAACTCCCCTCTTCTTCCACAGAGGTGAATCCCTCCGTATGCTCAGAAAATAAGTTTTCCGCGACTTGGACACCAAATGGCATATGAAGAAACGGAACAATCAGTGAAAAGCTGAGCGCAAATAGCAGATAGAATCTGTTGAACTGAAACATGCTTTCCCTGGCCAAAAAAGCTCGGTAGAAAACATAGAAAATAAGTAAGGCAATACTAGCCTTAACGATAAACGCTATCATGGCTTTTGGAATTTAAGTTGTTCCTCGATTATGTTTTTTAGTGCTTCCAATTCTTTCGTATCCAATTCCGTTTCTTTCGTGAGAAAGGAAGCAAATTGGGCGGGGGAATCGTTAAAGAAGTCTTTGATCATAACGTTTACCTTTTTGGAGAAATAATGGTTCTTGTCCACCAATGGGAAGTATGCCCTGGAGTTGCCATACAGCTCAAAATAAATGGCTCCTTTGTCCTGCAGCCGCTTCAGTAATGTGGCCACAGTTGTATTGGCTGGTTTGGGATCGGGATAGGATTCCAAGATATCCTTCATAAAGACTCTGCCTTTCTTTTCCCAAATCAAATTCATAAGTTGCTCTTCAGCGTTTGAAAGATTCATTCTCTAGTTTTATAGAATTTGTTCTACAAATATAGAACATAAAATAAGAATTAAAAATTACGGACTAAAAATTTCGCAACTGACTGAGGAGAATTTGAATCACGCTTTATTTTCACTCCGTTTTGTTTGTTATTGGCGGGAAGGCAATGACGAGGTGGATTTGTTTTGAATGGCAGACCTTACGGCTTTCATTTATTGGTTTATCAGGGATAAAAAATATCTAATAATCACCTGAATATCAGTATTAAAAGGGGTTTATAAAAAATTTACTCAATATACTGAGTAAAATTACTCAATGGAAGGCCATAAGTATTACCGAAAATCTATACCTAGCATTTCGGTTCTGGAAAAACACCTAGATGGGTACTCCATTGACCTAAGGAGATATTGATCCGGTACACTGCCAATCAATCGTAGAGCGCCGCTATTTATGGGATAGTATCCGGTAAAACAGGATCATTGGATTTCTTTCCTCTTCCCCATTCCGGTGAATCGCCAAACAAAAAATCCTTCTGGATCTCTATCGTTTTGGTAGATGCTAAGGTATCCTCATCACCTTTATTTCCACAGTTTTGAAACAGGAATACTGGAAAAAGGAACAAAGTAAATTTGGTATACCTCATGTTATTTTTGGAAATTGTAGGTTGAAGATCCGTAGCCAAAAGAGCTTACTATAATCCTCCAAACACATCATCCAACTCCAGCTCAAATCCAGCCACGGCTTGAGAACTTACCTTATCACCCAGGGTGAATAAACGGGAGGAATGATAGCTGCCGCTCGTCAGTGTATAAATGAGTAAGGTCCGCTCATCCGGATGGATGACCCAGTATTCCTTCACTCCCGAAGCCTCATACACCTCGTATTTTAACTTTATATCTTTTTTGTTGTTGCCGGGAGAAAGGATCTCCACAATTAAGTCCGGGGCCCCTAGACAGCCACGTTCGTCTATCTTCTCCGGGTCACAAACGACACATAAATCCGGCTGCACAACGGTGTCGATGTCCTCATTCCTTTTTGAAGCTACCGGCAACCGAACATCAAACGGCGCCGAAAACACTTCACAGGGCTTCCCTTCGAGAAAATTATACAAGGTATTGAAAATTCTACCCGATATCCGCTGATGGATCACACGGGGTGCGGCTGCCAGCCGAAACACCTTTCCACGGATCAGCTCTACCATTTCATCTATCTCCCAGGTAAGATAATCCGCGTAGTTGTAGGAACCGTAAGCAAAGTCGGGTTCGTTGACTATGTTTCTTTCAGGTTGCGTTTCCATAGGATATACAAACTATTTGAATGAGTTATAAAAATAATAAAAACCAATCCATTCTGGGAGAAATAGCTCCCGATGATGGAAACATCTATTGGATTCTTGAATTTTACTATAAAAACGCAAAAAGCCACATGTCGTGTTTCCTTCAATCCAGCGTACAAAAAAACCGTTCCTTTGGGAGCGGTTTCTTTTAAGCAAAATAGGGTTCGTTTAAAGTCTTTTGATCTGAATATTCCGAAACCAGATATCATCACCGTGGTCTTGGAAAGAAATAGCCCCCTCCTTGAACTTGGCAAAGTCCGGCATATCCTTAAACTTGCTTTTGCCTACCATCTCGTTCCATGCATCGTTCCAGAGAGTAGTCTTTACAGTTTGCACCCCATTAAGGAAAAAAGTGAGTTCTCCGTTCTTTAGCACAATTTCGGTCAGGTTCCATTCTCCAACCGGCTTAACAGGCTCCACCTCGGAAGCGATTAGATCGTACAAGTTGGCAGTCCTGTGGGTCACGATCTGCCCATCTCGGTGCCCGTCATTGTCCAGCAACTGGTATTCGGGACCTGTATGATAGGTAGCTTGATATTCGCCGTTGTCTTTTACCAGAAACATGATACCGCTATTGCCATTTTCGGAGATTTTCCATTCCACCTTCAGGTGAAAGTCCGAAAACGTCTCTTTGGTCACTAGATCGCCACCTGTTAAGTCTTCCGCCCGCTTGCGCTGACCCTGAAAATACAGGGTACCATCCTGAATAGTCCAAGCCTCTCCGGGGGCATCCTTCCCATATCCCTTGAAGTTGTCCAAGGAGGTCCCGTCAAAAAGGGTGATCCATTCGCTGCCTTCCGTGGCCGAAAGTTTGGGTGCATCCGCTTGGCCTTCGCCAGCTTTTTCCGATCCTCCGCAGGAAGCGAGTGCCAGTCCTGCCGCTGCGAGCAATAAATGATAATTTTTCATAATTATGGGGGTTAGTTTATTGCAGAATTAAAACAGAAAAAGAATCCCGCCTCCGTAAAAAGCCGGAAACGGGATTCTCTATTCTACTTCACACCCTAACTACTTTTTAAGTAACAGGACGTACTTAACCATTAGCTCGGCGTCTTCCTTGGAAAGAGTTGGGTGTGCTGGCATGGGGATTTCTCCCCAAACGCCCACGTTGCCATTAATCACATGGCTGGCCAGGAGCTCCACGTTTTCATCAGTAAGCTCGTACTTTTCTGATACATCGTTGTAAGCAGGCCCTACGATCTTACGATCCACCATGTGGCAGCTGGGGCAGTCGCTTTGCTTCACGAGAGCAAGTCCTGCCGCAAAATCCGGATTATCCTTGTGCCTTTCCTCTGGACTCACTTCTTGCTGGGCAGGTGCCGCTGGAGCTGGGGTGGATGAGGTTGTTTCTGTTTTAGTCCCAGAACCACCGCAGGATGTTGCCATAATTGCCGCCGCAACCACAGCCAAGCTTAAGGTTTTATTTAACTTCATTTTTAATTGGTTGTATTTGATTTTAACTGATTCCTAATATTTTTCGGTTGAAGCCTTCATCCGCACCTGTAGACGCAAAATCGTCAAACGTCTTTTCAGTCACTCGAATGATCTTTTCGCTGATAAACTTGGCCCCTTCAATGGCTCCGTTTTCGGGATGCTTCAGGGCACATTCCCATTCCAATACCGCCCAACCATCAAAGTCGTACTGAGACAGCTTGCTGAATATCCCGTTGAAATCAACCTGACCATCCCCTAGCGAACGGAAACGTCCGGCACGTTCTACCCAGCCCGAATATCCCCCATACACGCCTTGACGACCCGTTGGATTGAACTCAGCATCCTTCACATGGAACATCTTGATTCTTTCGTGGTAAATATCTATAAAATCTAGGTAATTCAAACATTGCAGCACAAAATGACTGGGGTCGTAGAGGATGTTCGCGCGCTTGTGATTATTCACTTTTTCCAAGAACTTCTCAAAAGTCACGCCATCATGCAGATCTTCCCCTGGGTGCAGCTCGTAACATACATCCACTCCATACTTGTCAAACTCATCCAATATCGGCAGCCACCGTTTCGCTAACTCCTCAAATCCCGTATCCACCAGACCCGCAGGTCGCTGAGGCCAAGGGTACACCGTGTGCCACATCAGGGCACCGCTAAAGGTAGCATGGGTCTTCAGCCCAAAATTATGGGAGGCCTTGGCCGCCCACTTGAGCTGCTGCGTGGCCCATTCGGTTTTTCCCTTTAGGTCACCGGCAAGTTCCTTGGGTGCAAAGGCATCAAACATTTCGTTATAGGCCGGATGAACTGCGACCAGTTGCCCTTGCAGGTGAGTAGAAAAATCGGAGATCTCCACGCCGGCCTCTTTGACTACGGCTTTGATCTCGTTCACATAGTCCAGGTCTTCGGCCGCACGCTGCAGGTCTATCAGACGTGCGTCCCAAGTTGGGATCTGCACTGCCTTATAGCCTATGCTGGCCGCCCAGGTGGTGATATTTTTAAGGTTATTGAATGGGGCTTTGTCGTCTGCGAATTGAGCTAAAAACAACGCAGGTCCTTTGATGGTTTTCATAGCGTTTAAGTTATTTTAAAGTTCAAAGTTAGTCCATTTTTGTTCACTTTTGGCACTTTTAACCACATGTTCGACGAATGCCATGCCTCGAAGTCCATCCTCCGCACCGGGAAAGTCCAGCCACTCCACCTTAGGTGTTTCACCGTTTCGTTTGGCGTATAGCGTTCTCGCAAAATTTCTGTACAGATTAGCAAACGCTTCCAGGTATCCCTCGGGATGCCCACCCGGTGTACGCAGGTTTTCCATGGCCCAAGAGGACAGGTAGGGTATGTTTCCACCGGTACGGTAGATCTGGTCAGGTGCTTCAGGATGACGCACGATCAGCGTGTTGGCATTATCCTGCTCCCACTCCAAGCCGGCCTTTTCTCCAAACACCCTTATTTTGATATTGTTTTCCGAGCCAGTAGCTATTTGCGTGGCCATTAGGACGCCCGATGCACCGTTGTCGTATTTTAGCAATACCGAACCATCATCGTCCAGGGTACGTCCGTCTACAACGATGTTCAAGTCGGCACAGATTTTGGTGGTTTTCAGACCACTCACGTACTCCGCCAAATTAAAGGCATGGGTACCGATATCCCCCATACAGTTGGCAATACCACTTTGCTTGGGGTCTGTGCGCCATTTTGCCTGTTTATAGTCGGTATTTTCCAAGTCTGTCCAAAGCCATCCCTGCGGATACTCTACGTATACCTTTCGGATTTTCCCGAGCACACCCGATTTAATGAGGTGTCTAGCTTCCTTTACCATGGGATAACCGGTGTACGTATGGGTAAGACAAAAAAGCAATCCCGTCTCGTCGATGGTTTTAGCGAGCGCCTTCGCCTCCTCGTAGGTAAATGTCATGGGTTTATCCAACACCACATGAAAGCCGTTTTTCAACGCTTTCACCGCTGGGTCGAAATGCACATGGTTTGGTGTCACGATGGCCACAAAGTCGATTCGTTCATCCTGGGGAAGCTGTCTTTCCATTTCGAACATTTCGTCATAGGATCCATACACGCGGTGGTCGGGCAAAAAAAGTTCCTTTCCTGTTTGCCGGGATTTCTCTGCATTGCTGCTGAAAGCTCCTGCAGCCAATTCTATCAGACCATCCATTGCAGCCGAAATGCGGTGAACCGCACCGATGAAGGATCCAGGGCCCCCACCGATCATACCCATTTTTAGTTTTTTGTCGCTCATTCTTTTACTCTTTGGTTTAATTGGTTGCTGAACTGTAAGAAAATATTCTACAAATCTTTTTATATTACGTCGGGGATTGGATGAAATAAGGGCTAAAATCCATTGCATATGCCATTCTAAACCGGTTGCCGCAAATGACCCACACAAAAAAGCCACTTTCATCAAGTCCTAAATTTACACTAAAATGGTAAAATTATAAATTTATTATCCATTACTTTACCCTTGCGTCTTTTAGACGGCGCTAAGGTTACCAACTAGCTTTAAATCCTATGACATCTCCTATTAGAATCAAACTATCCCTGATGATGTTTTTGGAGTTTTTCGTCTGGGGCTCGTGGTTTGTTACACTGGGCACCTTTCTGGGAAACAACCTCCAAGCCAGCGGGACCCAATTGGCGGCGGCCTTTTCCACCCAATCCTTTGGAGCCATCATCGCACCTTTCATCATCGGGCTGATAGCTGACCGATACTTCAATGCCGAAAAAATCCTGGGCGTGCTCCACTTGATTGGCGCGCTCCTGATGTTTATGATGTTTCGGGCGGACTCCTTTGCCGGTTTTTATCCGTTTGTTTTCCTGTACATGCTGATCTACATGCCCACTCTGGCATTGGTCAATTCGGTTTCCTTTAATCAAATGAAAGACCCCGCTAAAGAGTTTAGTACCATTCGGGTTTGGGGAACCATCGGATGGATTTCTGCCGGATTACTCATCAGCTATTTCTTCCTATGGGACAGTCCTGGATCTATAGACGAGGGGATGTTGCGCAATACTTTTCTGATGTCCTCCATATCTTCTGTGGTGCTGGGACTGTTTTGTTTTAGTCTCCCCAACACGCCTCCACAAGCTTCGCTGGCAGGAAAGCGTTCTATTTCCGAGATCATGGGGCTGGATGCGCTCACCTTGTTAAAAAACAGGGACTTTGCCATCTTTTTTATCTCCTCCGTACTAATCTGCATCCCACTGGCATTTTATTACCAAAATGCGAACCCCTTTCTTTCCGAAGTTGGCCTACCCAACCCTACTGGGATGATGACCATAGGCCAGGTTTCGGAAGTGTTATTCCTGCTTTTGATGCCCCTTTTCTTCCGTAAGTTTGGATTAAAGACCACCTTGATCGTGGGCATGCTCGCTTGGGTAATACGATATATCTTCTTCGCCTATGGAGATGCCGGTTCCGGCACTTACCTGCTTATCATTGGTATTGCGCTTCATGGGATTTGCTACGATTTCTTTTTTGTTTCTGGACAAATCTATACCGACTCCAAGGCAGGCCCAAGATACAAAAGTGCGGCCCAAGGACTCATCACCCTGGCTACTTACGGGATTGGGATGTTGATTGGCTTTTGGATAGCCGGGATCGTTTCTGACGCTTATGCGCATGCCAATGGGCACGATTGGAAATACATCTGGCTGATCCCTTCGGCTATCGCATTGGCAGTAACGATCCTGTTTATGCTATTCTTCAAAGATCGGGATTTCGAAAAGGCCACCGCTGACCGCAAAGCCGAAAGAAACATTGAAATTAAAAACAAGTTAAGTATAAAGTGACCCATCAAAGTAACTTAATTGCTAGAAAATACCGATATTCTGTTCGCTTTTTTGCGGCAAAGGTATTTTATAAATATGTTTGTTGTCTTCAACAACGAAAACCTAAAATAAAAAAAATATATGGCGAATCAGAGTTATGATGCGATTGTCGTCGGCTCCGGCATCAGTGGCGGCTGGGCGGCAAAAGAGCTGACTGAAAAAGGATTAAAGGTACTTCTTTTGGAAAGAGGCCCCATGGTAGAACACGTCAAAGACTACAAGACCGCTACCCTGAGTCCCTGGGAAGTGCCCCACCGAGGCAGAAGGACAGTTGAAATGCTGGAAAACCACCCGAACCTCCGGAGGGATTATGTATTGAACGAACTAAATCTAGACTGGTGGGCCCACGAATCAGACTCCCCCTATGTGGAGAAGAAGCCCTTCACTTGGTTTAGAGGCTACCAAGTGGGCGGAAGGTCTCTGCTTTGGGGCAGGCAAAGTTACCGATGGGCTGACGAGGATTTTGAAGCAAACCTAAAGCAAGGAATTGCCGTAGACTGGCCTATACGGTATAGAGATCTGGCTCCCTGGTACAGTTATGTAGAAAAATTTGCCGGGATAGCCGGAAGCAAAGACAACCTCCCCATTCTCCCCGACGGAGACTTTATGCCTCCTTTCCCACTCAATTGTGTGGAAGAAGACGTGGCCAAACGAATAAAAGACTCATTCAAAGGCGAACGAGCCATGGTACATGCTCGGGTAGCCAACATCACGCAGCCGCTGCCCGGCAGGCCAGGATGCCAGTACCGAAACAAATGCTCGCTTGGCTGTCCATTTGGCGGATACTTCAGCACACAGTCCTCCACCCTGCCAGCCGCAGTGGCTACCGGTAATCTGACCTTACGCCCTTGGTCCATCGTGAACCGCCTGGTGTACGATAAGGATACCAAGCGTGCTACCGGTGTAGAAATCGTAGACGGGGAAACCAACGAAGTGATCGAGTTTGACGCAAAAATCATCTTCCTATGTGCCTCAGCATTGAACTCTACGGCGATTTTGATGCGGTCCGCCACCGATGTGTGGCCGGAAGGATTGGGCAGCAGCTCGGGCGAATTAGGGCATAATGTCATGGATCACCACTTCCGGTTGGGAGCCAATGGGCTCGTGGAAGGATACGAAGACAAGTATTATTATGGCCGGCGACCCGGTGGCTTTTACATACCACGGTACCGTAACTTGGGCAACGAAAAACGTGATTACGTCCGTGGCTTTGGTTATCAGGGCGGTGCAAGCCGCAGTGGATGGAGTAGAAATGTAGCGGAGCTGCAATTCGGCGCACCCATGAAAAACGCACTTACAGAACCGGGACCATGGTCCATCGGGATGACAGCTTTCGGCGAAATCCTCCCCTATCACGAAAATACGGTGAAGCTGAGCAAAACCGAAAAGGACAAATGGGGTATGTACGTACTGGAAATGGACGCCGAAATCAAAGAAAATGAAAAGAAAATGCGGGTGGACATGATGAACGACGCGGCTGAAATGCTGGAAGCTGCCGGTGTAAAAAACATCAACACCTACGACAATGGATACACTTTCGGCCAGGGTATCCACGAAATGGGAACCGCCCGAATGGGTAGAGATCCAAAGACCTCTGTGCTAAACGGCGACAATCAAGTATGGGATGCCAAAAACGTCTTTGTGACAGATGGTGCGGCGATGACCTCTGCCGCGGCCCAAAATCCATCACTGACCTACATGGCCATGACTGCAAGAGCCGCAAACTTTGCGGTGGAAGAACTCAAGAAAAGAAATCTGTAATCACTAAACGAAACGTACATGAGCAAGATAAATAGAAGAGATGCGCTCAAAAGCGTGGTGTTGATGATGGGAGGTACCATGGTAGGAGCCAACGTGATCTTAACCGGCTGTGCTCCTGAAGACACCATAGAAGGCTTGGACTTCTCCAGTGCAGATCTGGCCTATATGGATGAGATAGGTGAAGCCATTATCCCCACTACCGATACGCCTGGTGCAAAAGCTGCCGGAATAGGTGCCTTTATGGCCATGATGGTCAAAGATACCTACAATAAAGAACAGCAGGAAACCTTTATCAACGGACTAAACAGTCTCCGGAAAGATTTTAAGACGGACTTAGGCAAGGACTTTATGAAAGCGACCGTAGACGAACGTACGGCCTACCTAAACGAGCTGAACCTAAAAGCGATCGAAAAATTTAACAGCGGCGATAAAACCCCCGCCTACATCGGTATGTTTAAGGACCTGACCGTGCTGGGCTACTTCACTTCTGAAATAGGTGCTACGCAGGCCTTGCGCTATGTGGAAACACCGGGCAGATACGACCCCTGTATGGAGTACAAAAAAGGTGACCGGGCCTGGGCCACTTAATGTATAAAAAATGCCCACAAAAGAAGGGGGAAAGAATCCAATCATTCTATCCCCCTTTTCTCACCTCACTTGACCATTGAAAGGTGTTTTCTTTGGATTATTACCCGGTGTTTTGTATCATTATAAAATGAACAAACCACTAACGTGCCAATGAAATTAATTTTTACACTCCTTCTTTTTGCTACGTCTTTCTGGACTTCCGTAGAACAATCATCCTTATTGCATCTTG
Organism: Lunatimonas salinarum; assembly: GCF_017811155.1. Lineage (GTDB taxonomy): Bacteria > Bacteroidota > Bacteroidia > Cytophagales > Cyclobacteriaceae > Lunatimonas > Lunatimonas salinarum. Next base: position 140,554 of record NZ_JACVCV010000014.1, on the reverse strand, counting down.
CGCCGATTTATAAAATGCCAACGGATGACCTTGAGGCTTTCGCCGTCAACAAAGAAATACCCGACGAGATCCGGAACATCACCTTGGAGGCTTTGTCTCACTTCCCCGAGCTACTAGGAGTAAAAATAGACTTTCAGTTTAAAAGCAATATCAACGGTTCAGTAATGCAGGCGCAGCCGAAAGTGTTTTCTGTTATCTTTAACGACAAAGACACCCGTTCCTACCGGGTAAAGATCAGCAGAAACCTCGTATTTGAAGATGGATTTTTGCCCATAGAAGAGTTACCAAAAGATGTCCTGCTAGGATGGATTGGACACGAGCTAGGTCACATCATGGATTACTTGGACAGAAGTTCCGCTGACCTGCTGCATTTCGGTGCCAAATACTTTTGCTCACCAAAATTTGTAACCCAAGCGGAAATCAATGCGGACACCTATGCCTTGGCAGCAGGGCTGGGAACTCAGCTTATCACCCACAAGGAGTATGTGCTGAATCACGAAATGCTATCCGAGGAGTACAAGGAAAAAATCAGAAAACTATACCTTTCTCCTTCCCAAATCATGACCATGCTGGACGAAGAAGAATTTGAGCAAGTCAACTAGGCAAATGTTTTGGTCCAAAAACCAAACCTTTCATCTGATTTTCGGGTAGTAAACTAGCGAGTTAGCTACAAAGCGCATCTGTGTCGCATTTATCCCTAGTATGCCAAAAAACCTGCCATTTTTCCCATTGAAATTGGTTGCTTTTCCCGGTGAGAAGCTCAACCTACATATCTTTGAACCACGCTATAGGCAATTGATCGGTGATTGTCTACTGCATGGAAACACCTTTGGCATATGCGTATACCTTGAAAAGCTCACAATGTACGGGACAGAAGTAGGCATACTGGAAATCTCTAAAACCTACGAAGATGGCCGGATGGACATCAAAACACTAGGAATCAGACCATTTCGCATTATAAACTTTGTCAATCCGATAGAAGGAAAATTATATGCCGGAGGGGAGGTGGAATTTTTGGAAGGCAACGTCGGAACAGATGCTGACCAAGACCTATACGATGAATTTACCGAGTTGATGAGAACTATGTTACCGCTGCTCGGATTAAGAGTAGACCCGGCCAAGGAAAAGATTGATACCTTCACCTATGCCCATAAGATTGGACTTAGCTTGGAGGAGGAGTTTCAGCTGCTGATGATGAAAAGCGAGACTGCGCGACTACAATTCTTGATCCAGCATGTGAGAAAAGCATTGCCAATCCTGCTAAAGATGGAGGATGCCAAACGCAAAATTCAAATGAATGGCCATTTCAAATACCTGGATCCATTAAATTTTTGATAAATTATCTTTCCTGATATAGGCCTTTCGATTGTTCCATTCGACCTCATACCACTTATCCACCGAGGATTCAATTTTAACTCGGTGCCCTACCTCCACTCTTCGAATCAAGTTACCTGCCGCCGTCGGACTATCCATAATCAACGTAGGACTACCGGTGACAATCGCCGTTTCGGGGGCGTTAAGGAGGTTATTGCAAGCTAACGCAAGGGTGAGGCAAACAAGCGCAGGAGCGTAAAACACCTTACGTTTGCGGGGATACGCCACCGCAAATATAATCAACACCAAGACGAAAAAAGTAAGGAAAGCAGACAGCTCCATCTTCACATCCAACAGAAACTTCAGAAACTTTTCCCCGTCAGACACTTCATACCCATACAGTGTCGTTTGGCCGGTCAGTGACCGAATTTTGGTGATAACCTTGGGATTTGGATTGTGGTCATAATACTTGGAGAGGTAGGTAGTAGACTTGGCAAAATCCCCCATTCCCTCTGAGATAAATGCCATCTTCAACAGCATGGCGGGTGAATAACTTCCCTCATCCCGCAGCATACGTTCGTAAATCACGAGGGCGTCGGTGTATTGCTTTTCGGCGAAGAGCGAATCCGCCTTACTAAGCGAAATATCAGACGCCTGAGTTACAGTAACATAAAACAAGCCTAGAAAAAACACACTGAATTTAGCAACAATCACTCGATGTATATTTGGCATTCTCAAACTGTTCAGTTAAATTTGCAGTCCAATTACGGGAACAAAGAAAGTCCATATTTCCAAGCCCGTGACAAATATAGTAAATGATTCCGTAGCTCAGCTGGTAGAGCATAACACTTTTAATGTTAGGGTCCTGGGTTCGAGCCCCAGCGGGATCACTTGAACAATAGAGAGCTGTTCGTAAGGGCAGCTCTTTTTGTTTTACCTTAGCCGCCCATAGGGCGAGAAGTCTATCCCGATGAACACAGCGAAGCGGAACCTCCTTTTGGACCATTCAACCCGAAGGGACCATAGGTCCGCTTTCCGTCTAAAAAACAACGTACCTTCCCGGTCTTGTACCAAGAGACTTGCATTGTCCACCAACTTGGTGTAGGTCTTGGAAACCGGATCCAATTTAAACAGCTTGCTCACATCCGTCCCGTAAACATTCCCATCTTTATGTAATACCAGAAATGCACTGCGCCAAATGTGGCTGCCAAAGGGAGGATAATCATAGAGTTTTTGAACGGATACGACTTCTCTGGCTTTCGGATAAAAGACAAACAAATGTCCATTCCTCAGAGCATAACGCACCAGCGAACCGCCCAGCTTTCCATACTCCGGGATGGTGCCAAAGACTACCTGTTGCCTATCGGGAAGCACGGAATGGACAAATGCAATTTCTTTGCATGGCTTCTTTCTGTAACTTTACATATCCTCACAGCAAACAAAGGCACTTTACACCATGAATGAATTCAGCAACCCCACAAAAGCCGCTTCCTGTTGTGAGCCCGAAACAACAGCTCCCAAAAACACGAAAACCGCATTCTTTGAATGGAAAGACTGGAAGCGTCCACTTTTCAGCCTAGCATTACTTTTAGTGGCCATCCCATTGGAGTTTGGGGCGGGGGGTTATTTTTTCAGCGGATGGGTAAGGCCGCTCTGGTATGCAATAGCCTATTTGCCGGTGGCATTGCCTGTGCTGTCCAGGGCCTGGAGCCTTATTCGAAAAGGGGAAGTCTTTACCGAGTTTTTCCTAATGGGCCTGGCAACCTTGGGGGCTTTTGCCATTGGCGAGTATCCGGAGGGCGTAGCGGTGATGCTTTTCTACGCAGTAGGAGAGCTTTTTCAGGAAGCAGCAGTAAAAAAAGCCAAAGGCAATATCCAAGCCCTCCTTGATATGCGACCCGACCGCGTGGCCGTATGGAGGAATGGACAACTACACCTAGTGGCTCCCGAAACGGTCAATCCCGGTGAAATAGCACAATACAAAGTGGGGGAGCGAGTGGCGCTAGACGGAAAACTACAAAGTAAAGGCGGGCTGTTTAATACGGCTGCCCTCACAGGGGAAAGCCTCCCACGCCATATCGGAGCGGAGGAAGACGTATTGGCGGGCATGGTGATCCTGGACCGGGTCGTAGACATACATGTCACCAAACGCTTTCAGGAAAGTACCATCGCCCGAATCCTTAAACTGGTGCAAGGTGCGGCGGCACGCAAAGCCAAAACAGAACAGTTTATCCGGAAATTCGCTAAGGTGTACACGCCCATGGTGACGTATCTAGCCTTGGCCCTCGTTGTGGTTCCGTGGTTTTTTGTACCCGAATATGATTTCTCCACCTGGCTGTACAGAGCCTCGGTATTTTTGGTGATATCCTGCCCCTGTGCCCTAGTGGTCTCCATTCCTTTGGGGTACTTTGGCGGCATTGGCGCCGCGTCCAAAAATGGCATCCTGTTCAAAGGCTCCAATTTTCTGGATTTGATGGCAAAGGTAACTACCGTAGTCATGGACAAAACAGGCACCCTGACCAAAGGAACCTTTGAAGTCGTAAAAACAGTCTCTACCGGGGGCTCAAATGACGAAAGCTGGAAATCGCTGGCGGCCGAATTGGAGCGAAGTTCCATGCATCCTATCGCCAGGTCGATAGTCACCCAAATAACGCCAAACTTACAGGATAAACTACTGGTAGCATCGGAGCAAATGGAGATAGCCGGTATGGGGATCATCGGAAAAATCGGGCACAAGGCGGTAATCGTCGGAAACCATCGCCTGATGCTTCAGCAAGAGGTAAAGGGTTTAAAAAAAGTCGAGGAACCAGGAATGTCCGCCGTACACGTAGCCATAGACGGTATCCATCAGGGGTATTTCCTGATTGCCGATACCCTGAAAGTGGATGCGAAAAAAGCCATTTCCGATCTAAAAAAGTGCGGTGTCAAGGAATTTTTCATTTTGTCCGGTGACCGGCAGGACGTCACCGATTCGGTGGCAAAGGAACTGGGCATCACGCAGGCGTTTGGTGAACTGCTGCCGGAGGAGAAAGCGAACCGGTTGAATTCCATCCAATCTTCGCCCGATCGGATCGTGGCGTTTGCAGGAGATGGGATCAACGATGCACCCGTACTGGCCCTTGCAGACGTAGGAATCGCTATGGGAGGACTCGGCAGCGATGTCGCCATAGAAACGGCCGATGTGGTCATACAAACCGATCAACCCACTAAAATCGCCAAGGCCATCCAAATCGGGAGGTTCACCCGCCAGGTCGTATGGCAAAATATCCTAATGGCCCTTGGTGTCAAACTGGCCGTGCTGATTTTAGGTGCGTCTGGGATGGCGAGCATGTGGGAGGCAGTATTTGCAGATGTGGGAGTAGCCTTACTGGCCATTCTAAATGCCGTTCGCATCCAATACCGTTGAAACCGCCCCTTAAGGCTTTACCATCAACCAAAGCTCCGCGACTTGAGAGCCGCGTTCCCCCTCTCCACAGGTCCAACGAAAGGTAATCTCCCCGTCCCGATAAGCCTCTTTAGGTAGGTCAAATTCATGTATCGGCTGATGGCCCGTTTGAATAAAATCGTGGATCTCCAGCCCTCCATCCACTTCCAGTCTCATCCTTGACCTAAATCTACCTGTGTAAGCCACACGAAGTGTATATTCGAGATCGGGATTGAGCTGATCGTATCGGATCTTAAGCGGCGTATCATACAGGGTATTTACCTGCATCATCCATGCCTGCGGTGCAGAAGAACCTTCAAATCCCACTGCTTTCACCTCATGCACCCATTCCACACCAATTAACCCAACCCCAAAACTAATCCTGGGCCGATATAAACTTCCTGGATCCTCCTCCAACGATTTGTCAAAAACTACCCGCTTCCAACTTTTTGGATGGCCAAAGTTGTCGTAAAAACCACCCGGCCCCGGATTGGTTCTGTTCACAACGGCGTGAAGGGCACCTTGCCAATCGCCACCCTCTCCCAATTCCATAATAGCCCGCAAATTATCCATCAACCAAGGAGCATCGTTGAGGACGGCATCCAAATTATCAATGAAATTCCCCCGTCCCGATGCCGCTCCGTGCGGATCGATGGTCAGTTGGGCACCAATACTTTCGTAGAGAGCGTCCGCGAGTTCCAAACAACGGGCCCGCCACTGGGCAGCCGGCTCCTCGGTCAAACTTTGCTCCAAAACAGCTAACGCTTGGGAAAGCCCGGCCAACTCACCTTCCTCCAAGGCCTGGCGCATGAAGTCCCTTGCCTTGTGTTCAGCGGCCATTTGAAGGGCAAGTTTACGCTGCACATAGGCGTCGTAATACGCCCTGATCAGACCCATCTGAAATCGAAAATTGCCCATCTGTGCCGAATCTGCCCGTTTCTCCATTTCCTGCCACACCTGCAGGGTCACCGGCACCAGCATATTGGTAAGCAGAGAACCACGCAAATTCTCTTCCTGCAACAACAAGCCTTGGGCCACACCTTCTACCCACTCCGGACCAAAAAAGAAGCGCGCATAATCCCGAAGGGTTTCCACCACCGGAACATCCGGATCCCAATCCTGGTCGGTCCAAATAAATTTATTCACATCATCATTCGTTCCCTCTGAGTAGCTCAAACTGCCATCCGCATAGCGTGCCAGTGCATTGTGAATCGCCTTTTGATCTTCCGGCCTGGGATTGATGCACTCTCTTCCCAAGGTCATGGACAGTGCCAGGTCCCACTCGGGAATGGGGTATTGGGAACTCAGGCTATGGGTAATATCCGGATACCGACGGATGGGTATGCCGGGATTTACCAGCTGTCGAAGCTCCGGTAAGGGTATCTTTACCCACGGACCAAACACTACGCCCCCCAGCCACTCGTATTCCTGATTGACATGGTAAAAGAATCGGTCGAACCAAGCTTGGGTTGGGCGAAATACCTGAGGAGAAACCCAAACCTTTGCGTTTGGATGGTATTTCCGAAGCACCTTGGCAGACTCCTCCAGCCACCAAAAGAGTTCGTCCGGCTCCAGCTCCCCGGGATCCCCGCCCGGTACAAACAGGTGATCAAGGCGTGGCACGGAGGAAAAAACCTCGTGGCGTTCCCGTAATTCCACCTCCAAGGAGTCGGGATGGGCGTAGTCCTCTCCCATATTGGGATACCACATCCAGACGTCCATATCAAATTGGTCTGCAACACGGGACTGATGCCCGATCATCTCAATGGCAGGAAGCTGCATTTGGCGGCTGCTGAAGTCATCGTCCGTCCTCGGCGGAACGATCTCTATGCTGTTGGATCCAAACAAGGCCAATTCCCGGATGTATTGCTCAAACATGGCTACCGAAAACGCATCGTAGGAATTGGTTTTTGGTCGGTAGCCAAGCTGATGTCCGCGAATGGGATAGGTAGGAGATGAAGCCGCTGCGACTGATTCGGGAACCTCCAATAGGCCATCCGCCCAATGCATTTTTCGCAAAAACCGACCTATCCCGTACAGGACGCCCCGCTCGTCTGCCCCGACGATGTACACGATGCGGTTTTTGGAATCTATTTGAAGGCTATAGCCTTCCGAAGACAAAATCGGTGTCGCATCGATTACGGGTCGGTAGGCAGCCGGCAGTTTATCCCCTTCGCCCCGTATTGCCAACACGATGGCTGATCGACCTGGAGCAGAAGGCCTTTCCTGTAGGCTCAACCCTTTTCCGGAGCGCTTAAGCACTTCCTCCCGCAGTACTTCCCCAAAAAAGGACAGCCTCGAACTGCTTTGCCGAGGCAAGACCACGACAGCATCGGTCAAATCCACCGCCCCAATCACCGGAAAGGAAGCGGACAGTACCAGAAAAACAAGCAGGAATTGGTATAAATTTCTCATAGCAACGGGCATTGATTGGCTTCGGTAATACGGCTTTTCCATCAAAAAGACCATTGCAGAGGGCAACTCGTGCCGGGTAAGGACGAAACATTCAGCGGATTTCCCAAATCGATCCATTCTATAATCTACCTGCTACTTTGCTTTTGGCTTTAAAAAATGGGGCGATAAATCATTTTCTAGGCTTTCGCCGATGAAGCTTGGATAAGTTTAAGCCGTCCAAGTCTTTTGCCTTTCCGTTACGCAACATAATAAATACCTTGCACCCATTACATGTCAAACCAACCTACTTATGAACGAAGGATTCAGATTTATGTGCCTATTTTTGATTGTTACCGTCTTTTTTGGAGCGCAGACTCCCTACACGCAGGCGCAAAGCACCCATGTTTTTACCGAAGGCCTCGCCATCCAAAACCAGCACCGCTATGGACGGGAAGTGATCTTCACCGATCCGTTGGCCTACCAACTGGCTAACGGAACCCTGCAGACACCTTCGGAAAACGGCAAAATTTCGCCCTCATCCGAAGACACCTGGCAAGTCGTGCGCACCGATGAAAACGGTCGTTTTCGGGGCAGGCTTCGTGCCGGCTATCTTTACCTCACCTATGAATCGCCCAAAAAACAAACGGCTCTCCTGCGAATGAGCGGTGCCGGCATGTGTTATGTCAACGGAGTCCCCAGAGGGGGCGATATCTATGGAGATGGCTGGCTTTACCTTCCTGTACAGTTGGAAAAAGGCAAAAATGAAATCCTCGGGCGGTTTACCGGATTATGGTCGGGCATATCGGCGGAGTTAATTTTGGATGCCAGCCCCGTTCTGTTAAAAACAGCGGATGCCACGCTTCCCGACATCGTCTTGGGGCAGATGGGCAACGATCGGCTTATTGGAGCCGTGGTGGTGGTGAATGCCACTTCAAAAACCATCACCGATGGAAAGATGGAGGTGATCTTAAACGGAACCGTAGCCAACTCTAGCCTTCCCAGCATTCCCCCGATGAGCATCCGAAAAGTTGGCTTTGACATCAACGCGACTAGCGTCTCCGCCAAAGGAGAATATACCGCCACCCTGAACCTTCACCTTGGCAACAAAAAAGCCGACAGCCAACAAATCACCTTGTTCGGAAGAGAAGCCACTGAACACTACAAACAAACCTTTATCAGCGAAATCGACGGCAGCGTGCAATACTATGGTGTGGCCCCCCAAGTAGGAGGCAGCAAAGCAGGTTCCGCGCTGTTTTTATCGGTACATGGAGCGGGCGTAGAAGCCATAGGACAAGCACGAGCCTATAAACCCAAGGACTGGGGTACGTTGGTAGCCCCAACTAACCGTCGACCGAGAGGATTTAACTGGGAAGACTGGGGACGACTGGATGCCATGGAGGTGTTGGAAATCGCCAAGCAAAAATTCAGACCGGATCCAGCCCGTATTTATCTGACGGGCCACTCCATGGGAGGGCACGGCACTTGGTATTTGGGAGCAACTTTTGCCGGACAATGGGCAGCTATTGCACCTTGTGCGGGATATCCCACACTTATGGGATATGGATCTGCGGACGGTAAAATTCCGGAAGATTCGGATAATGAAGTTGAAAAAACCCTACTCCGTGCCAGCAATCCAAGCAACGCCATCCAACTGGCCAAAAACTACAAAGCAGCAGGAGTTTATATTCATCACGGAGACAGCGACCGGGTGGTATCCGTGGACTATGCACGACAAATGCGGGGCATATTGGCCGAATTTCATCCGGACTTCAGCTACTACGAATATCCAGGAGGCAGCCATTGGTTTGGGGATGAAAGTGTGGACTGGAAGCCGCTGTTTGACTATTTCGAATGGCACGAAACCCCTCACGACACGTTGGTCCACCGAGTTGAATTTTCAACCGCAAACACGGCCGTTTCTTCCAAAAGCCGCTGGGTACATATTTTGCAACAGGCAGAACCCTTGAATTATTCCCGTGTAAGCCTATCCCGAAGCTTAACATCGCAATCCATCAGTGGCAGCACTGACAACATCCGATACCTTGGACTGGAAACCTCCTCCTTTGCGAAAGGGGTGGAAATAACCCTTTCCTTGGACAACCAGCCCGAGATAACTTGGAAAAACGACGGCTCCGGTATGCTCTACCTGAAAAATTCAGCAGGTAAATGGGAGATCAGCGAAGCCCCCAACCTTTCAGACAAAGGCACAGTGCGAAACGGCACCTTCAAAGAGCCTTTTAACAATCGGATGGTGTATGTCTACGGCACCTCTGGCAATAAAGCCGAAAACGACTGGGCTTTCAACAAGGCCCGTTTTGACGCGGAAATGTGGTACTACCGGGGAAATGGGGCCGTTGATATGGTTTCGGACAGGGAGTTTGATTTGGGAAAATACGCTGATCGTGGAATTATAATCTATGGCAATTCCGACACCAACCGGGCTTGGAAACCCCTCCTTGACCACAGTCCCATTCAAGTAACACGAAGTGCTGTCGCCTTGGGAAGCGAAGTGATAAGTCAGGATGATTTGGGGGCCTATTTTATGGTACCCCGAAAAGACAATGACACCCATTCCATTGCGGTTGTTACAGGCACGGGTCTAAAGGGCCTGCGTACCGCTAATGCCAACCAGTATTTTGCAGGCGGAAGCGGCTTTCCCGACTATGTGATCTTTACTGCTGATCTTCCGATAAAAGGGGTTGATGCAATTAAGGCTACCGGGTTCTATCAAAATGACTGGAGTTTGCCATCTGAGAAGTAAAACTGGATCAACACCAATGGTAAAAATTTCGCAGCTATAGCGACTGAAGCACGGGAATCAGAAAACCCCGTGCTGATTGTGTATACTATGAAGCATTAATTTCGCTGTATTCCATCGGAGGGTAATGGCTCTATTCCAAGGTCTATAGCCAATCTGACAAAGCCTATCTCGTCCTCCACGTTCACAAACATCCATATCTTTCCGTCTTTTACAAAGTGTTTCTGAGGTGGCATCGTTATGCCAGCTATCTTGGATTCCGCCAGCATCTCCAGGTTTTCGTCAAAGACAGTCAGGAAAACCTCAGCTTTGGTGGCGGTTGGGAATTGAAAGGCTTCCGAGGGTGCAGCTTCAAATACCTCTTTATGGGAAAACCTATAATATACACGGTGTAGATCGTCCCAGACAGGTGGTGAAAAACTTATTTGTTCCTTTACTTGTTGAACTGCTTCCCAAAAGGCCTCCTGGGTCTCGAACTCAATAGAATTGGGTTCAGTTTTTTCGTTATCAGTAAGTTTGCTTTGATATGATTTCACTACCAGGCTGTCTGATTCGGGTAGGTACTGGTAAATTTCGTTTGCGAAGTTGCTACCCAGTAATATTTTTTCGCGTGCCTGGATCAAATAAGATTGAGGCCCGGATACCATAAAACTTTTGCCATCAGAAAACAGCAATTCGAACTTCTTGAGGTTATCATATTGCGGAACGGAAATCCTTTTTGCTACACCCTCATTTAGGTCAACCCGCATAAGCTCGGTTGATTTCTTCTCAAAGTTTCGAACAAATCCCAGGTACTGGTTCTCTTTGTTGGGATGGGTCGTTGAAATACTAAAGAATTCTCCATCTTGTATCCCATCGTCACCCGTGCCAAAATTTTTAAAATCCAGTTCGTGCAGTTTCTTACCACTTAAGTCAAAAATGCCCGGATTTGGGAAACTGAGTACCATCAAATGGTCGTTGTCCAAGAGGAAAAAAGACCGGAAAAACTCTCCAATGCCATTTGGCCCTTCCTTCTCAAAAGGGTATTTCCTGACCAGTTTCAATTCATCCAGATCAATCTGTTCAAACGTATGGTCATGTTGATTGAAGTTGTATAGGTATTTACGGTCCGGTGAAAGGTCAGATTGGGATAGCCGCCCCGACACGAACAATATTTCATCACCGGGATCTATCATGACAGTATCCAACGAATAATCCAGCGAACTGCTACCACCGATACTTTCCAACCTGTTTTCACTGCCGCATGCAAGAAGAATTGCAAAAAGTAGAATTATGTAGCTATATTTTATCATACCATCAAATTTTAAACTATAAAGTTAAAAATTAAAATGTAGAAACCTATTAAAATTTTAATTTAAAAAAACACGCAGACCGTGCGTTGCGTCGCTAATCCCAACCACCCGAGAATCCTGAAAAAATTCTCTCAATCCGGTCAAACTCTTAAAATCTGCTTCGACTGTTTGAAAAGGAACGACATTCTTTTCCAGCACTTTATGAAAACGAAAAAATTAATTAAATTGCTTCGGGTTAATCATTTTTATTCCAACTATGCCAGATTCTTTACCTATAAATCGAAATACGCCAATGACAATCCGACGATTCCTTTCTCAGACAGTGCGTCTAAATCATTGTTGGTCTATTGGCGTGCTTTCTCTTTTCTTAACCGCAGGCTGTAAGGAGGAAACTAAATCTAAATCCGGCTTGGAAATTATTTCTGTGGATCTTTCGCAATCCCGAAGCGGGAAGTTGTCGGAGTTTTTTGAACCCCATATAGAGTATATCTGGCTGGAGGATAAGGAGGATGAGGCACATCTGACTTCGGGTTTGCAGGAGATACATTTTTATCAAAACAGAATTTTCACACTGGACATTTTCGGATGTAAGTGTATTCAAATTTTCGATAAATCTGGAAAATATCTAGCAAGAATAAAGGCCTATGGGGAAGGCCCGGGTGAATACTTGGACTTTGATGCCGCGGCCTTTGTAGACGGGGAACTAGTCCTACTCGGCGTATTCCCCCGTAAAATAATGTGGTTTAATTTGGATGGCGAATTTCTTCGTGAGTTGTCGTTTCGTGAACGGCTTGGTCCGGGTGTTTTTTCAGACCATGACCAACGCTATTACCTGTACACTCCCACCCGAGAACCTGATGGGTATTTTGTCAAAAGTTTCGACAAATCACTACAGGATGAGATGAACTATTTCCCTTACGATCCCGAAAGGTTTTATTTTGAAGATTCCGGAAGAGATTATTTTAAGAAAAGTCAGGACCACCTCTACTATGGAATGACCTTCTGGGACACGATCTATCAGGTCGAAGACGGACATTTTATTCCCAAACTTGCGTTTGACTTTGGAAAATACGGCCAAAACCCAGATGACTTAAAGAATATGGATGATATAATGCAAAGGCTAGACTTCCTAAATAATCAAACAAAAATGTATTTTTATAGTCGGTACTTTCTAACAGAAAAACAACTTTACACCGTCTTGACCTACGAAAATAAGGGCTATAGTTTATTCTTCGACCGTGAAAACCAGAAATCTCATGTAATCAAGGGCAGGTTGCTTAACGATATAGATGGCGGCTACGATCCCGAGGGATTCGCTTACAATTTTACACCTAGAAAGATCGGACTAAAGGTTCCGGGCAAAACCCTTTATAAAGAACTATTGGAGAAAAAGGAAGCCATGGGTAGGGCTGAATTCGAAACCTGGGCCAAAAACCAGGGGCTAAATTTCACTACCACGGTACTTGCCGCCAAGGATTCGGAAAACCCTGTATTGATGGTGTACACCCAAAAATAGTGACTTATGAAAATCACTTCTTTTGCGCTATATTTCGCAAGCATGCAATACCGCTACAGCAAATGAAGAATGAATTAGGCTTTTTCAAACTCTATTAAACCCCTTATTAAACAGATTTCCCCTACCGTAAATGGTTAAACTATCGTATGAATACCATATAATGGAATATTGATTAACCAGTCTTCTTTCCTATAGTCCGATAAGGATGTGCGAATATTGGTGACCGTTTTATATTTTTCCACAAATACTTTCAAACTCTTTGCTTTCAAATTTTCTTCAGCTTTCACTTCGATGGGAATGATTTCTCCTTTGACTTGAATGATGAAGTCGAGCTCGGCGGTGGCACTGTCGGCTGACCAGTAAGCTGGTTCTAATCCCAGCGCCACCAATTGTTGTAAAACAAACTGTTCGGAAATGGCTCCTTTGAATTCTTCAAAAAATTGATTGCCTTCCAAAATTGTTTTGGCATCCAAGTCAACCATAGCCCCCAAAAGGCCTATATCTAATAGAAAAAGCTTAAAGGCTCCAAAGTCCTGATAAGCTTTCAATGGAATTCCTGCTTTTGAAACCCGATTGACCTGATGAACCAGGCCACAGTCTACCAACCATGCCAATGCCATCTCGAAATCTTTGGCCCTAGCTCCTTTTTTGACCTGACCGTAGATAAATTTTTTATTCTCTTTGCTGAGTTGAGCAGGAATGGCATTCCAAACCATCCGTATCCTTGGCACAATATCGAATGGGGCATGTTTCGAAAAATCTTGTTGATAGGCCTCCATGATTCTTGTTTGTACAGATCTAACTAGCACTAGGTCTTTTGTATCAATAAACGTCTGAACAGCCTCAGGCATTCCTCCTATGAAAAAATAGTGTTTGAGTAGATCCTTTAGCTTTTGAGCAAAAGGCTTAACCATGTCCCATTGGTGCGTATGAAGAAGGCGGTTTAATGATTCCTCCCCTAAAGCATCCAAAAACTCTTCGAGGTCCAGCGGATAGAGATCCATGAATTCTACCTTTCCAACAGGGAAAGAGGTTTCCTGATGCAACGCCACTCCCAATAATGAACCTGCTGCTATCACATGGTAAGATGGGGCATTTTCTTGAAAATATTTCAAGGATGTTAACGCACCTTTGGATTCCTGAATCTCATCCAAAATCAATAAGGTATCGCTTGAGTTAATTTTTATTCCTGTTTCGATCTGAAGGGCCATGAGCAAGCGTTCTGTATCAAAGTCTTGTTCAAAAACCTGCCTCATTGTCTGATTACTTTCAAAATTCACATAGGCAACCTGCCCATAGTGCTCTGTACCAAAAGCTTTCATCAACCATGTTTTACCAACCTGCCGAGCTCCTCGTATAACTAAGGGTTTTCTATTGGGGGAGTTTTTCCAGTCAATTAGGGATTGAAATAGCTTTCTTTTCATATCTAGCCGATTAAGAATACAATGTACATTTTTTCAAAGGAATAAACATTAACATTTACACTTTTTCAAATGAATAAATGCAATTTATAACATTTTTTCGAATGAAAAAATGGATAGTTTTGCCTACTCGAACCCCAAAAAACCATGCTGCTCACTAAAATAAGGCTTTGCCTTTCGGCTAATGAAGATGCAAATGGGATCGGATCCCGATCATTATTTTTAAAAGCTATTGTTCCACTGCCCCTACAAATTCCCTGAAATTCTCCTTGGAAACCACCTTCACGGCGGCATTATAGGTGTTTACAAAAATTGCCGGAAAATTCACCCTGGCTTTTGGATTCCATTTGAATTCAAAAGCCGTAACCTTTCCGTCTGACTCCTCCACATAGTCAATTTCCTGTTGGTACGTGGTCCGCCAAAAATAGGTGTTGCAGTGCCTTTTGTAATAATGGTTCCGCTTAAGTCTCTCAGCCATCAGGAAATTTTCCCATAGAATACCCATATCATTTCGCAATCCAACTGGATTAAAATTTTGTATGATTGCGTTGCGTATTCCATTGTCGTAGAAATAAATCTTCCTGTTCGTTTTGATCTCGTCTAGGATTTCCCTTTCCTCCCCTCTGTTATTCAGGACATCCGGATAATATCCGTAAATCAAGCGAGTCTCCAAATCCGTAAACGAAATTTTAGAACTTTACCGTATTTTTAGGTAGCGGTTAACCCCGCATAACCAAAGATCGGTTTCGAGGTAGATTTCAATGAAATTCTCCCTTCACAAAATGCTGACTCGCTCAGTGGATACCAGGAATGTCAGCGGATAACCACCCCGCCTCCATAGCCGTTTTGGAGATCATCTCGATCCAGAGACTGATTATTACGCCCAATCTGATGAAATTTCATTAGTTTTTCCTTTTTTTGCAATAATTTCTGGTTTGATCTTTGTATATGTGGTTGGAAAATACGTAATATTAGCAAAAATTATAACAGCTTAGTAGATGGATACGATGAAGGAGGAACCAATTTTGATCGCAGGGGGTATTCATGCAGATGGGAGAGGCAGTCTCATCTACAATAATAACCTCCCACAACTGGGGTTTGACATAAAACGTTTTTATGTTATAGAACCTACTGGGATGAGGGGATGGCACGGACACAGAAATGAAGGGAAATTGTTTACCGTGGTGAATGGATTGGTAAAGATCCTTTTGGTGGAGCCTGATGACTGGTCGGAACCATCATTTGATCTACCAGTGACTGAATACGTTCTTTCCAGCAATGGCGACACCCTGTACGTACCGGGAGGTTACCTTACCGGGATGAAGTGTATCACAGAGTCCGGTTCTGTGTTGGTATGCTCTGACAAAACGTTGGAGGAATCATTGGAAGACAGCTACAAGTTTTCCCCAGAGTATTGGTACGTAGAGAGCTTTTTTTAAAAAAGGATTCTTTTCGCTACCGACCATTTATCAGACAACAAACCCTCTTTCCGCAAGAGGGAGGGATTGCTTTTGCCTATAATTGTCATTTGTGTCAGTAGGCATCGTGGAAACCAAGTTGTATGTAACGTACTTCTTATGATGCGTTCGTTCTATTCCAATTTTCCTAAAGGGGAATCTGGCCTTATTCTATCTGGCCTCATTTGCATGGATGGATAAAATCGAGACGGTCTGCCAAACGGCCGTTATCCTGATAGAAGAGAAAGGGGTGTCAATGCTGGAAAACAATCACCGGCAAATGAAAACCTCCGTAAAATACCGAAACAAAAAAAAAAATTAATCCACCGAATTTCCCTACAAAATACAGAATAGAATTTTACAACGGCTTTTTTATGCATTTATCTGTTGACATTACTTAGATACTTCGACAAACGATGCATCCTGAGTAAAGGGAAAATATAACTCTTCTTGAATTTTGAAGTTTTTATACGTAGATTTCCAATAATTGGGACACGAAACTAAACCTGCAGAATATAATGTATATATACGGAGCTTCGGGACATGGGAGGGTGATTATTGACATTATTGATTCGTATGAAAAAATTCACGGCATTTTTGATGACGATCCGGCAAAAACCGAGCTATTGGGTTACCCTGTAACCGGTAGCCTTCCGGATAATTTTGTTTTTAACAGTGACTTATTTATTGCGATAGGGGATAACGATATTCGAAAAACAATCAGTGAACGCTTGACCCACCGGGTCAAGTTTGCTACTATCATACACGATTCTGCAATTTTCTCAAAACGGGCTGACTTGGGTGTGGGCTGTGTGGTGATGGAAGGGGCAATCGTAAAGGTAGGGTGCGAATTGGGTGATCAAGTGATCGTAAACACGGGGGCATCGATAGACCATGATTGCATCGTGAATGACTATGTACACATTGCGCCTCAGGCCACCCTTTGTGGAGGCATCCAAATCGGCGAGGGAACACTAATCGGAGCAAATGCCATCATCTTGCCAGGAATCAAGGTTGGCGCTTGGTGTTCCATTGGTGCCGGAGCCATTGTACATCAAGATGTACCAGACTACAGCACCTGGATTGGAAATAGGCTACAGTCTACCAAATTACGGGTCGGATGATCTAACACCTCAAAGTTTCCTTCCATTGGAGTCATATAGTGTAGGAAATTTATCATCAATGCCTAGGTTGGTCAACCTTGGCTATATCGTATTTTCGGTGCTCTTCCTCAGTGACAGGGTATTCGGGCAGCAGGTGGATGGGGGTGTTTTGGCGAAGAGCTATTGCAGCGTATGCCATGCTTATCCCTCACCAGAAATACTGCCCAAGGAAGTGTGGAAAAAGCAGGTACTTCCACAAATGGCAGCTTTGATGGGTTTTCGGGACGCGCAAGACAGCCTCGGTATTTGGGAGGAAAAAACGAAAGAAGAAATCGCCATTCTAAAAGAGCTTGGAGTGTACCCAGCCACTAGCCTAGTTAGTCGTTCGGATTTTCAAGCTATCTCAAATTTCTATGAATCGGAAGCCCCTACGCAATTGCCTCTGCACCAGCCAAAGCCTATTCCAGGATCGCTGATCGGTTTCAAACCTAAGATGTTATTTATAGACGGAATAAAAAGCCCAAAAACAACCTTGATTGCCATAAATGAAGAGCGGAGAGAACTTGTGATTGGGGAAGCATCTTCTCCTCAACTCTTTGTAAAAGATCAGAACGATGAGCTTTTTACGCTTCCCGCACCAGCTAGTCCGGTGGTCCAATTTGTGCGTAAGGCCGAAAACCAATACCATTTTCTCAGCATCGGGTCCATCAGTCCAAGCGATCTGCCACAGGGGTCCCTTTATGAGATGGATTTGAATGCCGGCACGTGGAATCAGGTTCTTGTAAAATTGGCCAGACCTGTATACGGTGCTTGGGAGGATCTCAATAAAGATGGTATACCCGATTTTATCCTATGCAGCTACGGCCACCATAGCGGAAATCTTTTGATCTACCCGAATGGTGACTTTCGGGCGGTGCCGGTTGTCCTTGGCGGTGCCGGCGCTCGAAAAGTGGTAGTAACGGATCTAAACAAGGATGGAATGCAGGATCTTATTGCGTTATTTTGCCAAGGTGACGAGCGCATATCTGTCTTTTACAATAAAGGGAATGGCGTATTTGATGAAGAGAAGGTCTTGTTGCGGTTTTCTCCTGTGATGGGCACCAGCTATTTTGAACTGCATGACTTCAATGACGACGGTCGGTTGGATTTGCTTGTAAGCAATGGGGACAATTGGGATTACTCTTCGATTAAGAAACCTTATCACGGTTACCGAATCTACGAAAACGAGGGAAACGGAAAATTTAGAGAGGCTTGGTTCTATCCACAATATGGCGCCGCGAAGGTCATGGCGGTAGATGTAGATAGCGATGGAGATTTAGACCTGGCGACCATAGCCTTTTACGATGAGCTTACCCAGCCTGCGCATCAATTTTTATTATTTGAGAATTCAGGAGGTTTGAAATTTTTCCCCCGATTCATTCCAGAGGCTGCCGGTGGAAAATGGCTGACCATGGATGTGGGCGACTTGGACGGCGACGGTGATCCGGACATTGTTTTGGGAGCATACGTTCACAATACGCTCGAATACAGCAAATTACTCATGCAAGGGATTAATGAAATCCCCAGCGCATTGATTTTAGAAAATCAAAAATGACCCCCACAACTACTGAAAAAACAGCACTATAGGGGGTGTTTGTCTTCAATTTCCTTATTCCACGAGGCTGATTAAAAACGCGTATTCCATAGCCAACTCTTTCAGTGCCCTGAAGCGTCCGGACGCTCCCCCATGACCGGCAACCATATTCGTATAAAGCAACAGAAAATTCTCATCTGTCTTGTATTCCCTTAATTTAGCTACCCATTTGGTCGGTTCCCAATACTGGACTTGACTATCGTGAAGACCCGAAATAACCAATAAGTTTGGATAGGCTTGCTTAGTGACGTTATCGTAAGGAGAATAGGAAAGCATGTAGTCGTAGTAGGTTTTCTCCTTCGGATTTCCCCACTCATCAAATTCCCCTGTAGTTAGCGGGATAGACTCATCCAACATGGTGGTCACCACATCCACAAAAGGAACAGCAGCCACCACTCCCTTGAAAAGATCAGGTCTCTCATTTATAACAACACCCATCAACAGTCCCCCCGCACTGCCTCCCATGGCAAACAAACGACTGGTATCAGTGTATTTCTCCCTTGTCAAATACTCCGCACAGGTTATAAAATCACTGAAGGTATTTTTCTTCCTCAGCATTTTCCCATCCTCGTACCAGTAACGGCCCATTTCCTGCCCACCTCGGACATGTGCGATTGCATACACGAAACCCCTATCAAGCAAACTCAGGCGATTGCTGCTGAATGTTGGGTCAGTGCTGTATCCATAGGAACCATACGCATAAAGCAACAAGGGATTCGAACCGTCTTTCCGAAAGAGTTCTTTTTTATACACTAATGAGATAGGGATTTCTGTTCCGTCAGGGGCATTACCCCAGCAACGCTCTGAAAGATAGTCCTTTGCATCATACCCGCCGACAACTTCCTGTTGCTTCATCAGTATTTTGGATCTTGTATCCATGTCATAATCGAATATGGAGCTCGGTGTGCATAACGAGTTGTATCCAAACCGAAGTATGTTGGTATAATATTCTGCATTCTGCCCCACCCATACCGTGTACACTGGCTCATCCATTTTGATATAGTGCTTTTGCAGCCCATCCCAAGACCGAATCTGCAATCTTCCCAATCCAAAAAAACGCTCCTCTAGTACTAAATGGTTTTTAAAAACCTCCATCCCTTCCAAGAGCACATTTTCCCGGTGGGGGATAAACTCCTCCCAAAAAGATTTAGAGCAGTCTTCAACAGGCGCTCGCATCAATTGAAAATTTTTGGCCCCGAAGGCATTGGTGAGTATATAAAAATATCCCTCCACATGTTCCAGTTCGTATTCCAAATCCCTCTCCCTGAGCTGAACCAACTTCCATTCTCCATCCGGTTGATCTGCCGGCAGCACTCGGTATTCGGTAGATACGGTACTTTGTGATACGATATATAAATACTGTTGTGATTTTGATTTACGCACAAAGCACGTAAAGGCATCATCAACCTCCTCATATACCAATACGTCATCTTCCTGAGAAGTGCCCAGTCGATGCTTATAGATGCGATGAGACCGAAGGGTCTCCGGGTCTTGCTTCGCATAAAAAATGGTCTGACTGTCGTTAGCCCACGAAAAATTTCCCGTAACATCGGTCAATTGATCACGCAGCGTCTCCTTATGCGTTAAATGCTTAAATGCCAGATTATAAATCCGCCTTCCTATGGCATCGTAGGAATAACAGAGCAACCGCTGATCTTGAGAGACACCCAAACTCCCCACATGATAGTAAGCAAAGTCTTTCCCCAGCTCGTTCACATCTAGCATGATTTCCTCCCTTGCGGTAAGGTTACCCAATTTTCGGCAATAAATGGGGTATTCCGATCCTATTTCGTATCGGTTGTAATAAAAATACCCGTTTTTAAAATAGGGCACGGACTCATCATCTTCCTTAATCCTCCCTTTCATCTCGTCAAACAGCTGACGTTGCAATGCTTCCGTAGGTGCCATCACAGCCTTTAGGTAGTCATTTTCTGCATTTAAGTAATCGATCACCTCTGGACTCTCCCGATTATTCATCCAATAATAGTAATCCAAACGTACCCGTTCATGCGCTTCAAGTGCCATTTTACGCTTGCTTGCTACGGGAGGGTTTTGGCGGATTAGCTTAATCATCACGTTCTGTCGTTTTGTTTTTCTAGTCACAAAGAAATTAAATTTTCAACCATTCTCTCGAACAAAAGTTAGATTTTACTATATTGTTGACAAAACAATCCTTTCTTTCCCAGCAATGGATCCAAAATCCACAAATTATGAGCCTTTTAAAAGAATTCAGAGATTTTGCCGTACGTGGCAATGTGGTTGACCTGGCCGTTGCCGTTATAATCGGCGGAGCCTTCGGAAAAATCGTCACTTCCTTAGTGAATGACATCATCATGCCCCCCATTGGGCTTTTGGTGGGCGGTGTAGATTTTTCTGACCTGGCCATTGTACTCAAAGAAGCAAGCGTTGGATCTGATGGAGAGGCTATTGCGGCTGTGACCATGGGCTATGGAGCCTTCATTCAGGTCGTCATTGATTTCACGATCATCGCGTTTGCAATATTTATGATCGTAAAACTGATCAATAACCTCAAGCGTAAGGAAGAAAAAGCCTCCACACCCCCGCCTCCAACTGTAAACAAAACGGAAGTCTTGCTGGAGGAAATCAGAGACTTACTGAAATCCGGAAACAATCCTTCTTAAACAAAGGCCGAACACCTTCCGCACACTCCATTATTTCCAAATCACTGCCAATTTTTCGCCCAACTGGCAGGGTTGGTATTATGTAACGCAGGTAATCATAGCACCACAGGAGATCCTAGTTAGGTTCGGCTTTTATCGGTTGAATTGATACCTAAGCTGGAGCGTGGTCTCTGAAAGCGTGTTCCCATTAATTTCCTGAAGGCCTGTGCCGATGGTATTTCTGTCGGTATAGGCCGTTCTGGCCCACCTGCACCACAGGGTTAATTGCCGATTGATCTGGTATTGTCCAAGCAGGTAATACCTTATGCCTTGTCCGTAATAATTGGGAGCTGAAAATGCCCAAAGTACGTTTTTCTCGTACACGTATTGACGATTATCAAAATCATCGGTATCAAAGAGTGCAAAGCGTCCGCTAATCCTGACTTTTTCCCAAGAAGCCTGTACATCCTGCATCACCGCAAAGCCCGTCGTTTTTCGCCCTGCAAAATCAAATGAGCTGAACTGCACCCTTGATTTCATTCCCCATATCCTGCTAAACTGTCTGTCTAAACTGATCACACCATTTCGCTTCATGCCGGGCATCAGTCTGTAATGGTTTTCGGTTTGATCCCCGGAAAGCAAATTGCGGTCCTTCGCTTCTTCTCTCCATTGGATAAAAACCACCGTATTCCGATCCGGTTTGAAACTCAGACGAGTGAGCCACTCCCTGCCGCTCGAGGGTGCGTATACCCGAAACCGCATCCATGGAAACCGGAAACTATCGTAATAAAAAGACCAAGACCACATTCTACTGGGTCTGTACTGAAGGCCTAAGTACATGCCTGATTCATTGATTGGGCGGGATCCTTCACCGAATGCATTTCCATAAAAACTATGAAAATGCCTTTCATAGTTACGCCAAACCAAAGACGCATCCATCTTATTGGTCAGGCTGGCCATCAGCCCAAGTACAGATCCCGTACCTCCACTTTTGGATATGGCCGCTTCCCCAAAGAAGAAGTAATTTTGATAATTGTAAGAAAAGTAAGTACTCTGCACGTGGTTATCCCGCCCTCGAAACTCAAATGCATTGTATATCCTTGAATTGGGAAAAAATGGCTGACTGTAGGAAGTATAGAGCGCATTGAACCCCCATTGGAAATTCCGATCCAAACTACGGTAATGTAGATTACCCCCCACATTTTGCTCCCTTCCCTGTGCTTTCGCTGCTATTTCTGAAGGCGTGCGATGTAACCCGCTTCTTAGGAGAGAAGAGAAAAAGCCTTCTTCTGAATCCAAACTGTCCGCTTGAAACTGCAATCTGGCATCGCGTGGCGAATCAGATAACATGACAGTCCACTCCCAAAGACCGGTCTGATAGGTGGCCGCCACCCCACGAAAAAAACCAAACTCCAGTGCAGAGGTATAGGGGCGCAGACCGAGGGAGCTTCTACGTACCGTGGTGATCGTCTCAGCACCTTTTCCAACCCCAAACCCTGCTCCAAAGACCAGACCTTGGCCAAACTGCAACTGGTAATCGCCTAAAGTCAGCGTCTTCCAACGCCCCCATTGATAGCGGGTAAAATGGTAGGAAAGGAAATTGAAAGCGTAGCGATTGGTTTTTGGATCCCACGAAAAGGCCTCTCCGGCATCTTTATCGGCCGTGATCCCTAGGCTAAAATCATTGGCGTGCTGCACCCTGAACCTCAGGTAAAAATCGTTGGGATCGCCCATATACCGCGTAGTCAACCTGCCTCCACTCAAGGTATCTGGAGAGGTAAATCCCCGCCGAGTCTCCCAGATCCGTCTATGTCGAAAGATCATGTAGGCATCCCGCTCATTCCTGATTCGCCGCCAAAGGGGAGCACCCCGACTATTGCCCGATTGATCCAAGGTCACAAAAGGCAGCACCTGACGCACGGTAGCCAGGTCCCAGTCTGGTATCGCCTGCAATTCATACAGCGAATAGAGGGGACCTACCTCACTCCTATACTCCAAAAACCTGTTTACCTGAAGTGGGCTGAGAACCAAAATGGAACTAAGCTCTTCACTATTTGCGCTATTTAGCGAAATGGGATTCAAATATAATTGCAGGAGATTCTCATAAAGTTCTTCATACTCAATGTCGTCCTTTTGCATGGAAAACAATTCCTCAACAAATGCCTCCATATCTATTTCAGGCCGCAAAATCTCTTGCGAATAGGCCGAAAAGCTACATTCAGCGAGTAAAAATGAAAATCCAATGACCTGAAAAACCTTCTTCATGGTTGGTTCCACAGCAGGTTGAACGAAAAATGGTGGGTAAAACCCAACTGATGATGTTGACTAACCGCATAATCCAAGCGGTACCTGCCCGGCCTAAAACCAATTCCAAAAAACATCTGCTCCGGGTGGGTATGAACGCCTGCTCGAAGGTCAAGCTTTTCTTGTATACTGTATTCCAAACCCATTTTAAATAGCGGATCCAAGTAAACCTCCTTCTCGACCTCCGCATTGATCATAAAAAAATCGGTTGGACGGTAAGAGATACCCGCTTTCACCACCGTGGGCAGATATTCTTGGGTAAGCTTACTTAACCTGGCCCTACCAAGATTATAAATATGCGCACCGAACAAGACATTTGGACCTAGTTCCGCCACACCGCCCAGCTCAATCAAAGGCGCAGCACTCCTACCAAACCCTTCAATATTCGTTTGAAAATACGTCAATTTAGCCCCCAAGCTGGCGATTCCCAATTTGTTCGAATACCCCAAACCGATGGCCTGTTGGTTAAAGTGGGCCGCACCATAGGAGCTCAGTCCTAATCCCCATGCTCCCGAACTCGTCTTCCATACGCCACCCGCACCCAAGGTAGTGAGCTCCGTTAATCCCAATCGATGATCATATCCCACAAAAACCTGAGATTCGTCTACCTGAGCCATCGCCCCAACGTTATTAAAAATCGCCCACCCCTCCAGAAGGGTCAGATGCGTATTGGCCATACCGAGGCTCCTTGCTCCTTTAGGGAGCACTTCTGTGCCATTTTGCGCAGCAGCGGCCAGTGGAATGGCCATCAAAAACCATTGCATAAGCAGCTTGAAACTTCCCATAAAAATCACGCTTGATCAAAAAAGGGAATAGACAAGAAATATAATACAAAAATATATATTACAAAACCAAAAATTGGAAAATTAAAAGGGGGCCTTCATGTTAATAAAGAAATTACCCATACCTTGGTTATTGATTGAATACTCAAATCGAATCACGGTATCGTAAAGTGTAACAAGGTCTAGACCTACGCCATATCCATATAAGTACCGATTGGTAAGTCGAAGGTTTTCCGGAAGTCTATTCCTATCGTTCACATATCCGTGGTCGAAATTAGCACTAAAATATGCTTTGAAGGGAAAAACGGCAAACTCGTCAATGGGCATATACGCAGAAATATCAAATGCCACATCAATCAGTTCAAAGCGAAGGCTGTTTTTATGCACCACAAGCTGTTGTCCTTCAATGACATTTACTTCGTAGCCTCGGATAAAATCAGGGCGGTATCCGACTCCCCTAACCAATGTGTATGGCTGCCGGGGACTTAGAAATGCAGAGGCTGAGAGACCACTCGCCAAATGAAATTTCCCTCCAAGAGGCAAATATCGATTAGCTATTAGGGTGAACTCTGTCTCATTAATGTTATCGCGCGAAAAGAGGCCATATTTATTCACCCCCAGACTCAGGTATTCGCCATCCGTAGCATAGGCATTATTATCCCGCTTGTCATGCCGGTAATTATAGGAAGCAAAAAAATAAGTAAGTCTCGTGCCAATATCGGAAAAATAACGGGGGTTTTGCACCAAAACATCCTCATGGATCATGCTCTGATGATACCCTAATGCCGCTGAGTGAAAATTGTAATAACTGCCGCGATAGGAGTAACTCAGCAATGCATTCATCGACCTGCGCAACACCTCCTCATTTTCATTAGTGTAGAACACCTGCCGATTATCTCGGGAACGGACCGCAATGGTCTTGTTGGTGAAATAATTGAATCGGGCGGAGAGGCCATGCAGCTGCTTTTTATCAATGTATGGCTTGCTATATTGGATATCAAATGCTTGTGTGAATCCCAACTGTCCGACCAATCTGAGCTTTTCGTTTCTGCCCCCTACATTGTTATGATCCAGTTTGAGCCCGTAATTGACACGGGAAAAATCCCTGTCCTGATTGATCCACCACTCTGAAAAATTTCGGTCTGCAAGCGTAAATATCACGCTAGGAAGTATATACCAGCGCTCCGTGACCGTTACCAACACCTCTACTTGGTTTTCTGCCACAAAATATGGCTTTACATCTACCGTATTGAACAAAAGGAGATTATAGATTTTCTTTTGGTCAGCATTGACCATTGCGACAAACTCCTCCCATTCGTACGTGATGCCCTCAGTAATGTCCATCTCCCGAGATATGATGCTCTTCCGGGTCTTTTCGTTTCCCACAAAAAATATGGCATTTACTGTCACCTGTTTAGGCACATTCACATCAGTATCTGCAGGATCAATTACAATTTGAGCGAGCGTACCGAGAGGAAAAAGTGATATTAACCCCAACAGGCAACAGCATCTGACTAACGTATGGATGACATAAAACTTCAATTGGTTCCTTTTTTTATAGCCAAGCAAGAACTAAACCGTCAAATAAAGGATTTAGTATACAAACCGCCAAAAGTTGAAGGAAGTAATAAAGAAAATCGCCATTTTCCCCATATTGGTGTACCAACACCTCATTTCTCCATTATTCCCTCCTTCCTGTAGATTCACACCTACCTGCTCACACTACATGAAGGATGCTATTTCCAAATATGGGGTTCGGAAAGGGGGCTGGCTTGGGATCAAGCGTCTCTCCAAATGCCATCCTTGGGGCGGGCACGGGCACGATCCCGTACCTTAGTGCAAGTACTCCGATATTAACCGCTACAGGGTGCCGGATGTTTTCGCATGTGGAGGGGTGCCTTTTTTAATCGAATAAATGATTAATGCAATACCCGACAGCACCAGTGGAATACTCAATGCCTGCCCCATATTGAAGGTCAATTCTTCTTCAAAATCCACCTGAACTTCTTTCAGGAATTCCCAAATAAATCGCATCCCAAAGACCGATACCAAAAATATCCCGAGATACAATCCTTCCGGAATTCGAGCCTGGTATTTTCGCCAGCCAAAATACAGGGCAAGAAATATGATGAAATAGGATAACGATTCGTAGATCTGCGTGGGATATTTGGCCACCCCAAAGGTACGTACCGTCACCAAATAATGATCCCCCTGATCCGAAACAGAAAAATCCAACGGAGAAGTAGCATCTTCCGCCAAGTATTTCTGCGAGCTTTTAAAACGTGTAAGGGCGTATTTTACATCCCTGGCTATCGCCTCGCTAAGTTCCGCCTCGTCAAATCCTCCCTTGGCGATCCGGAGGTCGAAGTTTACGGGCACAATACCCGTCCCCTGAAGTTCACCAGTACGATCCAATGGCTTATAAGCCGTCACTTCTTCCAAAGGAAGTCTTAATGTTTCCAAAATCTCCTCTGCGTCCCGGGCATACACAAATCCACTATCCGTCCCTGTTGCCTTACCACCTATCTCGGAGTTCATCAGATTCCCAACTCGAATCATCGCCCCGGTCATTGCCACTACAATCACAATGCGATCCACCACCCACAGGTAACTCTGCCCGGGGGTCTTCCTGGCATATAGCCATAGTGCAAACAATATCCCCAAGGCAGCTCCGTGGCTGGCTAATCCCCCTTCCCATACCTTCAGGATGTCTATCGGATTACTCAGGTACTTATCCGGTTCGTAAAAGAAAACGTGCCCTAACCTCGCTCCAAGTATTGTAGCCAATACCATATAGATCGTCAATCGGTCCACGAGCTTTTCGTCGTGTCCCTCCTTTCGGTAGATGTACATCATTATCTGCTGGGAAATGATAAAACCCAACGCAAATAGGAGGCTGTACCATCTTAGACGTTCAAAACCAGCAAAAACTGCGGGATGGGGACTCCACACCACATACGATAATACCGAATCCATCATGATTATTAAATTTTGGCTAAAATAACATTAATATCAATCTAATCCGTCCAATTCCTTCAATTCCTCTTCGTAGCCACCGGAGAGAATCGGGAATCGATACCAAGTCTTGGGATCCACGTTAAATTCATCCAAGTGAAAGGACGGGGCTAGCCGCTCTCTCTTCCACTGATTTCTAGACCAAAGTCGAAAAAACTTGGAAACGTAGGATTTCAAAAGTCCCGGATCAAATCCCAGCTCTTCCTTCAAAATCAGGTAAACATCCGCGGGGCTTCGTCTATCCCGAATTGCCAGGCGTTCAATAGCCACAATAACCGAATACGGCATCAGGTCCTCCTCATCGGTTTGATTATTATCCAGCGGTCGGAGTTCGGCAGAAGGCTGTAGCGCATTGACTCCCTTTAGTCCTTTGTAACCAAGGGATTTTTCCGCCCATTGAAGCCATTGCAAGATAAAATACTTGTCCACAGCAGCTATGGGAGAAATGCTACCGCTGGTATCACCGTCCATAGTGGCATACCCTACATCTCCCTCGCTTCGGTTAGACGTCGTCAAAAGCAATGCATTATGAATATTCGCAAGCATCCAAATAATGGGAGACCGAGCCCTTGCTTGTATGTTTTGAAGTGCTAGATCATCTTTTTCCCAGGTAAGTTTACGCCCAAGCGCCTGCTCTATCTTTTGAGTGTAGGAAGCGACTTCACTTGAAATACTCCATTGGTAAAAAACGGCTCCAATACTTTCTGCCAGCATCCTGGCACTTTCCAATGTGGCTTCGGAGGAGTTTTCTGTTCCCTGATAGGCAACAGTTAATAGTTCCCCCACCACCTCCCTGATGGGCCTAGCCGAATTAACGGAGGCCCCAAGCCGCAACTTACCTGAAAATCGCTTCATACCCAGCTCCTCCACTCCTCTACGGACCATTTCGGCCACTAGCACCGCTATGGACGAAGAGTCTGCCCCCCCACTGAGGGAAAGTACAAAGCCCTTGCTACGGCTCTTTCGCAAATAATCGAACAAAGCAAGTGCCGATGCCTTGGTGAATTCCTCGTTCCTGTTATGTACAATATGTAGGCCGGTCGTGGGTTTTTCGCCCTTCACCACTCGATGAGTTAACAATTGGTAATCGGCAAAAGACAAAAGCTCGTTTTTTACCAATAATTTACCCGCTTGTGCCAATAATACTTCACCATCAAAAATCATTCTCCCGGACTCATTCCCTAGCAGGTTCGTGTAAAAATAGATAGCCTCCAACGTGCGTGAGCTCTCTTTCACCAGCACTTCGCGCAGCCTGCTTTTTCCCATGGCAAAATGGCTGGCACTCGGATTAAGAATGATATCTACTCCCCGCTCCCGCAACCTGTAGCCGGGACGAAGCTTCCCACGCCAAGCATCTTCGCATATTTCAAAACCAAACTTAAAGCCATCTACCGAAAACACCATATCTCCCAAAGGAACTTCTTTCCCAAAAAAATCAAAGGAAATGACTTGTCCTGCTTCCCATGGAGTAAACCACCTGTATTCGTAGTGAACCCCATCAATTGCCAAGAACTGCTTAGCAACAAATCCTTTCAGTTGCTGATCATCGACAACGGCTACGCAGTTATAAACCTGCTGCCCTACCCTAACGGGAAGGCCTACACAAACGACGATATCTTGGGTATGGGGTAATAATTTTTGTAGGCTATTCAGGGCCTTTTTGGGATACCAATAGCTTAAAAATAGGTCTTCGCTCCCATATCCTGTAATACTTAACTCTGGCAAACATAGCAAACGAACCTGCCGCGACTTGGCCTCCTGGATTGCGGAAACCAAGTTAGTAAAGTTCCCTTCCCAATTCAAGGGTGTTTGATTGACAGTCGCACCGCCGAGAATGATAGAAGCCATAGAGGATAGAATAGGTGTTTAGGATTGGTAGAAAGCGGCTATATGGGCATTTGGAGTCTTTCACAGGCAAGCCTTGCTGCTTCTTGCTCCGCCTTTTTCTTGGTCGGGCCCTTTCCCTCGGCAAATGGCTGCCCGTCCACATGCAATTCAACAATAAACTCCTTAAATCGTTGCGCGCCGGAAACAGATATTAGCTTAAAATCAACCTCTTTGTTATCTCGCTGAGACCATTCGATCACTTTACTCTTAAAATTGGTGGTGGTATTGATAATATTATCAATGTCAAAATAGGGTAAAATCAGCCTGCGACAGACAAACGTTCGGCAAAACCGGTACCCTCGATCCAGGTAAATCGCTCCTATTAAGGCTTCCAAGGTATCGCCGTACATCGACTTAAAACCAAAGGGGTTTTTTGATGCAGCACCGGCTTCTACGAGGGTTGGCAATCCTACTTTGATCCCTACTTGGTTGAGGGATTCCCTATTTACGATCCTGGACCGCGTTTCAGTCAGAAATCCCTCGTCCCGATAGGGGAATTTCATAAAGAGGTACTCTGCAACAATTGTACCGAGAACAGCATCTCCTAGGTATTCCAACCGCTCATTGGATACCTTGACTCCATTTTTGAGCTCCTCAGCAGCAGAAGCGTGCCTAAGTGCAAGCCTATACAGAGATAAGTTTAAAGGCTTGCTACCAACTATCATTTTGATAGCTGAAGCAAGCCTTTTATCTTGTTTACCATATCCAAGCTCGTGAATCCGCAGTAAACGTAAAATCCTCAAATTTACTCGGTTAATTTTCTAAATATGATCGAGCAGTTATGCCCTCCAAATCCAAATGTATTACTCAATGCAGCATTGATGGTACGCTCTTGGGCTTTATTAAAGGTTAGATTCAATTTAGTATCCACTTCCTCATCATCGGTAAAGTGATTGATAGTGGGGGGCACCAAACTGTTTTTCATAGCGAGTATACTTGCGATTGCCTCTATTGCCCCTGCTGCACCCAATAGGTGCCCAGTCATGGACTTGGTACTACTGATATTCAGCTTGTAAGCATTTTCGCCGAATACCTGCTGAATTGCTTTTACCTCACTCAGATCACCTAACGGTGTAGAGGTTCCATGTACATTTATATAGTCTATATCCTCAGGATTCATCCCTGCATCTTCCAATGCAAATTTCATCACATTGGCTGCACCACGTCCTTCTGGGTGGGGAGCTGTCATGTGATAAGCGTCTCCTGTCATGCCGCCACCTACAAGTTCAGCATATATTTTGGCCCCACGGGCTTTGGCATGTTCGTATTCCTCCAAAATGATAGCGCCGGCACCTTCGCCCAACACGAAACCATCCCTATCCTTGTCAAAAGGCCTTGAGGCTGTCTCCGGAGAATCGTTCCGCTGGGACAGAGCCTTCAACGCATTGAATCCACCCACTCCCGCTTCTGTAACGGCTGCTTCCGACCCCCCGGTAATGAAGATATCCGCCTTACCCAGACGAATGTAGTTAAAGGCATCGATAAGCGCATTGGTAGCAGATGCACAGGCAGATACGGTAGCGAAATTTGGTCCTTGGAATCCATATTTGATCGAAATAACGCCCGCCGCTATATCGGCGATCATCTTCGGTATGAAAAAAGGATTAAATCTTGGAGTTCCATCTCCTGTGGCAAAGGACGTAACTTCGTCTTGAAACGTCTTAAGTCCACCAATTCCAGAACCCCAAATCACTCCTGCCCTTACCAGGTTAACTTTCTCCAGATCTATTGCCGCATCTTGCATGGCTTCATCCACTGCAATCATCGCATACTGTGCGTAGGGGTCAATTTTTCTGGCTTCCTTTCGATCAAGGTAGTCTTCCACGTTGAGATTCTTCACCTCACAGGCAAACTGGGTCTTGAAAAGGGTGGCGTCAAACCTGGTAATAGGTGCAGCACCACTCACGCCTGACGCCAACCCCTTCCAAAACGCTGGAACGGTATTGCCGATAGGTGTGAGGGCACCTAAACCTGTTACAACTACTCTTCTTAAATTCATGGAATGATTTTAAGTATGGATTATTTTACGTTAGCCTCCAAATAGCTAACCGCCTGACCCACAGTACCGATTTGCTCAGCTTGGTCATCGGGAATAGAAATGTTGAACTCCTTCTCGAACTCCATAATAAGTTCTACCGTGTCCAGGGAATCTGCGCCCAGATCATTGGTGAAGCTAGCCTCAGGAGTAACTTCAGACTCTTCTACGCCCAATTTATCTACGATAATGGCTTTTACTTTTTGTGCAATTTCAGACATTTTGTGATCAGTTTAGTTAAAACACTCCGCAAAGAAAATTATTTAAAACCTTAATGTCAAAAAAAAAGGCTGACTAAATTTAAGAACTTCCCCGCAAAGATAGAAGTTGAGATAAAATTTCTAACTTTGTTCGTTTAAATTCTTCCTAAATGAAGAAAAGTAAACTCCTGATAGAATCGACCTACGATTTTGATCTTTTGGGCCTTGTAGCTCCCCTTAAGGACTATAAGATGGCTTGGATGATCAATAACTGTCTAGGTTTGGAGTTAAAAAAAGGTGCTGACTATACCATGGAATTTACCAATCAGCCCACATTAATTATTTCTCAGTACCTATTGGAAAAAGAATTCGGCTTTATCCAGTTGCTGCGAAATAAGTCTTACCCTTTGGCGGGACAGGCTCGATTTCTGGTGCCGGAGCTAAAAATCATAGATTACTTCCTGTTATTTCAGGATAAGACAGACGGGCTGGATCTTACTATGTATATTGAGCGGCTGTCAAAATTAAAAGGAATTCAAAACATCGTAAAACTGGATATATCCAAACTAAAATCAAGGGATAACCTACTAACTTATTAAACACTAAAAAAAGTCAAATGAGAGTACCTATCTACAACAAGACGAAAATTTTGGCCACGGTAGGGCCTGCCAGTAATAATGAAGAGGTCCTGACCGAGCTAGCTATGGCAGGGGCGGATGTGTTTCGGCTGAATTTTTCGCACGGCAACCACGAAGGGCATAAAAATGTAGTAGATATCATTCGGAAGATCAATCGCGATTACAACTTGAATATCGGGATTCTACAGGACCTCCAAGGCCCAAAAATCCGGGTTGGGGAAGTAGAAAACAACGGTGTTGTCATCAAGCCAGGTGATCAAATCACCATTACAAACGACCCGGTAATCGGAACATCCAGTCTCGTAAGTACCGTCTACCAAAACCTACCCAATGACGTAGTTCCAGGTGATCGAATACTTATCGATGACGGCAACCTCGAGCTGGTAGTCCTTAGCACTGACGGAAAAAACGTCGTCTGCACCGTGGTACATGGAGGAATTCTGAAATCCAGAAAAGGGATCAACCTGCCGAATACCAAAGTTAGCGCCCCCTCCCTTACAGAAAAAGATTTGGAAGACCTGGAATTTGGACTGGAAAACCAAGTGGACTGGATCGCCTTATCGTTCGTACGTTCCGCAGAGGACATCGCTGACCTGAGAGAACGAATCGAGCGCGCTGGAAAAAGTTGCAAAATCGTGGCCAAAATCGAAAAGCCAGAGGCACTCGAAAATATAGATGCCATTATAGAGGCTACTGACGCCATTATGGTGGCACGCGGAGATCTTGGCGTGGAAGTCCCTATGGAAGTCGTACCGCTATGGCAAAAAACCATGGTAGAAAAGTGTAAGCTAGCCAGTAAGCCGGTGATTATCGCAACGCAAATGATGGAAAGCATGATCGTAAACCCCCGTCCTACCCGGGCCGAAACGAACGATGTGGCCACCGCCGTAATGGACGGTGCAGATGCGGTGATGCTTTCAGCTGAAACCGCCTCCGGAAAATACCCCATAGCGGCCGTAAAAGCCATGACAAGCGTAATTGGCTACATCGAGGAAAACGGAGACATCTACCACAATCTCTACAAAATACCCGAAGATACCGATAGCTACCTAAGTAACAACTTACTCCTTATGGCTAGCCGTTTGTCCAGAAACGTAAAGGCAAAAGCTATCGTAGGAATCACTACGTCCGGGTTTACCGGATTTAGATTATCTTCTCATCGACCCTCAGCCAACATCTTTATATTTACCAGCAATAAGGCATTGATTACACAGCTCAGCTTAGTATGGGGGGTACGTGCCTTTTTCTTTGACAACCAAATTTCCACCGATGCAACCTTCCAGGATATCCAGGATATTCTGAAAGAAAACAACCATGTGGTCGAAGGCGATATCATCATCAATACAGCCAGCATGCCACTAAAGGAAAAGGGTAGGACCAACATGCTAAAAATCCACCAAGTAACTTGATGGCAGGGATAAAGCAGTACAATAAAAAGGCAGCTTGAAACAGGGCTGCCTTTTTTTATGGCTCAGATTCTGGCCCCATGGGCTGAACGATCACTACTTTTTCCCGATCTACCATAACCGATCCAGGAGCGGAACCCTTGACTTTTCTAACATACTTTACGGGCGTATAAATTACCGGGCAAAGACTGTCAGTGCGACTCTTGGAATAGTACGCAGCCAAAGCCGCAGCGCGCTCTATCACTGACTTGGGAAATACGGCACCCGCACGGTGCTTCACAATCACATGGGAACCGGAAACTCCCTTTGCGTGAAGCCATAGGTCATCCTTCCATGCATACCTTCGCAGCATCTCGTCATTAGCATTGGCAGACTTACCCACCAAAACATCAAAACCCTCCGAAGAAAACCGCTTAAATGGCACAGGTTCCTGTGATTGCTTCGATTCGGCCAGCATCCCTCTATCCTTCATAAAGGTACGCAGTGCCCGGTGGTGTTCCAATTGCGCAGCTTCTTCCATATCCTTGGCCAACTTCTCCATTAATGCCTCCTTTTCCAGCAAATTCGCTTCCAGTTGGCGTAGCTCAATTTTTCGATTCTTGGCCTTTCGATATAAATTTTCGGCCTGTCGCTGCGGCGTTACCCCCCTCTTCAGGCTTACACGGATAACCTTGTCTTGGTAAAAATCAAACAAATCAACCTGATCCGCACCCACCGGAATTTGGTGCAAATTAGCCATAATAATATCCGCTAGCTGCCCCGGTGAAGTCTCGGACGCTAACTCGGCCAGTTTACCGTAAGTCTTCCGAAGGTAATTTTCAGTCTTTTGCATGTGATCGCGCAGCCCTTTCAGTAACTGCCGCTTTTCAACCTCGAATCCCTGTCGTACAACTGCCATTTTAAAATAGGCATTGCACGCCTCCAATGGATCCGCTGATGCATATGCTGCTTTAGAACAGGGCAGCAAGGTGAGCACGTATTGGTCATCCCGCCGAACTATGGAAAAAACCGGTGCATCAAGCAAATCCATCAATTCCAGCATCAGTAGATAGCGTTGCTGTATATCGCTATTCAAATACCCTTTCTCCTTGAGCCATTCTCTGGGAACCTTCCCCAACGTAGGTAAAAACTGAGAAGCATTCCCCTGCAATTCCGCAAATCGTTCGCTAGTCAACTCGAGAGAATGATCCAGGGTACGTATATCCAGGGAGAAGTCGTCACGAAGTGCCTTTCTAAAAACCGTGGTCGGTAAAAACACCCCTAATGGACAATAAAGCACATTGCTCCTGCTTCCGTGCATTTTGAACACCAATTGACTTCCCGATGAAAATCGAATGGCAAAAGAGCGTTCAAATCCAAAAAGGTAAACCGAAGAGACCTCCTCTCCCAGCAACTCCGGGAATAAGGATACGTTATTGCGCTTACTTCGCTTGTATTCCTGTGGAAAATAAACACAGGTCGCCGCAGGAAGTAGGTGTGCCACCACATTGAAAGGTGCCATCCCCTCCGCTTCAAATATCAGTACGAGTTCATCCTTATTTTGACTGAAACATGCAGCGACGTGCAACCCCTTTAGCCGGGCTTCAATCGCCGGGCAGAGGTACTTAAAA
Organism: Lunatimonas salinarum; assembly: GCF_017811155.1. Classification (GTDB taxonomy): domain Bacteria; phylum Bacteroidota; class Bacteroidia; order Cytophagales; family Cyclobacteriaceae; genus Lunatimonas; species Lunatimonas salinarum. The sequence continues at coordinate 105,744 of NZ_JACVCV010000014.1, read as the reverse complement.
AAGTGGTAATTAAGGTGCATGGTCAAAGATCGATTTGAAGTCCATCGTATGCGAGGGAGACATGGCTGGGAAGCATTTTTTCTACTTCCCCCACTGTACCCAACCTGTGACTGATATGAGTAAAGTAGGTACGTTCTGGCTTAATCACTTCAACCATCCGAAGTGCTTCCTCCAAATTAAAGTGAGAAATATGCGGAGGAATCTGCAATGCATTGAGAACCAACACCCGACAACCACGAATTTTGTCTATCTCTGAGGGCGCAATCTGATTGGCATCGGTGATATAGACAAAATCCTGAACCCTATACCCAAAAACAGGGATTCGGTGGTGCCTCACTTCTACCGGGATGAATTGCACACCTTGGACATCAAAAGGCTCGTTGGTAATTTCGTGAACGGCTACCCCAGGTACTCCGGGATATTTTTTTTCGGCAAAAACATACGAAAACTCCGCCTTTAACTGATTTATTACCTTTGCAGTCCCAAAGATTGGTATATCCCCTTGCTGCTTAAAATTAAACGGTCGGATGTCATCCATGCCTGCGGTATGATCCTTGTGTTCATGGGTGTAAATGACTGCGTCCAGTCTATGCACAGACTCCCGTAGCATTTGTGCTCGAAAATCCGGGCCTGTGTCTATCACGATACTTTGCCCCTTCACGTCCAAATGAATGGACGAACGCAGCCTCTTGTCTCTAAAGTCCAACGATCTACATACCCCACAGTCACAACCAATCACCGGAACCCCCTGCGAAGTCCCTGTTCCAAGAAAAGTTACTTTCAAAGCTTTAGTTCTGTTTGTTGTAATTCAGACAAGAATTCTTGGGCCTTTTTGTCTTCAAATGATTTTGGATTCAATTGCAACTCCTTAATAATATCCAGCAGTGCGTTTATCTTGCCTTCCAGTGTAAAGTACTTATTTACGATTACTACTTTGGTATTCTTTAAAATACAATACCCGGATTTGAAATTTCCCTTTTCGTATCTGAGGTGATAAGCAGATTGGGCAAAAAGGTTCTCAATCTTATCCAGGTAATTTTTGGTGTATTTTACAGCCATGCGTTATTTATAGGCGTATTTTCGCACAGTTGACAACAACAAGTCGTAGTCGAGCGGCTTCTGCACATAATCATCCATTCCAACTTGGATAAAGTCATCAAGTGTAAAATTTTTATAGTTGCCCGTGATGGCAATGATTGGTATTTTCGATTTCTTCTTATCAGGAAGCGCCCTAATTGCTTGTGTGCAGGTGATGCCATCCATAACCGGCATATTGATATCCATTAAAATAACATCAAAATCTTCATTCTGAAGCTTTTCCAACACCTGCTTCCCATTTTTCACGGAAGTGATGAGGTAATTGTCAAATGCCAACACATTCTTTGTCAAATTGATAATTACCGAACTATCCTCCGCCACCAACACTCTTTTGGATTCACTCATATTTATCGAATAATTTATTGTTAAACAACTTTTCCCGAAAACTCGCTAAACCCTTCTCCAACGAAGAGCAATACCTTTCAGCGCTTTCATAACGCGCACTCTTTACATCTGATTCAAAGTTGGTCGATATCTCAAAAATATCGTTGATACCCAAAGTCCCTGAATTTCCTTTTATAATGTGTAACTTTTCACCAATCTGATTAAAATTCTTTAAAATTAGCAATTTTTTTATTTCTTGGACTAAATTTTCTGCTTCTTCTAAGAAATCAACGTACACAGAACGAATATTTTCCAAAGAATTAAATTTCAGTAACTGCCTTATAACCGAATCGTCCAATCCTTCCGTCCTACGGATTTCCAATACCCCAACCGACTGAGGGCCTTCCTTTGCTTCTAGGTGAAAGCGGATCGTCTCAAGTAAATCTTTGGGTTTCACAGGCTTTGCTATAAAATCATCAAACCCTGTAGACAAAAAATATTCCCGGTCCGCCTGATTCGAATATGCCGAAACTGCAATTACTGGCTTTTGGGTAAGGTTGTCCTCACGAATTTGCCTTAATGCTGATATCCCATCCAACCGAGGCATCTGTATATCCATCAAGACCAAATCGTAATTTCCTGCCTTTAATTTTTCGATTGCTTCTAATCCGTCTGCGGCAGAATCAAATGCGTAGTTGTGCATAAGAATGTTTTCAAAAACTTTCCTATTCAACGCATTATCATCTACAATCAGGACTGTTTTATTTTTCATGTCTAAAATTTATTAATTTAGCCGCACTTCTCCTAATCATTCCTTCCTCTTGAAGCAGCAAACAAACACACTTTTGATCATTTCGGGTCCAACAGCAGTAGGCAAAACCGATTTATGCATAAATTTAGCGAAAAAATTTAATACATTTATCATATCCGCAGACAGTAGACAATTTTTTAAGGAAATGAATATAGGCACTGCAAAACCATCTCCTGAACTTCTTCAAAAAGCAACGCATTACTTCATTAACAGCCTTTCCATACATGATTCATACGACGTTCGTCAGTATGAAAACGAAGTGCTTGATTTACTGAACCTTAAATTCCCCGATTACAATCCCATCATTCTTTCGGGAGGATCGGGACTTTACATAGATGCCGTGGTAGTTGGATTGGACGACATGCCGCAGATCGACCCCAAATGGAGGATGGAGTTAGTGTTCCGGCTCGAAAAAAATGGCCTAAGGCCTTTACAGGAACAACTCCAATCGTTGGATCCAGTATATTACGCCACTGTTGACCTCCAAAATCCACAGCGGATTATTCGGGCATTGGAAGTTTGCCTCGGAACAGGTAAGCGTTACAGCAGCTTTCGTACAAAAAAAAAATCTAAGCGCCCGTTCAAAACCATCAAACTGGCGCTTGCCAGAGACCGGGAAGAATTATACCAGCGGATAAACCAACGAATGGATCAGATGATAGCCGAAGGGTTGTTTGAGGAGGCTGAAAAGCTATATCCGTTCCGAACATGCAATGCGCTTCAGACTGTCGGATATACTGAAATATTCGGATTTATGGATGGGCTATACGATCGGGAAGAGGCCGTCAGGCTCCTGAAGAGAAACTCCAGAAGGTATGCAAAACGACAATTAACCTGGCTGCGAAAGGATCCTGAATACCACTGGTTTCATCCTGATCAGGAGGAAAAAATTGTGGATTTTATATATCGTCAAATGGGCCTATGACCGAATAACTTAGCTACAAATTCATAAGGCTTCGTCCCAATAAGCTGCAGGTACTGATGGCGGGCGCGCTTTGCATCCTGCAATAGCTTACCTAATCGCTCCAGCCCTTCCGAAGAGACACTGGTACCCTTCTTCAGTTCTTGATACCGGTATTCCAATCCCTTTAGATCGGAAGGCAACGGCTGGGAAAACCTGTGGTCTAGCTGTGTCCGTAACTCGTCTAATAGCGCCAAATAGCGCTTCCTTTTTGCCCCCATATTGTAATTTACCAGCAAGGAGAACAGCAATACAAACCCTCCCAAAGTGATGAAAATTGGTACAAATCCCATGCGCTATTGTTTGTTAAATGCTCAATATTTCCTGCAACCTCAGGTAGTCACCTTTCAGCGGTTTTTCTTTGGTAATGCAGTCTGAAAATGGCGTATAGACTACCTGGTCATTGATAACTCCGGCCATGCAATTGGACTCTCCTTTCAACAACCCCTCTACCGCAGCCAATCCCATCCTGCTACCCAATAGTCGGTCTTTGGCAGTTGGGTTGCCACCACGCTGTATGTGGCCTAGCGTAGTCACTTTAAATTCCTTTTCATCATCATCGAATCTCGCCTTGACACGATCCATTATTTGAGCGGCGTCGCCACATGGAAGGCCCTCCGCCACAATAATGATACTGGAAGTTTTTGACTTACGCAATCCCTTTAGTGACTTAACCACATCTTCTATCGTCGTGTTTGTTTCAGGGACCATCACCAGTTCGGCACCACCTCCAATACCGCATTCGATCCCGATGTATCCGCTATCCCTGCCCATTACTTCAATAAAGAAAATGCGATCATGCGCCGCAGCTGTATCGCGAATCTTATCGATCGCCTCCATTGCCGTATTTACCGCCGTATCAAATCCAATCGTATAATCTGTTCCATAGATATCGTTATCTATCGTCCCTGGGCATCCGACGGTAGGGATTCCATATTCCTCAAAAAACAACTTGGCACCGGTAAAGGTACCGTCTCCACCTATAGCTACCAAGCCCTCTATACCATGCTTGGACAACTCTTCAAAAGCCTTCTTCCTGCCTTCTTGGGTTCGGAATCCCTCACTCCGCGCTGACTTGAGGATGGTACCACCCCGTTGAACGATATTGCTGACGGAGTGAGAAGCCATCTTTTTGATGTTTCCACCAATCATCCCGTCGTATCCATATAAGATCCCATATACGTCTAAGCCGTGGTATATTCCCGTCCTAACCACTGATCGTATACAGGCATTCATCCCTGGAGAATCGCCACCTGAGGTAAAAACTGCAATCTTCTTCATTGTATTGTAGGTTTGATGTTAAAATGGGGCCTTTTAGCCACTCCAACCGTCAAAAAAAGGATGATTGTAACCAATCATCCTTTTTGCTATCAAACGGCCTGCTGCTCTTTCGATTTGCGATTTCGCTCGTTTTCATCCAGGTAGATCTTCCGCATCCGGATGCTTTTTGGCGTAATCTCCAGGTACTCGTCCTTTTGGATATATTCCATCGCCTCCTCTAGGGAAAACTTCTTTGCAGGTGCGATCTTGGTATTCTCATCTGAACCCGAAGCCCTCATGTTTGTCAGCTTCTTGCCCTTTTGCACATTTACCACGATGTCATTATCGCGCGTATGCTCACCGATTACTTGTCCACCATAAAGCTCCTCTCCCGGATCGACAAAAAAGATCCCTCGATCCTGCAATTTGTCTATGGCATAAGCGGTACAAGGTCCTCCCTCCATGGAAATTAGTGAACCATTAATCCTGCCCGGTATTGCGCCTTTATAGGGTTCGTAGGCAGTGAAACGGTGATTCATGATCGCTTCTCCTTGGGTGGCTGTGAGCACATTGTTTCTCAAACCAATCAACCCCCTGGAAGGAATCTTAAATTCCAAATGCTGTAGGTCGCCCTTCGGCTCCATGACCAACAGCTCTCCTTTACGCTGGGTAGCCAACTCGATCACTTTTCCCGCGGTAGTCTCAGGTACGTCTACGGAAAGTGTTTCGATAGGTTCGTTTCTCACCCCATCAATCGTCTTAAAAATCACTTGCGGCTGGCCTACCTGTAGTTCGTATCCCTCACGCCGCATGGTTTCTATCAAGATCGACAAGTGAAGAATGCCTCGCCCGTAGACCAAAAACTTATCCTCGGAATCGGTGGTCTCAACCTTCAAGGCCAAATTCTTCTCTGTCTCTTTAAACAATCGATCCCTCAGGTGTCTGGAAGTCACAAATTTGCCTTCCTTGCCAAAAAAAGGCGAGTTATTGATCGTGAAAAGCATGTTCATGGTAGGCTCATCGATCGAAATACGAGGAAGTGGCTCGGGGTTTTCCAAATCGGCTAAGGTGTCTCCAATCTCAAAGTCTTCGATGCCGGTGACCGCACATATATCCCCTGCTAATACCTCAGAAACCTTTACCTTACCCAATCCTTCAAAAACGTGCAACTCCTTCACCTTTACCTTTTTCAGGCTTCCGTCAGATTTACAGAGTGTTAGTTGGGCATTTTCCTTGATGGATCCTCTTTTTACCCGGCCAATGGCGATTCTGCCTACAAAGTTGGAGAAATCCAGGGAAGTGATCTGCATCTGCAGGGTACCTTCCTCGATTTTTGGTTCTGGGATGCATTCCACGATGGCATCCAGTAAGGGGAGGATAGAATCGGTAGGATTTTGCCAATCCGGCCCCATCCAATTTTGCTTGGCGGAACCGTATAGCGTATGGAAATCCAGTTGTTCCTCGGTTGCATCCAGATTAAACATCAGGTCAAACACCGCCTCATGTACTTCATCCGGACGACAATTCTCTTTGTCAACCTTATTCACCACTACGATAGGAGTCAACCCAAGTGCCAGGGCTTTCCCTAAAACGAATCGTGTCTGCGGCATAGGGCCTTCGAATGCGTCAACAAGCAGAATTACCCCGTCTGCCATCTTCAATACACGTTCTACTTCGCCGCCAAAATCGGCGTGACCGGGCGTGTCGATAATATTGATTTTAACGTCTTTGTACCGAACGGATACATTCTTCGAAAGAATGGTGATACCCCTTTCTCTTTCCAAATCGTTGTTATCCAGTATCAGGTCATCAAATTGTTGGTTTTCCCGAAAGATTTTGGAAGCGTGGATGATTTTATCCACGAGTGTCGTTTTGCCGTGGTCTACGTGAGCGATGATCGCTATGTTACGGATACTCTGCATGTTGATTTTTAATTAAGGTGCAAAAGTAAGAATAAAATTCGGAAAAAAGCTTGAAGCATCAGTGGAATGAGATTTTTCTAACATAAAAATCCGCAATCAAAAATATTGTGCCAGCATCCGGAGAAAAGACGAGGCAAAACTAGGGTAACCGACATACCTCGCAGCAGAGACATCTTGCCGCTGAATGCAGCGGAAGGATATATGGGTGGATTTTCCTAATTTTGCACCATGCTTTCAATCAACAACCTTTCTTATTTCATAGGAGGCAGGGCTCTTTATGAAAACGCGTCATTACATATCAGACCAAAAGATAAAATTGCTTTGGTAGGCCAAAACGGCACCGGGAAATCTACCTTATTAAAGATCATCAACGGGGATTTGGCTCCCAGCAGCGGGGATGTGCAAAAATCCAACGACTGCACTATCGGCTTTTTGAACCAGGATTTACTCTCCTATCAATCGGAGGACAGCATACTCGATGTTGCCTTAGAGGCCTTCAAAGAAACCCTGGCTCTTCAGTCGGAAATAGACCGGGTATTGGTGCAGATGGAAACGGACCACTCCGATGCCATCATTCAAAAGTTGGCCAGTCTACAAGAGAGGTTTGAAGCAAACGAAGGGTACACCATCAAAGCCAAGGCGGAGGAGGTCTTGGAGGGTATAGGGTTTTCGACTGCCGATCTTTCCCGTCCATTGAAGACATTCTCAGGGGGGTGGCGTATGCGTGTTATGCTAGCTAAGCTGCTACTGGAAAAACCTTCCCTCCTGATGCTGGACGAACCCACCAACCACTTGGACTTACCATCCATTCAGTGGGTAGAAAACTACCTTAAAAACTACGAAGGAGCGGTAATCGTGGTTTCCCACGACCGAACCTTTTTGAACAACGCCACGGAAATCACAGTAGAGGTGTCCCGGGAAACGCTTACCAGCTACGCAGGAAACTACGACTTCTACAAAAAAGAAAAAGCCGGCCGCGAGGAAATCCAGCAAAATGCCTTTGAAAACCAGCAGCAGATGATCAAGCAAACGGAGAAGTTCATCGAACGATTCCGGGCCAAAGCAACCAAATCGAACCAAGTACAGTCTCGTATCAAGGCACTCGAACGAATGGAGCGAGTATCCGAGGTAGTGAGTGATGAGGTTTCGGTAAATTTCAAGTTCAAGTTCACCCAGCGCTCCGGTAGGGATGTGGTCGTTTTAGAAAATGTTTCGAAAGCTTATGGTCCTATCCAAATCCTCCAGAACACCAGCGCTAGAATCGAACGTGGCGATAAAATTGCCTTAATTGGCGCCAACGGCAAAGGTAAATCTACGCTGCTTCGCATCATTGATGGATCTGAAAAGATAGACGGAAAACGAGAAGAAGGCTATAACGTCATAAAATCCTTCTTTGCGCAGCATCAGCTGGAGGCACTGGATATCAACAACGAAATCCTCCAAGAACTGGCCCAGTCTGGCAGTAAAAAGTCGGAGACTGAACTTAGAAATGTGTTGGGCTGCTTTCTGTTCACCAACGATGACGTGTTTAAGAAAATCAAAGTATTGTCAGGAGGAGAAAAATCCCGTGTAGCTTTGGCCAAAACAATGATCTCCGAAGCAAATTTCCTGTTACTGGATGAACCGACTAACCATTTGGACATGCAGTCGGTGAACATCCTCATACAGGCGCTGCAACAATACGAAGGCACCTTTGTCACCGTATCACACGACCGCCACTTTATCAAAGGAGTAGCAAACAAAATATGGTACATCGAGGATCAACAAATCAAGGTCTACCCCGGAACCTACGATGAATACATCTATTGGTCTGAACAGCAAGTAGCCAAACCAATCGCCTCCTCCGAGCCAGACAAAAAAGAAAAAAAAGACAGTCCGCCAGCAAAGGCGCTGGATCAAGTTGCACAAAACCAACTTAAAAAAACACTCAAACAAAAGGAAAAAGAATTGGAATCGCTGGAAACGGACATCAGTGCTATCGAAAGCCAGAAAGCTGAATTGGAAGGACGGCTAGCTGATCCAGCACTGTACGATAAAGCAGAAGACCTGGAAAAACTAAACCAAGCCTATCAATCGTTACTATCCAAGGAATCCAGCCTCAATGAAGCCTGGGAAGAATTAGCCGGCGAGGTGGAAAAATTACAGGCAGAATTGGTTTAGGCAAAGTACCTTGTATAGTCCCATAACACAAAAAAAATCATGGCCCTACGCTATTTTCTACCTTTCATTTGCTTCCTGATGCAGACGAGTTTAATGGCGCAGAAGCCGATGGAAGACAAGGTTTTCGACGAAAACATCCAAACGGTCCGGCTTTTCCCGGCCTCGGCAGACCTATCCGGTCAAACAAACCCTCCGGTTATTTCCCTTCAAGCACCGGCACCTTTGGTGCTGACGTTTGACGATATCGCCTATGAAGCAGATTTATACTCGGCCAAAATTATTCATTGCAATGCTGACTGGACGCTTTCAAAACTTCGTGAAGCCGACTACCTTTCTCAGTACAATGAATTCAACATCAATGAATACGAATATGGCATCAATACCCGTATTCCCTACATCCATTATACGTTCACACTCCCCACTGTCACCAAATCCGGAAATTACATCATCAAAGTATATCGGGGAAGAAACGAAGCCAACACCGTATTTACGAAAAGATTTATGGTTTTTCAAAACCAAGTAAATATCGGGGCAAGTGTAGTCCCCCCCAGCAATACCTCAGACCGACAGTCTTCACAACAAATAGACGTGCTTATCAACTATAGTAACCGCGAACTACTGGATCCCATCAACAATAGCAAAATCGTCATTCGTCAAAACCAACGCTGGGACCAAGCAGTCTACGGGTTAAAGCCCACGTTTATACGGGAAGACCTGAGGCAGATAGATTACCGATTGTTTGACGGAAGCAACACCTTCCAGGCGGGAAACGAATTCCGGTTTATCGACCTACGATACGTTCGAACAAGAGGCCGTAACGTTGCTTCGGTCAAAATGGAGGAAGATGTGGTATTTGCAGAAGCAGGTATAGACGAAAGCCGGGATGGACAAGGGTATTTGGAATACCTGGATCTGAACGGTCAGTACGTAATCATGAATGTAGAACGGCAGAACCACAACCTGGAAAGTGAATACATATTGGTTACTTTTAATCTAAAGTCACCTGAACTCCCTGAGTCCCCCTACATATTGGGTGCGCTGACCCAATGGGGAACAGTGCCCGATGCAAAAATGAGCTACAACCCTCAAAAAGAATGCTACCAATCCACTTTGTTTCTCAAGCAAGGTTGGTACGACTACCAATTTGGACTAAAATCCGAAGATGGATGGCAAACTGCCCCGTTTGAAGGCTCCCATTTTCAAACAGAAAATCAATACGAAATTTACTTTTACTACCGGGAGATGGGTTCGAGGTACGATGAACTCATCGGTTATTCGTTGATCAATCCCAATAAAAGACGGTTTTAAATAAAAAAAGAGAGAAGGTCTTCTTCTCTCTTTTTTTATGATTACTACTCCTCGTTGGAGTCAGGCAGATCCCCATCTTCTCGTTTTGGGAGATTTTCATTGATATGCTGCCGGTATGGAACAAAGCCTTCACGCTTGAATTTGTACGATTCGGTACGTTGACTCGGAACGTTATTCGCCAAATCAAGCATGCCAAAGCCCTTATGTGTAAACGCTCCCAAGCCACATTTAAACACAAAGTCCTGGACTTCTTCTGCTGCGTAAAGTGTAAATGGAAGCGTATAGCCCCTTACCTCATACTTAACATCCATGTCATAAACCGAATAGATACGCGCAAATTTCTTTTGTTGCTCTCTGAGCTTGTTCACGTAATTCATGTCCGGGACGACCTGAAATTTATAGAAAGACTCCATTTGCTCTTGGGTATACCAGCCGGACTTTTCCATCCGAGTGAGCGTAGATTCATACAGCAAATCCGAGAACTCGTCAGTATCCGGGTTGATGAAGCGCTTCCCTGACTCGTCGTCAAAGGTGGGCATCAACAGAACCAAGGGAGAGATACAAACAAACTTGTTGGCGGTTTCCAGCACAGGTTCGGTCTCCTTTTCGGTATACTCAGGTGACAGGATTAGGTTTCCCAACTCAATCTTCGGCGTCTTGAATACTTGCTCCAATAAGTAGTCCAGAAACTCTTGGTCAGGTGCTGAAAGCACCAAAGTTACCAGGCTAGAGTAGTAATGCAAGCCGCTTCTACTCACTTTGGTTTGACCTTTCAGACCAGAGAAGTTGAAGTAATTGTAGTTGAAAAACAATTCATTCCCTCCTTTGACGATTAGTCCTTTCAGGAATTGCGCCAGTATATACTGGTGATGGAAGGGCAAGTATGCACCTTTGTTTTTTAATGAAAATATTAATCTGATTCTCACGACGGTAAAAATGAAAAGTTAAACAATGATTTTGCACATTTTCATAAACGGATAACTAATTTTTGGGTGAATAAGTTGCAACAAACTTAACAATAAAATTTCAATATTTTTAGACGTTAAACCGAAAATGCATAATATCACCGTCTTTGACCACGTATTCCTTCCCTTCAATAGCGATTTTTCCGTTTTCTCTGCATGCTGCCTCTGTTTTGTATTGCTCATAGTCAGGTAACTTAATTACCTCTGCTTTGATAAAGCCCTTTTCGAAATCACTATGAATCACGCCTGCAGCTGCCGGTGCTTTCCATCCTTTTTTGATGGTCCAGGCCCTGACCTCTTGAACACCGGCGGTAAAATAGGTGATCAGGTTCAATAATTTATAGGCAGCAGCGATCAGTCGGTTTAGGCCACTTTCCTCCAACCCATACTCGGCCAAGAACATTTGCTTTTCTTCCTCCTCGTCAAACTCAGCAATCTGGGCCTCCAATGCCGCACACAGCACGACAACATCAGCCCCTTCGGACTTGGCAACTTCCGCAAGCTTTTCCACGTGGCTATTTCCTGAATTGATTTCCTGTTCAGAAACATTGGCCACATAAAGCACAGGTTTGATTGTCAGAAGATGGAGATCGTACACTGCCTCCAAATCTTCTTCTTCCACCTCCACTGCCCGGGCATTCTTACCGGCAAGTAAGCCTTCTTTGAATGTCAATAAGGTATTGAGGATCTTTTTCGCCTTTGCGTCTCCGGACTTAGCGATCTTCTCGTTTTTTTGAATCTTTTTCTCGATAGACTCTAAATCTTTTAGCTGCAGCTCTGTATCGATCACTTCCTTGTCAAACAGCGGGTCTACACTTCCTGCAACATGTACGATGTTGTCGTCATCGAAGCAACGAATTACGTGGATGATCGCATCCACCTCCCGAATATTGGCGAGAAATTTATTGCCTAATCCTTCACCTTTACTCGCCCCCTTTACCAAACCGGCAATATCTACAAATTCGATAACCGTTGGGAGTACACGCTGCGGATTCACAAGGGCCTCCAGCACCTGTAATCGACGATCAGGTACGGTGACCACACCTACGTTGGGTTCAATCGTACAAAACGGAAAATTGGCTGCCTCAGCCTTCGCACTCGACAATGCATTGAATAGGGTTGATTTTCCTACATTAGGCAACCCGACGATCCCACATTTTAATCCCATGAATCAATTAAATATTATCTATTTTGAATATTCGGTAATCTTTATACCCTTTGTAAAACTCCTTAAAAGAAACCCTGAAAATGGTATATACAGGGATAGCAAAGACCATTCCCATGACACCGGCAACTTTTGCCCCGGCAAAGATAACAACAAAAATTTCAAGAGGGTGGGCTTTTACCGATTTAGAAAAGATCATCGGCTGCAAAAGAATGTTGTCACAAAGTTGAACCACAGCGAAAACACTAAGCACCTTGGCAAGGAAGAGGTAGACCTCCGTGGCCATTGCAAAATCTCCTGTGGAAAGCCCAACTAAAATACCAAAGGATGCACCGAGTATGGGACCCGCATAGGGGATCAAATTGGCCACCGCTGCAAATACAGCAATGCTCATCGCATACTCCACATCCATAAGAAGCAACCCAATGGCCGCGATGGAAAATATCGCCGTCATCTGTACCAACAGCCCAATAAGGTAATTGGACAACAACCGCTCCACTTTGTGAAAAGTCGAAACAGCAAGTTCAAAATAGGCATTGGGAACAAAATCAATGATATTCCTTCGCAACAGACCGTTTTCCAAAAGCAGGAAAAACGTGATAAACGAAATAGCCAAAACGCCGATCAGCAGCGTGCTTGTGGCTGAAATAAACTGATTGACAAAGCCCTGAATATCCAAACCTCCGAGGCTGCTCAGCAAATTCTCCCTGATCAGTGCCAGCAAAAACCCCGGCTCGTTCATCACCAAATTGTATCGAATCAAGATGTTCTCCACGTAGGCTGCAGGTTGCTGAATCTGCTCATATAAATAGGTGATATCCAATTCGTTTAACAGGATAAACTGAGTCCTGAAAAGCGGTATAAACAAGAAAACCAAAAACGAAATTAACGCGATTACCGCAGCAAAGGAAATAAATATGGCCAATGCGCGAGGCACCGGCTGCCCCATAAGATAGAGACTGTTTATGCGATTGGTCATCGGGCGTAGTATCGCTGCAAAAACCATCGAAAAAACAAAATAGAGACTGATATTCGAAAAATACCAGCCAAGTACCAAGATCAACAACAGACCAAAAAAAGATTTTACGACTACCCTGTTCATAACTCCAAAAATACAAAAATGCACTCGGAATATGCCACCACCCAAGCAATGTAATTGTAAGTGCCTTAAACTATCGGGAGTCCATCTACCAAAAAAGGTGATCCCTCATTCACCTTTTACGCAATGAGGAGATCAGAACTTTTGGGGATCAATCCCACTTCAAATCATCCTTGAACGAATCCGAATCATCGTCTGAGGAATCTGACCCAAGATCAAACTGGGTGAAGTCTACCTCAGGCATAAGGTCGTTTTTTACATGATCCACCGTCCGTTGCAGTGCTTCGAGAAACTTGTTGAAATCTTCCTTATAAAGAAAGATTTTGTGTTTTTCATAAAAAAAACTCTCCTCCCGCATCTTACGCTTACTCTCTGTAATGGTGAGATAATAGTCGTTAGAACGAGTTGATTTCACGTCAAAAAAGTAAGTCCTTTTACCTGCCTTTACCTTTTTCGAGAAGATCTCGTCTCTGTCGTAATCCTTGTTGTCTTCCACTTTCCTACTTTTTTTTATCAAAAATAAATTCAGCAGCAAGATAAACCAAAACAAAGGTTAAATTCAAATTAAACAGCAATTTTTTTTTGATCAAAATGTGACAACCAACAAAATTCTAACTAGAAAACACAATTTTTTAGGTCTGTACGTACTTTACCGACCAAAAGCAGCCCCCTACTCACCGTGCATATAAATCTTTTTTGCCAGCAGATCTTCCTCCGACTCTCGGTGGTCAGGATCGTCTACGCAGCAATCTACGGGGCAAACGGCAGCGCATTGAGGCTCCTCATGAAACCCTGTACACTCAGTGCACTTTGCCGTTACAATATAGTAAAACTCATCTGATACCGGATCTTGCTTTTCCGTCGCATCGATCACAGAACCATCCTCCAAGGTAACCTCTTTCAAATTGGTCCCGCCAGCCCATGTCCACTCAATGCCCCCTTCGTAAATCGCCGTATTGGGGCACTCCGGTTCGCATGCACCACAGTTGATGCATTCATCTGTTATCATTATAGCCATCTCAATTCATCTTTTAAGTTGTTTGCAAAACTACTAACCATAATACAATTCAACAAACATTTTGGTTTTGGAAAAGCCTAAAATATTCACCTACATTAGTTGTTGTACGAAATAAAAAAGGATTGACTGACTCAATAAGGATTTTTGACGGGGATTAAATACCTTTGCCCCAAACGCTATAACGTATAGTAGGATTTATCTCCACTCAATTAAACCATCTGCTAACTTCTTCCCATGAGCTTTACGTTGGAACACCGGATTCAGGCATTTGCTACGCTGGGAAACCTGCTCGATAACATTCCTTCCGAGGAACTGGACTCGCTTTTCAGCCAAGTGACCGGCAACAACCCTTGGTTTACACCCCATCAGACCAAATTAGCGCTGAACGGAATCCGCCTTTTTTTGCATTCGGAAAAGCTAACGGAATGGGCTGCAACCTACCCTATAATGCTTCCCAAGCATCCGAAGTCCATCGGATTGGTAATGGCAGGGAACATACCGGGAGTCGGTTTTCACGACCTCCTTTGTGTATTGGTTTCTGGACATGTAGCCCACATCAAATGTAGTTCGACGGATAGCGTTTTGATACCCTGGCTGATAGCAAAGTTACTGACCGTAGAACCAAGGTTTTCCAATCAAATCCAATGGGCTGAGCGATTGAAGGGGATGGACGCCTACATCGCTACCGGCAGCAATAACTCTGCACGTTATTTTCAGTACTATTTTGGGCAGTATCCGCATATTATCCGAAAAAACCGCAGTTCTGTTGCCGTTCTAAATGGAAAAGAGAGCGCTGAAGATTTCAAAAAGCTGACCAACGACGTGCTCCAGTATTTCGGGCTAGGGTGCAGAAATGTTTCCAAGATCTTTGTCAGAGACTATCAGCAGGTATTGGATTTTTTAAATGCCTCGGAAAGCATGAAACAAGTAATGGACCACCACAAATACGCCAACAATTACGATTACAATAAATCAATATACCTTGTCAACAAGGAACCACACCTAGACAACGGGGTTCTACTGATGCGGGAGTCGGATGACTGGGTATCCCCTATTTCCGTGGTAAATTACAGCTATTATGATGACCTAGTAAGTCTGAAACAGGTGTTGAAATCAGCCGCTGACCGCATTCAGTGTGTTGTCAGCAAAAATGGATGGCTTCAAGGCTCAGTGGATTTCGGGATGGCACAGTGTCCCGGGCTATCCGACTATGCAGACAACGTAGACACACTTAAATTCCTCCTTTCTCTGAACTGATTGCCTATCAGCGAGCGTGCCGTTTTTTCCACGGCCTTTGACTTGGCTTTATTCGTTATAAATAACCTAAAGGGAGTGTTCAAACAGATTTTTTTGGCTGATTTTTATATCTTTGCGGGAAATTGAGTTTTCAAGTCAACATAACTACAATACATTTCCAATGGTATTCGATATAGAAATGATCAAGGCTGTGTATGCTGGATTTCCGGCAAAAATAGAAGCAGCCCGAAAGGCAGTGGGTAAACCGCTTACACTGACCGAAAAAATCCTTTATGCGCACTTGTCTCAAGGAGATGCAGACCAAGCCTATTCGCGAGGCAAGGACTACGTGGATTTCCAGCCTGACCGGGTAGCTATGCAAGATGCCACCGCCCAGATGGCGCTGTTGCAGTTTATGCAGGCGGGGAGATCCCAAGTAGCTGTTCCATCTACCGTGCATTGCGATCACCTGATCCAAGCAGAAATAGGCGCTAGTACCGATTTGGAAAAAGCAAAAAATAAAAATAAAGAAGTTTATGATTTCCTAGCTTCCGTCTCAAACAAGTATGGACTGGGATTTTGGAAACCTGGAGCTGGAATCATCCACCAGGTAGTCTTGGAAAATTATGCATTCCCTGGAGGCATGATGATCGGTACCGATTCCCACACACCAAATGCCGGGGGACTGGGTATGGTTGCCATTGGTGTAGGAGGTGCGGATGCTTGCGACGTAATGGCAGGACTGCCTTGGGAACTTAAGTTTCCTAAATTGATCGGAGTGAAGCTAACGGGAAAACTTTCGGGCTGGACCTCTGCAAAGGACGTAATCCTAAAGGTGGCCGGTATTTTGACCGTGAAAGGTGGAACAGGCAGTATTGTGGAGTATTTTGGCGAGGGGGCTAGATCCCTGTCGGCTACCGGAAAAGGCACCATCTGCAATATGGGAGCTGAAATCGGAGCGACGACCTCTATTTTTGGGTACGACGAAAAGTCGGAAGCTTATTTGCGTGGTACAGGTAGAGCCGAGGTAGCGGATTTGGCCAACGGAATCAAAGCCCATTTAACAGGCGATACAGAGGTATATGAGCATCCTGAAACGTATTTTGACCAGGTCATTGAGATCAACCTTTCAGAACTGGAGCCTCACATTAACGGCCCATTCACGCCAGACCTAGCGTGGCCTCTTTCAAAATTCAGCGAAGCCGTAAAAGAAAACGGCTGGCCGCAAAAATTGGAAGTGGGATTGATTGGATCCTGTACCAATTCATCGTATGAGGACATTTCCCGTGCAGCGTCGCTTGCACAACAAGCGGTAGATAAAAAATTGAAAGCCAAGTCTGAATACACCATTACACCTGGCTCTGAGCAGGTTCGGTTTACGGTAGAACGAGACGGCTTTCTAGGTATATTTGAGAACATGGGGGGTGTCGTATTAGCAAACGCCTGCGGCCCATGTATCGGCCAATGGGCGAGACACGGTGCTGAAAAGCAGGAAAAAAACTCTATCATCACGTCATTTAACCGGAATTTTGCCAAAAGGGCGGACGGCAACCCGAACACCCACTCTTTTGTGGCTTCCCCGGAAATCGTGACTGCCATGGCAATCGCGGGAGACCTAACGTTTAACCCCATGAAAGATACGTTGGTAAATGAAGAAGGGCAAAATGTGATGCTTGACGAGCCAATGGGTCTGGAGCTACCTACCAAAGGGTTTGCCGTGGAAGATGCCGGATACCAAGCTCCTGCAGAAGACGGTTCCAAAGTTGAAGTTCTAGTGGACCCTAATTCAGACAGACTACAGCTATTAGCGCCATTTGCGGCTTGGGAAGGTACGGATCTTAAAGGTTTGAAACTTTTGATCAAAGCTCAGGGAAAATGTACCACAGACCACATTTCAATGGCCGGTCCTTGGTTGAGGTACAGGGGTCACCTAGATAATATCTCCAACAACATGCTAATCGGCGCAGTGAACGCATTTAATGGTGAAACCAACAAAGTGAAAAACCAGCTCAACGGGGAGTATGGTGAAGTACCTGCTGTTCAGCGCCAATACAAACTCCACCACGTGGGATCCATTGTAGTTGGCGATGAAAACTATGGGGAAGGTTCTTCCAGAGAGCACGCAGCGATGGAGCCACGTTTCTTGGGCGTTCGCGCCATCCTGGTAAAGTCGTTTGCCCGTATTCACGAGACCAACTTAAAGAAGCAAGGCATGCTTGCGTTGACCTTTGACAATCCAGCTGATTACGACCTTATCCAGGAGGACGATCAGATCGATATTGTTGGACTGGAGACCTTTGCACCCGGAACGCCATTGACGGTGGTGCTAAACCATGCAGACGGCTCCAAGCACCAAATCAGCGTAAATCACACCTACAATGAAGGACAGATCGGCTGGTTCAAGGCAGGGTCAGCACTTAATTTGATCAAAGCAGGAATTTGATACCCTGGAGTTAAATCCATTCGAAAGCCAGGTTCATTGGGAACCTGGCTTTTATTATTATCATAGCTCCCTCGTAGTCCAATACCGTTGTTTTTAGTACTACCTGCACGTAAATACCTTAATCCTATTACCATGAAGATTACCACAGGCATCCCAAAATGCCTTCTATTGTTAATTTTTACCCTAATTGTTTCCGCCTTCAACGGGGCTTTTGCTCAAAAAGTAGAGTCAGACGAACGAGCACTTATTAACACCAATGAAGGCCTGGGATTCCAGAAAGATTCCCTCTTTCTGCTGAACCTTCGATTCCGTATTCAGAACAGAGCCGGATACAACAATATCCGAGGGGACAATTTCTCCGTGGACATGTATGACATGAAGGTAAGGCGGCTGAGGCTGCGACTGGATGGGTATGTGCTAAATCCAAAAATCCAATATTATATTCAAATGGCCTTTTCCAGATCAGATATGGACCTGGAGTCCGGTAGCACTGCACAAGCACTGCGAGACGCCATCGTATATTATACGTTCTCTGATCGGTTTTACGTGGGCTTTGGCCAATCCAAACTTCCCGGAAACCGGCAACGGGTAGTAAGCTCTGGAAACCTGCAGTTTGCCGATCGATCAATCGCCAACGCATTTTTCAACATCGATAGAGACTTTGGAATCTTCGGATATTATACACAACCCCTAATGGAGGAGTCCCTACTGATGATTAAGGGAGCAATCAGTACCGGACAGGGGAGAAATGCATTTAACAACAACGATGGATTTGCCTACACCGGCAGGTTGGAGTTTCTTCCCTTTGGAAAATTCCTGAATAACGGTGATTATTCAGAGGGAGACATACAGTTTGAACAAAAACCTAAACTATCGATAGCGGCCACAGTCAGCAGAAACCACAAAGCCATTAGAGCCGGAGGGCAAACGGGCTTGGTACTTTACGAAGACCGAAACCTGAACAGTCTTATTATTGACGGTGTGTTCAAATATGCTGGATGGGCGATCTCCTCGGAATACATGAAACGAAGCACGGCCAACCCCATCACCGAAAATGCGGAGGGGTTGACCCGACACGTTTACGTTGGCTATGGAATAAATAATCAAGTGAGCAAGATGGTCTCCCGTAAGAGTGAACTGGCAATAAGATATGCTTTCATCACAACGGAGGAACAACTGCAGTCCCTAGAGGCCGATATCGACGAGCTGTTGCTCGGGTTCACCCGATACCTAAACGGCCATCGGATCAAGGTGCAAGCAAACTTTGGCTACCGATGGGTTGAAAGAACCTCCTCCATTGAGGGTCTGTCATCCGGCGTTACAGGAACCTTTCAAGTCGAATTCGGCATTTAGACTCAAGGGATCCACTTGATGTGTTTAAAGTTAGGTTTGCGCTTTTCCAAAAATGCATTCCTTCCTTCTTTTGCCTCTTCGGTCATGTACGCCAATCGGGTAGCTTCCCCTGCGAAGACTTGTTGACCCACCAGTCCATCGTCGGTCAGGTTAAAAGCGAATTTTAGCATCTTAATGGACGTTGGAGACTTGGCAAGTATCTCTTGCGCCCACTCGTAAGCGGTGTCCTCCAATTCGGCGTGAGGGACTACTGCATTGACCATGCCCATATCATAGGCTTCTTGCGCACTGTAGTTTCTGCCAAGAAAAAAGATCTCTCGTGCTCGCTTTTGGCCCACCATCTTGGCCAAGTAAGCCGAACCATATCCGCCATCAAAGCTCGTCACGTCTGCGTCGGTTTGCTTAAAAATCGCATGTTCCTTGCTTGCGATCGTCAGGTCACAGACCACGTGGAGGCTATGCCCTCCTCCCACAGCCCATCCCGGAACCACTGCGATGACCACCTTTGGCATAAAACGGATGAGACGCTGTACCTCTAGGATGTTTAATCGATGCATGCCATCCTCTCCCACATACCCCTGATGCCCTCGCGCACGTTGATCCCCTCCGCTGCAAAACGCATACACGCCGTCCTTGGGTGACGGCCCTTCTGCTGAAAGCAGCACCACCCCAATTGATGTGTCTTCCCGGGCATCCAGAAAAGCATCGTATAATTCGCTGGTAGTCCTTGGTCGGAATGCATTTCGTACTTCTGGACGATTAAACGCAATCCGGGCAACCCCGTTGCTTTTCTTATACGTGATATCTTCAAACTCCTTTACCGTCTTCCAATGGATCATGATCGTAATTTTTATGTGCAAGATAATAGCCTTGCATGAATTTTTTGCGAATTTTGACTAGTGATTCGCTCAGGAGGTGATTTCAGCTGAATTTGACAACGCTTTTATAATCCATAATCCCTAATAAGATTGAGCTCCTACCGCAGTACAATAAGAGAACTGGTTATTACCCCTTCCAATTTACTCACCTTCGATGAAATAAGGCGTGGAGATTGGAAAGTAGACGATCAAGCCTGGGAATCTGCGCTACGCTTTTGCCAACAATGGCTGAATGGACAGGAGTATTTTACCCTGAATACTTCCGGATCTACCGGCCCTCCGAAAGAAATCCGGGTACACCGGGAACTGATGCGCAAAAGCGCAGCTGCGACTAAAAAGCAACTGGGCCTCCGATTAGGCTGTGTGCTACTGTGTAATCTAAACACGGATATGATAGCCGGCAAAATGATGCTAGTACGGGCTATGGAATGGAAGGGCCTTCTTCTTCTAAGCACTCCCAGTTCGGTCATTAGCAGCCCTATCAGCGATATGGACATCGACTTCGGTGCCGTGGTACCCATGCAGCTGCAGGCAAGCTTGGAAAATGCGGACGGATTTAAGATGCTAAATCGAATAGCCAACCTACTCGTTGGCGGCGCCCCGACGCCTCCGACATTGCGGCAAAAAACAAAGTCACTAAAAGGGCGGGTTTATCAGACCTTTGGAATGACGGAAACGGTGTCTCACATTGCTTTGGCTGACCTCAAAGCACCCGGGCCACTCCTTTATAAGGCCCTACCGGGAGTCAAGCTATCCCTTTCTGAATCCGGTACTTTGGTCATAAAAGCCCCAATGGCGATTGCCAAAACAATCTATACCAAGGATGTGGTAACCTTTGTAGGCGACAATACCTTTGAATGGCAGGGGCGTGCAGATTTCGTCGTTAACTCGGGGGGAGTCAAGCTCTATCCGGAGGTGATTGAGGCGGAAATAGAGCCCTACTGGCGGAAATATTTTCCACATAATCGGTACTTTATCTGGAAGGTAGCTGACAGTTTACTCGGCGAAGCCTTGTTATTGGTCACGGAAGGGGTGACAACCAAAAATCCAGATTTGAATGATTTTTTAATCACCATCAACCTTCATCTTCCCAAATACCACATCCCTAAGCAGATTTTCACCGTTGACACCTTCAAGATGACCTCATCATCCAAAATCAACAAACCGGAAACCCTGAAACCTTTCCTCAAATGAATCAGTTAGTCTTTTTGATCCTGTATTTCTGCATGAGTACACCTATCAACAGTCATTTCAATGTAACTTTCACCCATCTGCCGCACAACGAAGGCACCGTACATGTGCTTCTTTTCAATCAGCCGGATGGTTTTCCAAATACTCCATCCAAAGCCTATCGCAGCTTCAAAGTCCCCATAAGTAACGGCAAAGCAGATTTGTCCATCAAAGGTCTACCGGTAGGTATCTACGCTATTTCTACTTTTCATGACCACGATGGTGATGGGCTTTTTAGAACCGGACCCTTTGGAATCCCAAAAGACCCTTATGGCTTTTCAAACGATGTCCGAGGTGTTTTCGGCCCTCCTGCCTTTGAAAAAGCCGCTTTTACCCTGAAGGAAGCACCAAGAAAAATGTCCATCCGAATGAGACTATAAATGTTTAATAGGCCACATCCCGAAACCAGCCGGTAATACTGGCACGTTCCCTGACGGTAGGCAATACTTCATGCGGGATTTCCCCGCTCAGGAATACCACCAATCTCCCACTCTCCGGCAGAATGTCGGTGTAGGACTCCTCTCCGTCCGTTGCGGGTAGATAAATCCGCAGGGCACCTCCATCGTCTTCCTTCCAGTCATCGTTAAGGTATAAAATCACCGTTACAACCCGGTATTTAACTGCCTGAAACTGATCTAAATGACGAAGATAGAATGATCCGGGAGGATAAATGGCAAAGTGGCATTCAAACGAACGAAGCCCCAAAAAGCACCGCTGATTGATCGTATGCCTCAGTTCGTCCATAAGCTTCCAATAAGCGGCCTGTGTCTGCGATAGGTCGGATTCATCCATCCAGAAAACCTTGTCGCTTCGTATTTCCGGCCGAATGGCAAATGAATCCCCCTTGCCAATTCCTGCATGACGGAATTCTCCATGGGATAGGAGTTGTCGTTTTTCCTGGGATAAGGCTACTCTTAACGGTTCTGGGACATAATGATCTACCACTACCCATCCCCGCTCATATAGTGATTGGGCAATAAAGCTATTCTGTTCACCCATGATTTGACCGTCCTCTTGCATACGAAATCCCTAAACTAGGCTACAAATATAACGACACTAAATTTCCTTTTACGCAACATTTTTAGTGGCAATGGGCTAATTTTGTCCCTTCGGAAAAAAACTATCTGGCATGCACCTAAAATCGGAGGATATCATACGACTGGAACTGGACTACAGCACGGGCGACATTCCGCCTCCCTTCAACCATGTTTATAAGCTAAAGCTCAGCTTCGATCGGAATTTCGTCAACACTCAGTTTGACTTGACTTATCTCCACAGAGAAGAGCTTTCCGAAGCGGAAATCACCAACGAAGGATTTACACTGGAAGATGATTTCAAATTCGTTGGCGAGATCCCGAAGATTTGGGAAGCTCCTTTCAAGAAACTATACTCCCAAAGTAAATGGTCTAACCAAAAGCAATTGGGCGATAATGGAGGCATCCGGCTACTTGCCAAGGATCTACACGGTAAACTTGTAAGAAGTATTCCTTCCAACCAAAATGAGTGGCAGTACCTTGCCCAAGAATTTGTCCAAGCCATCTATGAAGTCAGCAAACGGGAAAGTCCTCTTCAGATTCGCTTCAAATCCATTACCACCGATCATGTGTGGCTTTACGATATGACGGTTAAATTTGCTACCCGAAAAATAGACTTATCCCTAAACGGCTCGCCGCTGAGCTTGGGATGGGAAGAAGCAAAGGATTTACTTGCCAATATCTATCTCCCGGACTATGATTATGAAATTGCCAAAGCATCTGAACCTACCAAGCGGGGAAACTACATCGATGTGGGCGATGGCCTATGGCATGATTTCAGCAAGGGTGTGCACAACTTGGACGATGCTTTTGATGCCAAAGGGCAGATTCAGAAACACTTTGAAAATATGAATAAGCCGGCGACTTAAAGAGATGCTTGCGGCGAAAAAGACCACAAAAATAGAAAACAACAGGCATTGACGTGAGCCGATTGAAAAGTGATGGACTTGGATTTATCCGCTCAGGGAATGGAAACAACCAACGGGCCAAAATCGCAGAAGCCTGACTTCCATTCGTACCAGTCCGCCCAAGAAGCAAAGAATAAATTTTGCCGATGATTCACGACTACCGGACGATTGCAAGCTTCGACCTGCTGCACCAACGGCAGTACGGAGCGCTTTTATTTGGTCTTAGTCACCTCCGCTTTCAAATCTCGGATCATCTCCGCAATTTCCTCAAGCGTAATGGAGGGATTCTGTCCATGAGGTCTTGGAAAGTCAGTACTGATGAAAGCCTTCGCCTCCCATATCTCCAACAGCTCGGAGGGGTCAAGTTCGAATGGCTTGTAGATTTCATTATCTGAAACCAAAAAAAACTTCCCTCTCTCGTCCAGGTAATTGAATACCCGCTTATAAACCACCCCCTCGCTTTTGGTTACCAACACATAAGTTCGGGCACTTTTCACCTCCCGAAGTGACTCGACGTAAGCCCCAATGACAATCGTACCGGGATGAACGGGAAGCATACTGTCCCCACTAATTTCGAAAGCCCGGTAAGTTCTATCTTTGGGCAGATTGGGTAGGTGAAACTGGGGTAAATTACCCACATATTCCGTGTCAGAATAGCCATTTAGGTATCCGGCGGCGGCCCTTTGACTGACCATGCAAATCCCTTCTCGCTCATCCCTATCAATTGTAATTGCGAGGATTTTAAGATTCATATCGGCTGCCACCCGCCTACCTTTCTTTGAAAGATCGACTGTAAGCAGCTCATCGACTGTTACACCAAAAACCTCTGCAAGTATCATCAACCCGCCTAGCTTTGGTTCCGACCTACCATCCTCGTAAGCCGAAATCATTGTCCGCTTTATGCCCAGGCGATTTGACAATACCTCTTGAGTCATTGCCGCCTGCTGTCGGAGAAACCTGATATTTGTAGCCAGATACATTTCCACTCCCTTCTCAGGCAGAATACATAAAAAAGTTATGATCTTCCTTCCAATACTCTTTGAATGAGAATTTCATCAGATCAAGGTTAGATGACTGCCGCATCAAGATACGGCATCTCAGTTCATGGAAGATTTCTTCATCGGTACAGTTCCCTTCGATCAATAAATAGCCATACTTGGGCATTAGGCCGCCCTCCACGGTAAATTTGACTTGAAGATTGCCGGAAGGTAATTTTTTGGTTGTGTAACTGATCTGCATGACAAAATGACATTGCGTTAAAATGAAACCATTGTTTATATAATCAACAAACCAAAGATACAAATGTTTGTTTTATAAACAAATCAAAAACTGAAATAGTAGGTTAATTTGAAATCTACTTTTCGTTTATTAATCAAAATTTTTCAGATTATCTGATCAAAATTAAACCCAATAATTCAACTATAAACTCTTTTTTATATTTCAAGGTTATTTTTTCAACTCAAATGATGGAATTAATTTTTTTTAATTGGAATTTGCGCTAAATTTATCACTCATTAGATCACTACTAACAACAGAGAAATCATGAAAAACATCAACAGAAGAAACTGGCTTAAAACAAGCGTGCTGGGATTAGGGTCTATCTCCCTAGCTTCCAGTGAGCTATTTGCAAAAAGTAACGGCTCAACAGCAGCGAAGTGGAGCAGTGAGAGTTTGGTTAAAGAGGTTATTCTCCCGCCTTTAAATGAGGTTAAAATGAGGGCACGGCTTTCTGCAAACGAGAATCCATTTGGACCTTCTGCTAAGGTTCAAAAGGCCATTGCAGAATCCATATCTGTGGGCAACCGGTACGGCCATGCAGACGCAGCTTATTTGATCAGCATGATTGCAGAAAAAGAAGGTGTGAAACCTGAAAACATCATGTTAGGCCCAGGCTCCACGGACCTACTGGAGAAGACAGCGATCGTATTATGCAAAGATGGCGGCAATGTAGTTTCCGCGGATCCCACCTACATGTCATTGGTCAATACCGCTGAAAAGATTGGTGGCAGCTGGAAAGCTGTTCCTCTGAAAAGCGACTATTCCCATGATCTCCCAGGAATGAGCGCTGCGGTAGACGGAAAGACCAAGTTGATCTATGTTTGTAACCCAAACAATCCAATGGGGGCGATCACAGGAAGTTCTTCTTTGAAAGAGTTTTGTAAATCAGCTTCGAAAAAGGCACCTATTTTCGTTGACGAAGCCTATTTGGAGTTTATGGACAAGCCAGAAGACAATACGATGGCAGGCTTGGTAGCGGAAGGATATGATGTAATGGTAGCAAGGACATTTTCCAAGATTCATGGTATGGCAGGACTACGGGTAGGCTACTTGGTAGCAACCGAAGAACGCATCAAATCAATCACTTCTTTGGTACGAGGAACCATGGGGCTATGCGTAACTTCATTGAAGGGGGCTATTGCAAGCATGCAGGATGAGCAATTCCTGACCAATTGCCGCAAATGGAACAAGGAATCCAAAGAATTCACCCTAGACAAAGTGGTTTCTATGGGCTTTTCTCCGATCCCTTCCCATACAAGCTTTATGATCTTTCCAATTGAGCACGAGGGCAAAGCTTTCGCTAAAAAAATGCTGGATCAAGGTGTGGGTATCCGGGTATATTCCATGTATGATTCCTCCTGGTGCAGGGTAAGTATGGGCACCATGGATGAGATGAAGCTATTTGTAGATGCACTAAAAGTTTCCACTACCTAACAGCCACAAAACCTACGACAATAAACCCAAATAACCCCCATATTAATATGCATTGACCACTAATAATCAAATACATTTATGAATATAGCAGTCCAAAAGACGCTTTCCCTACTAATCTTGTTAGTAATAGGATTCTTGCTAAGAGGGAAGCTTGGAGATTCTGCGCAACAAAAGGGGTTAAAAACGCTGATACTTACTGTAGCATTACCGGCAATCATCTTCGTGGCGTTGTTGAAGGCAGAGGTGCAGCCGGACTTGCTGATGCTGCCAATCCTAGCGATCGCTTTTAACGTAGTCTTGTATTTTATTTTGAAATATACACTGCCGTTTTTTGGGATTGAAAAGGACAGCAGCACGTATCGGACTTACCTTTTGCTGTTTCCGTCGCTGGCCCCTGGTTTGTCTTGTTTTCCTTTTCTCATCGAATATCTGGGAGACGATGCGTTGGCATGGGGTGCCCTTGCAGACATCGGAAACAAAATCTTCGTGCTGATTATTGCCTATTTGATTGCGATGAGATGGTACTTTAAGATTAACCAAGATTTAAAAACCGGAAATGGAGACAAGATAAAGTCTCTGTTGCTGAGCTTGATCAATGAACCGATAAATATCGTAATTATTCTTGCTCTGGTGTTATTAAGTTTGGACATCCATCTCGTTGACCTTCCAACGTCCATATCAACGGCAATTGGCACACTTAGCAACTTGATGACGCCTCTGGTACTGATTTACATCGGTGTTGCAGTTATCTTCAATTGGAAACAGATTCGAAAAATTGCCGGATTGTTACTGGTAAGATCAGGATTAACCTTTGTACTCAGCGGGGCTGTCCTATTATTTGCTCCTCAACTATCCTTTGCGGCGATTATGGTGCTGGTGGTATTCCCCCAGAGTGCCATCAGCTTTTGGCCCTTTGCCCATATGGCTTCTATTACAGCACTTGAGCAAAAACGTGAAAATAAGCGAAATAAAACATTCGACATGGAACTGGCTGTGAACATACTCGCTGTTTCCCTACCGTTTTCTACAGTGGTTATGTTGACGGTTTTTTCATTCGGTGAGTTGTTTGCGTCATCGTCCACCTTACTCGCAGTAGGTTTTGGATTGATAGCCTTGGGAATCATCAAACCGGTGCTCTCTTGGTTTAATCTTATCGAATACAAACCCTCCTTCGAAAAAGAAGGACACTAACCCGACAACCGCAAAAATTAAAAACCACCACTAACCACCTTAATCAGGTTAAAAAGCAGGGCTAATAAGTCCTGCTTTTTTTTAGTCTATATCCCTTGAAAAATAATTCCTATCCGCCAATGGATTATTTCTTTCGCAACTATCCTTTTATTTGATGCCGCTCCAAATAAGCTCATTTCCTATAATCAAAAAAAACCGCCGACACGCTGGATCAAATCCAACCTGGCGGCGGGCGATGGAAAAAAAGAATTAGAAAAGAATTGAAAATAAAAATTACTATGGATTGTAGTTTACGCCTTGTTCAACTTCTGAGAAGCTACCTTCTTAAACGCGTCCACAAACATACCAAGGTCGTCCAAGGTACCCATGCTAACCCTACAATAAGTCTGCTTGTCTATCAAGGCCGTTTTAATGGACACTTGATTCGCCATCATCTTTTTACGGAAATCTTCTCCATCCATGGGAATTGGAAAGAGAATAAAATTGGTATGGGAAGGAATGTAATCATACCCCAACTTCTTAAGTTCACTGTACACATAATCCTTACCCTCGTCGTTCTTTTTGACGGAATATTTCAAGAACTCAGCATCTGTAAGGCTGGCAGCCGCAGCAGCCATTGAAGGTCCAGACAACGAGTTTCTTGGCCCCTCAGCAGTAAGCGCCTTGATCACATCTGGCTGGGCAATGCAATAACCCACACGCAGCCCAGCAAAGGCATGCACCTTGGAAAAGGTCTTTGCTACAATGATATTCTTACCTTTCCGTACGCATTCTACAGTAGTACTACCTGCCGGATCCTTCATGTAATCGATATAGGCCTCGTCAACAAATACAGGCACTTTATCCGATACGAGGTCACAGAAAGATCGGATTTCAGTACCTGTCATGATCTTACCGGTAGGATTGTTGGGATTCACCATGTAAAGCAGGGATATATCCTTGGTAACCTTGCTTTCCATAGCTCCCAGATTGTGGTCCAACTCTTTGGTCAACGGCACTTTCACCCAGTCTGCACCAAGCGATTCGGCGGATCGTACCAATGAGAAATAGGTCGGGTCAGCGGAGAGCACTTTGGAGCTTTTGCCTCCATATACCCTTGCAGTTGCATGAAGCAACTCACTGGAACCCGCACCGAGTAAAATGTAGCTTTTATCCACCCCTTCCACTTCGGCAATGGTGTCCAAGAGCGTTTCCCGATAGGCCCTTGGGTAAAGGAACGAATCTTCTATGGCTGCCTTCAGCGCCTTCTTTGCAGATGCCGCCGGACCAAAAGGGTTTTCGTTAGAAGATAAACGGGCATAATAATCGGAGGGACGTTTTTTCTTTAGCTCTTCAAATTGAAACGCATCAGGGGAGGCGTTCACATAGCCACCGGCAAAGAGTCCGGCAGTAGCTGTCATACTGGCCTTCAGCCAGCTTCTTCGATTTACATTTTTCATAATGAATGTTAGGGTTAAAGTGAATGGATTAAATGAAATATTTTAAACGAAAACACCTTTAGGGAATAACCACCTTCTGTCCAAAAAACTGGCATAAGAATAGGTGATAAATTCCCTAAAGGCTGTCTCCAGCAACTATGAGTTGTTACCTTACACTCACATTGTGGTAGGTTCTGAATGCAATGTCCTTATGAACGCCCGCAAATTCCAAGCGAACCGAGTTGCCGGAAGCTGGAGCGGATAGCCCCAAACTGGACCAAGGCTGTTCGAAGACCAACCTCCCGGTATTGTCCGTGGTGGCTGATCCGATCTCTTGGGTATGATTAATGAACACCCTTACTTGTAACCCGGAAACCGGAATAGAGTCTATGCCCACGGTGTTATCAAGAATACCAGTCTTGTCAAGTTCATAAAACCGACCACTGACCGAAACGGGCGCACTTGCCTCAAAAGAAGACCCCTGTAGCACCACCAATACGGGCGATGCGACGTTTGGCGTAACCAATTCATCTGTCTCCACACAGGAAACTCCAAAAAACAAGGCTATAAGCGCTGTGTACAATCGAATATGTTTTAACTGTAATTTCATATCTCTTTA
The DNA here is from genome assembly GCF_017811155.1 of Lunatimonas salinarum. Classification (GTDB taxonomy): domain Bacteria; phylum Bacteroidota; class Bacteroidia; order Cytophagales; family Cyclobacteriaceae; genus Lunatimonas; species Lunatimonas salinarum. The sequence goes on along the minus strand of NZ_JACVCV010000014.1, from coordinate 76,631 downwards.
TTTTTTGCAACCAGACAGAAACGCTGCTTAATTGCTGGTGGATAAATTTTCTGGACTAAATGGTTGATACAATTCGTGAAAACTACACGGGCAAGCTTGAGGCTACTCCGCCCACCAAAGCCTCGTTCTCATATTATCTTCTCCATTTAGCATCTGTACGCCTGAAGCTACGTTGTCACTATTCAACGAATATTCCGAAAGCGGATACTCCAATCGAGTCGGCAGCACACCATCATTTGTAAAGATGGAACTGGGATGTGGTGCGGGCATTACCGGAAATCCAGTTCTTCTGTACTCAGTCCAAGCTTCAATTCCTTGACCGAATAAGGCAATCCACTTTTGCGTCATAATGGTTTCCTTATCGATGGTACCTAAACGGGTCATGTAATCACTCGGCATGGTCAGCCCATTTTGATCAAAAGAGGCGGCAATAGCCTGGCTTAAGTAACTCTCAGCACTTCCTTGAATGTCCCCGTCAAAAGCCGCCTCCGCCAATACAAAAAGCAACTCTGAATAGGTCATCAATATACTGGGAGCTTCGGGATCAAGGAACCGATCTCCAATAGTAGAAGCGACAAACGTCGCAGCCGCCTCATCTGTCAATCCGTTAGGCAAGCCTGCATATTCGCCAGCTGGAGTTGGCTTTGCATAGGCTGCAATACGTGGATCATCCAATTCAAGCAGCTTATCTATCAACGTAGAGCTTATATTCCAGTCAGAGCGAGTTGAAAAGACATCAAACATTTTGTTTCTGCTGCCAATAACGTTGGCATGGTTCAAAGCGGCATATTCGGAATTGCTGGAGAATATGGGATATACACTTGGATTACCCAAAATTTCCTGCATTACCGCCCGCGATTCGGCCGGCTTTTTGGCTGCCTGTCTGTTTGCAATTTTTAATCTCAAGGAATTGGCAAACTTCTTCCACCGTAGCACATCTCCACCATAAAGAATGTCGCCCTCAACCCTTGGTCCGCCAACGGTCAATTTATCATTCGCCAACTTCAGGTCAGCAAGCAAGCTTGCATACACATCCTCCATGGAATCGTATTTGGGCGAATAAATTGCCTCCTCAGAAGTACCTTTCAGCGCATCTGAATAGGGTATGGGACCAAACACATCGGTAAGGTAGGAGTAGGTAAAGGATTTCATGACCAGTGCAATACCTTCATAGTTTACGTTAGGATATCGTCCGTCAGGTGCGGCAAGCCGAAGCATACTTTCGAAGTTAACCAACGAGTTCCGATACACATTGTCCCAAGTTCCGGATGCGATGGTAACAGGCACTTCATAGTTATCTCCCTCAGAGTTGATATAGATGTTTCTCGCTATATGCTGTATCCAACACATGGCGGCATCTATGTTCAATCGCTCATAACGTGTACTGTGACCCCAGTACCTGTCTGCCGATACCTGAATGGCGTTTGGCAAAAGCAGGCTGGGATTTACCAATTCCGGTTCGTTGGGGTTGGTATTTATTTCCTCAAATTCACCGGTGCAGGCTCCGACAAACAAGCCGGAGACCAAGAAAAGTGTATAGAGAATGATTTTATGGATTTTCATATGCTTTTCAGTCTACGTGTTAAAATAATTAGAAGGTCACATTTAGGTTGAAGCCGATGTTGCGAGTAGACGGCTGCTCACCGGAGGCAAACCCTTGGGCATTGCCACCTTTCATATCTACTTCAGGATCCATGTGAGGGTGGTTTCTGTGCAACATGGCCAAATTCCTTCCAACTACCGATAATCTGACCCCCTGAATAAACGTCTTGCTTAACAACGATTGGGGAAAGGTGTAGCCGAAGGTAACTTCGCGCAATTTCACGAAAGACCCGTCGAAGATCCCCGCCTCATGGTAATTTCGGGGATTGGTTGCGTTCCAGAAGGTAGCGGCCTGAATGACCACATCATTTGGCACATAAGAGGGATTCTCTGCGGTACCGACATTCTTCACGCCCTGTCCGATCACACCCTCTTCCCTACCAATCGCAGTTTCTGCAAACTGACCCGTTTTTCTGGCGAGACCGGTACCTACATCGAAGATGTCCCCTCCCATTCGGATGTCAATCAAGGTACCCAACGAAAAATTTCGATATCTGAAGTCGTTGGCTATACCACCCATCCAGTCAGGTTGAATGTTGCCCAATCTGAATGTACCAGGCTCTAACTGAGGAAGTCCATTATTGTAAACAATCTCTCCTTCCGGGGATCGCAAGTACCTACGACCATAGAATGTGCCATAGGGCTCTCCAATTCTGGCCTCAGAAGTCACACTGTTTTGCGTGCCCAAAATGTAGTTTTCCAATCCTTCAGCCAGTTCCACCACCAAGTTTCGGTTTCTGGAGAAATTGACGGATAGATCCCAGTTAAATCCCCCTTTGTTCTGCAGAATGCCCGCGGTAAGCATCGCCTCAACGCCTTGGTTGGTTACCTCTCCAGCATTCAAGGTACGGAACTGATACCCTGAGGCATTGGAGATGGCTACCGCAAGGATTTGATTCGTAGTAGATTGATGATAGTAGGTCAAATCCAAACCGATGCGCCCATTTAAGAATCTCAGATCCAATCCAACTTCTCTACCAGTTGTAATCTCTGGCTTTAGATCCCTGTTGGCAATAGTCGGAGCTTCAGAATAAGTAGGGGTCGTGCCAGCCCAAAGCCCTTGGGCTAAAAACGTCTGCCGCAATTGGTAGGGATCGGCATCGTTACCCACTTGCGCTAAGGATGCCCTGACTTTGGCAAATGACAAAACGTTGCTCTGTATGTCAAACAAATCGGTGATCACCGCACTCAATGCCATGGATGGGTAGAAGAATGAGTTGGCATTGATAGGCAGTGTACTTGACCAATCGTTACGACCCGTGATATCTAAGAAAAGCGAGTTATTATATCCAAATTGCGCGGCTCCAAACAAGCTGTTTACAGTTTGCCGTCTGATTTCACTGGAAGGCACGACAGGACTGGCGTAATTTCCCAAATTATACAGTCCATCAATTGTCAATTCCCGTACGTTTACTGCATTGCTTGCGAAGTCATTGGTACGATTGATTCCCCCAGCCTGAACATTTACAGAAAATCTAGACGCAATTGTTTTGTTGTAGTTTAAAATAAAATCGCTGTTTGTTTCCTGACTGGTGATATTGGTCTGTGTGTAAGCTCCAAGGATACGAACATTATTTTTTGTCCGCTCTACACTTGTGATATCTGTGCGGTTATCTGACCAGTAGTCCGTTCCCGACCGGATCATGAGGCTTAAATCATCTGTAAACTTATAGGTCGCCGCAATATTACCCACAAGTCTGTCTTTTTTATTCGCATTGGTGTACCGATCCTGTAGAAAGTACGGGTTTGCAAAGTATTCGTGCTGCCAGTTGGCATAAGGGTAATCATCACCCGGCCTGAATGTGGCACGCTGTATATCGTAATACTGCTCCCAGTTCTTTAGCTTGTCATATTCCGTATGACGGTGCGCCCAAATAAAATCTGAACTGGCTGTAAATCTTCTGTTGTCGGACCCTGACTTTACGTATTCTGCACTGACGGTTACATTCAACTTCGATGTGAGGTTATATCCTGCGTTTATCTTGAAGTTATTTCGGTAATAACCATTGTTGTACATGATACTTTGCTGATCGAGCCTGCCTAACGAAAGCCTAAAGTTTCCGTTTTCATTTGAACCAGACACCGCTATGTTATTCTGGACTGCTCTACCTGTCTCCCAAAACTGCTCCCAGTTGTTTGGCTGCGGCAATAAAGGAACCCTGTCCGGAGCAGAATACCAAAGCGGAACTAAACTGCCGTCCATCGGCGCTCCCCAGCTTTCATCTACACCAGCAGTACCTCGGATTCCGTCCGCGTCAAAACCATTTCGGCCATCCACGTACCAGGTACGGTAACCTGCCCCACCACCATATATATTCTGGAAGTTGGGCTTGACCATCGGCCTGTCAAACGTGACGTTGGAGTTGAATTCGACTCCGATCCCCTTGGTGCCGGATCCATCTTTGGTGGTAACCATGATCACCCCATTCGCTGCCCTAGAACCATACAAAGCAGCGGCAGTGGCGCCCTTCAAAACGTTTATCTCTTTGATGTTATCGGGATTAATCTCAGATAAACCACCACCATATCGCCTGGTATCTGTTTGCTCCAAAGGAACACCGTCAACTACCACAAGGGGCTGATTATTTCCGGATACGGAGGAGGATCCCCGAATTACCACATGCGATCCGGATCCAGGCATGGAGTTGCTGTTTATCTGCACGCCCGCTACACGACCGGCAAGATTGTTGACCACGTTCGGCTGCCGGGCTTCAGCTAGCTTACTACCATCTACGGACTGAGTCGTATAACCCAGCGCCTTTTTCTCCCGTTCCATACCAAACGCCGTTACCACAACTTCGGAAAGCGCCTGCGTATCCGGTACTAATGATACAGTGATTGCGCTGCGGTTACCAACAGCCACTTCTTGCTTGTTATACCCGATAAATGAAATTTCGAGGGTATTCTCCCCCTCTAAAAGCGAGAGTGAAAACTCACCATCCAAATCTGTAGCCGCACCTTTTGCGGTACCTTTCACCAGCACACTGGCGCCCGGGATGGGATCATTGTTTTCATCCAATACTTTCCCCGAGACCGAACGCCCCTGTGCAAGCAGCGGATTGTCAAAGGTTGACACCGCGATAATCAATCCAACGAGAAAGAGCCCTTTCATAAAAGAAGCCTTTCCACTCCACAGTGTAAATGTTTTGATCATGTTGTTAATGGTTAAAGTGAACTATATTTTATCCCGATTCCGGGATGGTTGTGCAAACACAATGAGGTTATTTGGGCAAGTTTAAAAAGATTAGTCAGGGTTTATTTCAGGTAGGTCAGCCATCTTTTTGGAGTTGGCCACCTCCTTAATTCGAGATAAATATAGAACAGGAAAAAGTTAAAACACAACAGACCAAAAATTATTTTTTCACAAATCAAATAACTAAGCATTACGGAAATTATCATTTATTATATTTTTTTATTTGTTTTTTATTATTTTTTCATTTTTTTAAATTTATTTTAATTTTTTTTATTTTATATAATTAATTTTTTTTTGATGAATAAATTACTACCTAAAAATTCATTTTTCAAAAAAATGGGACTTAAAAGAACCTATTTTTGAGTATTACACCATTTTTTTCAAACATGATAGCTATTTTTAAACCCTACTATTTAGCATTTTTTAAATTTTTCCACCTTAATAGGCTTATTTTTAAACTTATTTAATAGTTATAAACTATGTTTAGAATTTTAATTTACATTGAATTACATTTAACATATTTTATTCTGTATTAATATGAATTCAACAAATTGATTAGTCATCAAAAATCAATCTGCAAAGGAAGTAAAATCACCGTTACCACAACAACCTATCTATTTGAATAGCTGAAAGATAGCGTCTTGCTAAAACCAAAGCCCATAAAGCCTTTCGCTTTTTGCAAAATGAAACTTAAAGAAACCCATCGCCCCTGAACCCTAGTAAACCAAAGAAGCTACCTGGTTACCCAGATAGCTTCGACATCTTCGATGAAACGGTCGTAACCCCGACTAACGGAACTTACCTTTTAGCAAGGCCAATTTCGCAGCCAAATCTCCTTCAGGCTCCCTTTCTCGCTGCCGATCCGTAGAAGAAGATCTACCCGTTCCCTTCCTAGCTACTGCCTTCTCCGCAAAAGGATCCGATTTCATACTCAAACCAATCCGCTTCCTCGACAGGTCTACCTCCATTACAGTTACCTCTACTTTTTGGTTTACGCTCACCACATCTGTAGGATCGTTTATAAACCGATCTGCCAAATGACTCAAATGAACCAGTCCGTCCTGATGCACCCCAATATCCACAAAAGCACCAAACTTGGTTATGTTTGTCACAATACCGGGCAATTTCATTCCAACCTTAAGATCTGCCATCGAATTCACTCCTTCTTGAAAAGCAAACAGCTCGAAAGTTTCCCGGGGATCCCTCCCATGCTTTGACAATTCCTCTAAAATATCCTTTAAAGTGGGAAGTCCTACCTCCTCGCTTACGTATTTCTGAAGTGAGATCCGCTCGCCGAGGGATCTGTCTTGCAAGAGCTGCTCGACTTGGCAACCTAAATCCTTGGCCATTTGATTTACCAGTTCATACCGCTCTGGATGTACCGCACTGGAGTCTAGGGGATTCACCCCGTTTCGAATACGCAGAAAGCCCGCTGCCTGTTCGTACGCCTTTTCTCCTAAACGTGGCACTTGTTTGATTTCCTCCCTACTTTTAAACGGTCCCTTTTCATTCCGGTACTGCACGATGTTCTGTGCCAAGGCAGGACCTAGGCCTGATACATAGGTAAGTAATTGCTTTGATGCTGTGTTCACCTCCACTCCTACTCCATTTACACAGCTCATCACGGTATCATCCAGGGAATTTTTCAAGGCCGTTTGATCTACGTCGTGCTGGTATTGCCCAACACCAATGGACTTAGGGTCTATTTTCACTAGCTCTGCAAGCGGATCCATTAGTCTCCTACCGATGGAAACTGCCCCCCTGACCGTGAGGTCAAAATCCGGAAACTCTTCCCGAGCTGCCTCAGAAGCAGAGTATATCGAAGCCCCACTTTCGTTTACCATCACGACGATTACCCCCTCAGGGAGCCCTATTGACTTAACAAAGGCCTCTGTCTCTCTGCCCGCCGTTCCATTTCCAATCGCTACGGCATTGACCTGGTGTTTTTTCACCCACTGTAGAATAACTGATGCCGCATGTGACACCTTTCGCTGCGGCTCATTGGGAAAAATAGTCTCATATTCCAAAAACTGGCCTTGCGGACCTAGGCATACCATCTTACAACCAGTTCGAAAACCCGGATCTATCGCAATCACCGCCTTTTCTCCAAGGGGTGCAGCGAGTAGCAACTGTCGGAGGTTTTCGGCAAATACCTTGATTGCCTCCTCATCTGCCTTCTTTTTAGAATACAGCCTGACCTCCGTTTCCATCGAAGGCTTCAACAATCGCTTATAGCTGTCCTTTACTGCTAACTTTACTTGATTCGAAGAAGGATTATCTCCTTTTATTACCTGCCTTTCGATCAGGTTCAGCGCATCGGCCTCATCCGGACAAGTATCCAGCATGAGAAAAAGCTCCTTTTCGCCGCGGCGCATCGCCAACACCCGGTGCGAAGGTGCCGTCTTGATCGGCTCAGTCCACTCGAAATAGTCACGGTATTTTGCCGCTTCTTCTTCCTTGCCCGGAATCACCCTACATACAAAATTACCCTCTTCAATAAATAACTCGCGTACCTTCTTCCGCACGGTAGCATCCTCATTGATCCATTCGGCTAAAATATCCCGTGCTCCCTGTAGTGCGTCATCAATGGTAAGTACCTCCTTTTCCGCATCCAAAAAGGTGGCTGCAAAACCGGTTACATCAAAACCCACCTCCTGTTCGTAAAGCTTTGCTGCCAAGGGCTCCAATCCCTTTTCCTTGGCAATTGTCCCCTTGGTACGCCGCTTCGGCTTATAGGGCAGATAGATGTCTTCCAATACCGCCATGGTTTCCGCCGCTGCAATCTTATTTGCCAGCTCGTCCGTTAGCTTTCCCTGCTCCTTGATGGATTTCAACACTGCCTCCTTACGCTTTTCCAAATCCCTCAACTGCTGTATCCGATCGCGTATACCGGCAACCTGCACTTCATCCAGACTCCCGGTAACCTCCTTGCGGTACCGTGATATAAAGGGCACCGTCGCACCCTCATCCAACAGCGCAACGGTATTATCCACCTGCTTTAACTGAATCCCTAATTCCTCGGCAATCTTTAAGTAATGATCCAAATTCACCATCTGATAATAGCTGTCTTTCGGTAATAATTTTACATTTAACCCGCAAGTTAAGCCTTAATCGGATGCTTTACCCCAAAAAGTTTGAAAAACACCGTGAGGATTTACCACAACAATGTTGTAAATTTGAAACAGCCTTAACGGTAAAAAAACCTCATGATAATGGATAATCCTGATCGACAAGAGAAAATGTATAACCTCATCAACCTGGAAGAAATAAGTGGTGGAAGCAATGAGTTTATAGAACAAATGATCATCCTTTTTCTCGAACAAGCTGACAAGACAATCAAAGGTATGGAAGAAGCCTTGGCTTCCGGCGATATTGCTGAAATTCGAAACCTGGCACATCAGCTTAAGCCCAGTGTGGATAACATCCGGGTAGAGGCCCTTGGAAAGTCAATCCGAATCGTAGAAGACTTGGCAGAAAACCAACCGAATTCAAAAGATCTACCGCAATTCGTATCCATTTCCATGGAGCAACTACGGGAACTGGTTCAACAGTTAAAACGAGATTTTAGTAATTTAGGGTAGGTTCTCCAAATCCGGGTAAAAATACTGCTTTCTTCGCCTTTCCTGTTCCGCTTCCTCCACCATTCCAAGCGCCTCCAATAACACCACACGATACCCGTGCGCTTCCCTTGCAACGGGAGAGTCGGGAAATGACTTAACAGACAGAGTTAGTAACCTGAGCGCATTTTCGAACTCAGTCTCTAGGTGGTTATCCACAATTCGCTTCCCCTCCGCGAAATTCCCCATCCAATTCATCGCTTCGGGAGACATCCTTTCAGCTTCCTGAAATACGGGAAAAGGTGATAGCTTCAAAGGCTGCAGCTTCTCCTTTATTTCCAATGGCTTTTTTATTGAAAAAAAGGCGGAAATCGCTTTCAAATAGGCATTTGCTTCCTTCTTGTTGTAGGCGCTTCGTTTTAATCTGTCCTCTTCCGGCGCATGTGAGAAAAAGGAGGCCTCTGCGATCACGGCCGGAATACCATATGTCCCCCTTAAAACTCCGGCCCCGGAGTTGGGGAAAATACCAAAATCGGAAACGACGCTTAGGTGCGTTTCTTCTGTAAACAGCGCCCCTTTAAAGGATTCACCTAGTAATTTAGCAAGAACCACACTCGCAACGTTTTCCTCTGCACTACCATGGAAGTAAATGATAGGGAAATTTACAGACCGGTCGGCCGTTGCATTGTGATGGATGGATAGAAACATATCCGCTTGATTGGCCATTGCAAGTGCCGCCCTGTCCGCCAGACTGACCAATACATCTTCTGTACGAGTCATCAGTACCTTCGCTCCATTTCTCTCCAACATGCGCTGCAAGATGCGGGCTACACGTAGGTTAATCCATTCTTCCCGCTCTCCAGTAGGTCCCACCCGATACTGATCGGTATCGGCCGTTCCACCATGTCCTGGGTCTAGACAGATTACCTTCCCCGACAGTACCTTCCTTCCTTTGCGATCCTGACCATGAACCATGTTCACCGAGCTGACAAACAAAAGGACAGCGAACAGAAAAAGAAGGGGAATAGACGTTAGTTTCATGGTTCGATGATTGGTATATAGTGGTCAAAAGAAGCTAGGATCTACCAAACCGGAAGCTATTACATCCTAGATAGGTATTCCACGGTTTTCGGCTGAAAGAGGATCTCAGTTTAAAGAGCCATCTTATTCGATGGCTCTCTAAACTGAGATTGAAAGGTTTATGCACTAATTTAGCGGAAGAACTTCTACCAGTTGATCCGCCTCTGGCTGAACCACTTCTATTTTAGGCGCTACTTGATTCTCAGATATGCCAAGTGGGCTCTCCACTGGAATAAACGGTGCAATGACAATGGACACAATAGAGGTCAGCTTGATCAAAATATTCATAGACGGCCCGGAAGTGTCTTTGAAAGGATCCCCTACGGTATCTCCGGTAACAGAGGATTTATGAGGCTCAGACCCTTTGTAGTACATCTGCCCGTTGATTTCTACACCCTTCTCAAACGACTTCTTTGCATTATCCCAAGCGCCACCGGCGTTATTTTGGAAAATACCCATCAAAACACCTGAAACGGTCACTCCTGCCAACATCCCCCCAAGCACTTCATGTCCAAATAAAAATCCTACCACAATGGGCGAAACCAGCGCAATTGCCCCAGGAGCCACCATCTCTCGGATCGAAGCTTTGGTCGATATTTCCACGCACTTTTCGTAGTCGGGTTTATTTTTATACTCCATGATACCCGGGATCTCCTTGAACTGCCGTCTCACCTCGTTTACCATGTCCATTGCAGCCCTTCCCACGGCAGCAATCGCCAAAGAAGAAAAGATAAAGGGGATCATGGCTCCCACAAACAAACCGGACAATACATCTGCTTTATAAATATCAATGGAACTTATACCGGATATTCCCACATAAGCGGCAAATAAAGCCAGGGCAGTCAATGCAGCCGATGCAATCGCAAACCCTTTCCCCGTGGCAGCCGTGGTATTACCTACTGCATCCAAAATATCCGTCCGCTCCCTCACTTCCTTGGGCAAACCGGACATCTCCGCAATCCCCCCAGCGTTGTCTGCAATCGGGCCAAATGCGTCAATAGCCAACTGCATGGCTGTGGTAGCCATCATTCCGGCCGCCGCAATGGCAACACCGTATAACCCTGCGGCCAGATAGGAGGAAAAAATACCTCCTGCGAGCACCAGAATCGGCAATACCGTCGACTGCATCCCAATGGCCAAGCCGCCAATGATATTGGTCGCATGGCCCGTGGAAGATTGCTTGATAATGGAGTTTACCGGGCCACGGCCCATTGCTGTATAATATTCCGTGATGATGCTCATCAGCGCTCCGACGATCAATCCAATAAATACCGCCACGAAAACCCCCATTTTGGTGAATGCTACCGACGCATCTCTTTTCATTACCAAATCCCCTTCGGGCAGCATGAAGTCAATTAAAAAGTAAGAAGCCGCTACCGTAAGAAGTATGGAAATCCAGTTTCCTTTATTTAAGGCATTTTGCACGCTTCCATTGTCATCGTTGATTTTCACAAACAAGGTCCCTACAATGGAAAAGATCAATCCCAGCCCGGCAATAACCAATGGCAATAAAATGGGCGCAATACCACCCAAGTTATCATTAGATATAATTTCCCGGCCCAACACCATGGAAGCTAAGATAGTCGCCACATAAGAACCGAACAAGTCAGCGCCCATGCCTGCCACATCACCCACGTTATCGCCCACGTTATCTGCGATAGTGGCCGGATTTCGGACATCATCTTCCGGTATGCCAGCTTCAACCTTCCCTACCAGATCCGCCCCCACGTCTGCTGCTTTGGTATAGATACCGCCTCCTACACGCGCAAAAAGCGCTATCGACTCCGCACCCAAAGAAAACCCTGCCAATACTTCCAGGGCTGTCTCCATCTCATGGCCGTTCACATCACCACCCTGAGATATCACAAACATGTAATAAAAAACGATAAAGAGAGATCCCATACCAAGAACAGCTAGCCCGGCAACACCCAACCCCATCACCGTGCCTCCGGTAAAAGATACTTCAAGCGCCTTTTTTAAACTGGTTTTGGCTGCCTGAGTAGTCCTAACATTCGCCTTGGTAGCAATCTTCATCCCCAAATAACCGGCAAAGGCGGATGCAACCGCACCTATCAAAAAAGCTATTGCAATCACTGGACTAGAATTCTCCAACAGGGTACCGGACCATCCCAAAACCAAAGCCGCAATGACCACAAAATAAATCATTACCTTCCACTCAGCTTTCAAAAATGACATGGCACCCTTGGCAATGAACCCAGCCAACTCTACCATATTCTCCTCTCCCGAAGGCTGCTTGGTAACCCAAGCCGACTTTACCGCCATTACCAAAAGGCCAATGATTCCCAATAAAGGCACCAAATAAAGAAATACCTGCTCCATATTGTCGATTAAAGAAAGTTTTAAATTTTAAACATCCGACAAATATATTATTATTAGCAACCATAGCAATAAAGAAATGATATAATTGGCCCGGTGAAACCTAAAAGTAACGGTAAGTGCAACGAGCCTCCTTAAAAATCAGGCATTTACTCTTTAAATGCCGTTAGCATAGGACAAGGAGGTTATTTTAAAAAAACACCCCCTCGTCATCGTTTTTATAAAACCTCTCATTGAAAAAAAATTGCACCACCCAAAAGACTCTAGACAAAAGGCTTTAAAACCCCACGTCTATTCGTTTTACCTGCACAAAAAAAAGCCCTACCTGTCCGTAGAGCGGGTAGAGCTTTTTTCTTCTGAGGCAATCAAAAATTAGGAAATGTACGTAATCGAAAGGGTGATAGGAACAGCCTTCAATGCTTTACTGATCGGGCAGCCTTCCTTGGCTATCTCTGCCAGCTCCCTGAACTGAGCCTCATCCATTCCTGGTACTTTGCCCTTAAGATCCAAAGTGATGGAAGTGATGGCAAATCCACCTTCCTCCTGTTTATCCAATGATACGGTGGCTACTGCACTCAATTCCTCTGCAGCGAAACCCTTTCCTGCAATCTGAAAGCTCAATGCCATGCAAAAACAACCTGCATGAGCAGCGGCAATCAACTCCTCCGGATTGGTGCCAGCCTTGCCATCTTCGTTTTCAAACCTTGTCTTAAACGAGTACGGTGTCGCGTCAAAAAATCCACTGGGAGCACTGAGGGTTCCACTGCCTTCTAATCCGGTACCTTTCCAAACAGCTGTTGCTTTTCTTTTCATGTGTGACAATTTTATGATTAGGTTCTAATGGTATAACTAGAGATTATAAATTTAGTGATTATCCCCTAGAATACCCAAATATCTTAACAAGAAGGGTAGATAAAATCAGCAAACCGACAGATTGCCATCAAAAGACCTTGAATCCCAACATGACTTCCAACTCCACTTCTTCACCCACCATTGATTCGATTTCCGATTTCACCGCTTGAATCTGTGCGCTGCTAAGGCTGTGTTCCGATACCAGTTTGACTGCTAACCTCAGTGGTTTTACCTGACGAACGCTGATATCCCGAAGCACAACGCCGTTTACGCTATGCCCGTTTAGCTTGGAGATCACGTCCTTTTCCCGCACCATGTCTATAAACCCAAAAAAAAGCGGAAGACTGATCAAAACAACTACTAACAATGAATAAACCAATCCTTTGGTAGCCAACCGAAAAGGACTAAAACCTAAGAGCAAAAAGGTAAACGCAGCAGAGAGCAAAATACCCGCCAAATTAGTCGTAAGTAGTAAAAGTGCCCCAGAAAAGATGTTCCAATCCGCCCAACCGAGGCCAATACCGGATACAGCGAGAGGAGGCACCAATGCGACAGCAATCGCCACGCCTGCCAATGTCTTGGCCACCTCTTCTTTGGCATGGGCGTAAGCACCGGCTACGCCTGAAGCCACCGCTACCCCCAAATCCAACAAATTTGGCCTGACCCGTGCAAGAATCTCCTCATTGGGGATGCTCAACGGCGTAAGCCAAGTGATAAACACTGCACAAAGATAAGCCAAAACCAACCCCAGGCCAATCGCCTTGGAACTGTCCCACATCAATCGCTTATCCTGCCTCAAAACCCCCATGGACATCGAGATAATCGGCGCCATCAGCGGCGCCAGGATCATAGCTCCGATAATCACGGGTGAAGAATTACCAAACAAACCCAAGGTGGCAATACAGGTCGACAATAACATCAAAACCAAATAGCTGCTACTCGCCCGGGAGTTTTGCCGTAATGTTGAAAAAAGGTCCTTAAACTCCTCCTTGGAAGCGTGATGGATAAACGGAAGAGGTCGATTAACCAATGCATCTCGAGATTCCCCTCTCGGTAACACCTCCACTTTGAAAACATCCTCCTTCTTGGGCGTTGGCTCCATTTTCAAATACCTGCCTGGTACGAGACGGATTGCCTCTGGAACGACCTCCAGTTCAATTTCTTTGGCGCTCATCAATAAACCATCACAAGTGAAATTAATTGAGTTGTCACTCTTTACACGGAGATGACCTGTCTTAATGTGGGCGGCAAACGGCGGAAGGCGACGACTGCCAGAACGGAAAATGCTATAAAACCCGAACCAAATCAGCCCCGTTACGCTCCTCGGTGCCAAGGCTATCAAATGCATGCGGCCATCATTGATAAATGCATCCTCCAATACCATTCTGCTCAACCGGCTACTTTGTCCGTGCTGCACCACTACCATGCCCAGACAAGCCGTGTTGATGGGGTTTTTTTCCGGAAATTCAAAAGTAAACAAACTGGACTCTAACCTCTTGAAAAGTCGAAAAAAACTCGACAGCTGACTCATGGAACGGGACCAAAAGCCTTCCTTTACCGAACCGGAAAGCAGGCTTAAGGATTCACCAATCACCAGTGTATTAAAAACCGGTCTTCCGTTTGCCATCAAAATATCGATGAATTTCCCTTCCGAGGCTTCCAGCATATCTTCCACGGTAACTGAAAGCCTCCCCTCGATGCCAAATCCAGCTTTTGCCTGTGCCATCCGTGGATGGGGAAGCAGCCCCACCGTCCAGTTTTCCGAAATGGCCAATGGAAAGAATTCCCGCAGTTGGTCATCTCCCAAGTACGTCAACAAAAAGTCTTCCCTTCCCAGCTCGACCGTCAACTCAGTTTGAAAAGGGAGCTTAAGCTTGAGGTTCTCCTTTAATATGGGCAGGATTTCTTCCTCAACCGTTTCGGTCTCTCGCTCGTCGTATAGTAATACTATGCTCTTCATCCGGCTATCGTTGTTTTCAGGATTCCCCCAATAAGACCTTTAGCACGTTGATTGCGGCATCACTAACCTGCGTACCTGGACCAAAAACAGCCTTCACACCCTTGCTTAAAAGAAACGCGCTATCCTTTGGCGGGATGACCCCTCCTGCCACCACCGCAATATCCGACCTCCCGATTCGCTCCAGCTCAACAAGTAACTCAGGAATAAGTGTCCTGTGCCCCCCTGCTTGCGAAGACACTCCGACCACATGTACGTCATTCTCCGCTGCCTGCCTAGCTACCTCTTCCGGAGTCTGGAAAAGTGGCCCCACATCCACATCAAATCCTAAATCGGAGAAGCCACTCGCAATGATTTTTGCGCCTCTGTCGTGTCCATCCTGTCCGATCTTTGCGACCAGCAAACGCGGCCTTCGGCCCGCTAGCTTCGCAAAAAAATCCGCTTTTTCCTTTGCCGCCCGTACGGACGGAGAGGTCCCTGCCTCCGAAACATACGCACCAGACACGGTTCGGCTAATGGCTTGATATCTTCCAAAACTTTCTTCCATTGCATTCGAAATTTCCCCCAAGGTAGCTCGTACTCTTGCCGCCTCTACGGCCAATTCCAGCAGGTTTCCTTCCCCGGAATCCGCGGCTTCCTTTAACCGGGTTAGCGATGCCGCCACTTTTGCATCGTCTCTACCTTTACGAACGTCACGTAGTCGCTCCACCTGAGCGGCAAGAACCGCTTCATTATCCACCTCAAGAATGTCCATATCTTCCTCTTCCCCTGAAATGTACCTGTTTACTCCTACTATGACGTCCACACCCTCGTCTATTCGAGCCTGCTTGCGGGCTGCTGCCTCCTCTATTCGCATCTTTGGTATGCCTTGCCCGATGGCCTTCGCCATCCCTCCCAGCTGCTCGATTTCACGCATATGCTCCTCAGCCCTAATCAGCAGATTATCGGTAAGGTACTCCAAATAATTAGATCCCCCAAAGGGGTCAATGGCATCTGTCAATCCTGTCTCCTGCTGAAGATATAGCTGAGTATCCCGGGCAATCTTCGCCGAAAACGGTGTCGGAAGCGCAATGGCTTCGTCATAAGAGTTCGTATGCAATGACTGGGTATGTCCGATTGCTGCAGCCAATCCCTCCAATGTGGTTCTGCAAATATTGTTATAGGGATCTTGTTTGGTCAACGACCATCCCGATGTCTGACAATGGGCACGAAGCATCAACGACTTGGGGTTTTTTGCACCCATCTCCTGCATCATTCGCGCCCAAAGCACCCTTCCGGCCCGTAGCTTGGCAATCTCCATAAACTGGTTCATCCCTATTGCCCAGAAGAAAGAAAGCCTAGGTGCAAAATCATCAATAGCTAGACCCGCATCAATACCCCTTTTTACATAATCCAACCCATCTGCCAGCGTATACGCCAATTCCAGATCTGCCGGAGCACCCGCCTCGTGCATGTGGTAGCCTGATATAGAGATCGAATTAAACCTGGGCATATGCTGGGCGGTATATTTAAAAATATCCGACACAATCCGCATAGAAGGTTCCGGAGGGTAGATGTAGGTATTCCGAACCATGAATTCCTTTAAAATATCGTTCTGTATTGTTCCGGTGAGCCGATCCGGTGCAACCCCTTTTTCCTCCCCTGCTACGATAAAAAACGCCATGATCGGAATAACCGCACCATTCATCGTCATAGAAACCGACATCTTCTCTAGTGGAATTCCCTCAAAAAGCTGCTTCATATCCTCCACGGTATCAACCGCCACCCCGGCCTTGCCCACGTCCCCTTTGACGCGCGGATGATCCGAATCATACCCCCGATGGGTAGGAAGATCAAATGCTATCGACAGGCCTCGCTGACCCGCCGCAAGATTCTGCCGGTAAAACCGATTAGATTCCTCCGCAGTAGAAAACCCGGCATACTGACGGACGGTCCACGGCCTGGACAAATACATCGATGCATACGGCCCCCGCAAGAAAGGAGGTGCTCCGGCAATGGAATTCAAAGGAAATGTAGGACTGAGCGATGACCGGCTCGGAAATGGCTTTCTCAAAAATCCCTCTGGAAAATAGGAGGGCGCCGGCACATAGTCAGCAGAAACCAAGCCACTTTCGGAGAGAGACCATTCCTTCCATTGGAATCCAGGTAACTTGCTCCGAATTCCCATCGTCAGGGCGGCTAGAAGCGCCCAAGTCAGATTTTCGATAAAATAGGCCCCTCCGATCGGATCTACCACCTGCGCCAAGTAAGACTCCTCCCCCAGAATACGCCCAACCTGAAGGCTTACCCTGGCTGCAGGACCGGACTTTTCCTCAGACTTATTCTCGTAGGGACAAATCAACAGTCCATCTGCTCCGCCCAACACCGCAGCAACAGACTGCGTGCTGTGACGAATCAATAACTGATAACCGTCTGCTCCTCGCGGGGCACTTACCGCCATCACATAGCAAGCAGCAGGAAGGGTCTCTACTCCCAAATGGAGGTTTAACTGATGCACCACCACCTTGATGGCACGGATGATGGCTAGTTGAGTCAAAAACGTTTCGCCGACCGTAACTTCAACCATAAATGCGGAGACCCATTCTTTGGCAGGTAGGGCTACCCTTTTCCCGAGCAGCAAAAATAAGTCTACTAACTCATCCAAGGTCTTCGTGGGGCCGGCGTCAGTTGGGAGGCTGACTCCCAAAACCCGAAAGTCCGCTAGACCTAACAAATACCGAAAAGCGGCATTTTCATCCACTAAACCCTCACTAAGTTGCGCTATCTGCGAGCTATTCCAAACAATTCCCCCATGAATCTCCTCCCTCGAAACCCTCCGGGACTGAAGCCAATTAGACATCGTCTCGATGAACTCTAAGGGATCTCCAACAACCCTTATCCAAACTCCTACGTGACGTAGCTGGACTCCCTCAAATATTGCCCCAAAATTTGATTTCGATGACAACGAAATCAAGAATGCATCCACTCCTTCGTTCAATGACAGCAGTATGGCAGAATTTAGTTTGCGGTCGTCCGTTCCAAGTACCTCTACGATATTTTCCCAAGCCCGACCATTCGCTTTAAACTTCCTGATCCGGTTTTCATAGGGCTTTAAAAAAGGGATGGTATCGTCTTCGGTATATACCGCATCTACGACGAGTCCTTTTTCGACTTCCACGTTCACCTGGGACAGGTCTAGCCCTTCCCGTTGCATAAGCGCTAACCATTGCTTTTTGGTTTGGGGGAGAAATCGATCATCCAACAGGTTCATAGTGTAGGCCAAGATTAAAAACTACGATTCATACCGGGGGTTACCTAGCCAAATGTACTCCTTTTGCGGGCCAATTCCGACAATAACCGGGCAAATTTCGCAATCGCCTGAGCAGGGCCATTTACATGCCTAGATCAAAAAGAAGAACTGGCGATCGAAAAAAAGTGAATTTCCATTGGGCCAAGTTGTGCACCATTCATGGTTAATTTCACAGGAATAAAAATTGCAGAAATTAAAAAACCCCAAATACACCAAATCAACCGAGAAAGTAAAAAAGTCAAGTCAAAAATGATTTTTTATTTTATTTTCTTTTTAACAAATTTGTCTCCCTTCGTCAATACGTACGGGGCGAATGAATCTTAATAATGCGATTTTAGTAGTAAAATGGGTGCAGAAGCAAGCGCTATATGGATGGAGTGCCTGCGTGTGATTGAAAAACACGTAAATGAGCAAAGCTTTTCTACTTGGTTTACCCCCATAAACCCGGTAAGAATGGAGGGTTCTACCCTGACTATCCAAGTGCCCAGCCAGTTTTTTTACGAATGGATTGAAGAACATTACGTGGATGTGCTGAAACTGGCCATCAAGACCGTCATGGGGCCTAACGGCCAATTGGAATACGCGGTAGTCGTAGACCGTGGAAACTCCCAAAATCAGCCCTATGTAGTCAGTTTCCCTCAAGGAAATAAATCAGGTAAAAAAATCAAAGAAAAGCAGGCGGTAGCTGCGGGTGAGTCCAATGACCAAAGCCCTTTTGACCTACCCTCGCTGAATGCTGAAACCACACTTCAATCGAACCTGATTGAAACGTACACTTTTAGCAATTTTATCGAAGGCGACTGCAACCGCTTGGCAAGATCGGCCGGATTTGCCGTAGCCAACAAACCCGGCATTACCTCGTTCAACCCTCTGCTGATATATGGAGGAGTGGGACTGGGTAAGACGCATTTGGTACAAGCCATCGGAAACGAGATAAAAAACAATTTGGAAGATAAGTTCGTGCTTTACGTCTCATCGGAAAAGTTTGTAAATCAATTTTTAGATGCCATCAAGGATGGGAATGTGAAGCCGTTCACTAATTTCTACATGCAGGTAGATGTTTTGATCATCGATGATATTCAATTTTTCGCTGGAAAAGGCCGCACCCAAGAAATGTTTTTCCACATCTTCAATCACCTCCATCAAAACAAAAAGCAAATCGTAATGACCTCCGACTGCGCCCCCAAAGACCTCATGGGGTTAGAAGAGCGTCTTTTGTCCAGGTTTAAATGGGGCCTGACAACAGATTTGCAGATGCCCGACTTTGAAACCCGTGTGGCTATAATCAAACGAAAAATGCAGAGTGAGGGAATTTCGATTCCCGAAGATGTTATCGAATACTTAGCCTACACCGTGGACACGAATGTACGTGAACTAGAAGGTGTCATGATTTCGCTCATCGCCCATGCATCGCTAAACCGCGTAGATATAGACCTTAGCCTGGCTAAGGCAATCATGAAGAACATTGTCAAAGACATCGAGGCTGAGGTCGGTATTGACTTTATCCAAAAAACTTGTGCGGACTATTACGACATCAAACTCGACGACCTAAAAGCCAAAACCCGCAAAAAAGAAATTGTGACTGCCAGGCAAGTGGCGATGTACTTTGCAAAAGAATTCACAAATCACTCCTTAAAATCCATAGGGTACCATTTTGGAGGTAGAGACCACAGCACGGTCATCCATGCAGTGCAAACTGTGAATGACCTGATGGAAACTGACAATTCTTTTAAGGCCTCTATTTTGGAACTTCGAAAGAAGTTTAAAATGAAATCATATTAATCGGATACGAAATAGGTAACCTCAGGGAGACAGAGGCTGTCTCACCACACCCTCCAACTTGCTGATCGGAATACTGAGTTCCGTAATTCCCATGACATAGGGGCCTATTTCGTAAGGATTATATAGCAGCACAAAATCCCCCTCCGAATACCCCATTGCCTGCGGGAGAAAGAAACTTCCATTGTCTAAAAAAAAGCGCCCATCATCCTCCAGAGAAACTCCATCTGCCACATCATGGTGAATACGAAACGCTGCGATGGCTCGATCAAGCAATGCTTCTTTATCTAAAATAAGGGCATCATTTTTCAATTTGATTCCGCCCTGCGCCAAATCGAAGGTCACGAAGGAATAAGAACTGTTCGGGTGGGCTCCGCCGGTGAAAGAAAACATCGTAAACTTTAGGGTAATCAAATCCCCCGACCGAAACACCTCCTTTCCGTCAAATTCAATCATCCAGTCTACGCTATTGTACCCATCCCGCTCGACTGTCTCAAAGGAGGCCATAAAATCGGCTATCGCTGCCTCGTAATTTTCAAACGGGGTAGTTTCTTCTCCCCAAGTGAGGCTAGCAGTTAAAAATTCTTCTACTGCCTCATTTATACTGGTATAAGCGGGACTATTTCCGGCATACCGAGGAAATGCGATATCTACCGTCACGCAATTTTCACCTACACAACTTTCGTAGCTTTTTTGAATAATTTCGGGAATCTCATTTTTTTGTTTTGCTTCTTCCACACGGTTGGTTCCTCGGCCACAGGCAGCCAATGCCGTCATCATCAAAACCCAACTTATTGCTACTTTCATCTTTGTCCTGATTTATTCTTTAGTTAGCACACCAAATAGTAGTTGCGCTGAGTGGCATCATCATTTCACTGAATTCCGTTCCGTCGGATATGGCTGCTATCAGGGACTTTTGAATACATCATTCATTTCAAAAACAACTCCATTAGCCTATTGGCTGCAGCAATAGAAGAAATCTGACCCACCCGTACCTGTTCCCTTACATGGGGTATTTGCTCACTGATTTCAGGGTGTTCAAAGAAACGCCTTTCAAGCAAATACCGTAGCTGCTGATGTAGCCAATGCACCCGTTGCTCAGCGCGATGGGCCTCCATGAAGCCACCGGCCGACATATGTACGGCAAACTCTTCCAAAACCGAAAGCACTTGATCCAACCCCACCGAATCCGTCGACGAACAAGTGAGAATCTTTGGAATCCAACCGTTTGATTTGGCGGGAAAGAGCAGGAGGGCATTTTCCAATTCCGCATGTGCCAAAAGGGCTGCGGCAATGCGGTCTCCATCAGCTTTATTGATCATGATTAGATCCGCCATCTCCATGACACCCTTTTTTATTCCCTGTAACTCGTCTCCCGCACCGGGCATGGTAAGCAGTACAAAAAAATCAACCATTTCCCTTACCGAAACCTCCGACTGACCCACTCCCACTGTTTCTACGATGATGCGGTCAAAGCCCGCTGCCTCGCAAAGAAGGGAACTTTCACGGGTGTGCGCACTGATTCCACCGAGCGTTCCCTTGGAAGGAGAAGGCCGAATATAGGCGTTTGGCTGTTGGCATAATGCCTGCATCCGGGTTTTGTCACCCAAAATACTTCCCTTATTTTCTAGGCTGCTCGGATCCACCGCCAATACCGCCACACGGTGGCCTTGGGAGATCATAAGCCCACCCAAGCGGTCAATGAACGTGCTCTTCCCCACACCTGGTGGGCCGGTAATCCCTACCCTTAATGATTTACCCGTATAGGGCATCAGCCGCTCCATGAGTTGCCCAGCTAACAGCTGATCCGATGCAAGGCTGCTCTCGACCAGGGTAATCGCCCTACTAAGCACCACCCGATCACCTTCTAACACCCCCTGAGCGTACGTATCTAAATCCATCCTATGCCTAAGTGGATGCTCTTGGGGATTACTCATAGCTCTCCGAATGGAAATTTCCGCAAACTCACCTGTCCCATAGGGGATTTATCGTATCTGCCGATGCAGATTTTTTGGATATCCTCGGAAATGTGGGGTTCGTCAAGTGCTAACTCGATTTTTTTGTCCAAACGCTCATTGACGAAAAAAATCCGGGTAATGCCGTACTTGGTATGGGGCATAAAATTACCATAGGCCTCCATTTCTTCCCAATCGGTTTCAGGTGTGTAGACCAAGTAAATTCTTACCACCGGCCCCGTGTTGTTTTCATTGCGCTCAAAAGCGAGCTCCTCGTACTGTCCATGTAGATCTCCGACGCCCGGCATGGATACGGTATCGGCAATCACCCATGCTATCACGCCAATGACCACCAACAGGATCGCATAAAACAAATAATTCCTCTTCATGCTTTACTGTTTTCAGCGTTAAAGACTTAATTTCGAACAAAATTACCGAAATGGCATTCGAATACATCAAAGCACTGCATATAATTTTCATAGTTACCTGGTTTGCGGGACTGTTTTATATCGTCAGGCTCTTCATATACCAACGTGAGTGCTTGGATCGCCCACAGTCTGAGCAATCCATCTTGAAACCCCAGCTGGATTTAATGGCTTACCGACTTTGGTATATCATCACCTGGCCTTCGGCTATCCTGACACTGATTTTTGGGATTTGGGTACTCAGCTATCGGTGGGGATACCTGGAGATGCCTTTTATGCAGGCCAAATTAGGCTTTGTCGCATTACTCTACGCATACCATTTTGCTTGCCACACCATTTTCAAGAAGCTACAGCAAGGAAACTTTTCGTGGAGCAGCAGCCAGTTACGCATGTGGAACGAAGCGTCTACACTTTTACTATTTGCCATCGTATTCCTCATCGTTGTCAAAAACCTTCTGAGCATGGTGTGGGGGATTGTAGGGCTTATTGGCCTAGGCTTACTAATGATGATGGGCATCAGACTATACAAAACCATCCGAGAAAGGAACTAATCCAATCGGCTCTTTGTCATTTCCTTTAAACACAATGACCATGCGAAATCTGTGGCCTACCCTGATAACTACAGCGTTAATTGGACTCACGTCCTGCACCGACGGCCAAAACGACGGGGAACTCCCCATACTTGGAAACAAATATACCGAAGAAATACTGGTAGACGGAAAGCCCGTGATTGACACGGTCTACCATCAGATTGCCCCTTTCGAGTTCAAAAACCAAGACGGGGCTGCCTTTTCGAGCAAAAATGTAGCAGGTAAAGTATATGTAGCCGATTTTTTCTTCACGAGCTGCCCTACCATCTGCCCAGTCATGAAAACCCAGATGTTGCGGGTGTACGACGAATTCAAAGACGAGCCTGACTTTTTAATCCTCAGTCACACCATTGACCCGGACCACGACACGGTGGAATTATTGGCCGACTATGCCGTTCGGTTAGGGGTGCCCAATGCCCAAACCTGGAACTTCCTGACAGGGGATCAAGAGCAAATTTTTGAAATCGGACAAACAAGCTACCTGACCACAGCCATGGAAGACAAGAACGAACTGGGAGGGTACCTCCACAGTGGCGCCTTTGTATTGGTAGACCAACGAGGGAGAATCCGGGGTGTTTACGACGGCACCAAAGAAGAGCAGGTGAATCGCCTGATAAAAGATATCCCAAAACTCCTGAAAGAAAATGGCTCCAGCTAAGCTCCGACTATTATTGGGTATCGGGTTGATGTGGTTAATTGGCTGTGGCAGCAAGGGTCCGGAAGAATCAAAAAACCTAAATCAAATCAAGGATCTTAAAACCAAACAGTACGCCATAGCTGGCCGGGAGCTATACATGCTACATTGTGCAAATTGCCATCAAAAAGACGGTACCGGCTTGGGGCTGTTGATTCCCCCACTGAAAAATGCCGACTACATGCTGGAAAATCCCGAACGGACTGCACGCATCATTCGTCACGGGATAAAAGGCGAAATAGTGGTCAATGGGGAAAGGTATAATCAACCTATGCCAGGAAATCCCAGCCTCAAACCGATCGAATTGGCGCAGCTGATGACCTATATCTTCACAAACTGGGGAGATGGGGAAATTCGTTATTCGGTTGAGGAGGTTAATCAGTTCTTGGCTCCGTAACCGTTAAAATTACTTTTTCAGAAGTGATTCGGCCTGCTCCAAGGCCTTCTTAATGTTTGAATTTACCAATGCCACTTTTTCCTCTTGTTCTTTCAGGTATTGGAGTGCCTTCTCTTCGTCCATTTCTTCCACCTTTGGGTCAAACTGACGCATCCAAACAAACATCCCATCATACGCTTCCGCACAGGCCTCGGATGCTTCCTCGTAGGTCGCTACCTCCGCCGCGTCCGTACCCAGTTCCACCAATTCAGCAGCCTTCTCCGTAAGCATCCGCTGATAAGACTTAAGCTCACCCATCAATGGCATTACCTCATCGTGCACACCAATAACCTCTCGCTTCAAGGCCTCTACTTGTGACTCTCCACCTCCACAAGATGACAGTAAAAAAGAACCCAAAGCCATCAAAAATATCCAGATCAATTTCATTCTATTGTTGTACGTTTATCTTTGTGCAAAGATAGGCAGGTTACCACTGCCAAACCAAAGAGTCTTTGTAAAATCTAAGTCAGAAAATACCACGCACATTCACCTAGGAGCCACTATGAAGCCATTTTGTTTTGCCGGAGATCGTATCTTGGAGAGCCAACTTGCCAGCCTGCACCCCTTGGATATCGGGTTAATTCGGGGGTACGCTATTTTTGACTTCTTCCGAACAGTCAATTCCACTCCCCTGTTTTTGGAAGATTACCTTAACCGGTTTATTCGATCTGCGGTCAGTGCACGTTTGCCATTACTGTACGACAAAGTATCCCTAAAATCAATCATCAAAGAACTCATCGAAAAAAACCAGTTGCTTAACGGAGGAATCCGAATGGTACTGTCTGGAGGTATTTCGGAAAACTTCTTCAGCCCGGCTGAAGGAAAGCTTTTCATATTCTGCGAACCGCTAAAACTACCCGGCCCCGATAAATACGCCTCCGGCGTAAAACTGGCCAGTGTAGATTATGTGCGCCCCATTTCCGAAATCAAAACCACCAACTATACCTTACCCGTACTGTTAAGCACCGATTGGCAGGTTCAAGGTGTAGAAGATGTATTGTATCACCATCAAGGAATCGTTTCTGAAAGTTCCCGAAGCAATGTCTTTATGGTCAAGGATGGCCAAATCTCCACTCCGGAAAAACATATTCTAAAAGGTATCACCCGCCAAAAAGTCATGGATTTAATACAGGCAACTACCGTTCGGGACATATCTCTAGAAGAGATCCTACAGGCAGACGAGGTTTTTATCACAAGCACCACAAAACGAATATTACCGATCACTTCCATTGACAATGCTTTGATCGGCAATGGCAAACCGGGCCCAATCACCGAAGAACTTATGGGGAAATTTGAACGCTTTGAAGCAGCCTCCATTGCATGAAGCCACAAAAACTTAGGTCAACTTCATCCACTGCTTGTTACTTTTCAAGCGGCGGTTCATCAGGTAAACCCATAAAGGCGGAATCATACCACAGACGTTTGATGAAAATTGAGAAACATCAACACGACGCAAATAGAAGGACTTAGAAAATGACCAATATCAAAAAAAGGATTGGAATAGAATAGGCAAAAAGATATTTCAACTCTTTCATCAAAACAGGAGGCTAGGTTGCCAAACCAGGTAGAAACAACCCCCAAAATAAAAATCCCGAAATAGCTAAAAAAAAGGGAGATAGGCATCTCATGGCGAGCCTATCTCCCTACTAATTGAAGTCGCTGACCTTCTTAAAATAACAGTCTTTCCTCTAGCGAATACTGCCCAGATCCAGCATGCTAGTTTATCAATTGGGCATCGGTAAGGATGTACATCAGTTTTTCGGGATCCTTATCGTTTAATGTCAACGTGCCTCTCACCTTGACCCGCTTAGAGGTATAGGTTATGGGATTTTTTAACATAACTTCCATTACGGTTTCCGGTCCACCGGATCCACAGAAGAAACATTCTGCAAGGGGCAGGGAAGACAAAATGATATGTTCTGGCTTGAACATTCCTTCAAAAGGAATGATATACCCATCTGCCTCTACCACCGTCCCCTCTATTTTCTTTATTTTAGGCCCAAAAACCGGCAGGTACAGCTCACCCCATTCGTCCTGTCCGATCTTGTAGGTCACCTCGGATAAGTCCTTCCAAACGGAGTTCTGTGCAGAGAGGGCCGTGCTCAGCAACATGGCCACGAAAAGCCCCAGTATATACTTCATAGTCGTCATCTTTTTTCAATTATCTATTTGGTTAATTGCGTTGCGATATCGGTTCGGTAGGCATTGAAGGCCGGGATCAGGGAAGCGACCACACCAACTCCTAATGCAAATAGTACCAGATAAAGTTCCTCTATTAAGAAGACATTTGCACTAAGGGAGGATAATGCGCCTTGTTCAAAATTAATAACCAAGAGTAGCAGAAAAAAGTGTCCGATGCCCAAGCCTAACAAGGCTCCCAGAAAAGTAAGCAAAACGCCTTCCAATAATATATGGAGAAACAACTGACCTTTGGATGCACCTATGGCTCTCATAACCGCCAAGTCATATTTTCGCTCCTTAAGCGAATTATACAATGCAATAAATATACCCAGCCCGGAAATTACAATGATGATAATGGCCAATCCTTGAATCAGGGTCACGCCAACACCCAACAATTCAAATAATCTCGAAATCTCAAAGGAAGGTGACGCAGCCTGTAATGAACTCCGGCTATTGATAAAACGAGGAAGCTGAACGGCTGCAATGGGATTGCTATACTTCACCAAGAGCGACGTCACTTCCCTGTCCTCCTCTGTCTCCGGAAATCCCGTCTTTGCTACTGGACGGTGCATGACCTCGTGATCGTGCGCTTCGTCGTGGGTAAACCATACCGACTCGATGCTGGTCAATATCAACTGATCCACAACACTGCCTCTCTTATCCAAAATACCCGTGACCACGTAATCGTGGTCATCGTGGTCATGGCTCGCCGAACCAATCCCGTGGGAACCGACAAAGGTATCCCCTAATCCAAGGTCAAGCTTTTCCGCTACGCTTGCACCCAAAACCACCTCAAAAGGTACCTCCCAAGGCTTTCCCTCTCGAAAGGATACCTGATAGAGCTCAAGGTAATCGTGATTCGTCCCCACGATCCTATACCCCGAGTAATTATCTCCCATTCCCAAGGGAATTACGCTCTTGATAAGACGGTTTCTCGAAACTCCCTTGGCTTCCTTTAGATCTATATTACCTGTTGGAAAATCGATGTGATAAACCGAGGACAACACCAATTGCAGCGGACTCCCTTTAGCCCCAACCACTAAATCAATGCCCACGGCATCTTTGTTCATTTTATTTTCAAACTGATCCTGCATTAGAAGCAGTACCGTAATGATCGCCAACCCCAATGCCAAAAGCAGGATATTCAATCCCGTATTAAGCGGCTTTGCCACCAGATATTTCCAACTCAGCTTAAGTAAATTCATACCTTTCCTATGGTCACGTGGGTTGATACATGGTTTTTCACACGTTGGTCATGAGTGACCACAATCAAAGCCGCCCCTAAACGCTTCGCTTGGGCCTTGAGCAGCCGAATCACAATTTCTGCGTTGGTGTCGTCTAAGCTGGCGGTAGGTTCATCTGCTAAAATAACACGAGGCTCATTGGCCAAAGCACGTGCAATTGAAACCCGTTGGGCTTCCCCTTCACTCAAGGTGGTTATTTTTGCCCTTTTTTTGTCCAGAATACCCAGCTCTTTCAAATTTTCCTCTATTAGCGATGTTTTTTCCCTTCCCACAAAAAAATTCGCCATTTGAAAGTTTTCCAATACATTCAGGGCGGTCAGCAAATGAGGCTTTTGAAATACGATACCAATGTGTTCTCCCCTAAATTTATCCAATGCATGTCCTTCCAATTGGTAAAGTGATTTGCCATTTACCATCACTTCTCCCTGATGGGGTTTAAGAAGCCCGCCAAGTATATTCAAAAGGGTTGTTTTTCCGGAACCGGATTTTCCGAGTACCAATAGTTCTTCCCCGGATCGCAATTCGATATCTGGAAGATCAAATCGGATAGAATGGTTGTATGCAAACGCTAGGTTAGTAGCTTTTAGAATGTTCGTCATGTCTACTTTATCGGGATTTCCAGATAAAAAGTTGTGCCTTTATTGACTTCAGATGCAAATGAAATTTCACCACCGATCACTTCCACGCATTTCTTGACGATGGAGAGCCCCAATCCAGAACCCTCTCGTAGGCCTACGTTTTTGCCGCGAAAAAAGCGGTCGAAAAGTTGGTTTTGTTCCGAAGGAGCAATTCCTATCCCATAGTCCTTGATTTCGGCTTTCAGCAGGCTTCCGTCTACCCACACTTTGAATTCCACTAACCCCCCATCCTTGGAATATTTAACCGCATTAGCGAGCAAGTTTTCAAGGATCTGATAGAGCAAATCCATATCGGTCGTGATCATCTTGGGCAGCTTATCAAACTTGGATTCGATCTTCACCTCGTTATCTATACCCGCCTTGACCATGTCAACCACATCCTTCAAAAAGGCCGCAGTATAGACTTTAACGGGTTTGTAGTTCATTTTATCCGCATCTGCCTTACCAAAAAACAGCACGCTGGTAAGTAAGCTATTCAAATTCCTAACCGAGTTCTCAATCTTGGTTGCATGCTTACTGATTTTTGCCTTGAAAGGATGATCCTTTTCTGCATACATCTGAAGTAACTGTGCGGAACTGAGTATAGACGTTAATGGCGTTTTGAAACCGTGGGACACATTCTGTACGATTCTGGACTTTAGCTCACTAAGCTCCCGCTCCTTTTCCAATGCCTTTTGCAGCTCCTTATTTGCCTCGTTCAAATCCGCCGTACGCTGTTTTACCTTTTCCTCAAGTTCATTATTCAGATTTTGAAGTTCCTTTTCCTTTCGATCTTTGAAGATGGCAAGTTCTATCACCATATTCAGTTCCCGAATGTTAAAGGGTTTAATTACATAGGCACTCGGATTGGTCACGGCAACCTTTTGCAGCGTTTCGGTATCAGAACTGGCCGTCAAATAAACCACTGGAATATTAAACCGCTCATTGATTATCTCGGTCGTCTTTATCCCGTCCAGCTTACCGGAAAGGTTAATATCCATCATCACGATATCCGCCCGCGTGCTTTCCAGTATTTCCAATGCCATCTCACCGGAGTCGGCCATCCCGATAATCTCATGATGATTCTTCTCCAATGCCTTCTTCAACAACAGTGCAGACACTGTATCATCTTCGGTAATTAAAATTTTCAGCGAGAACATAGATGTAAAATTAATGATAAATTTTTACAGGAAAAACGATTAACTTCTGATAGGAAGCTGTATGGCCACAGTAGTACCTACCCCCTTGGTACTCTGTATGGAGATGGTACCAGCCAACTGATCCAATAAATGTTTAGTAACGGCAAGGCCCAACCCGGATCCTTCAAATTTGCGATCATACCCTTTACTCTCCTGTTCGAAGGGAACAAACAGCCGTTCCAAATATTCTTCGCCTATCCCAATCCCTTGATCTGCCACCTTTAACAGTAATAGTCCATCCCCTTTTTCCAACCAAACGGTTACCATTCCCTTTTCCGAATACTTCACCGCATTACTTACAATGTGATTCACCACGATCTCAAATACCTTGGTGGGAATATTTGAAATGAAAGGCTTGGTCATATACTTCACAGAGAGCAGGACTCCTTTTTTTACCGCAGCCGCCTTGTGAGGAAGCAATACCTTAGAAAGAAATTCATTGACGTTGACTTCATGAAACTCAATATTTTTGGTGTCCGACTGAATTTTAGATAAATCTAAAATGGAATTAATGGTCTGCAGCAGGCGGTCGCCGCTTTCTTTTATGATGGTCACCTGTTCGATTAGGTCTCCATCATCTTGGTGACTGAGAAGGATGTTTTCGGCACTTCCCAGAATGCCGTTTAGCGGTGTCTTTATTTCGTGACTCATATTGGACAATATACTACTTTTCAACCTACTTACTTCCTCCGCCCGCTCCTTTGCCAGGCGAAGGCTTCGTTGGTACTCCTTTTTCTGGGTAATGTCTTTCATGATGTTGAGAAAAAACGGCTTGCCCTCGTAGTCCACCTGCATGCGAGTGATATACACTTCTACCTCTCTTGAACCCTTTTTAAATGGCATGGTCATTTCTACGGTCACCCCGTTCTCCTTATCCACTCCTTTGGTCACGTAGTCTCGGTTTTTCATGTAATAACCCGCATCGGCAAACATGAAAGAAAGCCCGTGATTGATCAGGTCTTGCTCTTCTACCCCAGCCATTCTGCAAATAGCAGGATTCGCAGCAATCACCTTACCGCCAACCACCGACAATATCAACCCATCTTCCGAGCTATTCCACACATTTTTAAACTGATCTTCTGTTTTCTGGATTTCTTCCTTCTTTTGATTCAGATCGCTCTTTAGGATATCTTGGTATTTGTATTGAACAAAAAGAAAATTGATCAAAATACCCAATCCCACAAACAAAAGAACAACAATCCCAATAAACCAACCTTGCAGGTAATAGGGGTAATCCACTCTGAAAGGTTCGCTGTAAATAACCTCAGACTCCAGTTGTCCACCCAAGCTGGATTTTAGCAGAAGCTGATAATCTCCTGGAGGAAGGTTGTTTAAAAACAGTTTGTTGTCACGCGGGTTTTCTATTAGCTTCCACTCATTGTGTAGCCCCTCTAGCTTATACGAAACCAATAGGCGAGGCCATGGAATAAAGCTCACCGCTCGGTAATCCACTTGAACGTTGTTATAAGCATAGGGTATGTTTGTGGTAGAAGAAGATTTGAAATAATCCGATATGACCGTGATCCGCTCCAAGTAGGTCTTAGGAGGTGTCTTCCGTACATAGTCCTCCTCCGGCACATAAACCGAAACCCCATTTTGAGTGCCTATTAAGACCCTTCCCGAGTCGGAAACACACAAAGCACCCCGGTTCACTTCATTTCCGATCAGCCCATTTCTTTCTGTAAAATGCCTGACACCATCGACTGAGAGCAAGACAACCCCCACATTTGTTCCTAACCATATGGCTCCTCTTGCGTCACGCTTAACGGCATAAACCGGGTTGGTAAACTTGACACCCCCAATGGAATAGGGCTTAAGTGAGTCCTTCTCCAGATAAAACAATCCTGACTCTTTCCCGACCAAAAGTGTATCTTCCTTTTCCAAAAAATCGTATCCTGCTATTCGGATATGGTGCTCACTGGCTTTTATCACCTGTGGATCTGAAACCCCATCGTTATCCAAGATCAGCCATTTTCCTTGGTACTTTCCGATTTTTCGGATAAAGTTTTTAACCTTGTCGTCACCTAAGAAGGGAAAGGTTTCCTCAAAGTCCGAAACCACCCCGCCAGGCCCCAAATTAGCACGAAACACCTTTTCATTACAAACCACGTACAGTTGGTCATCTTCCACTTCCACATAACTGACGGGGTGATTCGTGGGCAATGGAATAGCGGCCAACTCCAAGGATTTTCCGTCCAATCGCATTACACCCGCTTGATAGGCTGAGAACCAAACTCCTCCGAACCTATCTTGCGAAAAGTTTAAAACCCTGCTTAACAATGCGTTTCTATTTGGTGAAAAGGTTACGGTTTTAACAACTCTCGTCCCTTCCCAAACCTGCAACCCGTTGTTATATCCCAACACGTACTTTCCCGAACCCAAACTCGCTATGGCCGAAATATCGGTCTCTGGCAGACCAACGTTTTTATCAAAATTCTGAAAACGCAGGCTCTCCAGCACCACCATCCCCCTGTAGGTACCAATCCATACCTGACCCTCTCGATCGACCATGCATGACTGTACATTAACGACTTTCAGCTCATCATAAACGGAAATTTCAGTGATCCTGCCTGATTTTCCGGTGATCTTGAAGAGTTGTGAGTTATAGAAGAAGTAAAGATCGGCGCCATAATTTACCATTCCCGACACATCCCTCACAGAGTTAATGAGTTCTGAAAACCCCGTGTAAACCAACTCCTCCACTTGCCAAAGGTCTCTCCCTCGATAGAGGTTATTTTTCTCCAAATAATAATAGTACCCGTCTCCCTCATGAAAGATTACCCTGGCTATATTCAATTCCCTGCCCTCATAATCGACAATAATCGGCTCTAAGCCTCCTCTCCCCGCCCTGAAAATTCCATTTTCAAACAAGAAGTGAAAAGCGCCCTCTTTGGATACAAAAAAAGAAACAAACCGGCCGGTTTGTACGGGGTCTACGTTGGCATGAAACAACAACTCACCATCCATATTCTGAACCAACACCTCGTAATCGAACGCAATGGCCAGTTGTTTCTCCGCACCGCTACCTGCTACCCGCAATTGGATATTTGGCTGCGCCAGTTCCAATACATCTTCCGGAATTGCAACAGGAGTGGTCTTCCAAACCCCATCGGCAAAATGAAAAAACACAGGAACACCCTTGGTTTGAAACGCCCATACCCATCCATCTTGATCAATGAGCACCTGCTTATGACTCCTAAACGCCGAATTGACAGAGTCAGGAATACTCTGCTCCATGATACCATCGGAGTACCTGATCACCTTGTCGGTAGCTACCCAAACAAATCCATTGTGATCCTGTTGGATGCCCAACACGTTTTCGCTGGATAAATCAAACCCCCTTATTTGTTTGCTGGATTTAAAGGTTTGCCCTTGCAACGATGCAATGATCCCGAAAAAAAGAATAAGGTAGGGTAAGGATTTGCTCATGCCTTGCTGTTATAATTTTAAAATTATAAAAAGTTATCTATTCTCTAAATTAAATTGATATTGTTTAGCAATTCTTTTTGCGAAAGGGTGTAAACTTCTATTTTTGCAACGGATCTTTAAAAATCGCATTATGAGTGTATTAATAAATAGCAGTTCAAAAGTCATCGTGCAGGGTTTCACCGGAAACGAAGGCTCCTTTCATGCACAGCAGATGATCGAGTACGGTACAAATGTCGTGGGAGGAGTAACTCCTGGCAAAGGTGGCAGCACGCACCTTTCCAAGCCCGTTTTCAATACGGTAGAGGATGCCGTAGTAGCCACTGGTGCAGACACCTCCATTATTTTTGTGCCTCCGGCATTTGCCGCCGATGCGATTTTGGAAGCTGCGGATGCGGGAATTAAAGTAATCATTACCATCACCGAGGGAATCCCGGTTAAGGACATGATGAAAGTGAAGCCTTATGTGAAGAAAAAAGGAGCTACACTCATTGGACCGAATTGCCCAGGGGTTATCACTCCAGGCGAAGCCAAGGTTGGCATCATGCCAGGCTTTGTGTTTAAGCCAGGTAGGGTAGGTGTAGTATCCAAATCCGGAACACTCACTTACGAGGCAGCAGATCAGATCAGCAAGGCCGGTCTGGGGGTATCTACTGCTATTGGCATTGGAGGGGATCCTATCATCGGTACCTCTACCAAAGAAGCTGTACAATTGCTAATGGAAGACCCAGAGACCGATGCCATCGTCATGATCGGTGAAATCGGAGGTAACTACGAAGCGGATGCTGCCCGATGGATCAAAGAGAACGGCAATAAAAAGCCAGTGGTTGGTTTTATCGCAGGACAGACCGCCCCTGCGGGTCGAAGGATGGGCCACGCGGGCGCAATCATCGGTGGAAAAGACGACACGGCGGAAGCTAAAATGAGAATCATGCGGGAAAACGGCATCTATGTAGCCGAAACACCAGGAGAAATTGGAGAAGTAATGGCAAAAGCACTGGGAGTAGACGCCTAAGTACGTCTTTTGCCCATTTATACTAGGTATGCTGGTTAACGCAATTTGTTAACCAGCTTTTTTTTGCCATAGATCACCCTCGCTAATTCGTAGGTCAAACTAATTTGGCTGTTACTATTTTTCCTTTCATCAAAAGGCTGTTGAATTAAAACAATAATTTACTTATATTTTCAGCTAAATTTACCCTAAGTGAATGGCTGAAAATTTGGCTATATGAGACTTACAGGCAATTTCGCTGGACTGCTTATTGTGTTCCTTACTTGCTACCCCGCCGCAGCACAGGAAACGCTGAGCTTCGCTAAAGACATCATTCCTGTCTTGCGAAATCACTGTTACTCCTGCCACAACGTCGGGAACCCTAAGGGCGGCGTCAATCTGGAAATCTACGAGGAAGAAGGAAGAGTGATCAAAGATGGGCAGTTTTGGCTCAAGGTGATTGACGAGGTCAAAGGAATGGCGATGCCTCCGAGCAATAAACCCCCTTTGTCTGCTGCTGAATACCACACCTTGGTAGACGGAGTCAATGACATCCTCATTAAATCCCTTGAAAACAAAACACCGGGCAAAGTGGTGATTCGGAGGCTAAACCATACCGAATATCATTACACGGTGTTGGATTTAACAGGCATTAGTTTCGATGCCAAAAACCGCTTTCCCTCAGACGGATCGGGAGGAGGAGGTTTTGATAACCAGGGAAGGGCACTGTTTTTCACCCCTCTCAAGATGGAGCGCTACTTCGATGCTGCGGAAGAGATCATAGAAACACTGTACAAGGATGAAAAGAAATGGCGAAAAGCAGTTCCCATAGCATTCCGGGTCAGCCTTTGGGAGCAGGTTGTCGACTGGTTCAAATCCATCTTTAACGCAGATTACGACCCGGAAATCCGTGTAAAAAACGCTGCTGAAGAAGTCATATACCCCTTCGCCAGCAAGGCATATCGCAGATTCCTGAAGGCAGAGGAAAAGGAAAAACTCACCAAATTATTCCGGGACGTTTATACAGCCAACCATTTACTAAAAAACCCCGAACGTTTCGACCGAAGCATGGCCGAGGTTTATAAAGCCATTCTGATTGCACCCTCTTTTCTATACAAAATGGAAGAAGAGCCCGATCTGGAAAGACCCGTTCCGCTGAACGATTTTGAAATGGCCACGCGCTTGTCTTATTTCCTGTGGTCCAGTATGCCGGATGATGAACTATTTCAGTTAGCAGCGGAGGCAAAATTACAATCAGAGGATGTGCTGGATAGGCAGGTAGACCGCATGCTGAATGATCCAAAAGCTTTGCGGTTCTCAGAATCCTTTGTGAGTCAGTGGCTGGGAATTACCAAGCTAAAGGATCCTAACGCCCCACTAGCCGATGCAAGCCGCTTCCCTCAATTTACAGAAGCAATCAAGGACGCCATGTACAAAGAAACGACGGCCTATTTTCACCATGTACTGACGGAAGGAAACAATTTTCTGGAGCTAATCAACAGCAACTACACCTTTGTCAACAAAGAACTTGCTGACTTTTATGGATTAGACGGTGTAAATGGCGATGACTTCCAGTTGGTGCGGGTAACAGATGGCATACGAGGAGGATTGTTAGGCATGGGGAGCGTACTCACTGTGACCTCCCTTCCCACTAGAACGAGTCCGGTTCTACGTGGAAAATGGGTGATGGAAGAAATTTTGGGCACCAGCCCTCCTCCGCCACCACCGGATGTGAGCGAACTCCCAGAAGACGACGGGCTGCATGAAGACCTGGGGCTGCGTGCCTTACTGGAGCGGCACCGATCGGATCCGGCCTGTCAGTCCTGCCACGAGAAGATGGACCCACTCGGTATAGGGCTCGAAAATTTCGACGCGGTGGGCAAATGGAGGGACAGCTACGGAAATATTCCCATCGACCCTTCCGGAGTTTTGAGTACCGGTGAAAAATTTGCAGGGCCCCAAGAACTTAAGCAATTGCTGCTTGCTGATAAAGAGAAGTTTGCTCGGAACATTAGCCGGAAGTTCCTATCGTATGCAGTAGGTAGAGGCGTGTTGTTTTCGGATGAAATTGCCATACGGGACTTGACAGAAAACCTCCTGAGCAATGACTTTCATCCAAAAAGCTTCATTGGAGAACTGGTAAAAAGTTACCCGTTCCGAATGAAGATCAAAGACTTTCAAAAACGATCAACTGAAATCTAAGGAAGTGGCCGCTTTATCCGGTTTGATAAACCGGATAAACTAGCTAACTTGCTCATTAGCAATATTTGTAACCCAATCAACCCTCACTGAAATGAGAAAGAAGTGGCATATCTCCAGGCGAAAAATGTTAAAAGGTGTGGGAGCTGCAGTAGCACTTCCTTTTTTGGAAGCCATGTTTCCACTCACCGCCTCGGCAAGCACCCATCCGCAATACCCGGTTCGGTCTGCTTTTATCTTCATGCCAAACGGTGTACATCCGGACCGCTGGACTCCCTCCGGTGTAGGAACGCACTTTGAACTCTCGCCTACACTTCAGCCCCTGAAATCTCTGAAAAATGACATCTTGGTCCTCGGCCAAATGATGAACAAGAATTCCATATTTCAAGGAGCAGATGGCCACTATGCCAAGGATGCCAACTTGCTGACCTCTATGCCTATCACCAAAACAGCAGGAGACAACATCAATGCCGGCGGTATTTCGGTTGACCAACTCATTGCCGAATACTACAAAAACGAAACCCTTTTTCCTTCACTGGAATATGGACTTGACCGAATAGCTACGGGGGTAGATATTAACGTGGGATTTACCCGGCTGTATGCATCCAGTATTTCCTGGAAAAACCCAACTACACCGTTGTCGAAAGAAATTGATCCCCGACTTGCCTTCGATCGGCTTTTCAAATCGTTTGTAGATGGGCCGGCAAAAGGAGAAAATCCGCATAAACATAGTATATTGGATGCGGTAAAGGAAGATGCCAAGTCCCTAAAAAACAACCTGGGACGGTCAGATCAAGACAAACTGGAGGAATACTTAGAATCCATCCGCTCCATCGAAAAACGCATCTCCAATCAAACCAGCATCAAGGACTTCGAGAATAAAATCACTCCGGACATTCGCAAGGAGTTGAATAGACTGCACATCAACATCGACGAATATACCGAGCTAAATGCCGGGATAGACATCACGGAAAAAACGAGGCTCATGTACGACATCATGGCATTGGCACTTTGGAGTGACGCAACAAGGGTGCTAAGCTTTATGTACGGCAACTCGGTAAGTAACCGCAATTTCTCATTTTTGGATGGGGTAACCGGTGCCCACCACTCGCTGTCACACCACATGAACAACGAAAGCAACCTGGAGCAATACGACCGCATAACGAAATGGCACTTGGAACAGTACGGATACTTCTGCGAAAAACTTAAATCGATCAAAGAAGGTGACCGAAGCCTACTAGACAATTCCTTGGTGATGTTTGCCTCTGGCTTACGTGATGGTAATCGACACTCTCCAAGAGACCTGCCCATCATCGTGGCCGGACGAGGTGGGGGAAAAATCAAAACAGGTCAAAACCTGATTTTTGAAGACAACACCCCACTGGCTAACCTGTATGCCACGTGGATGCAGACTATAGGAATGAACACCACCAAGTTTGCAGACAGCACACGAACCCTACATGAAATTTTAGTTTAAGCCCGCCTGCCAAGACTGTTGTGCGTTGAAACCTTCCCGGAAGGCTCGTATTCTTATGACAAGATCCAACTTCAATGATTCTCCAAATACCGGGAAAACCAAAAGTTCCGGCATTTGGGGAATCATTCTGCCTCTGTTGCTAGCATCACTGATTCTCGGCCTAACCTTTCTCCCAACCTCTTTACGCGACGTCTCCTCCGTACTGGTTTTGGCCGGACGATTTCACCCATTGATCCTACACTTTCCCATCGTCATCATCATGCTGACTGCGGTCTTTGTCGTGATCGGTCGGTATCAACCGGTATTTATTCATCCACTCTTGGTGCAAGGATTACTGATCATGGGCTGCCTGACTGCTTTTGGTGCCGCTTTTGCAGGTTACTTCCTTTTTATATCCGAAAATTACACCGGAGACACCGTTTACAACCACTTGTATGGTGGAATTCTTACCGGTGTAGGAATTTGCCTGACGACGACCTACTACTTTTACCAGAAACAAAA
This sequence comes from Lunatimonas salinarum, assembly GCF_017811155.1. Taxonomy (GTDB): domain Bacteria; phylum Bacteroidota; class Bacteroidia; order Cytophagales; family Cyclobacteriaceae; genus Lunatimonas; species Lunatimonas salinarum. Next base: position 39,050 of record NZ_JACVCV010000014.1, on the reverse strand, counting down.
CACGCCCCATGCAGCCAAAAACCCCGTTTTCGTTGGACTTTTGTTACTAACGAACGGAGCCCTCGCCTATACCAGCCACATTGGCGGTTCGCTTACCCACGGACAGGATTTTCTGACTGAACCCCTATCAAGACTGTTTCCCGGGAGTGAAGTCCCTTTGAAACCTCGGGAAGAACTCTTGGTTTACGAAGACGTCATCCATACCATTCTTGATTCCAAGTGTCTAAACTGCCACAACGACAACAAGACTAAGGGAGACCTACTGATGACTACGCACGATCAGCTGCTGAAAGCAGGCAAAAGCGGAAAAATTGCCCTGATACCCGGCAACCCTTTGGAAAGCGAACTGCTTGTTCGGGTGCACCTGCCGGTATCTGACGATGAACGTATGCCCCCAGAGGGCAAACCCGGCCTTTCTGAAGAGGAAATCCAGCTGATTACCTATTGGATTGAAAACGGAGCAGAAAAAGAACTTCCCATCATGCAACTACTTAATGATCCTACCATTGCGCCTACCCTTCAAGCCTTGCTGCCCAAAGTGCAGCAAGCCCAACAACGTCTGAGTTTGGAGAAAGAGGCATTTGAGGAAGTTGCTGCTGATTTGGAGAAGCTGGCTTTGAAACTAAGTGTTCAGATAGAACAGGATACAGAAGCAGAGGGCTCCTTTTTCAGGCTTCGCATGAATTTTCCTCCAAAGCGATTCTCGAATGCGGAACTACTGGAGTTGGAGCCCTACTTTCCTTATTTTTCTTCGGTTTCCCTTGCTTCTGCGGATGTCTCTGACGACGAACTGTTTTTTATTGCCAAAATGGCCAACCTCCAAAAGCTATTTGTCCAAAAGACACGAATAGATGGATCCGGGCTTCCCTATTTCCATACGCACCAAAAGCTGGAAACCCTCAATATCTCCTTTACCCCTCTGGTGCCGGGCAATATATTCCACCTGCTGGACATACCACAACTGAAGGAAGTCTACATTTTCGGTACCCCCGTGAAACTGGATATTATAGAAGCCTTGCAGACCTACCGGCCGGACATCACCTTCCATATCGAGGAAGGCCCACTTTTTCAGTGAATTGAATGGTACACCTAGCGCAATAAGCCGTATTATTGTATGGTAAAATAAAGTACACTCTCTAATTAAATCAGTATGCGCAGTTTCCTTTTTGAACGTAAAATCCAGACCTTATTTCTTGTTGTTTTTGCAACGGTTATGCAGGCGTGTCAACCATCTGCTACAGAAACAACCACAGCAGATACCCCCCCGCCTTCCAACCCCTTGAAAGAATACGTGGCACTAGCTGACCCGGCAACTTCGTACGAGATGGTGCACCATGCAGAAGCGGAAGGGTACGACTACTACGTGATCCGCTTGGAGTCGCAAAACTGGCTCAGCGAAAAAGAGGTAACGGAGACGCTTTGGTGGCACTGGGTATCCTTTGTGATCCCAAAGAAATTGGAGCACGACACCTCTTTTCTCATGATTTCGGGAGGTAGTACCAACACAAAGCTACCTGAACAACCGGATCAGATGCTGGTAGAAGCTGCCCTCGCCACCAATTCTACCGCAATCAAAGTTCACAACATCCCCTTTCAGCCGGTCACGTTCGTTGGCGACACGGTTGAGGGCCGGGTGGAAGATGGACTGATCGCCTACGGATGGAGAGAGTTTATGGAGCGCGGTGCCAAAGACGAAGAGGCCATTTGGTTGGCGAGACTTCCTATGACCAAGGCAGTGATCCATGCCATGGATGCAGTGGTCGACTATACTGGAAAGGAACTGGGGCTTAACCTCGGAAAATACGTGGTAGCGGGTGGATCCAAACGAGGTTGGACCACCTGGACCACGGCAGCCATGGACGACCGGGTAGTGGGTATGGCACCTATCGTGATCGACCTGCTAAATCTCGTGCCCTCCTTCCAACACCACTGGAGAAGCTACGGATTTTGGGCACCCGCAGTAAAGGACTACGTGAGGGAGGGTATAATGGACTGGATGGGTTCGGAAGAATACGATAGGCTACTGGAAATCACTGAGCCCTACTCATTCATAGGAGCATATAAAGATCTTCCCAAATTGTTGATCAATGGTTCGGGAGACCAATTTTTCCTCCCGGATAGCTGGAAATTCTACTGGGATGATCTGTCGGGCGAAAAACACCTCGCCTACATCCCAAATGCCGGACACTCGCTGGATAATTCAGACGCCGTTCAGATTCTACTGGGCTTTTACAAACGCATTCTCACCAATCAACCCCGTCCGGAATATTCTTGGGAGGTTACCGACACCCACATCAACCTAACGATAGACACTCAAAACCCACCGGTGCAGGTAAAGCTTTGGGAGGCGCATAATCCCGATGCCCGGGATTTTCGGATCGATGTTTTTGGCCCTCACTGGAAAGACACGGTAATTCCTTTACAACAGAGCGGGACATACAGCATCCCCATTCAAGCGCCTGAAAAAGGGTGGAAGGGCCATTTCGTAGAGCTGACGTATGCAGGAAATGCCCCTATAAAGGTTACCACCGGTGTCAAAGTCTTACCGGAAACCTATCCCTTTGAAGCCTATAAACCAGAAACACCAAAAGGTACTCCAAAGAGGTAGAACCCTTCCATTCAAGGCTGTGACGGAATTGATTCCCTCACAGCCTTTATTTTTTGCGTATCTGCACGTATCTTTAGCAGATAATCGGCACCTCTCGCTGCAGAGAACGCCGTCCAATACAAAACAGCCATGCTTTTTAACTCCTTTGGATTCATTTTCCTTTTTCTCCCATTCACGCTGGCTTTCTATTTCTTATTAGCTAGGTTCTTTGGAAGTATTGCCGCTAAGTGGTGGCTACTAGCTACTTCACTCTTTTTTTATGGCTGGTGGAATCCCCTCTACTTAGCCCTTATTGTCGGTTCCATGGCCGTCAACTTTGCCCTTGGAAAGGCATTGATGAGAACCTACCGAAAAAAAGCGCTTCTTGTCACAGGGATAGTCGCTAATTTGGGGGTACTTTTCTACTACAAATACGTTAACTTCTTCCTAGAAACCGTAAATGCACTGTCTTCCAATGATTGGCCATTGCTTCAGGTGGTGTTGCCTTTGGGTATCAGCTTTTTCACGTTTCAGCAAATCGCATACCTGGTAGACAGTTACCGGGGTCTTACCGCCGAATATAACCCCGTGAGCTACGGTGTTTTTGTTTCTTTCTTCCCCCAGCTAGTAGCCGGCCCCATCGTCCATCACCAAGAGATGATGCCCCAATTCCATTCTTCCACAAACTTTAAAATAGACGGGTTTAATCTCAGCAAAGGATTATTCATTTTCCTGATGGGACTAGCGAAGAAGATCGTCATAGCGGACACCTTCGGGATAATTACGAATACAGGCTATGCCCATGCGGCTTTGCTAAGCACCGCAGAGGCTTGGATAACCTCACTGGCCTATTCCATTCAGCTTTACTTTGACTTTAGCGGCTACTCCGACATGGCGATAGGACTGGCTTTGATGTTCAATGTTCGCCTACCGATCAATTTTGACTCCCCTTATAAATCCAAAAGCATCAAAGAATTTTGGAGGCGCTGGCATATTACGTTGGGAAGGTTTTTGAGGGATTACGTGTATATCCCTCTTGGTGGTAGCAAGCAGGGCATGCCAAAGACACTGGCAAACCTATTTCTGACCTTTTTGCTAGGGGGTATTTGGCACGGAGCCGGTTGGACCTTTGTGATCTGGGGAATGCTTCATGGCTTTGCATTGGTCTTTTACCAACTCCTACAACGGTTTCGATTCCGGATTCAGCATGCTTTCGCCATCATTTTTACCTTTTTGTTCGTAAATTTCACTTGGGTATTCTTTCGGGCCGCAGATCTTTCCGAAGCCTTGAGCTTACTCGAACGCATGGTGATGCCGTTCCCGGGTTCCACGGATTTCTTTCTAGTGCCCAATAAATACGACTCCCCTATCTGGCTGGCTGGAGTTATTCTGTTATTTTGCCCAAATAGTTTGGAGCTGGGTGAACGGTTTCGACCCACCCTTCGATATGCTATTTTGGTGGTACTGCTTTTCGTGCTTGATATGGTTTTTCTCAATTCCATGATACAGCAGGATTTCCTTTACTTTGACTTTTAGGCTATGAAGAATGAAACCTACTTCATTATTCTCCTGATAGCTTGCCTAATTGGCGCGGCGGCAGTCGTAGGCATCAACCGGAAAATCGATATTTTTGGCCTGTATGGAGACCATCCCTGCGGAAACATTTCCATCTATGGAGAAGAGCAGTATACCAAGTACCTCCACATGCACCGATATGTTCCTGAGTGCTACAATGGATTACTGCTAGGTGCTTCGCTCTCCGCAAACCTAGATCCAGTGGACATTCAAGGATATCGGGTATACAATGCCAGCTTGATGGGAGCCCGAATAGGTCAGCTGGACCAGCTTTATTCCGCAGCAGTGGATCAAGGTGCCCAATTTGATGTGGTTATTATCGGCATTCACCCTTACCTGACAGGTGTAAGTGAGGGGCCCAACATGCACTTGGCCGAAAAAGGATTGCAATCGGCTTGGGGCTCGCTATCTCTTTTACGGGTTTATGGTTTTGCGTTGATCCGGAAATTTGGCCTTTGGGAAAGCAAGTTTCCGAGAAACCAATACGATGCCAACGGAAGGAATGACTATAACCGCTTCTTTCAGGTGCCTGACGTGGATGCGCATATTCTTGAAAAGGCGAAAAACACGGAAATACAGGCCCTGGCAAACAACAAAGAGGGAATGAAATCACTTGCCGGTTTACTGGAAAAAATCTGCCAGTCCAGAAGCAACCTTCTTCTGTATTTCCATCCCATACCCGATGAGATTTACCGCGCCAACCAAGAAACCCTAGCAAGCTACTGGCAGCAGATTGAACACCTGGCCAACCTATATGACAATCAGGTGATCGCAGCAGATTTTAATACACATCCCGCCAAAGTGAATAAAAATTACAAAAATTACATCGATCACGGCCACCTCAGCGAACAGGGGCAGCAAAAACTGATTGAGTTGATTAATGAGCGATTACGGGAATTTCGGTGAAAGCCAAAGGAATCGCTAAAAGTGCAGGAAAAGGACAATGCCAGCAGATTATTTTTTAGCGAAAAAGCGGGAGAATTAAGGATCAAATGCCTTACTTTAGTTGCAAAACTTCCCCCATTTATCCGGTTAAGAATATCATGTCGCTACTTCTGATTTTTCTGTTTCATTCGTTGACAAGTGCCACAGTCGGCATCACCGAACCAACTGATTCCATTCCGGTTTCGTTTCACAGGCTGTCCAGCTACCCTCAAGCCTACCTATTTGCAGAAACCCCGACCTTTGACCAGTCTGGAGGACATATTCAGGGGATTCAACTTCAACATACCGGTCAGGACACCTTTGCCTTTCTTTCCGGGTCTTCTTCCGAAATTGCCTACATGGCCAAAGTCCAACTGAATGCCGGATTAGCAAAGACCCTAGCCATAGACACATTACTTCAAGCACCGTTTCGGCATGCCGGAGGCTTTCAGCTGATGGGCCAAAACTTGGCGGTAGGTATCGAAGACAATCACCTACGTACACGCTCTCAGGTTTTGGTCTATGACGTATCCCTTGAGCAGCCATGGAGGCAACCAATCTATACCGTTCAAAGATCCGGACCTTACGAGCGCTCGACAGCCGGCGCAGTGGGCATCACTTCGCACCAAGGACAGATTATCCTGGCTGTAGCAGATTGGAACGCCCGGAATTTGGACATTTACAGCCTTCCGGAAAATGACTTTCAGGAACGGACAGGTACGTTTGAGCCTATCACTAGTTTGGAAATCGACGGCTTGGATCGAACCGAGTGGCAGGATGCCGAGTGGCACCCGTACCAAAACATCCATTTGATTTCAGACCAGAAACATTTGTACTTGGTGGGCTTAGCCCGAACCTCCTCCGATCAACACATTGCAGACCTTTTTACACTACATATCAGCGATGTGGGAGAAACGGCCACTACGGCCGTCAACTTGCAAAGCTCCAATCGCGTAAATTCTTCCAAAACATGGCCTTCCTACAAAAAGAAAACGGCCATTCTTAAGAAGATAGGCGCGCGAGTCTTCTATCCTTCTTCCAATGCGGATTTCAAGGCTGCAGGGGGTATCCATGTCGAAAATGCGCGCATCCAAGTCCTAGCGGCACCCTATACCCTTTCTGAAAATCAGGGCATCAACATCTTTGGAAACTTATCAAAAAACATCCCGACTCCCGCTACGTTAGTTTGGACACAGACAGAAGTGTTTCCTGCCAAAGAAGCACATCAGGCCGCAGCTGCAGACAGTCTTTATTTTTTTGCCATTAACAATACCCGAATTGGACAGTATGAACGTAAATCCGGAAAGCTTCAAAAGCAGGTAGACGTTCCAGGCGCCGTTCACCTCAACAGTGGCTTTTTCCATAATTCCTACCTCTATATGGCCCACTCCAATTACCCACAAAAGCCCGACCGAAGCGATATTCGCAGGTTTGACCCAAGATCGGGAGATCTTTGTACGGTGGTTGACTTTGGCGAAACCGATGGCAGTCTAACCTGGCTCGTCAACCATGATGGGCACTGGTGGGGCATGTTTGCCCTTTACAAAGAAAATAATGGTGCAAGTTATCTGGTTAAATGGGACGCTGAATGGCAGGAGATAAGCAGGTTTACCTTTCCGAAGGAGGTGGTCCAAAAGCTAGGCACCATGAGCGTCTCTGGAGGTGTGGCCTACCGGGAAGGATTTCTGATAACCGGCCACGATGAAAGGGAGGTCTATTATGTGAAAATCCCCCACGTAGGAACCGTGTTGGAATACGTCGGTACCATTCCGGCGCCCTTTACCGGGCAGGGAATCGCTAAAGATCCGCTTACCGGTGGCTTGGTGGGCATAGACCGAAAAGCGAAAAAAGTAGTGTTTGCCACGGCAGGCGGAGATTGAACAAAATGCTTTTTATTAAATAATATTATGGACGGTATAAGGCAAGTTCACTTAACCGGGATATGGAGAGGAGATCAGATGCCAAAATCAGCTTACCATTTCGTTGGATATGGATAATTGCCTAGCTTTGCAGCCCAAAGACGAAGGGGTACCTTATGAAAAAACCTGATTTTAAAAGCCTTATCCTGTTTGAAAACGAGGATTTGATCGTAATCAACAAACCTCCGTACCTGCCCACGTTAGATGACCGGCATGAGGCGCAGAACATTTTGCACTTGGCCAAAGCGTATTCTGAGGGTGCACAGGTTTGCCATCGATTGGACAAGGAAACGTCAGGCTGTTTGGTCATTGCCAAAAACCCAGAGGCCTACCGGCACATGGCTATCCAATTTGAAGACCGCAGCGTGGAAAAAATCTACCATGCGGTGGTAGACGGCATTCACGACTTCAAGCAAACGATGGTGGATCGAAACCTTTACGCCAATAATAAAGGCGTTGTAAAAGTCAGTATAGATGGAAAACCCGCTCTTACATACTTTGATACCATAAGGACATATGTTCGCCACACGTTGGTAGCCTGCAATCCAATCACGGGAAGGATGCATCAAATCCGGGTGCACTTAAGCTTTCTGGGGGCTCCCATCTGCGGAGATATACTATATGGTGGCAAGCCGCTGTACTTATCGCAGATAAAACGCAAATTTAACCTCAAAAAGGGCACCGAAGAGGAGCCCTTAATGCAACGGGTGGCTTTGCATGCTTACGCCATATCGTTCCGTTTGCTGGACGAAAGCCCGATCACCGTAGCGGCCCCATACCCGAAAGACTTTGCTGTTTTGATCCGGCAGTTGGAAAAATTCAGTTAAAGCCGAAATAGTATCCTTGACGGGGCATATTTAAGAAAACAAGGAGGCTAACCCTTAAAAATGGGGCTATACTTGTGAAAATAAGGCAGTAAAGTTGTCAATGTATTGCAAATAAATTTATTTACATCTATCTTTGTGTCCCTTTTTGAGGGTGAACTGTACATAACAAGCTAATAATTAAACATTTAAACAGTGGATACTTTAAGCTATAAGACCATTTCGGCAAACAAAGCTACGGTACAAAAAGAATGGGTGGTTGTGGATGCCCACTCGCTTGTACTTGGTCGAGTTGCCAGCGAGGTGGCAAAAATTTTAAGAGGTAAGCATAAGCCGAATTTTACCCCCCACGTAGACTGCGGCGACAATGTGATTGTCGTAAACGCGGAAAAAGTGAGGCTAACAGGCAAGAAGTGGAATGACAAGGTATATGTGAGGCACACTGGATTTCCCGGAGGTCAGCGCATTTCTACCCCCCGACTTCTGATGGAAAAATCCCCTATTACCCTGGTAGAAAAGGCGGTAAAGGGCATGCTTCCTAAGAACCGTTTGGGCAGAAAGCTATACACCAACTTGCATGTGTATGCAGGGTCAGAGCATCCCCACAGCGCGCAGCAACCAAAAGAAGTAAAATTTTAACGTCAGCCGTCAATGGAAGTAATTAACACGATCGGAAGAAGAAAGACATCCGTAGCAAGGATTTACATGAAGCCGGGAAATGGCAACATTACCGTCAACAAAAAAGCGTTGGAGGTGTATTTTCCGTTTGACCTGCATCAAATCGTCGTTAAGCAGCCTTTGGCGCTTGTGAGCGAGGATGGGTCATACGACATCGCCATCAACGTGGATGGTGGTGGAATCAAAGGACAGGCTGAAGCCATCCGAATGGCCATCTCCAGGGCGCTTTGCGAAATAAATGCTGAACACAGACCACCTCTTAAGAAAGAAGGATTCCTAACCAGGGATTCCAGGATGGTGGAACGTAAGAAGGCTGGCCGAAGAAAAGCAAGAAGAAGATTCCAGTTCTCCAAGCGATAATCGTCGGAACTGTATCTCATACATTCGATACAACAACCTATATATCTTAATTAATAAATGGCCAATATAGAATACAAAGACTTACTGGATGCTGGTGTTCACTTCGGACACTTAACGAGAAAGTGGGATCCAAGAATGGCACCCTATATCTTCATGGAGAAGAATGGGATCCATATCATCGATCTAAACAAAACGCTTGTTTGCCTTGAAGAAGCATCCAACGCAATCAAGCAGATAGTACGCTCCGGAAAAAAAATCATGTTCGTAGCTACTAAAAAACAAGCCAAAGATTTGGTGGCAGAGGAAGCAAAAAGGCTGAAGATGCCTTACGTGACCGAAAGATGGTTGGGTGGTATGATGACCAACTTCGCCACCATCCGAAAGTCATTAAAAAAAATGTCCTCAATCGACAAGTTGATGAAGGACGAAGCTTACAAAAACCTGGCGAAAAAAGAACGGTTGATGATTACTCGCCAGCGTGAAAAGCTTGAGTTGGTACTTGGTGGTATCGCTGACCTTACCAGACTTCCTTCGGCGCTGTTTGTGGTAGATATCAAAAGAGAACATATTGCAATTTCCGAAGCCAAAAAGCTTGGTATCCCTGTTTTCGCATTGGTGGATACAAACTCCAACCCCAACGAGGTGGACTTTCCAATCCCGGCCAATGACGATGCGTTCAAGTCAATCTCCCTTTTGGTGAAGGCCTTCGGTGCTGCCATCGAAGAAGGATTGAGTGAGCGCAAAAAAGATAAAGACGACGCAAAACTCTCTGAAGAAGAGGAAGCCAAAAAAGCGGTTGACGCAGAGTCTAACGAATAATCCACAATGATTTTATGCTTTCAAAAAATTGAACATCAGGTTAGCCTATGTTCAATTTTTTGTTTTTAACTACGGCACAGATTCCTTCTGCGTAAGGAACGTCTGGGCGTTCAAAAAAACATTCAAATAAACAACTATTACAATGGCTATTACTGCACAAGAGGTAAACAAACTGAGACAAATGACCGGAGCCGGTATGATGGACTGTAAAAAAGCCCTTACCGAAGCTGAAGGCGATTTTGAAAAAGCTATTGACATCCTTCGTAAAAAAGGACAGAAAGTATCTGCTTCCAGAGCTGACAGAGAAACCAAAGAGGGTGTTGTTGTAACCCATATTGCTGAAGATGGCAAAGCGGGCACCCTGCTTTCCCTTACCTGTGAAACCGACTTTGTAGCCAAAAACGACGAGTTTGGATCACTTGCCAATGCGATCCTAAGCTTGGCAGTGAAGGAAAATGCCGCTTCTATCGACGCGATACTCGCACTCCCCTATGAAGGCATCACAGTGGGAGAAAAAATCACCGAAATGACCGGTAAAATCGGTGAAAAGATCGAGGTGTCCCACTTTGAGAAAGTAAGCGGTGACCAAGCCGTAGCCTATATCCACTCCAACGGCAAATTAGGTGTGTTGGTAGCCCTGAAAAATACGGGAGGCAACAACGTAGAAGAAGCAGGAAAAGACGTGGCCATGCAAATTGCAGCGATGAACCCTGTGGCTGTTGACAAAGACGGTGTCGACGCTTCTACGGTAGAACGTGAAATTGAGGTCGGAAAAGAACAAGCCCGTCAAGAAGGAAAGCCTGAGGAAATGCTCGAAAAAATTGCATTGGGCAAACTGAACAAGTTCTACAAGGAAAACACCCTGCTTAGCCAGGCCTTTGTAAAGGACAATAGCAAAACTATTGCGCAGTACCTTGACGGCGTGTCCAAAGGGCTGACCGTTTCGGAATTCAAGCGGGTTTCTATCGGATAATCATCCGCTATTAGACCATAAATAGGTAAAAGCTGCCGCTACTTCGTGTATTGCGGCAGCTTTTTCATTTCAGGGTTCCGCAAAAGTACTTTTCCTTTCACACTATTTTCGAAAGACCCTGTGTATACGCACCGAGTCAATCAAGTACTGTCCTTGATTTTCCATATGCTGAATGGTCCGCACCACGTGCATACCGGCAGTAACCTTGCCAAAAGCAGCAAAACCCTGCCCGTCTGGATTGCGCTTCCCTCCGAAATCCAGCTCAGGCTGATCACCTACACAAATAAAAAAGCTGCTTTGGGCGCTGTGGGGCGTAGACCTTGCCATCGACAAGGTACCATCCCTATGGCTAAGTCCAGTCATCTCCGTAGTTTCCAATTGAATGGCGGGCAGCAGCCTCTCATCTGCCACATTCCCGCCCTGAATGACTTCAATTTTAACCTCCCGGTCGGCCTCGTTCTCCGGAGTACAGACCCGAAAAAACGTAGATTTCTCATAAGCTCCGCTTTCGGCATAGGCCACAAAATTGGCTACGGTACCGGGTGCCTGCTTGGGATATAGCTCCACTTCTATTTCTCCCAGCTCGGTGGCTATCACGTAATAGACAGCCTTTCCCGAACATCCCACTACACCGAGCAAGACAACCAAGCAGGCACTAATCCAACCCATTATTCTTCTTTTCATTTGCTTTACCATTTATTTTTGGGATGAAATCAATAAACACATGTAATTCTCCTCTTGCTATTACCAACTTACCGAGACACCCTACTCCAACAACGTTTGATTAAAAAGCTTCAGGATCCGCTTATATTCATCTATCCAACTGCTGGGTTCGGCAAAACCATGGTCTTCTGCGGGATAAACGGCCAGTTCCCAATTGTCCTTGCCCAGCTCAATCAGCCGTTGGGATAGGCGCACGACATCTTGAAAATGCACGTTTACATCCACCATGCCGTGCGCCATCAGCAGATGTCCGCGTAATCCCTCCGCAAAGTAAATCGGGGAAGAGCGGCGATAGGAAATGGGATCCTCCTTGGGTTCGTTGAGAATATTGGCGGTATAGGGATGGTTGTAATGTGCCCAGTCGGTAACCGAGCGGAGTGCCGCTCCGCTCTTGAAAGTATCGGCAGCGTTAAACAGTGCCATCAAGGTGATAAAGCCCCCGTAGCTGCCACCATAGATCCCGATCCGATCAGGATCTACCCCGTGTTGCTGCACCAAGTAGACAGCACCGTCTACCTGATCTGACAAGTCCTTGCCGCCCATGTGCCTGTAAATGGCCGTTCGCCAATCCCGCCCATAACCGGCGCTGCCCCGGTAATCAATATCCAATACGGTGTATCCCAAATCTGCCAGCAGATTATGGAACATGTATTCCCGAAAATAAGAGGACCACCATTTGTGCACATTCTGCAAATAACCGGCACCATGGACAAATATCACCGCGGCGCCATTGCCTCTATCCGGTTCGGGGAGGTAAAGTCGGGCAGGAACCTCATTGCCATCCGAAGCGGTAAACTTAATCAATTGGGGATCACGCCAAGGGTAGGCACTGAATATCTCGGATTGACCGGAAGTAAGCTGCTCTGCACGGGCGTTCGGCTTATTTGCCTGCAGGTACAATTCCCAAGGCTTATTGCTATAAGAATGACGAATAGCCAACCATTTTTCGTCCGGAGAGAGCGTAACTTCGTTGTTGCCTTCCATGGACGTGAGTTGCGTCATCTTGCCTCCCATTAGAGGCATGCGATAAAAATGCCTTTCGCCAGAGTGTACCTCCGAGGTCGTTAAGTACCAGTGCTTTTTGTCAGCCGACAACTGAGGATCAAACACTTCAAATGCCCCTTGCGTCAGCGCTTTTTTGGTACCGGTGGAAATGGATGCCAAGTACAGATGGGAATACCCACTCTCCTCCGACTGAAAATAGACATGCTCCCCATCGGGCAACCAACCCAACAATCCTCCCCCACCGGACCAGCCTATGCCAGGACCAGCTACCCAGGCTTCGTCCCTTTGACGGTCCAAAAGACGCGGTATAGCAGTAGCTAGGTCCACCTCAATAATCCATCGGTCTTTGTTGTCTGTAGAACGGACCTGCGTAACCGCACGATTGCCTTGCGGCGAAAAAATCGCTTGGGAATAAACCAACTCCCGCTTGTAGGCTTTCCAATCCCTACCCGGGTAATCGACCGCGAAATCCGGAAGGTCATCCAATCCCGGTAAATCATTCCCTGTTACAAAATAGAGAGTGTCCTGTTTTAGATCATACAACGCAAGCTCCGACTTACCGGCCTTGACACCAACCTTTGGTCGTGCGGAAAGATCCCTGGTATAGCCTCCTGCATCGATGTAATCCGGCACATTCGTTCCGGAATTCTCCGCCGGGGTATTCAGCAGCACAGAAACGTACTTTTCATCCGCTGAAACACGTAATCCAACCAACTGCCGCTTACCCAGGTAGAAGGAAAATTTCTCATTGTTTTGCTTCTGCTTATTGATGGTGTCTGTTTGCTTGGACTTCTCCAACCGATCTTGGACTACTTGGAGAAGCTCCAAATTTTCCTGCTTAATCCAGGCATCCTGTTCCGTAGGATCCTTTTCCTCCTTTTTTTCCCCAGATCGAATCTGGGTTAATTTACGCAGAAACCCGGTTTTGAGCTGATACACATAGGCATCTGTACCAAACCGAAAGGCCAGCCGATCACCGTTGCCCAGAAAATGAATATCCTGCACATTACCTCCAAGCTCCAAAAGATGCCACTCGGTACGGGAAGCAAGTTCATACACCTTTAACGCCCCATCCTTGACATAAGCTTTGTGGGTTTTGTCCGCATCGTATACCCCGTTGAATGCCACCAATGCCCGCTCCTCGGCCCAGGTCAGCTTGGACAACTCCCCAGTGCGTACCGAAACCCGATACAGGGAGTCTTCCGGATCTTGGTCTCGGTTATACTTAAAAAAAACTTGCTCCCCGTGCTCATCCCACTGAATACCGGAAGGAAAGCTCCCCATCCACTTGGGATCCTGCATGATCTTAGATACAGATAGAACGGAATTCTGCCCCACACAGGGCCGAACCAGTAGTAGACCTAGAAGAAGCACTATTGCTTGAGGGAAATACTTCATTGAAAAAAGGTTTGATAGAAATACGATGGCATGTAATGGTTGTCAAATTTGCCTACAAATCAGCGCACTTGCAAATAAGGCGCTAGCAGGAACTTCTTATAGTCTCCAGCAGGTTTCTCTCCGCCCTATCGGCTAAGTCAGGCGCAGAAAAATCCAAGTCAGGAAGCTGCAATACCCGATCGAAGCCGCTGTTCGTTGCATCCGTGCCTGACGTAACCAGCCAAATCTCCTTCCCTGCCGCCTTGGCCAACTTCAGCAGTTCATGGCTGCCCTTTCCTTGATCCGACTGACTGTCGTACCTACCTTCGCCAGTCACGATACGATCTGCCCTTTCTATGCGATCGGCCATGTGCACTTTGTCAAAAAAGTACCTGGCACCGGACACTAAGTTGGTCTCAAAAAACGCGCTCAACCCCAACGCAATTCCTCCTGCCGCTCCGAAGCCCGGTTTATCCTCCAGCTCCCGATTTGCCTTACGCCCGAAAAGACGCACAAGATTACGGGAGGCTTTTTCAAACGCCGGAAAATCCTCCGGTTTCAATCCCTTTTGCGGGCCAAATACAGGGATAGCCCCCCGCTCTCCAAAATACGTATTGTCCACATCACAGAGGATGGTAAACTTCAAATCGCTCCAAGGCCTCGTCTGCTGAATATGGGCGATTTTTGACAGAAATCCGGGTGAAAAGACTGGTATTTCCCGCCCATTTTCATCCAAAAACAAAAAGCCCAACGCCCGTAAAATGCCCGTGCCCAAGTCCACCGTTGCACTGCCTCCAAGTCCGAGTACCACCTCCTTTGCACCTAGATCTACGGCCCGAAGGATCAACTCTCCGGTACCATAAGAACTTGTCGTCCAGGGATCCCTTTCCCAGTCTTGGAGCCATTTGATCCCGGAAACGGTAGATACATCCACAAAAGCAGTTTTGGAAATTTCCTCAAACCCAAAGAACCCCTCCATGGGCCGACCAAGCGGGCCACAGGCGTGGAGTACCACCCGTTCCATGGCCAAAATATCGGACAGCAAGTGGCAGGTACCGTCGCCACCGTCGGCAATCGGACAAAGCTCCACTCGATGGGAGGAATTTGCGGCGAGAATAGTCTCTCGGATCAAAGCTGCCGCCCGATCCGCTTCGATGGTGCCCTTAAACGCATTGGGTGCTACTAACCAATTCATGTGTCTATAATTGTTTTTCAGTGGTCACATGGAATCTCGCATGGATGCCCCGATAGCTATCGGGGCATCCCAGTGTGTGACGGATACGTCATGCTCGATTTCATGTATCCATGTTTTTCATCCGTTGGAAATAATCCTTAGAGGCCTCCCGGACTCTTGGAGAGAGGTATAGTGCCGATATCATGGTAGGGAATGCCATCACGGCATACATCGCATCTACGAAACTCATCACCACACTCAAGGAGGTGACAGCCCCCCCCACCAAGGTAGCCAGGTAGAAATAATTGTAGAAGTCTGCCTTGTCAGCTCCAAATAGGTAATTAAAGCACTTGTGCCCGTAGTAGGAATAGGTAAACATGGTAGAGAGTGCAAACACCAATACCGAAACCATCAGCAGGTATTTGCCTATCCCCGGCAACCCTTGCTCGAAAGCCGACAGCGTAAGCAGTACCCCATCTTTTTCGCCGGTTTGCCAGACTCCCGTCACCATGATAGCTAATGCGGTAAGAGTACAGACCACAATGGTGTCAATAAAGGGTCCCAACATGGCGATCAATCCTTCCCGCACCGGCTCGCTGTTTTTGGACGCACCATGTACCATGGGAGCGGTTCCGATTCCGGCTTCATTGGAAAATGCCGCCCGCCTGGCACCGATGATGATTACCTGTCCTACAGCCCCGCCCAATACGGCATCTCCGGTAAAAGCATCCCGTAATATCAACCAAAGCATCTCCGGCACCTGCCCCAAGTTCTTTGCTAAAATAACGAGTACACTTATAAAGTAAACCGTCACCATAAAAGGTACCAAGCGTGAAGCCACTTTGGCTATCCGCTGAATACCCCCGAGGATTACCGTGGCAACCAACCCCATCAAAACCAATCCAATGGCCCAGCGTGTAGGCATGCCCTGATCTAGGCCAAAGGGTTCCAGCATTACGGCCCGTAAAACAGCAGTAAGCTGATTGGCCTGGAAAATAACCAACAGGCCCAAAATACCCGCTACACAAAAGATGACCGATAGAAACTTCCATTTCTTGCCCATTCCCTCCTCAATTACATACATGGGTCCTCCCTGGACGTGCCCGGAGGAATCCTTCCCTCTGTACATGATCGCCAGTGTACAGGTAAAAAACTTGGTGGCCATGCCTACAAAGGCGGACATCCACATCCAAAAGATCGCTCCGGGACCACCCATACCGATGGCAAGGGCAACCCCTGAAATATTCCCCAGCCCTACCGTAGCGGCTACAGCGGAGGAAAGCGCCTGCAAGGATGTGATGTCTCCGGTAGCGTTCGGGTCATCGTACTTGCCCCCCACCACCTTAAGGGCGTGCCGGAACCCCACAAAAGGGATAAAGCCTGAATATACAAACATGTACAAGCCACCGCCCAGCAGCAGCACAAGCAATGGGGTGCC
This sequence comes from Lunatimonas salinarum, assembly GCF_017811155.1. Lineage (GTDB taxonomy): Bacteria > Bacteroidota > Bacteroidia > Cytophagales > Cyclobacteriaceae > Lunatimonas > Lunatimonas salinarum. The sequence goes on along the minus strand of NZ_JACVCV010000014.1, from coordinate 22,674 downwards.
CCATATCCAATTGCTAAAGTCAATAATTAAGTCTCCCACGACGGTTGGTTTTGGTTGTTGGTAGGTTTTGTCGCCACAAAATAGCCATATTGCCCAAAGAGTTCTATTTTTGCACCTATTAAATTCACGCCAAACCTCATGTTTTTATGGCCAAGACGGTTGTCATCAAAATAGGCTCCAATGTACTGACCCAGGACGACGGTACTCCTGACCATAACCGCATGGCCTCCCTGGTGGACCAGATGGTATTTCTTAAGGAGCTTGGCCATCAAATTGTTCTGGTAACCTCTGGCGCGGTAGCCTTTGGGCGAAAGGCACTAGCCTTAAACCCTAAGACGGATTCGATTACCAAAAAGCAGGTTTGGGCCTCTATCGGTCAAATCGAACTGATCCGCTCGTATAAAAATCTCTTCCTGGAAAAAGGCCATACCATTGCCCAACTGATGGTAACCAAAGAGGACTTTCGCGACCGGGTACATTACCTCAATATGAAAAACTGCCTGGACGGTCTCCTCAAAAACCAGGTGATACCGGTGATCAACGAAAACGATGCGGTGGCTGTCACCGAGCTGATGTTTACCGACAACGACGAGTTGGCGGGATTGGTAGCAGCCATGATCGATGCCAACAGTTTGGTACTGCTTACAAACGTGGATGGTATTTACAAAGGACACCCCTCAGATCCCTCGTCCGAACTCATCACCAAAGTAGGTAGGCAGGTGCCCGACCTCAGTCAATACATCACCACCGGCAAATCTTCCTTTGGGCGGGGAGGCATGCTTACGAAGATGACCATGGCCAAAAAATCTGCCGATCTGGGCATCGAAGTACTGATAGCCAATGGTAAACGGGATGAGGTGTTGAAAGGATTTACAGATGGCACGCTGGTATGCACCTACTTTGAACCGGGTAAAACCCGACACAACCAGAAAAAATGGATTGCCCACAGCGAAAACTACTCCAAAGGCGAAGTAGTGGTAAACGAAGGCGCAAAAAAGGCCCTCAATTCCCAAAAAATAACCAGCCTACTTCCCATAGGTATTGTCACAGTAAAAGGCGATTTTCTGAAGGGTGACATCATTCGAATTGTGGACGAAACCGGTCAAATACTCGGCCTCGGAAAAGCAGAGTATGGCGCTGGTTCAGCCTTAGAAAAAATCGGTCAGCCGCATCAGCGGCCCTTGGTTCACTACGACTACCTATACCTTTACGACCTAAAATAATCATCCAATTACCGAATTAAAAGCTATTATGAGTTTAGAAGGCACTTTCAAACGAGTACAAAATGCCAGCAGGGTCCTGTCCATGCTCTCGGAAGAAACCATTAACCGCATCCTCCGCTCGCTTGCCGATGAAGCATTGGCGTCGATGGAAACCATCCTGCAAGCAAACAAATTGGATCTTGGGCGTATGGATCCCAAGGATCCCAAGTATGACCGGTTGATGCTGACCGAAGAACGGATTTCAGCCATCGCTTCCGATATCCGAAATGTGGCCAACCTTCCCTCGCCCCTGGGAACGCAGCTGAGCGAAAAAACACTCGAAAATGGCCTGCACATCGAAAAGATACGGGTTCCCGTCGGTGTTATCGGCATCATCTACGAATCACGGCCGAATGTTACCTTCGATGTATTTAGCTTGTGCCTAAAAACCGGAAATGCACTGGTGCTTAAAGGTGGATCGGATGCCCATGACTCCAATACGGCCATTTTGGACTGCATTCACCGAGTACTGGAAAGAGAAGGGGTCACGACGGATATCGTCACGCTGCTTCCCGCAGACCGAGAGGCTACCAAGGAAATGCTGCAGGCGGTCGGCTACATCGACATCATCATTCCAAGGGGAAGTCAGGGACTGATCAACTTTGTCCGGGACAACTCCAAGGTGCCGGTTATCGAAACCGGTGCCGGAATCGTGCACACTTATTATGACCGCTCCGCCGATCTGCAAAAGGGAATGCCCGTGATCGTGAACGCAAAGACCCGCCGGGTAAGCGTATGCAACGCGTTGGATTGCCTGGTGATCCACCAAGATCGGTTGCAGGACCTGATCCCTATCGGAAAGGAATTGGCAAAAAAAGAAGTGGAGATCTTTGCAGACGGGCCGGCCTACGCGGTTTTGAAAGGCTCCTATCCCGACACCTTGCTTTCGAAGGCCACGGAAGAGCACTTCGGCACGGAATTTCTTGCGATGAAACTGTCCATCAAAACCGTAAACAGCTTGGAAGAAGCGTTGGCCCATATTGCCCGGTACAGTTCCAAGCATAGCGAGGCGATTATTGCCGAAGACAAGGCAACCATAGACCACTTTCTTCGGGCGGTCGATGCTGCGGCCGTGTATGCCAATACCTCCACGGCGTTTACCGATGGGGCCCAGTTTGGCTTGGGGGCAGAGATCGGTATCAGCACGCAAAAACTGCATGCCCGAGGCCCCATGGCCTTGGAAGAACTCACTTCTTACAAGTGGGTGATCCGGGGAGATGGGCAGGTCAGAGCCTGAGGTCATTCGAAATCCACTAATTCATCTTACAAAGCGCCTATTGGCACAAATTAACGAAAACCATGACACAACCACTAACTCCATTGATTTCCCCCGAAGGTCTTCTTTCTATGACTGAAAGAAACTATATCTTGGTTGACACCTCTTTTGGCAAATCCACCTATGAGGCTAGCCATCTAAAAGGTGCCATCTACGCAGATCTGAACACCGACCTGTCGGATATACAGCCGGACGCTGCCCAAGGTGGCCGGCACCCCCTGCCTACACCAGAAAAATTTGCTCAGACTTTGGGAAAGTGGGGCATACAGCCCGATACCCATGTGATTGTATACGACAACAAGCAGGGGGGCATGTCCGCGGCGAGGTTTTGGTGGATGCTACGCGCGGCGGGACACGAAAAAGTACAGGTACTCGATGGTGGGTTTCAGGCAGCGGTAGAAGCGGGATTTCCAACCGAATCAGGCGAGGTAACCCCTACCCCGGTAGCACCCTACCCTGTTCAGACATGGCAACTGCCCTTGGTAAATATGGCAGAAACGGAATCGGCGGCGGCTGACCCTACTAAAACGGTGATTGACGTTAGAGAAAGGGACCGGTACCTTGGCAATACGGAACCCATAGATTTGATAGCCGGTCATATACCTGGGGCCATCAATATTCCCTTTGCCAACAACTTGGACGCAATGGGCCGATTCAAATCCCCCGAGGAACTGAGACAACTCTATATGTCCACCACAAACCATTCCGCTCCTGAAAACGTAACCGTGCATTGTGGATCCGGCGTAACGGCTTGCCACACGTTATTAGCCATGGCACATGCCGGGCTTCCAATACCAAAGCTGTATGTAGGTTCCTGGAGCGAGTGGTCCCGTAACGACAAACCGATCGCAACAGGAGAATAGGTCAGCGGGAGGGCAGAAAGGTGGACAAATCTACCTGTGTGAATTTCTTCGTGCTGACCACTGCATGCGCTGAACAACGCCAAAAATCCAACCACAACTTTTAGATAACTTCCCATTATTCCAAAACCAATAGTTCATCAGACAATAAAAAAATTAATCTCAAAAGCATTTCAAATTTTCTTCAATATCCCTTACATTTAAACAGATTGACAGTCAACCCAATACCCATTGCGAAAAATAGTCTTTTTTGGAGCCTTATTCTGCATCTTGTGCCTTTCGGCGGGGTGGTTTTTCTTTTTTGGGACCTCCGAAACCCACGGTACTTCCCCCGCCCTCACTCCGTCCGACCAATTGAAAACGTTCCGCCTCCACGAGGGGCTTGAGATACAGCTGGTCGCTTCGGAACCCCTCGTGCAGGATCCCGTACACATCCAATTTGACGCTGATGGGCGTCTATGGGTGGTGGAGATGCGCGGATTCATGCCCGACATCGATGGCATCGGCGAGCAGGAACCGGTGGGGAGAATAAACATCCTCGAAGACCTCGACGGAGACGGCACCATGGATACCAGCACCATCTACCTGGACAGTCTGATCATGCCCAGGGCATTGGCTTTGGTAAAAAACGGGGCACTGGTCGTGGAAAACGGCACCCTGTGGTGGACGGAAGATCTGAATGGTGATTGGAAAGCGGACGTGAAAACCGCCATCGACCCAGAGTATGCCGGAAGTAACCTGCCCGAGCATTCGGCCAATGGACTCCTGCGGGCCATGGACAACTGGTATTACAACGCCAAATCCACCTTCCGCTATCGATTGGAGGGCGATGAGTGGCTACGTGACAGCACCGAGTTCCGAGGGCAATGGGGCATCAGCCAGGACAACTTCGGCCGGTTGATTTACAACTACAACTGGTCCCAGCTCCATGGCGACCTGGTACCTCCCAACCTGCTGCAGCGCAACCCCTTCCACCAACCCACTACAGGAATCGACCACGGACTCACGGTGGAGCGGCGCATTTATCCCATCCGGCCAAACCTGGCCATCAATCGCGGATACATCCCCGGCATACTGGATGAGGAAGGCAAATTGCAGGAATTTACGGCTGCCTGCGCACCGTTCTACTACCGTGGCACCGCTTTACCTGAGGCATTTCAGGGCAATGTGTTTGTCTGCGAACCGTCTGGAAACCTGATCAAACGAAATCAAGTTATCGAGGAGGGAATCAACCTCCGGGCAATCGATCCCAATCCCGGCACCGAATTTCTCGCCTCTACGGACGAGCGGTTTCGCCCGGTGAACCTATGCAGCGGGCCAGATGGAGCCCTGTACATTGCCGATATGTACAGGGGATTGGTGCAGCACGGGGCGTATATCTCTCCCTACCTCAAGGAAATAACCTTGAGCCGAAACCTCGTTATGCCTATCAACCGGGGCAGAATTTGGCGGATAGTCCCCAAAGGATGGAAATCCAGCCCATCCGAACACCTCTCGGCCAAATCCTCTGATCAACTGGTTAACCGCCTGGCCCATCCGGATGGTTGGCAGAGGGACATGGCACAGCGGCTATTGGTGGAGAGGGGTGACGCAACGATCCTCCCCCAACTTTGGAAAACCGCTGACCGGAACCGAAAGTCTTGGGGAAGCCTACATGCACTATGGACTTTACAAGCGCTGAACGGCCTGCATGTAGATAGCCTTCTACCATTTTTGGATAGCGAAAATCCCTATTTGGCAGCCACAGCCCTACGCCTCATCACCTCCGGATCGGCTCCTACCCCAAGTATGGAAGCAGCGGTATGGAAAGCCATTCAGCCCTTTAAAAAGACGGAATCGTCCGTTTTCTCCTTGCAGATGTGCTTATCAGCCGATTGGTTTTCGCAAGGCCGAACGGAAGAACTGCTCTTGGATTTACTGATTAAGCACCGGAATGCCCCCCTTTTTCGTGACGCCGCGCTAAGCAATCTAGGCAATAATTCCGTTGACTTTTTCCAGGCACTGAACGCGCATCCCGATTGGCAGGCCTCCGACCAGGATGGTGAGATTTTTATCGAAATGGTTACCGTATCTATCCTTCGGCGGAGAGATCCCATTGAAATCCAAAAACTGGCAGACATCCTCACGGAGCTTCTCCAGGAAAAAAAATGGACCGCCAAACCCACCTTGGCTGCCATGACCCTGCTAGGTCGGGCTCCTATGGCAGATCCCATTCCACTGAAACGGGCTCCTGTTTGGGCCTTTCAAGATAGTTCATTCCTAAGCCCGGATCAAGCTGACGCCCTGCAAAACCTATTTACTTGGCCCGGACACAACCCACCCCTTGTAGCTACAGCTACCACGGTAGCACTGACCGAAAAAGACCTGCTACTCTTCACAAAGGGCCGGTCCCACTACCTCAGTGCTTGCGCCGGTTGTCACGGCTCGGATGGAGCTGGGGTTAAACGAATGGGGCCACCTCTCGCAGGTTCTGAATGGGTCATTGGGGATGAAAAACAACTTTCCTTAATTGTATTGCACGGCATGGAAGGCCCTATCGAGGTGAATGGTGTACGTTATGACAGTCCCGAGATTCTCCCCTCCATGCCTGCCCATACCCGACTGGATGATGGAACCCTAGCTGCCATCCTCACCTATATCCGCAATGAATGGGGTAATCAGGCCGGCGCCATTGACCGTCGCTTCGTAGCTACAGCCCGAAACGTCACGCAGGGACGGGTATTACCTTGGACTTCCGAAGAACTTCGCAACTACCTCGCCAACGAACCACCTCCTTCCCCTTAACTATCGCTCATGTCCGATTCCTTAAACCAGCCGATTAGCCGGCGAAACTTTCTAAGACTAGCCACCCTTGGTGCTTTGGCTGCTCAATTGCCCCTCCTTTCTGCGATCACTGCTACCCATCGCACAGGCGTTGTGGTGCATTCCTATGCTGCCCGATGGCAATCGAAAACCGCAGACGAGCAATTTCCTCCTATCACAGACGCGCTGGGGCTTTTACGCCATTGCCACCAAATAGGGGCTGGTGGTATACAAACGGGTATCAGAGGCTGGACTAATGCTTTTGCCCGGCAGCTTCGGTCCGAAAGTGAGGGATTCGGAATGTATGTGGAGGGATCCGTGGCACTGCCCAAGGATGCCGCTGATTTAGGCCAATTTGACCAAGAAATTCAAATTGCCAAAGAAGCCGGCGTACAGGTACTGCGATGCGTTAGCTTGGGCCCGAGGAGATACGAATCCCTGCATAGCTACCAGGAATTCCTGAATTTCCAGGAGAGAGGAGTGAAGGCCTTGCAACTTGCCCTGCCCTTACTGGAAAAACACCGCGTTCGCTTGGCTGTAGAAAACCACAAAGACTGGCGCAGCGAAGAGCTATTGGCCGTTTTACACCAATTGGATTCCGAGTGGGTGGGTGTTACCTTAGATTTTGGAAACAGCATCGCCCTGATGGAAGATCCAATGTATACAACAAACATGCTGGCGCCTTACGTATACAGCACCCACATCAAAGATATGGCCGTAGACCGTCATCCCAGCGGGTTTAGCATGTCCGAAGTACCTTTGGGAAAAGGAATATTAGACCTTCAAAAGATCGCCCGGATCTGTAGGCGCTACAACCCCCAAGTCACATTTAACTTGGAAATGATCACCCGTGACCCCTTGGTAGTCCCTTGCCTCACAAAGGGATACTGGGCTACATTTGGTGACCAAATATCAGCATCCAGGCTGGCAGATATCTTGGCCATGGTGGAGAAATCCCGAGAGGAACTTCCTAGAGTGAGTCAGCTTTCCGCTAGGGAATTGCTGGCGCTGGAAGAAAAAAATGTGGTAAGCTCCTTGGCATACCGGATGGGATGAGTTAGCTTTAGGATGTAGCGAAACCAAAGAAAACAACAACCCATGACGCAAAAACTACCCGGCATAAAATTGTTTGACCTGACCGGCAAAACCGCCATCATCACCGGAGGCTCCAAAGGCCTAGGCTTAGCCATGGCGGAAGGTCTTGCCTCTGCTGGAGCCAATATCCTGATCGCCAACCGAAATGCCGATGAAGGCCGCAAAGCCGCCGAACAGGTAGCGGCAAATTACCCCGTAAAGGTCGACTCCTTTTCCGTGGATGTAACCGACGAAGCACAAACAGCGGCCATGGCAAAATTTGCCCACGCCAGGTTTGGTCGCATCGATATCCTGATCAACAGTGCCGGCATCAATATTCGGGGGGCGATCGATGAGCTTACATTGCAACAGTTTGACGAGGTGATGCGAATCAACGTCACAGGAACTTGGCTATGCTGCAAGGCTGTCACGCCCTATATGAAGTCCCAAAACAGTGGCAAGATCATCAACCTCGCCAGTACACTGGGCTTGGTGGGGTTGGCGAACCGCACGCCCTACACCTCCAGCAAAGGTGCCGTTGTACAGATGACGCGGGCATTGGGCCTGGAACTGGCTCCTTTCCGCATCAATGTGAACGGCATCTGCCCAGGACCTTTCCTCACAGAAATGAATCTGCCGATCGCCCATACCGAGGAAGCCAAAAGCTTCATCGTAGGAGCTACCGCTTTGGCACGGTGGGGGGAACTGAAAGAAATTCAGGGGGCCGCCATGTTCCTGGCAAGCGACGCTGCCAGCTACATGGTAGGATCCATGGTCACGGTAGACGGAGGCTGGACGGCTAAATAAAAAGGGAACCAAATCACCCCCCTTAACTACGCACTTGGAGCAATGCGAAAAAACAGGATGTTGTCATCGTTCTATTTGGGCGCTTTTGGGAATAAAAACCCTAAAATCAGCACCTTTACCCAAGTCAGAATCCACCCAGATAGTACCCTTATAAACAGAAATAATTTTCTTACAAGCTGCCAGCCCCATACCGGTACCTGCATATTCCGCCTTCCTATGCAGACGTGTAAATAGGTTAAATACCTTTGCATGGTTTTCGGGCGCAATTCCAATTCCATTATCTCGAAAGGACAAGGTATACCCAACCTCGTTTTCCGAACTGTTCACTTCTATGTAAGGTTGATTACCGGGTGCCTGATATTTCAGGCCATTACCTATCAGATTTTGAAAGAGCAAACTCATGGCGGTTTTGTTTGCCCATACCTTCGGCAGCTCTGCTCGGGTCACCTTCGCATCCGATTCCGACAGTACGGACGCCTCGAGCTGTAGGGTTTCGTCAAACACTTCGTTTAGATCCACCCACTCAGGCGCTGCTTCTTCAAAACCGCCAATCTCGGCATAGGCAAGCAGTTCGTCGATGAGATTGCCCATCCGCTTGGAGTCATCTAATGCAAAATGAATGTACTTTTTCGCGGTATCATCCAGTTGGTCTCCATATTTTGTGGACAATCTATCCATAAACTGCCGGATCATCCTCAGTGGCTCGCGCAGGTCGTGCGCAGCTACTGCCGCAAAACCCTCCAGCTCCTGGTTTTTCGTCTCCAGTTTGCTTCGATAATCTATGAGCTCCTGTATGATGGTACCCTCTGGAATAATATACACAACCTCTCCATGGTGATTTCGGACGGGCTTAAGATTAAACAAGATGGTGACAGGCTTTTTGTCCACATCCCAAACGGCCACCTCGTAATTTACGGTTTCCCCCTTAGCCGCCCGTTCGATGGCCTCTTTTAGATGTGCTTGTGTTTGTGCACTTATCTGCCACCAATGGCAGTCCCAAAACTTCTTCCCGATTACGTCCTGTGTCTTCAAGCCCGCAAAGTTCATCGCGGTTTCATTTGCCTCTATCAGTGTTCCATCCAACTCCAAAAACCCAACAAACCGGTAGCTGGAATTAAAGATGGTTGTGAATTTCCGGCGTTCCTGCTCGAGGGATTCCTGAAGATTTTTCATGGAAGTAATCTCAATATGCGAACCAAACATCCACTCAGGTTTTCCGTCCGGTGTCCAAGACATGACTTTTCCCCGATCCATTACCCAAATCCAATCGCCCGATTTGTGCTTCATCCGGCAGGCACATTCGTAATACTCGCTTTTCTTGTCAAAGTAATCCTGTAATACTTGATTCGACTGGGCCAAATCCTCCGGATGCACAAACTTACCCCAGGTTTCGATCGAAATCGGTGCCAGATCACTGAGTGAATAACCGATCATTTCGGCCCATTTTTCATTGAATATGGTTTCCCCCGTTTGGATATTCCATTGCCAGGTACCTGCATCGGTGCCGTCGATCACCTGCTGCAACCTTGATTTCTCAAAAAGCAATTGATTCTGAAGTTCCTTCTGTTTGGTGATGTTTTGCATCTGTCCGATGAAATACTTCGGCTTACGATCCTCCCATACAAGGGATACGGAAAGTAGCACCCAGACGTATTCCCCCGCCTTGGTTATGTAGCGCTTTTCCATTTGATAGGTCTCTATCTCCTCCTTCAGCATTTTTTCATAAAAAACCAGGTTTTCAGCCAAATCATCCGGATGGGTGAGGTCTTGAAAAGTGAAGCCGGTCAGTTCTTCCCCTGAATACCCCAATAGGGCACATAAACTTCGATTCACCCGCAACCATCTTCCATCTATATCCACCAATGCCATGCCGATGGATGCGTAGTCAAATGCCGCGCTAAATTCTGCTTCCTTTTGTTGGGTGATTGCAAGCCTTTCTTCCGCTATCGCATGTCGAAGTTGTGACCTGACGTTCTTTCTAAGGGCAAAAATGAAAAAAACTGCCAATACCACCGTGCTCAAAAACCAAATGACGAATAACTGATCATTTAAATCTTTGTCATGGTCGTAATCTTCGGATGCTGTCACAGATAGATTGTCCCAATAGGCCAGTATGGCCTGCTGTCTCTCCTGCAATAGTGTTAAGGCGGAGTCTATCGCCTCAATTTCCCCATGCGTTTGTGACGTCAAAGAATCCACCCTTAAACCTCCCATCTCCGCATCCAGATCGTTTAGCCTTCTATGGATCAAGTTACTAAACGGCAAAAACAACGCACTATCTTGCGCAAACTCCGCTGACTCCGAGTATCGCCTTAATAAGCTCTGTGTGGCATTTCGATAGGAAAGATAGTTTTCCTGTCGGTTTTCGCTCTGATTTAACCGATAGCCCCTACTTTCCATGACGGCGGTCAGAAAGTTGATATAGATCTCGTTTAGCTCATTTATTTTCTGCTCTGCAAATTCGACGTTCTGCTTTTGCGCTACTTGATTAGAATAGTTCCAGCCATAGAAAGCCACTCCCCAGCATAATACACTGATGATCATGCCTGCGATCCAATACACGCTTTTATATTTCATGGAGCCTTTAGATTGACCTGTCAAATTTAGCTTTGGGAATAGTGAAATAAAAGACAGACCCTTCTCCCGGAGTGGATGTCAGCCATATCTTCCCTCCCCATGACTCCACTTGCTTTTTAGCAATTGAAAGACCAATGCCCGTTCCTTGGTGTTTATCTGTACGATGTAGACGTTTAAAAACAACAAATATATTATCAAAGTGCTCCCGATCTATCCCAATCCCGTTGTCCGCTACGCTAATCTGCCAAAAGGAGCCACTATCTTCTGCACTTACATGGATCACCGGAGATACACCGGGCCTTGCGTATTTTATGGCATTATCCAGCAGGCTATGAATGGTCTGTGTCATCGGTGCCCTATAGCATGCTATAACAGGCAACTCGGGGATATGTAGTGTAACGCGATTTTCAGCAATTAACTTCTTTCGAAGTAACTGGTAATCGGCAAACAACTCATTCAATGCGACCTTTTCTACCTGATCGACAAGCCTTCCTGCACGTGAGTATTCCAGCAGGTCGAGTATGATTTCCCTCATTCGTTTTGCGCCATCCGTGGCGAAGCCAATGTATTGATGCGCCTTTTCATCCAGCTGATCTCCATATTTCTTCTTCAGTTGCTCCATAAAACTGGAAATCATCCGAAGAGGCTCCTGTAGATCGTGGGAGACAATGAACGCAAACTGCTCTAAATCCGCATTCATCACTTCCAGGTCGTGGGTTCTTTTCTCAAGTGATCTATTTAATTCCTGCAACTTAAGCTCAAATTGCTTACGCTCACTGATATCCTCGCAAATAGCTACCGAAATGATCGGTTTACCCGTCTCATCCCGTACGAAGGCAATGTGCAGTCGTACCCATACAATCGACCCGTCTTTCTTTACATAACGTTTTTCATTTTTATATTCACACTCACCGGCGGCTGCTTTGCGGTAGATCTCCCAATCCCGCTGCCGATCATCCGGATGGGTAAGCTCTTTGAACTTCATGCCATTCAGCTCCGACAAGGAATAACCGGTGATGGTTTCGTAATAGGCATTAATCAGGGTAATCTCTCCGGAATTGGGATCAGCCTGTGCAATTCCAACCGATGCGATGTCAAAAATTGTCTTATACTTCACTTCACTTTCACGTAGCCTCTCTTCGGCTTCCTTTTGTTTGGTAATATTTTGGGTTAGTACAGCAATATCTTCCCCCATAGACACAATCACTAGGCGAAGCCAAGTGGGCACCCCAACAAATTCACGGAGGTTACTTTCTTCAAAAACCTCCGTTTTCCCTGTCGTGGCCACCGACACATAGGATGCAAACAGCGGCGAATGTTTATGCATGGGAAATAGTTTCAGAAGTCGCTTCCCAACCACCGAATTTGGGTTCGTTCCGTTAATTTCCGCGATTGCTTTGTTTTGAAAAACCCATTCAAAGTCAACCACCGTCCCATCTTCATCCTTTATCGGGTGCAGTATGGTAAATCCATCCGGCGAAATCTCCTGAGCAATTCTGAACCGTCGTTCACTTTCCTCCAGTTTTGCGGTGATCTCACCCAGTTGAAGCTCGTTCTGCTTTCGTGTACTGATATCTTGCACCGTTCCTTCAATTACCAGACCATCCGCGTTGCCATTAGCCCATATAGCTATCTGATCCACCCAGCGAACCGCCCCATTTGGCAATAGAATCCTATACTCAAGATGGAACCCTTCCCGTTCCTTTAGAGCAAGCCGATGGGTTTCTCTTACCAGCTCACGGTCCTCGGGATAGATAGTTTGCAGTAATTCTCCAAGATCCAGATTAAAAACTCCCTTTTCCCTACCCCAAATTCTGTAAGCCTCATCCGTCCATGATAACAGTTGCTTTCCGGCATCATATTTCCAATATCCCAATTTCGCCAAGGCTGACAGGTCCTTCAAGCGCCTTTCCGATTGGGCTAGTTGGGCCAAAAGTTTCTCTTCCTGGGTCACATCCTGACACACCACCATCATACAGGCCCTTCGCAGGTAATCCACCTTGTGCCCATTGACCTTCATGCGGATAATCTCTCCGCCCTTTTTTTGATGGGTAAATACACCGAAGTAAAAATTCCCTTCACGTTCCCATACATCTTCATGAGCAGCTACTAATTGGGGAATTTCAGCCTCAAGAAGGAGATGCTTGATCGTAAGGCTCAAAAACTCATCACGTGTATAGCCATAATGTGCGATGGCCGCCTCATTTACATCCAAGATTCGGTAGGAATCTAATTCGTACACCCAGGATGGTAACGGGTTGAAATAAAAAAAGCTGCTGAAATCCGGCCTATTGTCCTTCATAGTCGGTAGATTCTTCGGTAAACGCCTTCATTTAAAGCATACAACAAACTGAATAAAAACCTACTTCAAATACCGTGATCACTTTTCCCACGATCAATACGCAAACATGCCTCCAATGCTCCCCCGCTCTCGCCATTGGTGACACCGCACCAATCAGGCCACCTCAAGCCTTCAAGAAAACCAATCATTCTCCGCTTACGAAAGGTTTGCGATAAGCAAAATCAACGCCATAGCGGTAAATGACAGAATCACCGTCCCGACACTATGGGAAATATAGCCCTTTTTGATATCCATACCGGTAAGTTGGGTCATTGCCCAGAAGAAACTATCGTTTGCATGAGAAACCGCGATAGCGCCCGCACCGATGGATAGCACCGTAAGCACCTTCATGTGCTCGCTCTCCAATCCTAAAGTTGCCATAAGCGGCACCATGATCGACGCAGTGGTAACCAGTGCTACTGTAGAGGAACCCTGCGCAGACTTTAAAGAAAACCCCATCAGGAAAGGGAGCAACAAGCTGTAATTTCCGCTAAGCAGCGTGGCGCCCACCTGGTCCGCGATGCCGGAATTCTCCAGCATCTTTCCAAATACCCCCCCGGCACCGGTAATCAAAATCACCGGCGAAGCTATCAACAAGGCCTCACCGAACCAGCCCGATGCAGAAAGTAACTGCACATCAAACTTTTCCGGAAGCGTAAAGGATAACAAGACGCCAATCAGTAGTGCAATGATGGGATTACCTGCAAACAAGATAAACAGGGTGAACAAATTTTCCTCGCCAAACGGACGCGTGGGGTACGCAGCGATGGAGGCCAACACAATTAAGGTAAGAGGGATCATCACGGGCATAAAGGACTTGCCAAGACTGGGGAATTTCTTCTTAGACTCCTGTTCCGCCACTTGGGCGAAAACGGGCTCCAAGTGATACCTAGGAAGAAAATACTTGCAGTAAAAGTAACAGGGAACCAGTCCGATCGCACTGACGATCAACCCATAAAAGATAATCATCCCTAAATCCGCCCCCAATATACCGGCTGCTGCGATGGGGCCTGGTGTCGGAGGTACTAACGAGTGGGTAGCTGTAATTCCCAAGGTAAGTGCAACCGTGGTCGCCAAAAATGGAAGTTTTCCTTTAAAGGACAGCGATTTGTTGATGGGATTCAGCATGATAAAGGCGCTATCGCCAAAAACCGGAATGGATAATATATACCCGGTAATCATCATGCCGAGCATCACAAACTTCTTCCCGATCCAATTCAGCACCTGTTGGGCGATGACAAATGCCCCTCCTGTCTTTTCCAAAAATGTGCCAATGATCACCCCAAACAGAATCAGCAACCCAATCCTCCCCAACACCCCACCAAACCCATCAGAGATCGATTTGATGATCAGATCGGTGGACATGCCATTGATGAGACCGTATAGGATCGCGCCAACGAATAGCGCAAGAAAGGGGTGGATCTTAAAGCGGATGATGGCAACAAGTATGAAGGCTAATGCCAACAATACAAAGGCAAAAATCGACATGATGGCTGGGTTTGGGGTATTGTTTTGGCAACAATATAGCGATAAAGCCGTCAAAAAACGCCATAAACCTCAGCCTTTTAACGAAAAAAGCAGCTCTAAAACAACCGAATCTAGGTTAGGCGCACCGATTGATGTTCGTATGTTTTACAAAAGGTTGACTTGGCCCGTTCCGAAAACCGAAAATAAGGAATCCAAATACAGGCAGACAATAAAGCATTGCCAATATCTCGGTATCCAAGTTCCGAAGCCGGTAGCTGTAGCACCTTAAGGGACAGGTAATGGTCCACCACGACAATGAACAAATTTGCTGCATAAAAAAATGTAATAAGCATAGGCAGGCTGGTCCTCCTGGCATAAAAATGCACCAAAACGATCCATACATAGACAAACAAAGCGATGTTTACGACAAATGAAAAAACCATCACGGATTTTAATCCCTGATATTCGAGACTGGTCCACACATGTTGGTTAAAAAAATCCACCTCCATAAATTCTATCAGCAAACGCACGGGGGCAAGAGTTATCCCTATCGTAGGCAAGATCAGCCATCCACCGATCGCTTTGTTTTCCGCAAAACGCCATGCAGCCGGATCATACCCCACATACAGTCTCCATCCCAAAAAGCCCCCTACGCCCATGATCAGCACGGCAAAAATCACAGCGATCGTATCCAGTTTAAAACCTTCTAACGGCGGCTGATAGCTTAGATAAAACATCCAATCATTCTCCACAGTCTGGTAATCCTTAAGGAAAGTCGTCACCCTTTCAGCGGAAACCTCCTTCTTACGCTGGGTATAGGTGTAAGAAACATACACTTTGTCTCCAGCTCCACCTACCGTACCATGGTAAAACAGCTCGTCCGTTTCTACCTTTTTCTCTTCGGGCGCGACGTTCCAAGCTTCCGGAAGATGTACCACCGATTCTTGGATAAAATGGAAAGGCGGCCCCAGGTAATACGGTGAGCTTCGTGCGGGTGTACCGGCGTAGTTCGTCATGGACTCAAGTACCAAAGGGTAAATTCTAGCCACGTGCATATCGCTGACTTCGTCTACACTCCAAAACTCGGGAATACGATAATGCTCGACTGTCCGGACAGCATTGAG
This sequence comes from Lunatimonas salinarum, assembly GCF_017811155.1. GTDB lineage: Bacteria > Bacteroidota > Bacteroidia > Cytophagales > Cyclobacteriaceae > Lunatimonas > Lunatimonas salinarum. The sequence goes on along the minus strand of NZ_JACVCV010000014.1, from coordinate 7,084 downwards.
TGCTCCCTCGGCCTCATCGGTAAACTCCACGCTATACGCTGACTCTATGCCTTCGTATAGGTTATGGTAAAAATCCCGGTATTCCCGCTGTATCTGATCTCTCGGGTTATCCTCAAAATAAGCCCTGATATCGTCTGCCCTTTCCCCGATGTACGTGGTCTCTATGCGCAAAGAAGCATCTCCACCAATCCCGTGAACGGTATACGACTCCTTGATCCGCACCTCCGATGGCTTCGGGGCGGGTAGGGAGATCAAGGCGGTAATCCCCGGCTTAATGGGCAATCCCATGCCATAATCCGGAAAATACCTGCTTGCCAACTCCCCTTTTTGGTTACTAATGGTCGGGTCTACAAAATACTCCTCCCCTTCAAACTCATACATCACTACGCAATGGTCAAAGGCAATTGGTGAAGGCTGAAATCGACGGACATGGTGCCGATACTCCGTGTTCACCAACATCGGGAAGGCGTTGATTCCTTCCTTCCGAAGCAGTGCCGCCAGCAAAAGAGACTTATCCTTGCAGTCCCCAAATTTCTGATTCCACACCTGCATGGGAGAATAGGGCTTATACGCACTGATGCCGTCTTCCAGACCCAAGTAACGCACATCATCCTGCACCGCCGTAATCAACGCGTTGATCGTTTCCAATTTGCTCCCACGCTCCACCGATACGCGCGGCACCTCTCCAGTCTCGTAAAATGGCAACGCCCACCGAACCACTTCGCCCCAATCCTGCTGCGTGGAAATGGATGTGATGGGATACAGCAGTTCCCAAGGTGACAGGTTATTTTCTACCGTGAGGGCAGGCACATCCCTGTCCTCCCAGAAATATTCCCTGATGCCTTCCCTTTCTTGTAGTTCAGGTTCCTTATCGTGGTTTAGCTTGGTAAAATACAGCTTTTGAGAACTGTCTGTGATAACCCGATAATGAAACCTATCCACCGGCACCGTAAATCCATGGTACAACTCCGCGAAAAAATGATTACCGTAAGCTGGGTTAAATCCCTTAATCGAATAACTGTAGAGGACTACATCATTTTTGCGCACATCCGAGAGGTGAACCACCGCAGTTAGGTTGCCATCATACAGCGCCACATCGCTGTCGGCCTCCCTCCGAATCAGTTCTACCTCGTTGACGGCAAGCTGATCCATGATCTTTCCATCTCGCACAATTTGAATTTGATGGAACACCAACTCCTGAAAAGTCGGATCGAAATCCACTGTGATATCCGAATACTCCTGCACGGCATCTGTGGAGATCAACTGGTATTGAAAATGAAAGAATACAGTAGAAGTCGGTAGGTGATACTGCCTATCCAGCACCAGGTAACGAAATCCACCTTCGCCTGTGCCCACTTTGCCATTACCTAACGATACCGACTTCACCCAATTTGGGATAGGCGACTTCTCCACCTGGGCCACAGCCGACTGCCAAAATGCCCAAAACATCAAAAACAAAAACGTTACTCTCATACAAACCAAAAGAAGCATTGATAAAAAACTATTGAAATATACGAGCAGAAACCCAAAACTTCAAAATTATTTCAAACGATTTTAGCGGCAAATAACATGGCCTACTCGAAAGCTAGCGTACTCGCAAAACGTTTGACTCTACATCCGTTTCAGCACAAAAAACCGAAGCGATCTTTTTGAGAAGACGTAAGACGTAAGATATAAGACAGGTTTAAGATCGAAACAGTAAACAACTCGGTTCAACGATTCAACAAAATAACGAGATTGCCACGCTCCTCCGTCGCTCGCAATGACGGGCCGGACTATAACAATCCCGGCACCGGGCGTAGGTTGCGTCTATACCCAACTATCCCTGCAAATTGGCAATTGGCTAATCCACATCGTAACAAAAAAACAACAGCAACCGAATAACTCAAGCCATAAAAAAAGACCATCCAGCGAAGACAGTCTTTTTTCGTTTTAATAAAATCAAATTTTACCCAAATTGCCGCTATTCTTCTGATTTGGAGCCTTTTTTGGCATCTGCCATTTTCAGTCCAGCCTTTTCCTTGATTTTGGCTTCCAACTCCTCCATCAGCTCTGGATTATCCAGTATCAGTGTCTTTACCGCATCGCGGCCCTGCCCCAGCTTATTGCCTTCGTAGGAAAACCAAGAACCTGCCTTTTTGATGATTTCAAACTCCACACCCAGGTCGATGATCTCTCCCACTTTGGAGATGCCCTCTCCATACATGATGTCAAACTCTACCACCTTAAAGGGCGGTGACACCTTATTCTTCACCACCTTTACCTTGGTACGGTTGCCGAGAATATTGTCGGGACCTTCTTTGATTTGACCAATACGACGGATGTCGAGACGCACCGATGCGTAAAATTTCAGCGCATTACCACCCGTTGTCGTTTCCGGATTGCCAAACATCACGCCGATCTTATCCCGTAGCTGGTTGATAAAGATACACGCGCAGCCCGTCTTGTTGATGGCACCGGTAAGCTTACGCAGGGCTTGGGACATCAACCGCGCCTGCAGTCCCATTTTGCTGTCGCCCATTTCTCCTTCCAACTCGCCCTTGGGTACCAGGGCAGCCACGGAGTCTATGACAATGATGTCTATCGCACCCGAGCGGATCAGGTGCTCGGCTATTTCCAATGCCTGCTCGCCATTATCCGGCTGGGAAATAAGGAGGTTCTCCGTGTCTATGCCCAGCTTCTCTGCGTATGCCTTGTCAAAGGCGTGCTCTGCATCGATAAATGCCGCCATGCCGCCCGCCTTTTGTGCCTCTGCGATGCAGTGCATGGAAAGGGTGGTTTTACCCGAAGATTCGGGACCGTATATCTCGATGACCCTGCCACGAGGTATGCCGCCTATACCTAGGGCCATGTCTAGCCCCAAGGAACCCGTAGATATCGCCGGAATATCCAACACCACGTTGTCACTCAGCTTCATCACGGTGCCTTTTCCGTAGGTTTTCTCCAGTTTGTCTAGGGTAAGTTGCAGGGCTTTCAGTTTTTCAGAATTACCGCTCATAGTTCGTTAAAGAGTAAAAGTTTATCTAAATAATCATGTGAAAGTACGCATTCACCCGCTCAATACCAACAAAGCATAACCATTGTTTTCCCATTACGTTCTACTATCTTTGGCCGCTTGCGGATCCGTGGAAACTTCAAAGATGGTATGGGATTTGAAGTTAGGCCTCCGAATCAACCCGTAAAACATGCAGCTAAAGGCTAAAATAGCGCTATTTTTCATCTTCCTTTCCTTTGGGATGCCGGATTCCCAACCCATAAGGAAAAATCAAGCCTTTTCCCAAGGCGAGGAACTTACCTTTAAGGTGAAATTTTTGTTCTTTAATGCCGCAGAAGCCAAAATGGTCATCCACGACCAAATCCACTACATCCAAAACCGCCCCACCTACAAGATCGATGTGTACGGACGCACCCTCAGCATTTTCCGGCTTTTCTATGTGCAGGACAACTGGGGCACCTACTTGGATACCGCCAAGATCATCCCCTACCGATCCTACCGCCACATCGAAGAAGGCAACTACCGAAAGCACGAAGTGATCGACTTCCACCACGAACAAAACGAGGCCAAAGTCAAACTCTTCGACCGTGAAAACCAAAAAGTCGTGGAAACCAGCACCTTTCGCATCCCATCCCAAATTCAAGACATCGTGAGCGGATATTACCTCCTTCGAACCATGGATTTTACCGGATTGAGGAAGGGACAAAATATTTCCATTCGCGGGTTTTTCGATAAAAAAATATATAACCTAAACTTAACATACGAAGGCATGCAGCAGCTGAGCACCAAACTCGGCAGCTACAATACGCACATTTTTTCACCCCAAATGCCCAAAAACAAGCTCTTCAGCGGTGACCGACCCATCAAAGTCTGGATCACCGATGACGCCAACCGCATCCCTGTCCGAATCAAGGCCAATCTCGTGGTCGGTTCCCTAGACATGGAAATTACCGAAGCCGTCGGTCTCCGCAACCCCTGACTTAACAATTCCTTAACACCTTGGCTGACAAGCCACACCCCACCATGGTATGAGCCGGGCAAAACCCCAAAACCGACGATTCTTTAGAGGGATTTATTAACTTTGCGGAAAATTGCACCCTGCTGACATCGGGTTGCCGACAGACCATGAGTGAAAAACGCAAGCAAAAAGTCCTCGTAGTGGATGATGAACAAGATATCATCGACATACTCACCTACAACTTGGAAAAGGAAGGATACGAGGTAGAAACAGCCAATAACGGTCTTTTAGCGGTCAAAAAAGCGGTGAGTTTCTTCCCGGACGTGATCCTGCTAGACATCATGATGCCCCAGCAGGATGGCGTGGAAACCTGCCGCCAACTGCGGGAGATCCCCGAACTTCAACATACATTTATCATCTTTCTGACCGCCCGATCCGAAGAGTATTCCGAGGTGGCGGCCTTTGACGTGGGGGCAGATGACTATATCAACAAACCCATCAAACCCCGGGCGCTACTTAGCCGCATCGCGGCGTTGTTTCGCCGTGAAACCAAAAAGGAACAGGACAGCACCCGCATACAGGTACGGGATCTCATCATTGACAGAAGCAGCTACACGGTGATTCAGTCGGGCAAAACCGTCATCCTGCCCAAAAAGGAATTTGAATTACTGTACTTTTTGGCCAAAAGCCCCAATACCGTATTTGGCCGGGATGAACTGCTACAAAATATCTGGGGCTCGGATGTCTTCGTGCTAGCACGTACCGTGGATGTACACATTCGTAAAGTGCGGGAAAAAATCGGTGACGACTACATCACTACCGTAAAAGGAGTAGGGTATAAGTTTGACCTGAACTGAACGGATGTTTAACCATTCCAAAGGCATCGCACTGCTCCTAGCGCTCGGAATCACCACCTTGGTGCTGGCATGCCTCTCCCTGCTAGAGGAAACCACCCCTACCCTCCTCACCGTAGCCGCCGCCGTCACCTTTGCCGCATCCTACTTGTTGGTTTACATTGTCCTACACTTTTTTATTTTCGAAGAAATCAGCAACATCTACCGGGTGTTGGAGAAAATCCAGAAAAAAAACCCTGGCCTCATCCGGACCAGACGGGGAGGCAAATTCCTAAGCCCCCTGCAAAACCTACAGGGAACCATTGACGCCTTCGCAACGGCCAAAAACCGGGAAATCGAAGTGCTGCAGCAAAATGAGACCTTTCGGCGGGAATTTATCGCCGACATCTCCCACGAGCTAAAAACGCCCATTTTTGCCGCCCAAGGCTACATACACACCTTACTGGACGGTGCGGTAGAGGATTTGGCCGTGCGGGACAAGTTTTTGCGCCGGGCAGCCAAAAGCCTGAACAACCTCGAATTGCTGGTCCTAGACCTCATCACGCTCAATCAGATGGAAAGCGGCGTGGTCAAGTTTACCTTTACCGAGTTTGACCTCAAAGAAACAATACAGGAAGTACTGGAGCAACTGGAGGACAAAGCCAACCGCCGGGACATCCGGGTCAGGCTTCAGGCCGACGCCGAAACCCACTACCTTACCGTGGCGGACAAAGACAAGATTTTTCGCGTGATCCAAAACCTCGTCTCCAACGCCATCAAGTACAACCGGGATGAAGGGAAAGTAACCGTGCAGCTTAAGGCCCTAAAAAACCGTATCCGGATCAAAATCAAAGACGAGGGTAAAGGCATCCCCGCTGAGGACCTTAAACGGATCTTTGAGCGCTTCTACCGGGTAGAGAAAAGCCGCTCCCGCGAACAGGGGGGCACCGGACTGGGCCTGGCCATTGTGAAACATATCCTGGAAGGCCACAAAACCAAGATCGCTGTGGCCTCGGTGGTGGGAGAGGGATCCGTGTTCAGCTTCGATCTTCCCCTAAGGGCCAAGGAACAAGCTTCCAAACCGAAAAGCTAGGCCTTGTCCGCTTCCTTTTGTGCCTGCCTAAACAGCCTGTAAAAGATCCCCGTGGAGATCGCCAAGCTGATGGCGGTGAGTACCATAGGCCATTGAAAGTCCCGGACTAACCGCATCAGGGTAACTAAACACGACGCGAAACTTATTCCTGCTATCGTCAGGTAAAACCAAGGATTTTTTTGCATAAGTAACGGGAAAAGGTTTACAACTCCGGCTAAAAACCGCCATTTTTGCCCTAATTTAGGGGGGCACACTGAAATTTCATTTCAGTAGTCCCAAAAACCTGAACTGCTTTCACAGACCCTCTGACGGTTAGTTATTGCCTAAATCACCCCCTATCCGAAATTTATACTCGATTGCTTGCTATTCTGAACACAACGAGTAAATTTGTTACTCATGCGACTTGGCTTGGCTGGGACTCACTAGGCGAAGCCATGCCACCCCGACTGCCGACCCGTGCTATCCATACAGGCATTTGCATTTTAAATCCACCTTTTTCGCTTTCCTACCTTGTTAGATTCGCTGATCACCTCCAAGACCCGCATCAAGCTGCTTGTGAAGTTCTTTTCCAGTGAGGGCAATGTGGGGTACCTCCGCGGCCTGGCCGAGGAGTTTCAGGAATCTACCAATTCCGTGCGGGTGGAGCTCAACCGCCTCAGCGAGGCAGGGCTGCTTACCTCCGGCGAAAACGGCAAGACAAAGCTCTACCGCGCCAACGAAACCCATCCCTTTTATCATGAACTGCGCAATATGGTGAGTAAGTTTTTGGGGCTGGATCAACTCGTAGAGCAGATCGTCCTGCGCATGGGGCCCGTGGAGAAGGCCTATGTGGTAGGCGACTATGCCCGGGGCATCGATTCGGGCACCATAGAGATGATTTTGGTGGGACGTGAATTGGATTTGGAGTATCTCGACTTTCTGGCCAATAAAACCTACGATAAGATACAGCGCAAAGTGTCCGTCACCGTGACCGAACAAGATCCGGAAGAGGTAGAGGGGTTTTTGGTGTATGGGGTGTGAAATGATATATACCTTCGGCGATATATTGGGTAACGTTTGTCAGGTTAGGCTCGCTCCGGATTCGTGGTTTTGGTAAGGATGTAGGGTCGCAAATTTTGCGAATCTCACATCTCACATCTCATATCTAGCTTCTTACGTCTACCTCACCACCCTTCTAACTACACATATCCACAAAGAAAACGACC
>NZ_JACVCV010000149.1 GCF_017811155.1 Lunatimonas salinarum | reverse complement strand
AATCACTCGACGAGTGGCTGAGAAACCGACTTAGATACTGTATCTGGCATGATTGGAAGAAGCCTGAGCGGAAACGCAAAAACCTGATCCGATTGGGAGTGGATCAAGACCATGCCTATGCGTGGAGTCGTACCCGAAAAGGGGGATGGGCAGTCGCCCAAAGCCCGATACTGATCACGACTATCACCTTGTCACGCCTAAGACGAAAGGGCTACGAATCTATGCTTTCCTATTACCTCAAATCGCAACCTACAATCCAGTGAACCG
>NZ_JACVCV010000148.1 GCF_017811155.1 Lunatimonas salinarum | reverse complement strand
ACGTCTTAAATCTTAGGTCTCAGCAATCAACCCCTCCTCTTTTAGGATCCTCTTCACCTCGACGACATCCACTTCCATGACTTCAGCGATCAGGTCTAACGGCATGTTTTTTCTGTAAAGGTTGATGATGCCTGACCGTAGCTTTTTCTGCTCACCGATTTCCTGCCCTTTCTCCAGCCCTTTCTGCTCACTTGCGTCGAGTGCGTTTTTCAGGTCGCGGTAGCGCTTCAGGCTCTGCTCGTAGGCTCTGCGGTCCTTTTTTTCCAGATTTGTCA
>NZ_JACVCV010000147.1 GCF_017811155.1 Lunatimonas salinarum | reverse complement strand
CGCTCTCTGCCGATACAATCCACTTGAGCCCAAGTCTGGAGATTGCCACGCTCCTGCGTCGCTCGCAATGACGGGCTGTAACGAAGCAATCCCCTTGAGGAGACGGTGAGATGTGAGATTTTTAGAAGACGCAAGACGAAAAACGTAAGACTCGCAAATCGTTCGACCCTACATTCGGTCCCAGTACAAAAATACGTACCGATCTCGCTCCCAGCCGAAGCAATCCCCTTGAGCCCTGGTTTGGAGATTGCCACGCTCCTACGTCGCTCGCAATG
>NZ_JACVCV010000146.1 GCF_017811155.1 Lunatimonas salinarum | reverse complement strand
CCGTCATTGCGAGTGACGCAGGAGCGAAACAATCTCTTTAAGCTAGCTCAAGGGGCTTGGGGTGGTTTTGAGAAGGAAGCTCAGTTTCGCCCATTGCAAATTGGCAAGTATATCGGGGTGTAGTTGCAAACTACACCTAGAGCGGGGGCTCGCTTCGGATTCGTGGTTTTGGAAAGGAAGTGGCATCGTAAATTTTCCGAATCTTACATCTCATATCTAACGTCTTACGTCTACCTCACCACCCTTCTAACTACACATATCCACAAAGAAAACGACC
>NZ_JACVCV010000145.1 GCF_017811155.1 Lunatimonas salinarum | reverse complement strand
AGTCGTAACAAGGTAGCCGTACCGGAAGGTGCGGCTGGAACACCTCCTTTCTGGAGCGTCGTATCCGCTTATCGGCATTGTGTCTCATTCTTTCCTGTTCCCGGGAACAAGGTTCCGGGGAAAGTTCATTGACATGTTGAGCAGAGAATGCGGTCGTGTGCGGCAGGGATGTCGTGCAGGCTGCGGGCGTTCCCGTTGGCAAAAGGGCGGGGACGTCAGTCCAAGTAGACAAGGGCGCACGGGGGATGCCTAGGCTCCGGGAGGCGAAGAAGGACGT
>NZ_JACVCV010000144.1 GCF_017811155.1 Lunatimonas salinarum | reverse complement strand
GATTGCTTCGGCTTGCGACTAGTTGCAGACCTGTTAACCAGTTCCGATACTAACCTGCTCCGTATCTCGATTACCACCGATCTCCAAGCCTCGCAATGACGTGGGCATGGGCAATCGCTTCGGTTTTTTGTGCGGGAACGGTTGTAAGGTCGAACGTTTCGCGAGTCTAACGTCTTATGTCTTTCGTCTTACGTCTTCTAAAAATCTCACGTCTCACATCTCACCGCCTCCTCAAGGGGATTGCTTCGTTACAGCCCGTCATTGCGAGCGACGTAGGAGCGTGGCAATCTCCA
>NZ_JACVCV010000143.1 GCF_017811155.1 Lunatimonas salinarum | reverse complement strand
CGGATATGGAACACGATACCTTGTTTATCTCCAACCTCCGGGATGAAAAGAAAATGCCCATCCTTTCTTCCACCGTCTTAAAAGACGATCAGGGAAAAAGGCGGACCGGAAGCCTTTCCACCTTGGAATACCTATTTGAGTTTCTCAACGCCTACGATTTCAGTTCGGAGGGATCAGAGGATATTCAGGAAGACAATAAGACCTTGATCAATGCTTCGGTCCTGGGTCTCATCTTCGAAAAAATCAACGGGTACAAAGATGGATCCGTTTTTACACCCGGCTTCATTACCATGTACATGTGTA
>NZ_JACVCV010000142.1 GCF_017811155.1 Lunatimonas salinarum | reverse complement strand
CGGATATGGAACACGATACCTTGTTTATCTCCAACCTCCGGGATGAAAAGAAAATACCCATCCTTTCTTCCACCGTCTTAAAAGATGATCAGGGAAAAAGGCGGACCGGAAGCCTTTCCACCTTGGAATACCTCTTTGAGTTTCTCAACGCCTACGATTTCAGTTCGGAAGGATCAGAGGATATTCAGGAAGACAACAAGACCTTGATCAATGCTTCCGTCCTGGGTCTCATCTTCGAAAAAATCAATGGGTACAAAGATGGATCCGTTTTTACACCCGGCTTCATTACCATGTACATGTGTA
>NZ_JACVCV010000141.1 GCF_017811155.1 Lunatimonas salinarum | reverse complement strand
CACTTCCGCCAAAACCCGGAGATGTCTAGCGCTGCGCAACCAACCGAATTGCCTGAATATCGAAGAGGTTTCGTTTCGATGGTACCCTCGTTTTGCCATTGCGCTTCGCAGGTATGCGCCTTTTACCGTTGAGGGGTTTTGGCGGTAGTTGGTATGCCCTATTGGCTGCACCTTTGGCCAAAACAGCGATGGGGGGTGGGTTCCTATGCCCCGGGTTTGCACCCGGGGCTATAAATATGCGACCGCCTTCGGGGTCGTTTTCTTTGTGGATATGTGTAGTTAGAAGGGTGGTGAGGTAGACGTAAGA
>NZ_JACVCV010000140.1 GCF_017811155.1 Lunatimonas salinarum | reverse complement strand
TAATTGTTCATAGTTCATGGTCAACATTGTAGAACCCTCAACCCCGAACCACGAACACTGAACTCTCTAACCCTTCAACGAGTACTGCTAATTGTTCATAGTTCAAAGTTAACATTACCAAACCCACAACCCTGAACCACGAACCCTAAACTCTCTAACTCTTCAACGAGTACTGTTAATTGTTCATAGTTCATGGTTAACATTACCGAACCCACAACCCTAAACCACGAACCACGAACTCCTTAACCCTTCAACCAGTGCTGCTAATTGTTCATAGTTCATGGTTAACATTACCGAACCCACAACC
>NZ_JACVCV010000013.1 GCF_017811155.1 Lunatimonas salinarum | reverse complement strand
TCTATACAGCATTGGCCAACCTACGATTGTCGGCCATTCACAGCACACCTTTGCGTTCGGGCGGGTTTCGGAGCACAAAGCATTAATTTATTACTAGAGTTCATTAGTAGCACAAGCTTCAAGTTTGCAATTCAGCCCGCCTGACGCAAAACCCGTGTTAGTGGCTGTACATTATTTTGTTGCTATGCCACTCCATAGTTCAATTCTTACTTTTAAATCATCTGTTATGGTGCCGTACTCTTCTTCTAGCTCAACAAACCGTTCTTTCAATAATAAAATAGTAACCGAGTTTATCATTTGAGTAAAAAGTAAAGCCGTCTCAGAATTCGAGATATTATTCAAATTACCTTTATTAAGATTTCCTTCATTCAGCTGCATCATTGCAAGGTATTCTGAATGTGCATAGTTTGAATAAAGACTATATATTTTCTGGAACATTTCACTTTTCAATCTGCTACTTTCAAGTAAATTGCCCCAACTTTTTAATCTTGGGAGTCCAAATTTATCTAATTTCCATAAGTCGTTTGATTTAAGAGTCGGATAAAAAGCACTTGATTTGATTTCCTTTTTTATTTCTTCGATAAGTTGTTCCTCTCGTTTTAGTTTTTCTAAATGAGTTTCTGATACTTTGTCAGCAAATGCTTGTCGTGACATAAAGCCGGATACTCTCCAAAGTTTAAATCTGAAATCCTTTTCCAAGTCATTTACGGTGTCAAAGAACAAATATTCTAAAGTTAAAAACGTTTCAATAATTGACCTAGTTAAAATGAAGATCGATGGTGTGTCGATTATTTCAATATTATCCTTTGAATTATAAATTTCTAAGTCTTGTGGCGTGGACAATCGCAGAACACTTTTTGATGCAAAAATCAATTTGGTTATTAAGGTCTCAATATAAACCTCTCCTTCTCTTAGTTTTGGTTTCAACTCATATACTTTCTGAATCAAAAAACCTTGTAGAATTATAATTTCATTAAGACTCTTCTGCAAATCTTGGAGTTTAACCTTTTTTGCTTCGTTAAATAAAATGGATATTTTGTCTCGAGGGTTCATACATTATTGCCACTAACGTGATTCAGCTTGGAGACGGCGGGCATTCGGTACACATCTCTCCCAACCTACTCCTAACTTTTTAAAGATACTAAACTTTCAATTTACTCTGAACCGCCCGCTGTATCCAAGGTGATGTTGTATGCCGTTTATTCTATTTCTACCCACTCAGATATTTTGATTTTTCCATTTTGGATATTTACTTTAAAATCTATCCCATTTGCTGAGTAGACAGGATCATAGTCTATTTTTTGATATGATTTTATATTCCACCATACAGAATCAGCAACACCACTAATTGAAATAGTCCATCCCTTAATTCCTTTTTCAAAATTTTCTCTCTTTGCTAAGCTTAAAGCATGATCAAGGTTTAGGAAGATATTTTCATTTGAACCACCTTTGAAATAATCATGAATATTTTTCCTGGTTATTTTTGTATTGTATTCCGTTTCTACAATTTCGCCATTTAAAAAAATCAAAATCATATTTCTGGATTTGTCTTTCGAAAGTTCATTTTTGATTTCAAATGCTACCATATCTAAAACAGACTTATATAAACCTTTAAATTCAAGAGTATCATTCAAAAAATTCTCACTGAATATTTCAATTAAAAAGTTCTCAGCTATTTGAATTTTTTTTCTCTCAGAATCTGAATAATCTTTACTATCACTTCCTTGTCCGAAGCATTTTACATTGGTCAGTATAAGATATATTAATGGAATATATTTCATGGGTTCGGTATCAGTTCCTTTAATGGCATACAACACTTTTATTGGCGCTACTCCGTTGCGACTATGTTTTCCAATTTGGCTGCATAGGCGCTACTCGGTTGCGCCTAATGCACTGGTAACGTGGCCCTAATGAAGTTGCCGAACCGGCTTCTTCGGCTAACAATGACGGCCATACCCTGCCGCTAAAGATAAGCCATTATTGTTCCGCAAAAAATACCCTGATCGGGGTAATTTTTGGGTCAGGTATGGCTTGTTCTTGGCTAAAAGAATCGGCCGCATTGATGAGGCAGCATTGACGAGCCTGGTGCAACCGATACACCCCAGTTTACTTTCCCCGAATGGCGGCAAGCTTGGCAGAGAGCTCCTTGACGACCTCCGGATAGTGGGCATACAGGTTGTCCCGCTCCGCGGGGTCCTTCGCCTCGTCATACAACTGCCCGGCAGGATCGCCTTCTCCGGGGCGGACAATCCCCGGATCCGTAAATCCACCGGAACCCAGGCCCTCTACATACTTCCATCCACCACTTCGTAGGGCATATAGGCTTCGCGACGAGTGGTGTACCATCTCGGTCCGCAAGCCACCCGCGCTGTGATCTCGTAACACGCCCCAAAAGGATTGGCTGTCCTCTGCCTGCCCCTCTCCCAACGCTGTTTGGGTCATCGCTGCAAGCGTAGCCACCACATCCGTTAAACTCACCAACGCATCGCTATGCGTCCCGGGCCCAATCGTCCCAGGCCAGCGGGCTATCAGGGGCGTCCGATGCCCTCCGTCCCAAACGTCTCCCTTTTGCCCCCGCCTACCGGCATTGGGATCGTGGCCGAATAGCGCTATCTCCGAATCAGGCCAATAAGCGCCGTTATCGCTGGAAAAAAGCAACAGGGTCTGATCTGCAATGCCCTGCCGGTCCAGTTCCTCTATAATCCGACCCACTAATTGGTCTATATCCAGCACAAAGTCGCCATACACCCCGGCACCGGATTTTCCTTGATTTTCCGGGGAAGGCAACCACGGCGTATGGGGCCCGGTAAGCGGCAAGTATAAAAAGAAGGGATCAGCTACTCCCTTGGCCACATGCTGCTGAATATAGGAAAGCCCCTCTCCCAGGATGGTGGCATGACAGTCTGCTACCCTAAAATCGGCGGACATTTCGCCCTCCCTCCACCAAACGCCCTTTTGCCAATAGATGGCGTTGTCATCCGAGTGCTTTTTATCCCAGGCGTACTCCGTGTCCGCCTGACGAAGGGGATACACCGAGGAGGTAAGAACCACGTCCGGGTTGACCACCTGGTGGTTTCGAATAAATACATAGGGAGGAATATCCAAAGAGGCCGGGTGGATATACGAATAATCAAATCCCACATCCCGTGGGCCCTGCGTTACCGGAAGGGCATAGTCGACATTGGACCGGCCGCTTGCCGGATCCAGCCGCGCAGGTGCTCCATCCTTCGTTTGCCATCCCAGTCCCAAGTGCCATTTGCCCACGATGCCGGTATGATAGCCTGCCCGTTTCAGCAGCTTCGGCAAGGTTTCCCTGCCTTCCTCCACCACCGGCCCCGCAAAGCCTCCAATGCCAAAGGCCGCCGCTTCGGAACGAAAGGCGTACCTCCCTGTAAGCAGCCCATAACGGGACGGCGTACATACCGACGCACTGGCGTGGGCATTGGTAAAGTGCATGCCTTCTTTGACCATCCGGTCCAGGTTGGGCGTAGGTATCTTGGAGGCGGCGTTTAGCGCGCGGATATCCCCGTAGCCCATGTCATCGGCAAAGATGAAAACCACGTGTGGTCGGAGGGGAAGCTCGGTCTGTTCAGGGCCTGTGTCACAGGATCCCAATAAACCGAGGAGAAAAACCATAAGCAGGGCAAGGCAAGGGAAAGGGTATGGACGATTCATAGCTAGGGGCTTGCTAAAAGGTTGGTTTGGGGCTGTCAGGGTAAAAAAAAGCCCACAACCACGATAGACCGAGGGTTGCGGGCATGAAAGACAATCTACTGTGAGGTGCGGCGCTACACATGGTAAAATTGCTCCCATCCCTTTCTGGGAGGAGGGCCAATCAGCATGGCATTTGCCAAGGGATTGTTGACTACCTTCTTGGTTTCACGGTCAAAGACAATCTTGGTATTCATCTGCTGCGCCAGTACGCCCAGGCAGAACACTTGACTCAACGGTCCGGCGATCTCAAAGGAAGAACGGCAGGTTTCTTCCCCCTTGCAGGCTTTCAGAAAATTCGTAAAATGGTTGGAAGGGCTTTCCGGTACTTCCGGGAGCTTCGAGGCCATGTCCTTGGCGGCTTCCTCGGGTATGATGCTCAGGGTACTTCCGTGCGATCCACCCTTAAAGGTAAGGTCCTTGCCATAGATGATCTTTCCCGGATTCAGTTTGGCAGGTTGCAGTTGCCCGGTACTTGGTGGGGGTATATTGGGATCCAACTCCGACACGCCATATCCATCCGGCACGGCGGGGATGTTGTTGACACCGTCATACCAGGTGATGGTACAGGCAGGCATGCCCTTACGCTCCGGAAACTTAAACTCCAAGGTACTGGCCATGGGAAAGAAGAAGGGGTTATGTCCGTCCAGTTTGACGGGGTTCACTTCATAGGGCAGTCCTAGCTCCAAAAACTCGTGCGCGGTATCCATGATATGCGCTCCCCAGTCTCCAAGAGCCCCCATGCCAAATTGATACCAACACCGCCACTGTCCTTCGTGGAAATCTTTGTGAAAATCGTGATGCTCGATCGCTGATAGCCAGGTATCCCAATCCATGGTCGCCGGTTTTTGCTGTCCGGCAGGATAAGCTGCCATGTTCACGTCCCAGTCGTGCCATCTCCGCTTCCCATTCATGTGCGCGGTCATGGCAGTCACGTCCTGAATAATTCCGGCATCCTTCCAGGCTTTAAACTGAAAGTAGTTTCCTTCTGAGTGGCCTTGGTTACCCATTTGGGTAGCTACTTTGTACTTTTTGGCTCCTTCCATCATCAGTTCCACCTCTTGGAACGTACGGGCCATGGGCTTTTCCACGTACACGTGTTTGCCAAGGGCCATGGCATGCATGGTAATGGGGAAGTGTGAAAAATCCGGTGTTCCAACGGTCACTGCGTCGATCTGACTACCCATCTTGTCAAACATGACCCGAAAATCCTGGAAGCGGGGAACATCGGGAAACATTTCTATCACACGTTGTGTATGGGGAGCTCCCATGTCCACGTCACAGAGAGCGACTACGTTAGCCAATCCGGTGGCATGCAGGGATCGGATGATCTCACCGCCACGGTGTCCGATTCCGCAGCAGGCCAAGTTTACCTTGTCGCTCGGGGCCACATGGCCAAGTGGTTTTCCCAGTACCATCGATGGAATCAGGGAAATCCCGGCAGCACCCATCGCACCGGTTTTGATAAAACTTCTTCGGTCTTTATTCATACATTGGTCAATAAATTTTGGGCATTTCCTTTTCAAGGAGCAGTATAGCAAATCTTTTTTAAAAAGACATGATTTTTTTGGCCAATTGCGGTGCCCTTCTACAAATCGATCCCCTTCCTAAAAAGATACCGCATTTCCCGTTCATTCAGCGCCCGGTCAAAGACCGCCAAACCGCTGATTTGACCGATAAACTGATTGGTCATTTTACCGATCACCGAGTTGGCCCCCACGGTAAAGTCGGCGCCATCTTCGCCCCCATCAAAGATCCCCTCCTCATAAGGGAAGGGGTTTGTGAGTGGATTGGCACTGAGTAGACCGTCCTTGTAGGCCCTGATCTGCTTGCCATCGTAGGTGATGGCGATCATGGTCCACACTCCGGCGGCCACTTCCTCGTCGCTGCTGACGTAGGAGATCCACGCCTTTTCTCCCGGACTTTTACCACCCAAGGCGGAAATATGCCCGTGAATCCGCCCATTTGTGGGATATCGCTTCATCTCATCGTGGTGTGTCTTACTCGCTGCGTTTAAAAAGAGGTAGTATTGCCGCTTTTCCCGCGTCTCGTCCCATACACCGCCTATGGCCTGCCAGTACTTTTCGGAGTCCTTTTTCACCCAGGCCACTACCGTTACCGCTGCCTCCTTCCCGTAGATATTTAATTTGCCCAGTTTGCCACGGGGTATATAAAACCAGGTGCTGTCTACGATATAGGCGGAACTGTTGTGGATGGGGCCTTCGGAGACCTTTTCAATGGGCCCTGCCCCTTCCAATAGATGATAGGTTTCATCGTTCTGATAGGATTTGGAAACCCTCGGACTGCCCGCCTCTTCCGAAAAATCCCAAAACGCCAACAAGTGGCGCTCTATCACCTTAGACTGGGCATGGGCACCGAAGGGTAGCCATAACGCGGCCATAAAAACAAGTAAAAGCAAGTCTTTCATACTTTTTGAGGTAAAAATGGAGATGTTTTTTTTGTTGGGAAATTTAGCCGGGTGCTTACGGCATGCAGCCGGGCTTACGTTAATTTGCCACCAGCCTCATGCAACGGCAATTCCACAAAAAAGGTAGACCCTTTTCCCTCTTCGCTTTCAAACCAGATCCGGCCTCCATGTGCTTTCACTATTTGTTTGGAAATGGCAAGCCCCATCCCATGAGGGGTCTCACCGTCTGTACCGTAGCGTTTGCTATTGGTGAACAGTTCAAACAAGCTGTCCTTCAACTTATCCGGAATGCCTATTCCCTGATCCTGTATGGAAATTACCGCGTGTTCTTTCCGCTGTATCAACGCTATGTGAATAACCCCTCCCTTATGACTGAATTTAATCGCATTCGCAATCAGGTTACTGACCACCCGCCACATTTTTTCCCGGCTGATCATCGCTTTCACGGGAACCGTAGACAGTGTGATCTTTTGCTGCTTTTCATCGGCCTTAAAGCGCAGCAAATCCACGCAGTAGCCTAGCATCCGTTCGAGATCTACTTCCTCCTTCTGCAACCCTTCTGTACCTCTGTTTACCTGCAGCATTTCCGAGACAAGGTTTAATGAGTTGGTGCCGGAAATCTTGATATGTTCGATCAATGTACGGTCTTCTTCATTCCAATTCCCGCTTTCCAACAAAACGTCTGCAATCATGGTCATGCTGCTGATCGGGCTGCGGAGATCGTGCGCCACGATGTGCATCATACGTGAGTTTTCTGCGTGGCTTTGTTCCAACGCACCCAATGCGTCCTGCAATTCAATATTTTGTTCGCTGATTTGGCGATTGATTTTTCGAAACCTCCTCAGGTGATAGGCTACATGAACCAAGAATCCGACCGTAATAGCCAGAAAAACCACCGCCCCTATCAGGTAGACATTTTTCAGTTCATTTTGACGGCTGATCAGTGAAATCTCGTATTGTTGTTCCGTAACCCGGAAAGCCTCCTCCATATCGAGGTACCTGGAGGCCTCTGCCAACCGTTCATTTTCCTCGTATAGTTTCAGGTAGGCACTCAGGTCCTTGTAGGCCATCGCTTCGTCGCCGATTGCATCATAATAAAACCAACGCAACTTGAGAAATCTTGAGAGCACGTCAAAATAGCTGCTGTTTTTGATGGAGATTTGCCCTATCGACTTTTCCAAGTCGTCGATTAAGCCCTTGGCAGCAGCCAGATTTCCACGATCCAAGTAAAGGTTTGCCAGCTTTATTTTGGCCGTCCTGGCATCTGGAATATCGTATTCGGGCCGGTCATTAATCTCAATACTTCGAATTAGTGCCCGCTCGGCATTCTCAAAATCGCCCCGCTTTGCCAACACGCCTCCCAAATTCCCCAACACGACACCCTCTGCAACTTCTAAAAAATGTGCTTCCAACGGCTGGGATTCAATCGGGTAATGCTGGGTTTGCTCCTGAATGAAATCTTTAGCCGCCTGATAATAATACACTGCACTGTCCAGGTCATTCATTTTTTCATAGGAGAGGGCTACGGTGGTCAGGTACTTCTGAGGATCCATTACCTTCACGTTAAAAGACTCTGCATCTCCACATTGACTGACCTCTTCAATCGCCTGTAAAACATACGCAATTGCTGGTTCGTACTGGCGCTGATTGTACTTGAACATCCCTAACTGGTAGGTTAGATCCGCTGTGGTACACAGGGGCAGGTTGTTTCTGGCAAATTCCCTCCCATTATAATAACTCCTAAACGCATCAGCATACCGCTTTTGAGCCTTGAATATATCCCCTTCAATGAAAAAATTTTTGGAAAACTCCACTTTGTAAACCTGTTCTTTTCCCTTCAAGACCAAATCCATGCTATCCTTGTACCTTGCCGCTTGCTCCAAATCAACCTCGTAGTTTATGTAAAAAAGGGCTATATGCAGGTATTTTTCCCAGTGCTCCAGCGTATTTAGGTCTGAAAACGGCTGATACAAGGAGTCTAAATATTCCGGATAATTTGGTAGGCTTCCCGAATTCAGAAGGCGATTGGAGGTGTGATAAAGTTCATAAATCTCAGGCCTTACGGGTTCGTATTCCTCTGGATTACCTTTACAACCAAAAAGAACACTCAGCACCCCAAGAAATAATCCGCTGGCTATAAAAGATTTACGCATTTCCGACGATCAACTTTTGCACGAATAAAAATATTTTTTTAAAAATAACACAAATTTTGAAACCTCCCATCGATCCTCCAAAAATATGATGGGCTGTCCGACCTTTCGAACAGCCCCATTCGTTAAAAACCATCAAAGGGTCCTAATCCCCTTCGCTCATCCACGGAATCCCTTCACTTCACTTCCCATCCCTTTCGGTATTGTCTGCTTAGGTGCTTTTCAGCTTCCGGCAAATTGGCTATCTTCATGTTCTTCGCATCCCATTTCAGTAATTTACCAGGTTCCCGTAGTGCAACCGTTCCAAGAATAATTGCCTCCGTCATAGGTCCTGACTGATTAAAGTGGCTCTCCGTTTGGGTTCTGCCAAGGCAGGCATCCACAAAATGGTGGTAATGGTCCCTTTCCTCCAGTTGAGGTGCCGCCACTTGGCTGAATTTGGATTGCGGGAGCAAGACCGGCATTTTGGTGTGGGGAATAAGTAATGCACCCTCCGTGCCTATCAGCATGGCAGACTCGGCGGGATAATCCGTGACGGAAAACAACGCCCTTACTTCCTCAGGTGGGTAAAATTCACCGTCGAACCATTCAACCTGAAGCTGCTTCTCCGCGGTCATGGCATTTCCGGGAAACATC
This sequence comes from Lunatimonas salinarum, assembly GCF_017811155.1. Lineage (GTDB taxonomy): Bacteria > Bacteroidota > Bacteroidia > Cytophagales > Cyclobacteriaceae > Lunatimonas > Lunatimonas salinarum. Next base: position 165,816 of record NZ_JACVCV010000013.1, on the reverse strand, counting down.
CAGGTGATGTGATTGGACTGAGGCCAAGTATCTGCCATTCGCTCGGGAGATTGCTGCCAGGAGTCCTGAACCCGGGCCACCACGGAGATAGGATCTTTCAATCCCATTCCTTTCCACACCGCATCAAAGATGTGGCACCCGATATCACCCGACCATCCGGTGCCGAAATCCTGCCAAGCCCGCCACTTGGACGGATGGTAAATCGTAGGAGAATATTCACGCATAGGGGCGGTACCTACCCAAAGGTCCCAGTTCAAATGATCCGGGGCGGGCTCTCCCTGCGCAGGACGGGGCCCTTTATACCGGTATGCCTCCGTTGCACCGGGTCGGTTAGAACAGAGGTAGACGTTTTTGATTTTTCCGATATGTCCTTCTTTGATCCATTGCACGGCCGTACGGTCACCCATTCCGGAAGCATGCTGGGTGCCCAGTTGGCTTACAATGCCCGCCTTGTCGGCCGCGCGGGTCAAGGCACGTACCTCTGCTACGTCGTGGCACATCGGCTTTTGGCAGTACACGTGCTTGCCCAAGCGGATGGACTCATACGAAATGGCAAAGTGGTTGTGGTCCGGCACACTGACGTTGATGGAATCGAAATTTCCCGCTTCCACCCGCAAGAGCTCTCGCCAATCAGTATATGTTTTGGCATTTGGCAACGCTTCTGCCGCCCGTTTGAGATGATTCGCATCTACATCGCAAATCGCAACGATTTCCACGTCGCTGTGGGCCATAAATCGGTTCAAATCATGCCATCCCATGCCCCCGACACCCACAGCTGCGTGCCGCAACTTGTCCTTTCGGCTTGCTGCATTCGTGGGAAGGGACATCAATAAAGGAGGCGTAAGGGCTGCCAAAGCAGCTTGCTGAATAAAACGGCGCCGGGAGGCACCTGCAAAATCGTCGTTCATAGGGCAACTATATTAGGGTTATTTTGAGTAAGCGTACACGTCCATTCAAACAGGTCGAAATCATCACTTCGTTAATCACTTTGGCAACCCTGAATTTAGGTCATCCACGCGACACGAACACAGAAAAACCCATCTAAACGACTGGAATTTAAAAATAAAATTTGGAGAAACCCGCACAAAAACAAAAATAGTCGAACGGCGATTTTACCAACGGCAAAACCTCCGTTCGACTGGAATACTACTTTCCTATAGGGACTTAATGTACATAATCAAGGAGGATACGTCATTTTCCGAAAGCACTCCCAAAAAAGACGGCATCCCTTCGTCGTATCCGGCTACTATTTTTTTGCTGGGCTCAATGATCGATTCCGTGAGGTAGGCGTCATCAGCCAACACCGGTTCCCCATCCTTCACAGGTCTTTCCTTTCCAAAAATGCCCTTCATCCCGGGACCTATACGCCCGTCGTTGTTGCCATCGATCGAATGACAGGCAATACAGTTCATCTTAGCATACAATTGACGGCCATGTTCCAATGAAACAGTTTCCTCCTCTGTCACCGCTGCCAAGGAAAAGTCCGCGTTTTCCAGTATATGCTGTAAATCCAGGGACTTAAAGCCTTCGGCCAGCAGATTTGGTTCTGCCAGGTCGTTTACGGTAAACCACAGCTTGTCATCTAGTGATAGACCGCCCTTGGCACCGATGCGGTACCCAACCTCCATTTGCATGACTTCCGCCATATTCGGCACGACCAAGAAAACAGCCTTTCGGTCTTTGGATAACTCCACTGCCAACACAGGTAGCTGCTCCTCCCCATCTTCCCCATTCAGCTTATAGTGGCCTGAACCATATTTCCCGGTCCTTTTATAGTTCCATCGCTTCACCGTGTAATTGCTGACATCTGTTGCAGACGATTCATCCAATTCGGTCGCAAAACGAATCATTACACCTCCATTTCTTGCTTGGAATTTTTCTGGAAGGTGACTTTCCCTTCCTGTATACCGTAGCCGTAGCATGGCCGTTAAAACGTCGGATTTGTGGCCCCAAAGCGCAAAGCCTGCCAAGTACATGAACCCATCTCCGGGATTGATCTCTGCTTTCATGGTTGGCGCAGGATAGTCGGCATCAATGACCGTAACGGCGCCCTGAAGTGCATTGCCCGTGTCGTCCACCAATACCTGAAACAGCCCCGGACGACCATAAGATAGGTGAACCATCTTTCCGTTCAGTGGCCCCATTTGATCACTGTGCACCCAAACTTGGCTAACACCCGATCGATCCTCCGCATGGGGTATCCAAGTTAAAGGTGGAGTGACCTCTGGGAGTTCCGGTAGATGTGCCGTAGCGGACACCCCGTAGTAGTCGCCCTTATTGATCATCATGATGGGTGTGGACGGCATATGATGTCCCTGCTGATCGGAGCCGGTCAACGTCCCGGTCTTGGGGTCTATACCCAAATATGGCCCCCGAAATCCCGAAGCAATCATCTCCATGTCCCTCCCGTCGGCAGAAACCTTAAAAACCGCCCCACCGTGCTGCGATCCGGCACGGAAACCCATAATAGCTTTGGGAGAAGAAGTCTCCGGCCCCATATCCAGCGCACCGAACTTGGCAATGTAAAAACCTCCCGTAGGATCCTTTACCATATCACTGGCCCATTCCCTCGTTTCTATGGACTGCGCCATGATGTTCGAAAAGTTCTCATAATAATCGGCCTCACCGTCTTTGTTCAGATCATGGAGGCGCACAATACCCTCCTTTCCATAGACATAAATAGCTTTATCCACAACCGAAATCGCCTGGGGTTCGTAAAATCCGGACGCAAACCGCTTCCAGGATAGCCTATTAAGTTTGTCGTTAATGCCCTCCAAAATCCAGACATCTCCATCAAAGGTCACCACGGCTGCCTTGCTTTTGTCAAAAAAATCCAAGTCCACTACCCGCACATTTCGGCTCCATGGATTCGGTACCGGAAGGGTCAAGCGATCGGTTACAAACAATGCGGTATCTGGTGCCAATTCTCCTTTGGTAAGCACTTTTTCCTTCCATCGGGGAGGCGATCCTTTTTTTACGGCAGGTATGGAATGGTCAAACCCATCCATTAGGTTGGCAAATTCCCCGGCTTCTGAATTGGCCCCGCTCCATATGCCTACCCCAAAATCCAAGGTTTCATTTGAGCGGGGAATAGATACGTACAAAAACCGGTCGTCCTTTACGTGAAGGGTTAATCCGTTGGTCTTTCCCGTCAGATGAATTCCGGTAACCCGGCCACCCTCCGCATCGTGATAGATCTTTGCGGTATGCTGCGTGACCTCCGAACTGCTTCCGTTGGTGACCTCTGCCAAGACAACATGTAACTCCTCCGGGTGCGGTTCCAGCTGAAACGATCGGGTAAATACGGTTCGGTTTGCATCCTGTAAGGCACCGGGTTTCTCCAAAATCGGGGTTCCCTTTACCGTATAAGAAAGCACCAGTTCGTCATTGGCCAAATAGTGCCCTTCCCACCTAGCTTCCTTGGCATCCAATGGCCCCCAAGAAGGGGCACCGGGATAGGGATTGGCCGGCCTGGGATCTACGAATTCGGGAGACACTCCTGCCATCCAACCGGGGTACTGACCCGTAGCAAAATGGGGTACTCCAAGAATTCGCGGAATCTTGTTATTTTTATCGTAAAAACTGTTGTAGGAAATCTGTGCCATGGTAACCATAGGCAGAAACTCACCGGTCCAAGCGACGGTCCAGCGCAACATATCGGGATCAAAAGAAGCATAGGCATCGTCGCCAAGTTTTATGGCCAATACCCTTGCGGAGATATTATCCGTTGGAAAACCATCACCCAACTCTCTGGCATCAATCGAGGTAGTAATATACGGAAAATCAGGCTCTACAAAATCCCCAAACGTCACTTGTTCAAAATCAACGTGTGTAATCTCCGGCTCCTCTTGTTTACAGCCTACCGCTAGCAGCGCAACGAAGATCCAGACAATAAATCTGTCTGCGTAAGTACTTGGCAGAAGATGCCACTTGTGAAATAGATTATTGCTTGAAATATGCATTATCAGAGATCATTTTTCGATTAAATCAAAGCAAGTAAGCACCAAATCGGCTAATTTCAAAAAAATTAAGTACGGCAATACGAACAACCAACCGGTTTCCGGCAAAATAAAAATCCCCAAACTGTCGATCCGTTACGGGATTTCATCGAGTGACACCCACTAACCGCCTATTGCCACCCATTGGCCCATTTTTCGGCTTAAACGATCCCAGCGGCATGATGTCTAACATCCAACAAACACATCATAATCCAGCACATCATGAACGCACTACGATCCATTCTTATCTTTGCCGTACTCACTTTTGGCAGTCTAACGAAGAACCATGCCCAGCAGGTACCCCATGAGGTAATCGGCCAGGTTATAGATCACGAAACCCGCGAACCGGTAGGCTTTGCAACCATTGCCCTGATCCGCGCAGAGGACGACTCGTTGGAATCCGGTGCAGTGGCGGATTTGGATGGCGAATTTGCACTTACAGGCATGCAAAATAAGCTCTATCGTCTCAAGATCTCCGTGATGGGATACCAGGAGTTCGTGAGCGAACCGTTTCAGGTATCGGAAGGAAATACACCCTCGCTTACTTCTACTTTTTACTTGGAGCCCACCCAAATCTCGTTGGATGAGGTGGTAATCACGGGGCAGCGGGACCTCTTCGAAGAAAAAGTGGACCGTACCATTTACCATGCCGAAAACGACAAAACACTCCTGGGAGGGGATGCAACAGACGTGATGCGGAGGGTGCCCATGCTTTCAGTCGACATGGATGGCAATGTGTCTATGCGGGGAAGCTCCAATATCTTGGTACTTATAGACGGCAGGCAATCGGCCATCGTCGCGTCCAACGTGGCCGATGCGCTAAAACAACTGCCTGCCGAGGAAATCAAATCAGTGGAAGTCATCACCACTCCTTCTGCCAAATACGATGCAGAAGGTACCGGAGGCGTGATCAATATCATTACCAAGAAAAACAACTTGCAGGGATCCTCTTTGAATATCAATAGCTCTGCGGGCAACAGAAGCTCCACGCTAGGGCTCAATGGTAGCCTCAAACAAGGAAATATGAGCTGGACATTGGGCGGCTTTGGTCGTTCGATGTATAACGTGTTGGGCTCATTCTCCAACGAACAAGTGATAACCCAGCCCAACGGCACCTTGATGAATGTGCTACAACAAGCCAACACCGGCACTGATATGCTGATGGGTAGGTATAATTTGGGATGGGACTTCGAGCTAGATCCTAACCAGTTCCTTTCAACATCCGTCAGTTTTGGCCTGCGAAACCGCGAAAACCTCCAGAAAAGCCTGCTTACTGAAACCTATGTATCGGATGCGTTGATCAACGCTAGCTTAAGAGATGTGGCCACCAATGACCAGGCCAATAACATTGACGCCAATTTCAACTATATCAAAACATTTGATCGCAAGGGGGAAGAATTCAGCTTATCTGCTCTATACAGCGTATCTAATCAACGCAATATGTTTGAAAACAGCCTATATGGTGAGCCCGAAACGGGAATTTTAAGTAGAATTTTAAACAATAACGTCAGCAAAAATGAAGAATTTACGGTGCAGCTGGATTATATAAGGCCACTATCGGAAAACCAAATACTCGAATACGGCGCGAAGAATATCAATCGGCAGGCAGAAAGTGACTTTGCCTACTACACGGCAGAAGGTGTGTCCGGCCCCTATCAGGAGTCTGCCAATCCAAGCAAGTCAAACAACTTTGCTTACAACCAAAACGTAACCGCAGGATATGCTTCCTTTACCACTGATTTTCTTCAGGATTTCTCCTTTAAAGGGGGAGTGCGGTATGAATATACCCACATCAACGCCAACTTTGGTTCCATGGCTCCCGAAAGCGATATCCCCTCCTACGGTGTATGGGTTCCCAGCTTAAATTTGAGTCACAAAATGACCACTGGAGACATGATCAAAGCCGCCTATAACCGAAGGGTACAGCGTCCTTTCCTCAATTTCCTCGATCCAAACCTAAACGCAGCCAATCCGCAACAAGTATCTCAGGGAAACCCGTTGCTACGCCCCGAGTATACAGACAATTGGGAGCTTTCCTACGGCACCTCCTCGAAAGTGGCTACCATTAACTTCACCACCTACTTCAGAAATACCACCGGATCCATCCAACCCATTAGAACGGTAGCGGACAAAGATGTCATCTTCACCACCTTTGAAAACATCGGCTACGAAAAGACGTTCGGATTATCCATCTTTTCCAATGTCAATCTAAGTAGCAAACTGACGGTGAACGGAAGTATAGATGGCTACTATGCCACATTGAACAACGGACTGACCGACCCCTTGTATGCGGCATTCAACTCCGGCTTCGTACTGAGTGGCAGGGGAATGGCCAGCTACCAGCTACCCAACAACTGGCAGATTCAAGCCTTTGGCTTTGCCCGGGGGCAGCAGGTACAGCTACAGGGGCAGGCAGGCGGATTTGCCATATATAACCTGAACATCAACAAACAGTTCAACGATAACCGCGGAAGCATTGGGTTTGGGTTCGAAAACTTCCTGACCAAGGAGTTTACCTTGCAGAACCAACTGGTCACACCTACCATCCTCCAACAAAGCACCGTAGGCATGCAAAATGCAGGGTTTCGCGTCAATTTCACCTACAAAATCGGGAAACTCACCGTAGATAAAAACGCAAAAAAACCAAAATCGGTCACCAACGACGATATAAAGAGCGGCGTAAGCAACAGCTCTTTGGAATAGTTAAAAAAGGTGGGGTGAGCCAACGAACGAAATCGCAGAACCCGCTCAAAAAAAATGCCACCTTTGCGCAAGGTGGCATTTTTTTTAGCTAGGAAGAAATGAGTCGATCAGGCCCGTTGACCCAAGTTGAACTCCTTAAGTTCTTCCTGCTCGATAAACGGCTGGTTTCGCAGTCGCTTACCGGTTGCCCAATAGATTGCATTGGAGATAGCCCCGCCAGTTGGAGGCAGCGCAGGCTCTCCCAACCCGGTGGGATCTATGCCGTTGTCGACAAAGTGGGTTTCAATCTCTGGTATTTCCTTCATGCGGATCAGTCGGTAGCTGTCAAAATTCTTTTGCTCCGCCAGCCCATTTTTGATGGTCATGTTTGTATACATGGCATGGCCCATTCCATCCACCATACCGCCTCTCACTTGTTGGTCCGCACCGGTTGGATTTACCACGATACCGCAATCGGTCACCGCATAGATTTTTTCCAATACGGGATTACCTTGGTTCATGCGTACTTCCGCCACCTGGGCCACATAAGATCGATGTGAGAAATACACGGAAAAGCCTTGAGCCACACCGTTTTTCTTGCCCCATCCCGATTTTTCGGCAGCTAACTCCACAACACCCCTCATTCTGTCTACATCGTAATGGATGCTTCCTACCGGATTATTTTTGGCCCTATCCAGCAATTCCAGACGGAACTGCACCGGATCCTTACCCGCAGCTTCGGCTACTTCATCTATGAAAGACTGCTCCGCAAAGGCGAGGAAATTTGTAATTGGAGCGCGCCAAGCATTTGTGGTAATGTCCGATTTGTAATCAATCGACTCGATGAGCAGGTTGTCCACCGACCCGGAGGGGAAGTTATTTTCACGGGTAGTATTTCCCGCATTGAGACCAACGCCTTTCAGTTTGTAGCCGATCAGGTTGTTATTCGCATCCAAAGCAGCTTCAAAACGATACTTAACAGCGGGACGGTAAGCACCCCCCGTATTGTCATCTTCTCTAGTCCAGATCAACTTCACGGGCGCATTGACCAACTTGGACACGTGCACGGCTTCTTCCACAAAGTCAGCTCGTAACCTTCTTCCAAATCCACCTCCTAGGCGGGTCATTTCCACCGTTACCTTCTCAGGATCTACCCCTGCAATCTCCGCCGCCGCTGCCTTGGCTCTATCGGGCGTTTGCGTAGGGCCAACCAATTCCACGCCATCGGCTTTTACATGAGCAAAAAAGTTCATCGGCTCCATGGGGGAATGTGAAAGGAAGGGACACTGAAATTCACTTTTTATCACTTTGGCAGCGTTTCGAAAGGCAGCATTTACATCCCCATCTTTGCGCATCACCTTGGCATTGCCATTGTTTAGCAAGTCGTCAAAGATCTTGTTGTGCATCTCTGTACTTTCCAATTCTCCCGCTATGGGTTCATATTGCACGTTGAGCAGCCGCCTAGCCTTCATCAAAGGCCAGGTGGAAGTCCCCACCACAGCGACATTTTCGTTAAACGAAACCACATCGGTGATCCCATTTACTGCCTTTGCAGCGTCCGCATCAAATGACTTGAGCTTCATCCCAAAGGGAGGCCGCTGCACCATCGCATGCTTCATGCCGTCCCGATAGATGTCCAGCCCATAGAGCGGCTTCCCGGTAAACATGGCCTTGTTATCGACATTCTTAACCGGCGTACCAATTATCTTGAAGTCTTTGATATTTTTAAGCGGCACATCCTCCGGCACGGTCATGGAAGCCGCTTCGGTTGCCAACTCCCCATATCCCAGTTTCTTTCCGCTATCTTTGTGTATAACTGTTCCAGCATCGGTTGTCAGGCTGCCTACCTCTACCCCTAGTCGATTTGCGGCCGCTTCCAGCAGCATCCGTCTGGCTGTAGCCCCCGCCTTACGCAGGCGCTCCCAAGAATGGGGCATGGCACCTGATCCGCCCGTAACCTGCCGATCGTATTTTTCATTATCCAAGAAGGCCTGCATCACGCGTACCTTTGCCCAATCTGCATCCAATTCTTCAGCTACGATCATGGGGAAGGAAGTCTTGATATTTTGGCCCAACTCCGGATTGGGAGAGAAAATCACCACATGACCATCCGGTGCGATCGATAAAAAGGCATTGTAATTTACCGCCTGAGCCATCAACTCCTCATCTGTTACCACCTGCATTTTGGGTGAATCACAACCGGAGAAATGAAAGCCCAGCAAAAGGCCCCCACCGGCAGTGGCTGCAATTTTCAGGAAATCTCGTCTATTGGTCTTTAGTTGTGTGCTCATGATCGATTGGTTTTAGATGCGGCGAGGAGAACAGCTTCCTTGATTCTGTGGTAAGTGCCACAGCGGCAAATATTGCCATTCATGGCTTCAACGACGTCTGCCTCAGACGGAGATGGATTCTTTTTCAAAAATGCTGCCGCTGTCATGATTTGACCTGCTTGGCAGTAACCGCATTGCGCTACGTCGATTTCTTCCCAAGCCTTTTGCACGGGATGATCCCCACTATCCGATAATCCTTCAATGGTAGTAACCTTCTCAGAGCCTACCGCAGAAACCGGGTAGGAGCAGGACTTAACCGCATTATCGTTTATATGAACCGTACAGGCTCCGCACTGGGAAATGCCACAGGAATACTTGGTGCCTACCAGCCCCAGATGATCCCGAAGTACCCACAACAAGGGGGTGTCTTCGTCCACATCAACCTGGTAGTTCTTTCCGTTGATTTGCAAGTTGTAGTTCGCCATTTTTTAGAATCTATTGTTTAACCAGAAAATTAAAAAATTATCCGATTGTTTTCAAAAAAACATGTGTATTTAACACTAATTTAATTTTAATCTATATTAACAAGGGCGACACCCCTGTACGAAAGCCGTAAATCCGAAACAGAAAAAAAACGAAGACGTAAAAAATGGATAGTATGTTTGAAATCCAGATTTAAATAATTAAATTTTGCTCAGACTTCCAAAGGCTTCAATTTTGTTGATCAAAATCCCGCCATAAGCATAGAAAACTGTTAACTTCATGAGCCGATTTCTACTGATCACCCTGATCGTCATTATTCTGGTACTTGCTGTCCTCTTTGTGGTCCAACCTCAAGTTTTGGAAGGCATTTGGATGTGGTTCGTAGGGTTTGCCGGTTATATCGTACTCTTGTTTCGCCGGGCATCCGAGGGTTTAACGAGCCTTTTTGCAAAATCCGGCGCTCAAGTAAAAGCAAGCGAACCGATGCCTGCGGCGACACCCGCTTCTTCACAGCCCGGACCACCGGCAGCCCCGGCTCTTTCGGACGATCGATTAAAAGATTTAAACGAAAAAATAAGGGTACTGGAAAATCAATTGCACAATCCAACGCAAACGGGACAGCCACTCAATTCCAATACAGTCACCGTGATGCGATACCTGGATGACGGGCAGACGACGTTGGGACTGCTGTTTTTGAAAAACCGCTTCTTTGCCTACACCTTGGAAGATGCGCACCGGGATAGCAAATTGGCCGGAAAAACCCGCATACCGGAGGGGACCTATCCCCTCGAACTCAACCGCGTGGAAACCCCGCTTACCCAACGGTACCGAAACCGGTTTGCATGGTTTGACTATCACATTGAGATCATGCAAATCCCTAACTTCAGTCGGGTATACATCCACATTGGCAACTCCCATGCCGATACGGAGGGGTGCATCCTCATCGCCGACGGCGTAAACGCAGCAGACCCCCAAAAAATGATCACCCACTCCAGACTGGCCTTCGAGCGCTTCTATAAAACACTGCATCCGATGCTCGATCAAGGGGAAAAGCTAACCATTCAAGTGCTGGATGAAGACTGGTTTGACAGGTCCCTCATCCGACAAAAAACAGTATCCCTTGCACTGGGATAGTACCACGTAAAAAAAATTAAACCTTCTCCCTATGTCACCACCAAATCCAGACAACGCCAAACCGCTATTTAAAAACAAACCTTACCTGCTGGTACAGCTTGGTGCCGTAGTGCTAGTCACCATGGTGCTTCTTTTCGGAGTCGTACCTGAATGGCAAGACAAGAACACCAGTTTTGCGGTAACATTGATCTTGCTACTCGCCGTCGGTCTCCTATATGGAATAGCCGCCCGCCACATGAACCCTAGGGCAAAGCACGTAAACCAAAACAACAACCCCTATCACGGCTTTTTCTTCAAAGGAACGGTGGTACTTACGACGCTACTCACAGGTTTTGGCCTGTTGGGGGCGTTTTTTGTATACATCGAGCACCAAAATCTCTTTCAAGCAGTCGGCCTTGCTACTGCGGTCATTTGGATAGCGGTATTTTTAGTATATTTTATGTGGTCCGTTTATTTTTACAATATCAATTATGGCATCACCGATCAAGATTGGGACAGGATCTACGAGCAAACAGAACAAAAACGCAACGGGATTTTCATTCCCGAAACCGAAGATATGGAGGTGCCAAAATACAACCCCTACCGAAGCCAGACCTTTGGCTTACCTCCCGGTACCGTGCGGGGCATGATTGCCTTCACACTACTGATGGGTGGCATGTCTTTGCTTATTACCAGCTTCGGATCTGCCTATACCGGCATGGATGTGGCTTTACTGAGGCAACAATTTGAATTCTTTGAAACGGCCTTTCTGATGATGATCGCCTTCTACTTCGGCGATAGGTCCCTGAAATACGTAAGCAAGCGATGGAGTGACCCCACAGGTAAAGGGCTCGGGGATGATTCCAACGTACAGGATGAGGGCGCCGGTGTAAAACCGCTGACGGGCGCAACGACGCCTCCTGTAGATGACGTAGAAATGGATGACCGGGAGTTTAGACGCGAAAACACCCTTTTTCCGGAACCCCAACCCAATTCAATCACAAATCAACGCCTGCTTCTCTCCGCTTCGTTGGATACCAACTTAGTAGAACAATCCGGCGATGATTTCATTCAATCCAATGACATCGAGCATGCCAAGGTGCTCAGTGACATGGATATCCGCATTGCGTTAGAGGATTTTGAAAACAACACGTCCATTAAACTAAGTCTTCCCGTAGTCAAAGCCGTCATTTCGGTGGAATCTTCCGGCAGGGGTCACCTGGCAGATGGAAGAGCAAAGATTCTTTTTGAGGGACATGTTTTTTGGCGAAATCTGGTAAAATTAGGGGAAGACCCCCATGCCCACCTGAAGGGAAACGAGGATATTCTCTTCGAAAAATGGACCCGTGCGCATTATAAAGGAGGTGCTAGAGAGTACGAAAGACTGGACAAAGCAATTGCCATCCACAAAAAGGCGGCAGTATACGCAGCATCTTGGGGGATGTTCCAAGTGCTCGGGGAGAATTTGGAAGGCAATATCAAGGGCAGGGGCTACAAAGATGTGGACGACTTTATGGAACACCAGCATCAGTCGGAGTATTTTCACCTATTGGACTTCCTGGAGTTTATCCGGACTAAAAAATCCCGCGGTAAAAGACTGGTCGATTACATTTCGGAAGACTTGGACGGTAACTACGATTGGGAGGCATTTGCCTTTGGATACAACGGAAGTGCCTATGCTGTCAGCCAATACCATACCCGAATGAAATCGGCCTACGAAAAACTTAAAGAACAGGGGCTATGAGAACCTGTGGATCGATCCTACTCCCCTACTGCCTCTTTATTTTGATTGGAATTTGGCTACTAGGCTGCCAATCAAACGACAGAGAACTGGTGGTCGGTAAAATTCAGCAGGCCAACGATCTGGTTACCTCGGAATTTGTAGTGGATAAAGTAGTGTTTGGAAAGAAAACCAAAAAGGTGTTCTTCATCCCGGTGAATGAAGCTTCCTTCCTTGCGTACTCTCAGGCAACGATCAAAACTGGAATTGATTTAAGCCGACTCGCTGAAAAGGACATTTCAACCGAAGGCACCAAAATCACGCTGACTTTGCCTCCCATAGAGGTAATCAATTTTTCGTATCCGCCGGAAAGTTTCGTGGAGGACACGCTGATTTCCAACCCAAGCCGGTTTTTGAACAACATTAGCTTGGAAGACCAAGAGGCATTCTTCCGCATGGCTGAAACCGACATTCGCGAAAGCCTCCCTTACCTAGGAATCGTGAAAGCTTCTCAAACGCATACCCGCAAGATGATGCATACCCTGCTGAGGGCGCTGGGTTTTACAGAAATTTACATCCACTTCAGCAGCGACGACCTGCTCCTTCGCCAAGTTGAAATCAATGAACCCGTCGATACGGTAAGGCAGCCATGATACGTCAGATCCTTAAAAGTGCCCGACTGATAATTGAGATTGCTTTGGTGATCGCAATCTTCCTGTTTATTTATTGGTGGAACCCAATGGGACTTTTCGGTGGAAAACTCAAACTGCAACCGACCGCCAATTTGAGTTCACAGGTACGGGAACTGGGTGAGTTGGTTACGGCCGAGTACTATGGCGAGGTGATCTCCAGTATAGAAGAGGCGCAAGTGGATGACCTACTAGAACCCAATCTGTCCGAACATGCCAATGAAGTGATCAGTGAGTTAAGAGAAATGCTAAAGCAGCTCAAAAGCTTTGATGAATTGAACATCGAGCAAATAAATTCCCTGTTGGAGTCGGAAGATCAAGCACTAACCCGGCGCGAAAAACGGCGGCTACTGACGGACGACGTGTCGCGTAGTAACCTGTTGGACCGCTTGCAGTTCCATGGTGATTGGGAGGCCCTGGAATTACTCCCCAAGCATCATGAAGTATTGAACTACCTGTTTGACAAAACCGATCTACGTAAGCGTCCGGTTCAGACCAACCTGAATAACAATCAGCTCAAAGACTTGCTGATATTGCTCTACGAAAAACCGACGGAAATTGACAGATTATGGGACGTAGATGATTTTGTCAGCGCTTATTACCAACGAAGACGAGAGGAAATGCCCAAAAATGACCAGCGGAAGAGGTTGGCGATGATTGGCCGGGGTACGGTAAAGGCAGGGTTCGATCTGCAAGAACTTACTCCCAATATGTTTTTTATCAACGAAGTGTCCAAAGAACTTCATTTTTTCGGACTAAACACAAAGATCTTGGATGCAGATATCAACCCGTGGTTCATTCCGGAAAAAGGAGTGCCCGGATTTGATATCCTCACGTATAACGGACGGGTGAATTTTAAAGATGCAAAGAAGGTCAAGGAATACGCCATTCAAAAACTAGAGACGAACGCGCTAAACGCCCGCATTTTGGAAAGTGCGGAAAAATTTGGCGGAGAGTCCTTGATGCAATTATTCAGCCTGATGACCGGAAAGGAAATCAATCAGGTGTTTTTTCATAACGACAGGTTTATTCAGTTAAGCCAACAAATTATGAAGGACCGGTTTATCAACTACGAAGAAGCGATGCTATTTGAAAGCACCCTGCGTACCGAATTGAAAATCATCGATTCTCTTCAAAACAGTTCCGAAAACCGCTTCAACAATCAACAGTTGGGAAACAAAAAGTGGGAAATTGCCAACCGGTTAACGAAAGAAATCCAAACCTACCCGTTTGAAAACGACGGGTGCCGATACGGGTATTTCTCCACTTGGGCATATGGTTTGTCTCATCGTGGGCTGATCGATTCTGTTGCGCAGGACTCCATCAGACAGCTGAGAGCGGCGTTAAAAGCAAGGCCAGTGCTGCCTGATTCCCTCTTTATGCTATGGGCAGAAAGAGACTCGTTGTTTTTGATGGACCAGTTTAACCAAGCAATGCAGTTTATGATGGTGGCTAACACCCCCGTGGGTACCACAAAGACAATCGAATACCCTTCTGACAACATTGACAGTGCAGCCGTGAATACCCTGCGAGCAACCGTGATATCCCAAACGGCCGAAAGATCCGTGTTTGAGTACATTCAGGCATCGGACGTTGATAGCGTATTTCTTTTACAAAACCTCTTCCCGTTCCGCTATCTCCCCACCGAATGGGAATCAATGGCAGATAAACGGATCCGAACCTTGAGCGATACACAGGACGATTCCTCCCTTTCGGGTGTTGGCACTTCTTCCTTTTTGTTCACTACACAAACGAGCAACGGCCCCTGGAAATTGATACCCATTCCTTTCGATCGCTTGGTCAATCCTTTCCTTTTTAAGCAGCTACCAAGAGGCCTGCTCTGTTTAGAGGGAGACCTATGCGTGGTAAATTCGGTCGGGGCTCTGCCGAATAACCCACCGATTTCGAAGGAGGTGGCCGGTATTTCATCCAATCAAAGTCAGGAACTGGCACTATTCCTAAATCACCTGATAAATACGCAGGAAGAACGCGCAGGTAAAGGCCCCATAACCCGGGCCAACCGATGGTTTTCTGAAAAACTTGAAAATGCAGGCGCTATAAGGCAACGCCTTCCCAACACGCCTTCACCATAAAAAACCGATACAGACAAGACCTCCGTTGAAAAAAAATTTAGCTTCCTACTGCATAGCATTATTGCATATTTATACGTAAATAGTGGCTCATTTTCAACAAGCCAATAGTATTTTATCCATGTTGTATACATCAGGTCGCTTTCTTCACTTTATTTTAGTGATAATGCTTTTTTTGATCAAACCATTGATACTATTGGGTCAGATACCCGCTTCAGACAGCCTATATACACAATCCTACCAGGAAATACGTTCCTTTTTTCCGGAAGTCCATACGGGATCTCAATATGCACGATCCCAAACCTCCATTGCCGGCCACCCTTATTTTGGGAACAACGCCATGGAGTTTGGCAATATTGATATACAAGGATTCAAATTTTCACGCATACCCCTTCAGTTTGACATCTACGATGAAATCTTGGTAACCTTGACTCCGGCCAAAGGGCAGCGTACCATATTGAATCCGCTTCGGATACAGGCATTCACCCTGGCAGATGGCAGTAGATTTGTCAAAAAAGACCAAGTGCCTGAGTTTTCCTTTCACCGAAAGGGGTTCTATCGGGAAATTAGTGTGGGCAAACAAGGGCTATATTGCAAACATTACAAAGAAATAAAAAAAGACAGTTCTCCTTTGAACCCTTACCTTTCCTACCTGGAAGTAACACGCTATTTTATAGAAAAAGAGAATCGCATGCACCTTATTCGGCGAAAAAAAGACGCTTATGGCGTGTTATCGCTCAATCGGAAGGAAATACGCCCCCAGTTGCGGGAATCCAAACTCTCCTTTAAAAGGAACAAAGAAGCCTACCTGTTGCTATTGGTTTCTACCGCTGACCGCCGTTCCAACTAGCCATGAAACATTTATTCCTCACAATAAGCTATTTGCTTATCGGCGCAATTTCGGCTTGGTCGCAGCATTCAGAAGGTGACCCAATCAGCGGTATCTTCCCTGGCGTAACCTTCGAGCGCTTTGCCCAAATGGTAGAAGATCGAACTTCCTATCGCTTTTACTTCAAAACATCCGATGTCGCCGTAATAGAAATTAACCTGACTGCCAATGGCAACCGCTTGGATGAAATATTGGGGACGGTTTTTTCTGGCACAGACCTGAAATATAGCATAGACGGGGCCAAACGGGTATACATCAGTAAAGGAATGGCACTGCAAACGTCATTTCCAAAAACTTTCTTCCAACGGGATCAGGCAGCAGCATCTGCTTCCGAAATCCTTATCGGAAATAGCGAACAAGATAGGCTATTCGCCAAGAATAAGCTTTGGGATATCGGTGATGCCGAGGCTTCGTTTAGTGTCCTTCAGGCGCGGTTGAGAGGTACCGTAAAAAGCTCCGAATCCGGTTCTCCCATCATTGGTGCCATCGTATATGCGGCCGGACTGGAAAGCCGGGGAATAACGGATGAAAACGGCAAATACGAGTTAGTCTTACCCAAGGGTCGCCACACCTTGATCTTCCAAAACTTCGGTGCCTATCAGGAACAACGACAAGTGAACCTGTTGGGAGACGGTACATTGGATGTGTTCATGGACGACAACATTATTTCGCTCACCGAAGTGACGGTCACTTCGCAACGGTCCGCCAACATTGAGCGTCCGGAGATGGGGTTGGAGCGCATCACCGTACAATCAATGAAAAAAATTCCGGCGGTGTTGGGGGAGGTGGATGTACTGAAGGCGATTCTGACACTTCCCGGGGTAAAAACAGTAGGAGAAGCCAGTGTTGGCTTTAACGTGCGTGGCGGCGCAGCCGATCAAAACCTCGTCCTATTTAATCAGGCTACGGTTTATAACCCATCCCACTTATTTGGCTTATTTTCTGCATTCAACGCTGACATGATCGAAAGCGTAGACCTCTACAAGGCGGGCATTCCGGTTCAGTATGGTGGCAGGCTATCTTCCGTTTTGGATGTAAAGGCCAAATACGGCAACCGGGAAAAAATCGAGGGTGGCGGTGGGATTGGCCCCATGACCGGCAGGATGTACCTGGAAGGGCCACTCGGCAGGAGCACCACTTTCGCCGCTGGAATCCGGACCACCTACTCCAATTGGCTATTTGGTCTACTGGACGAAGGTTCTGAGTTCAGGGATAGCCGGGCCTCCTTTGCAGATCTGAACCTAAACCTAAGCCATAAAATAAACGAGAAAAACGAACTAAGGCTGGCATCTTACGGCAGTGAAGACAGCTTTCGTTTTGATAGTGACACCACTTTCCGCTACCAAAACCGCCACATCAACCTGAGTTGGATAAGCTATATCAATGAAAAGGTGGAGGCCGAATTTACTGTTGGCCACGATAACTACGGCTTTCAAATAGATGGAAACTTGGATTCGTTAAATGCCTTTGATTTTGGGTTCCAGATGAACCAATCCCACTGGAGAAACCACTTCACTTACGCACTTTCGGATAAACACAAGCTTTCCTTTGGCATGAACCATGTACTTTACCGGCTTTCTGCCGGCACCTTGGATGCAAGAGGTGAAAATTCACTGGTCATACCAAGGCGAGTGGAGCCCGAACGGGCGTTGGAGAGCGCCGTCTACTTGGGCGATGAATTTGAGATTAACCCCCAATGGCTGATTAGTTATGGACTCAGGTATGTGGTGTACAATTACCTCGGTCCAAAAGCAGTAAACCGCTACGTTTCCGGATTAATCCGCTCGGACGCTACCATGGAAGGAACGGCTATATATGGGCCCGGCGATATCGCCCAAACCTACCACGGGCCGGAAGTGCGGCTTTCAGCTAGGTACTCCATAGACAACATGACCTCCATTAAGGTGGGCTATAATACAAGTCGGCAATTCATCCATATGTTGAGCAATACGGCTGCCATCTCCCCTACCGATACCTGGAAATTGAGTGATCCAAATATCGCACCGCAATTTGGCGAACAGGCCTCTCTTGGTTTTTTCAAGAATTTGAAAAACAACAGCATAGAAACCTCCGTGGAGGTGTACTACCGGCGCATGCGCAACCTCTTGGACTTCGGCAGCGGTGCCACCTTGATCCTCAACGAAGCCATTGAGCAAGACATACTCAATACCAGTGGCAAGGCATATGGAGTGGAGCTGATGGCCAAAAAGACCGTGGGCAAATTAAATGGATGGGTTAGCTACACCTATTCCAGATCCCTGCTGCAAACTTCCGCCGGAGAGTTGGCAGAAAGCATCAATCAGGGACGGTTTTATCCCAGCAATTTCGACCAACCACACGACGTGATGATGGCGGCAAACGTTGAGTTTACAAAACGCATCAATACTTCGCTAAACGCTAATTACAGCACGGGAAGACCCATTACGCTGCCCATTGCCAAATTCCAATACGGCGGCTCAGATCGGGTATTTTATTCAGACCGAAACGAACACCGCATCCCGGACTATTTTCGGGTAGATTTGTCGGTCAATATCGAAGGAAACCACCGGATACGAAAGCTGGCACATGCATCTTGGTCCTTGGGCATCTACAATGTGTTGGGCCGCAGCAACCCCTACTCGGTATACTTTGCTCCGGTGAACGGCATTTTGCAGGGCTACCAGCTTTCAATCTTTGCACGACCGATTCCATTTATTACCTATAACTTTAAGTTTTAAGCCAATGAACAACCACAAAATCGGTATTCTGGCAGTTTTTATAGTCATTTTACTCGGCCCTTTAGCTTGTAGGGAGTTTTATGAACCGGAAGTCACGGACATAGATCACCGGTATTTGGTGGTGGAAGGTTATTTGGAGACGGACGGCGGGATCAGCGAAATCAGCTTAACCCAAACGCAGCCTATCTACTCTACCGAGGGAAACCGTCCCGTAAATGAGGCAAACGTACAAGTGGAAAGCAGAAAATCAGGCACTTGGCATATGAATTTAACCGGATCGGGAATATACACCCTCGAGGCAGCCTTGCCAGTAGATGATACCTACCGTGTGAGGATTCAGACCCCTTTTGGGGAATATTTGTCAGAAGAGATTTTCCCGGTCGCTACTTCGGATGACCTCGAACTAGGGTATACCGGAAGGCCCGGCTACGTAAGCATCCATGCGTCAACCACCGGTAGCGAGCAGTCTAAATTCTTCATCTGGGAGTTTGAAGAGGACTGGGAGTTCAGGAGCCCCTATCCAAATTACTATTACTTCGACGAAGCTTCCATGACGATTATGAACACCCCATTTGACGAAATCGTGGAAAGATGCTACCAGAGCTTCCAGTCATCCAACATCATTTTGGAATCATCCGAGCGATTTCAGAATCAGCGCATCAGCCGAAAGGAAATTCAACGAATCGATACGCTGTCCGAAAAATTGGGCGAGCGCTATTCCATCTTGGTAAGGCAGCGAGGATTGCAGCGGGAGGCCTTTGAATTTTGGGATGCTATGCGGAAAAACTCGGATGAAATTGGGGGCATTTTTAGCCCCTTGCCATCGATGATCGGCACCAATATACAGAGCGTCTCCAGTCCGGGAGAATCGGTGATCGGTTACATCAGTGCCGGAAATACGGTCGAAAAAAGGATGTACATAGACAAGCGGGAACTGGACGGGTGGGCATCCCGAATCGATGATTACCAGTTTTGCCCGCTTGACACGGTCACCCCGTTGGCTTATGAAATTAGCTACATTATTGGAGAAATGGTTCCTGTCTTCCCGCTATGTGAAGGAGCCGTGTGCGTCACTTACCTCGCTTCTACTAAAAACTGTACCGACTGCCGACTAAGGGGCAGTCAGTATCCACCGGACTTCTGGGAACCATTTGATCATTCAGTCGATAGATAGGCTTTAGCACAGATTACGATGAGATATTCAGTCATACTAGGAACTTTCCTGACATTTTTCACTGTCGCCTACCTTCAAGGCCAACAGCAACTGCCGGTATTCGCAGAAGAGGTTATCCCATTCACTTCAGATGGGTATGTCATGCCGGGGGAGCACCTTTGGGTGGAAGCAAGGGTAAATTACCAAGGGAACGCGAGCCCTTCAAAAGTATTATACATCGAATTGATCAATCGTGAAGGAGTACCTGTTATTCAAGAAATGGCGCGGCTTGAGGAGGGACGAGCCATGGCCTACCTGGTGATTAGCGAAAACATCCCCTCCGATTATTACCTTCTGCGTGCCTACACAAAAGTGAGTCCTTACTTCTCCCCTGAAAAGGGCGTCCACCATCAGCTAATCGGCATCATCAATCCAGCCTTCCCACCCAAACTTCCTTCTCCTGCCCCTAGGCTTCAGGCACCGTCTATCCAAGAGCGTCATCAGCCATTTCCATTCGATGGCATATCAGACGGACAGGTAATTGGAACAAACCAAAAAATAAACCTGACGATGACGAGTCCCGAACATTCGGACCTAACCGTGGCGATCAGTTATGTAGGCGACCTTCCCGATATTATGCCGCTGTCCAGCTCGGAGTTATATGACCGTAGCCAACCGCTACCCACTCCCCAGCCGGAGATTTTTGGCCACTTGATTCACGGACGAGCGCTTCGATTTCCGATAGACACCACCGAGACCTATTACCTTTCCGCCCATGGACTAGACTCGAAATTAATGATAAGCAAACCTTTAGCGGACGGTAGCCTTTTTTTTGAATCTGCAGAATTTTTACACTATGACTTTGTGATTGTACAGACTGAGAATCAGGAAAGCCAACTCGATTTTGTATTGGAATCGCCCTTTTGGCCTGTAAAGCCAAAGAAGACGTTTCAGCTACCGGAACTGGTACTACCGGAAACACTACTGCCCACACTGCAAGACCGTTATTTGGCCAACCAAACCAGTCGCTATTACTTTCCACCAATCACCAATGTACCGGACACACTCCCTCCGTTTCTCGTAGAGGATTATGCTTACCGATTAGATGACTATAACCGATTTGAGGACATGGCTACCGTGATCAGGGAATACGTACCAACGGTTTTGGTTCGGCGGGAAAATCGAAAGACTGTATTCAAAAATGTAAACAAGCCCGCTTCGGAGGTTTTTCAGCGAAATCCGCTAATTCTAATTGATGCGATGCCCGTTTTTGACAACGATGCCTTTGCTGAATTTAACCCATCGGGAATTCAAAAAATGGAAATTGTAAACCGTCAGTTTTATTTGGACCACAAAGAATTCGAGGGGGTTATCAATCTGACCTCTTTTGCGAATGATTTTGGCAAGTTTGATCTTCCGAAAAATGCCTTGTTTATTGCCTACAAAGGGATTCAGATTCCCAAAAACCACGAATCAGGGTGGATAAAAAGTGAGGAAAGCAGACTTGCAGACCTGCGGCCGCTTCTGTATTGGGGCGGGATGGGGAACCAATCCTCGTTAGAAATAACCGCAGGGATGCTGAAGGGGAAATTTAAAATACGTTATATCAATTGGACTGACCCGCTAACTCAAACTGGAAGCAGGACAATCATCGTAAACTGAAAAGCTACATGCCCATAATAATCTGTAGGGAAAGCTTGTCCTCCACCTGAATCAGGCCTCCAAACTTCTTGGGAGGTGCCAGATCCAACACACCAAAAGACAAATCTACTTCTCCCACCAGCTGATTGTCCTGATGCTTAAATACCACATCATTCAAAAAGAGTTCCTTTCCTGCCAAATTAACGGCAAGATCGCTTAAAAAACCTTCCCTACCCCGATTTAGTGACTGCACGGTAACCATGCAAAAGGGAAATTGGTCTGCTTTGATGGTTGTTTTGAAGTCCTTGTTCAATAAAAAATTACCACAGCCAAAATCCTTTACTGGGATAACAAAATCCAGCTGCCTGGCCTTGGGTAAATCTCCAGTATAAAGCGTATCGCTTAGCGCTTCGTTTCCATAGGAACACTCGAATTTGCCGATAGAGGTGATTCCCGCTACACGGATCTCCTTCTCTTTGATGACAAACAGCTCTTCCCTGTTTGTATTGGCCATCAGCAGCATCCCACAGAACAAAAACCAAGCGATACGCATTTTATTTCCTTTAATTAGAACCCAATCACCCCTTCTATCATGAACCCGTTGAACTTACCGTCTCGGCGGATATCCGTAGCCGCAAAGTCATTGTAATTTTGGCTTACGTACTCAAATTTAGTCAAAATATTTTTGGTAATAAACCAACCCGCACCTAGTTGAACACGATTGATGCCGGGATTTGTTCCATTAGGTAGGTCGCCGCTCACTTCGTTATATCTTCCGGCGAGGTAAAACTTATCCTCGGTTCCAAATCGGTAGACGGCATCTACTCCCAGCTGATTCCAGGTTCTATCGGCACTTTCGTTTGCGGCCTTTCCGGTAGTACGCTCAATGTTGCCGAAAAGCTCCAATCCTTGGAATTTGACGAATGGGTTTAGCACCATTGCGGTTACATTACTCCTCATTCCGGGATTAAATCTACCAGAGGTAAATTGTGCAGAAGTAGTCGCAAGGGTGTTTTCCATCACCAGGTAATACCTAGAACCGCCCCGGTCACCAGACCATAGCGTGTTATTGACTGAACCTGCCGTCGTGTAAACAGATCCCGTCAGCCGGATCCTGAGTTCGTCAGAAACCTGTTTGTCATAGCCCAATTTTCCAATAAAGGACGGCTTTCGAACATCGGGATTGGTTACCCCACCCTGAATCTCTCCACCTGTCATCGATGCTACCGCCAAAAAACCCTTGTCTTGGAAGATGACCTCTCCTCCGATTTCGGTGGTGAATGCATCCATGATGTAATTGCCAACAAACGGATTATAAAATGCATTTCCGTTATCAGACCTTCTGTAGTGTGCGTCGCCATAGTTGATTTCCATGTGGCCCACCTTGATGGTAACCTTTTCCATAATCTTGTCAAACGTAGGGCTGTTCAAAAACGGAACCTTATCCACCTGCAGGTAACCGCCCTTCACCCAAGATTCGGGGTGGTGCCTCGAGGACAGGTAGGTAACCAGATTTAAACGAACGCCGTCGGCAAGGGCCACGTCAATGTTTAGGTTGGCGGTTGCCAGGTTAAAACCAGACCCTATGTTCATTAATTGGTTGGTGTTTACATTGTTGGCATTCAGAACTTCTGTTGCCCCATTTGAGTGGCTCAGCGACTGAAACTGCTGTGCAAACGCCCCCCCAATTCGAACCTTGATACCATCGTAAGCCACGGTGTCCGCTTTACCCGTTTCAAAAATATTCAGACCCCGCTGATCGTAGGGACGCCAAAACTGCATATCACGGTCGCTCTGCGCCATTAGGCCGGTAGATAAAAACCCAGCCAATCCCATTAATAATAGGTGCTTTCTCATGTCTATTGGTGTTTGTTAAGTTTAGTTGATTGGTGCTAATGTCATTTCAATGGTAAGGGTTACATCATCTCCCGTCTTGACCGATCCAAGTAATGCGGTAGGAGGCTCTATACCAAAAGCAGTAAGTTTAAACGAGGTGGAAGAATGAATGGTAACTTTGGACCCCGAAGTCTTAAGCGTTGACTCAAAAGTGACCGGCTTTTTCATTCCTGCTAAATCCAAGGTTCCCATAATCAGCCAGGAGTCTCCCTGCTTTTTGGCTTCGGTCAATTGAAACTTGATTTCCTTGTGCTTGTCTGTACCTAGGGCCTTGTAGGCATTGGTATCCATCGGGCGTTTTCCACTTTTGATACTTTCTGCCGGCATGGATAACGTTGCCGCTGTAATCGCTTGCACCGAGCCGCCAGAAACTGTGATTTTCGCTGATCCATTCGCTTGGTCAGATATCATATCCCAATCGTGTAAGGTCGAAGTGCCCGAAACCTTTAAGGTTGGCTTTCCGTCTATTTTATACTCATTTTGTGCCCGGAGCTGTAGGCTTATAAGGCCTAAAACAATGGATAACAGTAGGATAGGTTGAAATTTCATAATTATAATATTTAAATGATTAAATAATCTTAAATCAATACAAATAAAGTGGCTTGTGCGGCTTCCTTGGATTTGATGATTCAAAACTAGCTAGAAGATTTTAGCCATAACATGACGAAAATCATTCTTTTACATGAGAGAATTCAGTCTGAGAGAAGCAATATTAATTAATTGTAAAACAGGATATTGAATCAAATATAACGGTAATTCAAGCCCACGTAACAACCTCCATTTAACAAAACATCGTATTCTTTTTGATAAAACTTCCGAAAATCTATGGCACCCTATTGCCTGTAAAATACTTATCAATTTCCCAGAAAAAATTTACAGCATATTAGCGAAAAGCCAATCATGGAACGAAAGTGAAAAACCGTCCGTTATTTCTAAAAAATTACTGATCCAGCAATATGCAAATTTCCTACTCGATATTAGACTTAGCGATTATCCGCGAAGGCTACGACGCCAGGGACGCTTACCATCGTAGCATAGACCTTGCCCATAAGGCAGAAACCATGGGATATACCCGTTTTTGGGTCGCGGAACATCATAATATGGCCTACGTAGCCAGTTCTGCACCAACCCTATTGATGGGATATTTGGCACAAGGCACCGAACACATCCGAATAGGCTCTGGCGGCATCATGCTTCCCAACCACAGTCCTTTGATTGTAGCAGAACAGATTGGTTTTTTGGAAACCTTGTATCCGGGGCGCATTGACCTTGGCTTGGGCAGGGCGCCGGGTACAGATCAGCGGACGGCGTCAGCTTTGCGAAGAGGTCGGATGGAAAGTGTACAGGAATTCCCCAATGATCTGGAAGATCTCAAATCGTACTTTTCAGCAGACAATTGGGATGCACCCGTCCGGGCGTTTCCTGCCGAAGGTCTAAATGTGCCGATTTATTTGTTGGGATCCAGTATGAGTAGCGCAGTCTTGGCCGCTGAGAAGGGACTACCCTACGCCTTTGCCAGCCATTTTGCTCCTTCTTATTTTATGCATGCTTCCAACTACTACCGATCCAATTTCACCCCCTCCGATGAAAACCCAAAACCTCATTTGCTGGCCTGTGTCAATATGGTTTTGGCGGAAACCGAGGAACGGGCGCATTACCTAGCCACTTCTTTTTACCAAATGGCCTTGGGAATTATAAGAGGCAGATCCTATCCACTCAGGAAACCTGTTGCAGACATGAGCGCCATTTGGAGCGAACAGGAAGAAGCCGCAATACAAAATATGATGGCCTATACCTTTATCGGCACACCCGACACGGTAAAACCGGCGTTGGAAAAATTTATCAGTCATGGCGGTGTGGATGAATTGCTGATTACCACAAACCTGTATGACCACAAAGAAAGATTGGCATCCTATCAAATGGCCTCCGAACTAATACAGCAAATGCAGGTAAAGTCCGAAAAGTCGTTATACCATTAACCATTGCCTACAAAACTACCCGAATAGTTCAGGAAATAAAGGAATGCTTCCCACTTGCTTTAAAACAGCGAGGCTTGCGGTTACCATTTAAAAGAAGCCGTATTTCCGGCGGATTTCCTCCAACCTCCTGAAATATGGCCACATTCGTATACCGCTCAAAGACGGGCATAGGTTTCGAATACATTTCCAGCAAAAAACTTCCCAAAAGCCGCAATAGCCTGTATACCCTCTTGGGTACTTCTTGCGTGAATCGCCTTTACAGTTCGCAATTGCTGAATAAAATCCGCGATACGAATCACCAACTTACCCTTCCCCAACAACTCGCCGCTTCGGTCTTCACCCTTAAAAACATCGATAAATAGCGTGGTGGTATCCTTCCATACATCGACTACCCTGTCATTAAATATATCCTTAAAGCCTTCAAAATAGAAAGTATCTCCCTCTTCGCTCTGCAAAATCGCCGTATATTTCATCCGTTTACGTTCCGGTGCTTGTGGATCATCGATAAAGAGATTAAAACCACCCCCAAGCGCAGTCATAGGAGATTTGGACAAAGCGGGGGACCGCATGGTACCAAACAGACTGCCTGGATGACTGGGGTCGGTCGTAAAGTGATCCATATCTTCTGTCTGAATGGTCAACGTAAATTCAAACTCAGAATTAAGCCGTTTCCCTACCTCAAATCCCCTATCGTAATCTTCCCGTTCCCCCGTTGCGAAGAAGCCCCGCATCGTCTCGGTAAATTGCACACCCGTTCCCGTCGGGGATGTACGTTTATCGGGCTCTGAGGGAGGATCAAATGCATAGGAAAGCGGCCTACCCAGTTCCTCTAGGATCAGCTTACAGCTTCTCTCCGCCAAGCCGCTGATGGTGAGCAGGGGATTGGTACCTACCGGCCGGGGAATCACCGCTCCATCCATGACATAGAGTCCCTGATGCAATGCAGCACCTTCCTTTCCAGAAAAAACCTGCCCCTTGTGGTCCACCACTCCCTTGGACGCATCGTCGCCCATATTACACCCTCCTAATGGGTGTACCGTCACCAAATCATAGTTCATCAACTTATTCCAAGTCGGATTGGGAATTTTGGTACCCCCATTGGCTTTGGTAGCGGAATAAATTTCCCCATTTACCTTTTCGAATATTTGCTGCTTACCTACACCCCTCCAATTGATGGAAAGTTTGCCGTCCTCCAGTGTCATTTCACCATTCCCATCGTCGTGCGTCATCACGAGGTAAATCTGCGTATGCTTTACTGCACCGTGAAAAGACCCCAAAAGAAGGCTTCTGACCTCGCGCCATTTTTCTTTCCAATAATCCTTTATCCCTCTATCCGTATCTTTCCCCATCAACCGAGAAAACGCGATCAGTGCCTTCGGCATGATGGTTCGGATAGGCCCCGGCACGGTACCTTCTTCCAAAGTCATGCCTGACTCCATATCCTCCCTGCCACGCATGTCAATGACACTGGTGATACAGGGGCCTACTTCGGCAATGGCGTCGGTACCCTTATTCCCCAACCCAATCCCATTGATGGGCTCATCGTTATTATAGCCAAAACCCAACACATCCCCGTTGCCTGTAAAGCGCTTTCCCAATTGGGCGGACAGCGGCAACCCCTGTTGGGCGGATCTAAACAGGATCTCCGTTGACCCCAAGGAGCCTCCACTCAAAATGACCCGATCTGCTGTAATAAACATCAGAGGTGCGTTAAAGTGCTCCCTCCCTATTCCCACCGGGTGAAAATAAACTTGCCATCGATCGCCGGCATTTTTTACATAGCGTACATTGATTTCGGTAAATATCTCAGCCCCGTGATTAAACGCATCGGGAAGGTAATTCATCGCAGTGGTGTTTTTTGCCCCCACATTACAGCCAGTCACACAATCGCCACAGTTGGTACATCTGGGCTGTTTGATGCCGACATGGTTTTGTCGGTCTTCAAAATTGACATTGATATCCAGGAGACGGAATGGTTCCGACATAAACGCCGCAGACTTACGCATAGCCTCGGTTTTCTTCAGCACCGGATAACCGTTTTTATTTTCGGGATAGGGAGTTGGTTTCAACATTTCCCAGGCCCTGTCCATACCTTCGTGAAAACTCTCGATATTTGCCCGGATAGCCGCGGGCCACTCCTCCTGCACCATCACCCGCGGATCCGGCTTGATGGAGACATTGGCATTCACCAAGGAAGTCCCCCCTAGGCCACAGCCCTTAAATACGTTGATCCCGTTTCCCATCGTAAATTCATACAATCCATTACGATCGAGGCTTTCCGATTTACCACGTATAAAATTCATTTCCTTACCGGACTCGAGCAAGGTGCTGGGAAAATCTCCGGGCAAAAATTCCTTGCCTTTTTCCAATAAGCAGACGTTGAGCCCGGCACGGGACATTCTGGAGGCAGCGATACTCCCTCCATACCCGGAACCGATCACGACAACTTCGTAGTTGCTCTTTAATTCCGACAGGGGCTTAGACAGTTTTTTCATGGTGTACTTCAATGGGTTGTTCAATCAAAGAAAATGAAATGGGGCTTCCGGCAACGATGGCCCGGTCGCCTTCGGTGGATACCTTCCAATCAGATACCACCTTTTCAAAACCGATAGGGTAAATCGTCAGGCAGTCTTTGGTGAGATGCAGGCGAAGAAAATTTTTATACCCTTCCCAGCGGTAGGAGGAAGAAGCTTCGGTAATATGGTTCTTCAAAACCAATACGCTAAAGGTCAGGTAGAGTCCGAATATCAATGCACTGAGTGTTCCGCCGATCACCACCATTTCAGCTAGGAACAACGCCACCTGACTGGGTTGGTTGACCTTCAATCCCAACTGATCTAGGTTAATCCCAGAAAAAAGCCAAAGCAGTCCGTAAAACACCATCAGATGCAGCAGGCCATGGACTGCGCCGGCCAGATAGTTCCACTTGCCGTACCCCGACTTAACATCGGTAAAGACCACGACACCTCCAAGCAGTAGCAGATTTAGAAAAATGGCACCCGGATTATGGCTAAGGGATGCTACAATAGCGCCGAAGGCGGTCCCAAAACCTTCTACAAACGAGGGAATTTTGCTCAATTGCTCCATGAGTGTATCTCCGCTCGCTAATTGTTGGGTTTGCAAAATCCAACTGGTGAACGCATGCACAATCCCAAACAAGGTGAGCATGGTCAGACTAAAATAGGGAAACAACAAATTAAGCAAACTCAGCCTGACCGAGGCCTCTCTGGGCGGGAACACTCCCTTTAGCTGCGCCGAATATCCATCCACGGGAGCGATGGTATCCTTAAGGGTATGAGTAGGGTGCATAAAAGCGCCACCTCCGCCTGCGGTAATCAATTGACGGGTCTCTCCCCTCACCGTCTTTTCCTCATACCTGGCATAATGGTGTAGATCCCCGGTAAGAATCGTGTTTACGGTAATTGACTGGTTTTTTTCTTCGTAGGCCTTGTTTCCCTTGCCATATAGGATCTTGTCTATAAAAAACTTAAACCGGTCATAAGCGGTGCTTTTCTGATCAAAGGAGCGATACACCCAAGATGGCTCAGCCGTGCATAGGATAACCTTCGTTTGGGAGGTAAAATGGTGCTGGGCAATATCCCTAAAATAGCAGATCTGAGGGTAGTCTATATCTGCGTGCAATTGTATGTCGATGGCTATCAACCAGTAATCGTGGGGGAGCTTAATGGCAAAATAACTACGAGTCTGCCGGGTTTTCCAGTTTCCCAACGAACGCTCCTGTGTAAAAAGTCTAAGAAAATTGGTCAGCCCATCATACCAATCGTGGTTGCCCGGAATGGCATACACGTCAGGCCGATGCGCATCGGGTGAATCGTCCTTGGGAAAAGCGGCCTCATAGGGTCCTTTCAGTCGATTGGAATATTCGATCATTTCCGGTGTAGGATACACTTCATCTCCCCCCATCACCAAAAAATCTCCCCGCTTCAACTCCCTCCCCCCCACGGTAATCGATGGCTCCGCTAACGTCTTGGCCAGGGTATAGGTAGGATTAAACCCGTCTCCTAAGTCAGAAATAAAGTCAAACCATATTTCCTCCTTATCCGAATAGTCAAAGGGCTTCGCTTCCTGGTCAAGCGCGGCCTGCATTTCGCGGCGGTCGGCAAAATTTCCAAAAACGGAGGAAAGCAAGGTCTTCACACCGGTAAAGGCCAGCTGCTTGGGGTCGTACCAATTGACCATGGGTTTCTTTTCAAACTTCATCTTACTGTGGTTTGTATCATCACTATTTGCCGTTCCAATACCCTCTGTGTGGTATAAATCGGGTTCTCCGCTTGCTATAAGCGGTACTTTTCAATATCTTGGATCTGCGGTGCCGATAGCCATTCCTCCCCTAACCCCAAATCCGTCACCGATTCCAACCCTTCCGGCATTTGGGTCGGTAGCTGTTCGTAGGTGAGGAACCAACATTGAAAATGGTCATCCAAAATACCGTTTGCCGCAGGCATGTAAGTCGTGAACAACGGGTCAGGATTCACGTCGATTTTCCGAAGCATGGCCACATGGGGATGATCTCCAATATGAAGGGTTGCTTTGGCTTTCCCAAATAGATTTAGTCCTACCTTTGTCTGAAAATACACATAGGAGGCCATGAGCATGTTTCGGTATTGGCAATAATTGGTGGCGCCAATTCGGATACCCAAGCTGCTGGATCGCGGCTTTTGAATTTCTATGCGAAAGGCAAACTGCCCATCTTTTTCATATTGGCTGCTGACGCTTGTAGGTGTATCCACAAAGTCCAGATTTGCCTGATGCTTGGGCATGCCCCAGATTCCCTTTCCTCCTTTTACGGATACTTCCGAACTTACCGGAAGGTCTAATATAAATTGACCTGTACCGTAAACACTCGAAAAAAGCGCATTCAGTATTCTAGGAGCTGGCTTTTTTCCATGCGTGCAGCCGATAGCGATGCTAAACTCGATGTATTTTCCAATACTGGTGTCCACATAGTTGATCACCGTAATGAGCAAAACGGCCCGGCCATTGGGCAATTTCAACGCATGAATCTCGTTTCCCGGCAACAGCGCATTGGCCTTTTCCCAATCACAGGAAAATCCAGCCATAAACGCCGGGGCATTCTTGGCCTGAATAGGCATCTGATAGGGTATTCCGTCTACCAGTGCAAATCTACCCGTATATCTTTTGATCCTTCTTGGCGGCATGGGTCAATTATTGTTTAATTCGGCTATCATCTTCGGAAACACATCTACGGGAGCATTTTTTCCAAAAAACACATCCAAGTGGCTGTATTCCTTCAGAAGATATAGTTGGTGATAACCCGGGTTCAGCTTTTCCAAGTAGTCAAAGGTCCGCATCTGGCTTTCCGCCAAAAAACATTTATTCTTCTCCCCAGCAAAGAGGACGACCCGGGCATCGGTCTTGGGCGGCAAGACCTGATAGTCAATGCCTGATCCGGCGGATGGCTTAAGCACCCCCGCACGTACGCAGCTTCTTATATGGCGGAAAAATGTTAGGGGCACATGGGCGAATTCATACTGAATCCAGTCCATGGTTTTCTTGTCCAGGTTCTCCAGCTCCCAGAGTGCCGGCATGCCAGACCCGTAAGTAAAACTAACCATCTTGCCTACCGTGGTATCTTCTTCCCAATGGGTGGCTTTTACCAGCTTTTTAATCAGCTTGGATTTAAAATCAGGTGCCCCCAAACCCCAAGAGGGATCCAAGTAGTCAAAAAGGGTGCCTACGATTGGTAGCAGTACATTCAGCTTAAACACTGAAAACCGGGGGATTATAGGATGCAGCGAAACTGCATTACTGATGATGACTTTGACCTCTGGCAATAGGCCCAATGCCGCTGAGATCATAAAGCTGGTACTGCCCTGACAGTGAACGATTGCCTTCAGCTCCGAATAACCCGTGCACTCCAACACTTTCTGCACGGCTGCCGGATGATCGTGATAGGCCACTTGGTCCAAGTCCCACTCGTTGGGCATCAGGTCAATACTTGCTCGCCAATTTTCCAACCACACATCGTACCCCGCATGTGAAAGCATATGAATGAGGTTTTGCTCTGCGGGAGGATTAAAAATATTGCTCCTCACTCCTGCCCCATGAACCAAAAGCACAGGCCCTTTTGGGGTGGGATTGTTCGTGAGGTAATGCTTTAGGTTACAAGGAAACCCATCTAGCGCTGTGAAGGGCACCGTGTCAAATTGGTTATTCATGGAGGTTAGATTTTCAGGATATAAGTTATACAGAATGCATTAATTTCCAAAGAATATTCCAAAATATAAAAATCCATGGGAACCTCGATGTACTTGACTCCCCTAAAATCGACACAATCCCGCTATACCGGGGAAATTTGCCGGGAATTTGTACCTTGGAAGTCGAAAAAAACGATTCATCATGCACAAACAGATCTCTTCAATTCTGTTCGCCGGCATACTCCTGTGTGCTTGCTCCACAGAGAATACTTCAACCAAGCCAACTCCCATGGATTACCAAAAAGACATTGAAATCATCACTGCCATGAGTGGCGCAAGGGCGCGCGCATTTAACGATGGAAACGCCTCCGAAATTGCGCGATACTTTGCAGAAGATGCCTTTTTAATGGCGCCTAGTAAAGAAACGCTCAGAGGCAAAAAATCCGTGGAATCCTATTACCAAGCTATTTTTGACGAATACAAAACCATCCTGGAAAGTGGCTACGACGATGTGGTTGTTGACGGCGATTTGGCATATGGGCGGGGTTTTGCCAACGTTACCCTGATCAGTAAAATAACCGGAGACACTCTCAATTCAACCTCCAAGTACCTCAATATTTTGGAAAAAAGAAACGGAGAATGGATTACTACACACGACATCTGGAACGGAAATGAACCCTAGACCAAAGCTCATAAAAAAAGCTATGAAACAATGTTTCATAGCTTTAGTCAATTAACAATAAACCCAAAATAACCAAGCTGTAACAGAAGGATTCGAACCTCCTGCAAAGACGATTCTTTGCCTCCATCAAGCCATTTTCAGCTTTGTTACAGAAAAAACCAAAAAAATTTGTCTCTTTCAATGACACAAAGATAATAGGGGTTTTTTGATTTAAAAAATTTTTAATTAAGTATTCTTAAAAAATATATTTTTTTTAATCCATCGACTTAGAATTAAAATTTTATTAACAGCAAAGCCTATCTAGGGAAGCAAATTAAAAAAATTATAATTTGGAAAACAACCCAATTTACGCATACACACAGAACAATGATCGGATATATGTCTGATTCTAATCGTTTCAGCTTGATCTGAAATCACTTCACCCAATCATCCCAATTAATTGGATTACCCTCCCAGTGCCATACGCCATCGATCTTTTCCAAATTTCGGTGTTTACTCCCCGGCGCATGCGGGGCGTCTTCTGTCGTTAGCCAAGCAGCCAGCTCGGTCTTTACCTCGGCATAAGCTGGATTCGAGGCTAAATTCAAGTGTTCGTGAGGGTCTTCGTCGTGGTCATAGAGTTCTTCGGATCCATCCGCATATCGGATATACCGCCATCGTTCTGTCCTGACACTGTTGTTACCGGGATTATGAGTGGTGATAGCTGGTCGTTTTCGGGGCGCATTGGAATCCCGCAACTGAGGAGCGAGCGAAATGCCTTCCAATCCATCTTTGGTGGGCAATCCGGCCCACTCAACCAGGGTTGGGTAGATATCCAATAGTTCGGCCGGCCGGTTTACGACTTCTCCTTTAGGAATTTCCGGACCGGCAAAAATCAAAGGAACATGGGTAGCACGTTCCCAGAGGGTATTCTTTCCGGTTATCCCTTTCTCTCCCAGGTGAAACCCATGATCAGACCACAGCACCACAATGGTATTATCTGATAGTCCCTGCTTATCCAAGGCGTCCAAGACCCTGCCCACCTGTGCGTCGGTAAAACTAATCGTGGCCATGTAAGCCCTTACAAAACGCTCCCATTGGTTGTTTTCCTTTAGCCAACTCAAGCGCACCTCTGGAAGGTACCAATGCAAGTACCAAGAGAAATCCGGAATATCTATTCGATCATCCTCCGGTGCTTCAGGTAAGTGGATCCCGGCATGCTCCGGATATAAGTCGAACCATTTTTTTGTCGCATAGAGCGGCACATGGGGCAGCCAGAAGCCTACGGCCATAAAAAACGGCCTTCCGTCTTCCTGCACGGCCAACTCCTCCAATTTTTGTTCCGCCCATGTAGCTACTTTATAATCATTTCGCACACTGTCCCCCACTTCAGGATAAACGCCCCAATCGATTAGCGGATGATTGCCCATATGGGTATTGGGCACAAGCTTTTCGGTCGGATGTCCCGCAGTGCCTCCCCCAATCGGTCCCCATTCCTCAAAATCTGTCCGCTTCTCTTCCGAATTGCCCAGCGTATGGAATATCTTCCCGTTGGAAAGGGTACGGTACCCGTATTGGTGAAAATACTGGGGCAAAGTCACCGCATCTCTGGTCATCTCCACATCCCTAAAGTGAGGCGAGAGGTTGTAGATACCCGTTGTGGAAGGCCTGTATCCGGTTAAAATACTGGCTCGGGAAGGATTGCACAATGGCGCCTGCGTATGGGCATTGGCAAACAATACACCCCTTGCCGCTAGTCGGTCAATATTCGGGGTTTGAATCTGTGGGTGTCCGCCCAACACGCCTACCCAGTCATTCAAGTCATCAATGGCAATGAAAAGGACATTCGGTCTGGGCTTTTCCTGCGATTGCTGTTCTTTAGCACATCCAAAAAACAACACCAAGGCCATTGAATAGCCCATTACCTCTACCATCAAGCGTGATTTTAATTTCATAATGCGTCAGTTTTTGGAAAGATTACCTTCCAGATGTTCCCACCTCGTTGCCTTCCACCATATTCGATTACATACAATTCATTGCCAACCAGTACCGCATCCACTGGCTGCGAAAACCCCTCGGCAATACGCCAAGTATTCAGCCGGAAGTTCGATACCTCGGGATCAAAAGTCACCCGCAATTGCAGCAAGTCTTCCCCGCTATCTGTAAAAGGCTGCATGAGGCTGGATTTGGTTCCATTGGTATACCGAAGTGTAAAAGCACTCCCGGTGTACGAACCACCCAACCAATGCTCTCGGTCAAAATTCAAGCCTAATGGCGAAGAATGGGCGGTAAAACCAACGATACTTGTTCCTTCCTCGAATGCGTCCCTGATATCACCGGTTGCCCTGTCCCTGTATTTAACGGCATCGGGACCAAAATTTCGCATCCCAGGTGTAAATGCAATACCTTCGGGTCTTTTTGGGAACTGGGGATCATTGTAAAAGCCCTCGGGCCAGGCAGCGGCCGAAGTATTCAAGAAAGGATCTTTTTCTGGGTCGGGGTACCAATCTGCAAACTGCTGCGGGGTGTCCAACCCACCCATTACCCAGGGGAATCCATAGTGATGTCCCTCCCGAACCCAAAACATATCTTCGCTCTGGTCGTAATCGCCTGAATTGACGACGGCAAAGAGGTTACCGTCCTTGTCAAAATCGAAATCATACGCATTTCGAATACCCTCTGCATACAGGTAACCCGCGTTGCGCAATGCTTCCAGATCGTTTGGCAATAATACATCCTGCGCGTCAATGGGAAATCGAAAAATCCCAGCAGTTAACGGCTCGTTTCTGGAATTGGGATACGCTCCTTTATTATCCTGAACCTCTCCGTGGTCTGTCCTCGACCCACTGACTACGTAAATATACCGCCCATCCGGGCTAACCTTGACGGCACTCCAGCCATGGTCAAAGGGGGTGCTCGTGGTTCCGTACTCCACGGTAGAAAACACCTTTGAAACCCGATGGTTTCCCAAGGGATTCAACTCCACCCGCATCATCCATCCGGTGGTGCCCTTGTTGTCATTTACCCGTATATTGCCCGCCAAAAAAAGTGTGTTTCCATAAACGGTGGCGCCTTGAAGCCTGTTTATGCCATGCTCTGTGGCAGTAATAACCTTTTCAGCGTGCAGAGGTCTTTCGCTTCGGTCTATCTTGTAGACATCCCCTCCAAAAGTCGCATACCACAAGGCATCTGTCTCCGGTTGGTAAAATATTCTTACGGCTCTGGCGGGCACTTTTAGGTAGTGTTGTATGCTGATGTCCTCCCGAAGGCTTACAGGCGAAGCGGCCAAGGTTTCCGCCATACCCTCTCCCAATTTCCGAATGTAGGCAGTCACCTGCCACCGCTGCTGTTCAGAAAGGATCTCATCAAAGGAAGGCATGACGTTTCTCCCCTGACTGATTTTCCAAAATATCGCCCCATCTGTCTGATTCAAAAAGGATTCAGTGTGAAAATCAGCGGGCTGTGATCCCATAGCACCTCCGGCGGCTCCATCTCCCATACCACTAGCCCCGTGGCAACTCCAGCAGTATACGTTATAGAGTGCCTGACCCGCCTCCACAGACGCCTCATCTTGAAATGGGTTTAACCGATGATTCGCCTCTTCGGGAACCTTCCACGGTCGGGAATCGTCCGAATCCGCTTGGTCTGACGAAGAACAGGCCCAAAACGCCAAAAAGCACCCCAAAAAACGGCCGAGACACAACAAAGATTGCATAGCTTTACCATTCATGATGCTTTATTCATTTATAATTTAAAACTTAAAAAGCTGAAATCCTGTTTAACTTACTTGTAATGTACGTTCTGATGGACACACCTACTAAATTGCCAATTATTTTTGTATTTTGGATGTAATACCTAAAATAATATATGTATGCCACGAATCTACCTAAGTATAGGCGCACTACTCCTTTTAGCGCAGGTCTCCTACGGTCAAGTCGGCGAAAATTTCCTCAATGTGGGGTTTGATGGAGCGCTGACCCTAAATGAGTATTATCAAAACGAGTTCCCTGCCGGTTTTGGCGGTTCAGTAAAAGCGCTCTATGGAGTAGGCATGAATGGACAGGTGACCCTAACCGGCGGATTCACCTACTTCCCCATTAGATCCAACATTGTCCTACCTTTGGGCGATAACGTGGCGTTTAATCTTATCCCCGTCACCGTAGGATACCGGATGTTTTTCGAGAATCTCTTTTTTGAACCCCAGGTCGGTGCTGCGCTGCATGTGGCCCGCAACCGCTTTGCACAAAACAGTGACAACGTAACGACTGCCGAGTTGGGATTTGCAGCGGAAGCTGGTTACATTTTTGAACCGCTCGAGGTCAGCCTCAGGTATCAACACACCGGGAGAGCTCCTTTCCATCTCGGAATACTAGCGATGCGGGTAATGTTTCGCATGCCCGTTTTTTAAGGCAATTCCAGCCGATAAACGGGATAGGCATTATGCTCCCGTTCTCTCCATGGGGAGTTGTCATAGACCCATCGAAGTTGGGCGGGACCGTCGTTGGCAAAGGACTCATCTTGTAGCTTCTTTGCCTCAAGGCGTTGCCTAATCAGTGGATTTTCGTCCAAATAAGCCGCTGCCAAATCCTCAAAAACGTAGGCAGAGTAGCCCTCCTTCGCCTGAAGTATGGTGTCAAAGAAGTTCCATGCAAAAAAACTGTCCTCTCCTTGTGGTTCCAACACCTCTGCCAAATAACGGGAAGCCACTTGATTGGTGCGCACCAAATAATCTCCCTTCCGAAAAGCATAGGTAAAGGACTTCTTGACCACCTGCACGTCAGAATGCAGGTAATGGCCCTCGTAGGCCCGGGGAGAGGTTTTAAAAGCATCGATTTCGTACCCCGTCACCCTCAGCACCGTATCTCTTTCGAGCCTCTCCACCTCCACCCCATTCCTTGAAAGGTTTTCCACAACCTGATGCCAGCCCTGAGGGATCAAATAAGCTCTAGGCAGTTGAATGGAAAGACCGGGCACATAGGTGTGGTAAAATGTAACCTCCTTGGTAAAGGGTCTACTCCGATCATAATACAACCGGGGCAGACCGGAGACCTCAGACGGCTTGCTTCCCGACTCGAATCCATGGAAAACGATTGACTTGTAGCGCTCCCTGTTCAACTGATGATTGAGGGAAACTTCTCTCAGTTGCCTCAACCATTTTTGTTGGTCTTTACAAAGACGAAGGATCTTATCGCCATCCTGCTCGATAGTTGCAAAAAAGGTTTCAAATAAGGCATAGGTAGAACGAACCCTTTCGCCATAGGGTTTTAGCATGTGGGTCTCGGGCATAAAACTCAAGGTTCCGAACAAAGCGGCATAACCGCTACTATACCTACCACTGTCCTTAAACTGAGGCCATCCATCTTCGGGTTTGCCATTCCAGGCATTTACATAGGGGACCAAGGGAAATCCGGCCTCTTCCATCCCACGGTAGAGTTTGGGTTCCAACTCTTCTTCCAAGTAGCTCCCCATAGGCCCTCCCAATCGGTTATGTTGCGTGGAAATCAGTGTCATAACATGCTGATAATCGGCCCCATTACTCACGTGGGTATCAATAAAAACCTGCGGCCCTAACCAGTGAAAGATAGATTGGAAGGACTGCGCATTACGGCTATCTGCTTTGATGAAGTCCCTATTCAGGTCGTAATTGCGGGCATTGGCCCGAAAACCGTACTCCTGAGGACCATTTTGATTAACCCGGCTATGGGATCCCCGATTGAGGTGTCCTCCAACGTTATACACCGGAATTACGGCGAGAACCGTGTTTTTTGGAAGGTTACGTTTCTGTAACGCCAAATCCCGGAGCAACATCATGGAAGCATCAATCCCGTCCGGCTCTCCCGGGTGGATGCCGTTGTTGATTAACAATACCAAGCGGTTCTCCCGGTGCCAATCCGCCGGATCAAACTGCTTCCATGGATCATAGAGGACCACATGCAGTGGCAGCCCGGCATCCGTCATCCCCATTTCAATCATTTCAACAGCCTCAAAATCACTTGCCAACTGCTGGAAATAGGCAATTACCTCGGTGTATTGAGCCGTTTCCAGCCCCCCGCTGACTTCAAAACGGGTGGTATACGTTGGTTGGGCAAACCCAACTAAACCAATAGCGGGCAGGAGCAAAAGGGTAACAAGCAAATTTCGCATGGCCAAATGTCCAAAAAATAAAAAAAGAAAGCAATGCTTCACCGATACCGACAGCAGCATTGCTTTCAATGGTAACTAGGACAGGAATGTACCTAAGTGGTGTACACCGAGTTAAACATCACGTAATCCGTGGTGAGGTCACTACCCCAACCCACTGCCTCATGCTTACCAGTATTCAGCTGTAGGTGTACCCGAACATGCGACTCCCTAAGCAACTTTTTCATGTAATTCTTGTCAAAATCAGTGGGAGTCCCCTTTTTCAAT
This sequence comes from Lunatimonas salinarum, assembly GCF_017811155.1. Taxonomy (GTDB): domain Bacteria; phylum Bacteroidota; class Bacteroidia; order Cytophagales; family Cyclobacteriaceae; genus Lunatimonas; species Lunatimonas salinarum. Next base: position 127,248 of record NZ_JACVCV010000013.1, on the reverse strand, counting down.
ACCTGCACCATGTTATTGCTATCTCCGAGGTACAGGTTGGCCTTTCGGTAATTAAAAGCGATCCCGGCATTTCCACAGGCAGCAATGATGCGGCCCCAGTTGGGATCACGCCCAAACATCGCCGTCTTCACCAGGACGGAATCTGAGATAGCCCGCACCATGATCCTGGCATTGGCCTCTGATTTGGCATTGGACACCTGGTATTCGATAAACTTTGAAGCCCCTTCTCCATCTGACACAATGAGCTTGGCCAGATGAACCAATAGCTCAGTCAGTTTATCCCTAAACATCAAATATAAAGGGTCATCGGTACTAGTTACTAGCTGGTTTCCGGCCATTCCGTTGGCTAAAACCGCCACCATGTCGTTCGTAGATGTATCCCCATCCACGGTAATCATGTTAAAAGACCGCTCCACGCAGTAGTGTAGGGTTTTTTGCAGCAGCTTTTTTTCGATGCCAATATCCGTGGCTACAAAGGCTAACATGGTCGCCATATTTGGATGGATCATACCAGAACCCTTGGCCACGCCACCGATTGAGATGGTTTTACCTTCCCATTCAAACTCGACAAATCCCTCCTTTGCAAAGGTATCCGTGGTCAATATGGCATTGGCCAGAAACGAACCTGCTTTGGGTTCGTTGCTGAGCTTGGGGATGTTGGTACGGATTCCTTCCACCACTTCCTCTGTCGGAAATTTCTCCCCTATCAACCCGGTGGATGCTACGATTACATCTTCTTTGGAAATGGAAAGCATCTCGGCAACAGTATCTGCCATGGCTTCGGCTCCCAGACGGCCCTGTTCACCAGTACAGGCATTGGCATTACCCGCATTGCATACAATCACCTGTGCCCGATTGTCCTTGAGGTGCTTTCGGGTCACCTTAATTGGCTCTGCCTGCACTTTATTTTGTGTCAGCGTAGCCGCAGCAGCCGCTGGCACCTCCGAATAAATAAGTGCCAAATCTCTTCTCATGGACTTTACACCTGAGTGCGCTCCCCAACATTTGATGCCTTTTACATTGGTAATATTCTTGATCATCGTAAATCAGTAAGATTATGGTTTCATGGGGACTTGGCCCAACCCTAGGGTTTGTTCCAATCCCAACATTATGTTCATGTTATGCACCGCCTGACCAGCAGCACCTTTTACCAGGTTATCAATGGCCGAAACCACGATAAGCCGTTTCGTTCGATCATCTACCTGCAAGTAGATATCACAGTAGTTGCTTCCTCGGACATCTTTGAGGCTTGGCGCCTCCTTGCGGATTCGAATAAAGGGTTGATCTTGATAGAACTTGCGGTACATCTCAAAGACCTGATCCTCAGGGATATCTTTGGATAATGCCGCATAAGTGGTAACCAAAATCCCCCTATCTACCGGAAGCAGGTGGGGTGTAAACTGTACCAGACACCTGTTGCCCTCGCAAAACAATCCAAGTTGTTCTTCGATTTCAATGGTATGGCGGTGATTGCCTATTCCATAAGCACGGAAGTTTTCGTTCACATTTGAAAAATGCGTGGTCTCACTCGCTTTTACGCCTGCACCGGTGGTACCGGACTTCGCATCGATGATGATCGTATGAGCCTGTATCAGCTTCCCGGCAAGTGCCGGCGCCAATCCCAAGATGGACGCAGTAGGATAACACCCCGGATTAGCGACCAAATCTGCGTTTGCTATGGCATTGCCGTGTAGTTCGGGCATTCCGTATACCGCATGATCAAATCCCCCGGCATATACATGGCGCTTTTTGTACCAATGCTCGTAGACTACAGGCCCAGTCAACCGGAAATCACCGGATAGATCGATTATCTTCGTTCTGCCCTGCCATTGGCGGGCATATTCCATCGAAACGCCGTGAGGCAATGCCAAAAAAAGTACATCTTGTTTGTCTATATCGATTTCCTCCGCCCGCTCAAGTGGCAAATCCAAGATCCCCACAAATGGCGGATGCAGATCGGAAAATGCCTTACCTGCGTGGCTCTCCGAAGTAATGTGTTCAATGGAAACGAATGGGTGATTGATTAATAGCCTTGCTATTTCGGACCCCGTGTAACCGGAGGCTCCTATGATTGAAGCGTTGATTTTTTTGTTGGTCAATGACATCTATTCGTGAGTTAGCAATTCTCTTAGAACATTCAATGCAGTTTGCAGATCGCTTTTGGGGATATTCAGCGGGGGTACTAAGCGTAAGACATTTTCTGCTGTTGCGTTGGCCACAATACCTCTGTCCATCAGCGATTTGACCAATGGAGCGGCCGGTCGGTCAAATTGTACACCAATCATCAGCCCTATGCCACGAACCTGTCGGATCCGGGGAAACTCCTCTTGAAGATCACGCAGTTCATTCATCAGCCAAGCACCTTTTTCAGTAGCCTCTTCCAAAAGTTTCTCTTCCTGTATGACCTGAAGGGTAGCCAATGCCGCCGCCGAAGCCAAGGGATTGCCGCCAAACGTGGTGCCGTGGTCGCCAAAGTCAATGGCATCACCCACTTTTTCAGCACACAAAAAGGCTCCGATAGGCACGCCTCCTCCCAACCCCTTTGCCAGGGTCATGATATCCGGCTGCACGCCGTAGTAATCCTTGGCAAAGAAATAACCTGTCCTACCCACCCCGCATTGAATCTCGTCGAAAAGGAGCAGGACTCGGTGCTCGTCGCAGTAGTTTCGTAACTGCTGCAGGTATTGGCGGTCTGCGGGTCTGACACCTCCCTCGCCTTGGATTGGTTCCACAATGATTGCAGCTACTTCCTCAGAGGGCACAGCCCTAATGGCAGCAATATCATTAAAGGGAACCTGCACAAAACCGGTTGGAATAGGCCCAAATCCCCTTTGGTATTTTTCCTGCCCGGTAGCAATGGTCGCAAGCGTCCTTCCGTGAAAGGAATTTTGCATGGAAATGATGGTGCCACCCTTTCCGTTTGTATGCGCCCACTTTCTGGCTACCTTAATGGCACCTTCTACGGACTCAGCGCCGCTGTTTGTCAGAAACACATGGTCCATCTGACTGATGTCCACCAACAATTTGCTCAGCGCAACCTGTGGCGGGCTCACGAAAAAATTTGAAATATGCATCAATTCCGAAGCCTGTTCTTGTATGGCCTTTACCACTTTAGGATGGCAATGTCCCACATTGTTTACGGCAATACCAGCCAGCAGGTCAATGTATTCCTTCCCATCCGCATCCCAAAGCCTAGAACCCTTGCCTTTGATAAAAGCAAGCGGAAAACGCTTGAAAGTTGGCAGATAGTGTAATTTGTCTTCTTCGTGCAGGTATCGATTAGAGATTTCCATTTTCAGGGGGTTATAACGGTTCCACATTGCTTTTGATCCACCAGCATGTCAGTGAGATATTCCGGCTTCGTCCCATTGAGGATGGCTACCTTCTTCACGCCATGCTGTAAGGCTTCCAAACAAGAGGCGATTTTTGGGATCATGCCACCTGTAATCGCGGTTCCAAACAATCGCTGAAGTTCTGATGAGGATATAGTCGGAATCAATGAACCGGGGTCTGGAAACGATCTGTAAAGGCCATCCACATCCGTAAGCACTACATATGCATCCACATGCAGTGCAGCGGCTATCCGACCGGCAAAGGCATCTCCGTTTACATTGTAGTCATTCCCTGCTTCGTCTGACGCCAAACAAGCGATGATCGGAGTGTATCCTCCCCTCAGCAAACAATCAATTAGATTGGTATCCACGTGTACCAAGTCTCCCACAGCACCAAGGTCTTGGGCTTGAATGGTTCCATCAGGCAGTTTCTTCTCTTGATGGCGTTTCGTTGCAATGGCAAATTTGCCATCCTTTCCAGAGATACCGACCGCTTTCATTCCGCTTCGGTTTAATGCAGAAACCAGCGAACTGTTTACCTCTCCCTTGAGGGTTCTTTCGATGCATCGCAATGCTTCCACACTGGTGTACCGGTGTCCGTCGTAAAACACCGAACTGATCCCTGCATCCTCTAAAGCCCTATTGATAAAAGGCCCTCCACCGTGAACGAGGACTACTTGGTAGTTTAAATCCTGAAGCTCCTTAAGCTGCTGGGCAATTTCTACTTTGAGATGTTCATGAATCATGGCATTCCCACCGTACTTGATGAGAATTCTAGAGGTATTCATTATAGTATTTTTTTTAGTTTTACGAGGTAAATAAAATTCATTTTCCTCTATTTTTTAGCAGTATAATACCGCACAAAAATTCGAAATAACAGCCACTTTTGGCCACTATGCAAAATGAACAAGCAACAACCGTACCATCGGCAAATAATTATTTCGAAAAATTAGACAAAACACCACTTACTTAAAAATTCACTAAAATTATTACCAAAATTCAAAAAAAAACAAATCTCCCGCAATCCACTTGGAATCAACACCTAGCGCCGTGCTTCAGCCTTCCTTCTCCCGTCGAAAATGGCCGGTCAGCCGGACTTTGGAACCCGTGACTTGAATATGGAAAGCGCCGCCCCTACTGCTCAGTTGATGGGCGGTCATATTTGCCTTGGCTAGCCGTTTTGACCAAAACGGTGACAACATGGCATGGGAAGACCCGGTTGCGTAATCCTCCAATTGCTGCACATGGGGTACCAAGGTGCGGCTTACGAAATCTACCTTGTCTCCGGGAGCAGTAACGGCGTAGCCAAAAATCTCGCTGGCACGCAGCCACTCAAAATTCGGCTGCATGGCTCGCAGGTGATGTTCGGATTCGGTGAGGATCAAATGCTTATTACCCGTCTCGTACATAGCGAGTATTGGAATGCCCAACCCTGCTCGAATTGCCTCGGGCACTTCGATCTCCTGGGTGACCGGAATCGCCTCCAAAAGCAGCGAAACCTGATCCGGATACTGAAAATGTACCTCCATTGATCCAGCGCCATACCGTAACGTAAACGTTTCCAGCCCTTTGTATTTCTGCCCCAAATAGGCCCCTGCGGCGGCGGCACCGTGACCACATAGGCCAATCTCTTCGTCAGGCGCAAACCAGCGGACCGAAAATTCGGCAGGCTGCCGTGGGTTTCGCACTAAAAAAGTCGTGGCAGGCTGCCGATATGCTGCTGCCAGGGCCTGCATATCACCGACAGCTAGCGGCTTGGATAACTCTACCACCGATGCAGGATTTCCCATGTAACCGAGTTCTTCATCGGTAAATACAGCATAAACAGGCACTTCAATAGAGGAATTACTCATTTTTTGGATTTTTAACGGGTTAAGCCTATCGATCGGGTAGAAAACCATCCGATTGGTAATTGATTCGATTTTCGAATCGCATCGGGAGCTCACCTAAACTAACTACCCACCCCCTTTGGACATCCCTTAAGGTTGATGGACCATTAGTTGGCTCTCCAGAAAAACGGCGTGAACAGTACCAAAATGGTAAACAACTCCAACCTACCCAACAACATCAAAAAACTTAAAAACAGTTTGGCAAAAGGGGAGAAAAACGCAAAGTTATCGGTAGGACCTACGTTTCCGATAGCAGGCCCTACGTTCCCAAGCGAGGTAGCTACCGCTCCAAAGGAGGTCAGCAGGTCATAACCTGCAATAGACATCACGATACTCCCCAATACGAAAATCATCAGATAAACCAGAAGAAACGTGAAAATATGGGTGATTATTCGACCATTGACCCGTTCCCCATTTATTTTTAGTGGTATGACGGCTCTTGGATGAACAAGCCGCTTGAACTCCAGGGTGGAGTTTTTCACGAAGGTCAAGTGCCGGATAAACTTGATCCCTCCCGAAGTGGACCCCGCACAGGCCCCGGTAAATAACAGCATAAAGAATATGATGGTGAGGCCTGAATTATATGCCGTATAGTCGGCCGTTACAAAGCCGGTGGTTGTTACCAAAGAAACCACTTGAAACAGGGTGTCCCGAAATGCTTGTTCCCAATGGATCCCGGTAACAAGGTAAACGGCAACCGCAATGAAGATCACCACTAAAGAAACTGATATGAAGTAGGCCTTAAACTCATCACTGGCCCAAACCCGGTTTAACTTGCCCTTCAGTCCCAAGTAGATAAGTGTGAAGTTGGTGCCAGCCAAAAACATAAAAAAAATGGCCGTGTATTGGATGATCGGCTGCGAAAAATACGCCATAGATGCATTCTTAGTGGAAAATCCGCCTGTCGCCATGGTGGTTAGTCCATGATTAACCGCATCGAAAAAAGTCATTCCTTGTAGGTTAAACAGCATGATCAACAGGACTGTCAATCCTACATAAACCAACCACAACCGTTTGGCCGTTTCCTGTATCCGGGGATGCAGTTTGTCCGGGGTAGGCCCCGAGGCTTCCGCTACGAACAGCTCAATACCGCCTATCCCCAACAAGGGAAAAATCGCTACTGTGAGTACGATGATTCCCAAACCTCCGATCCATTGGGTCATGCTACGCCAAAGCAGCACGCCCGATGGGACGGCTTCAATATCTTCCAAGATCGTGGCACCGGTAGTCGTAAACCCAGACACCGTTTCGAAAACAGCATCCGGAAAATGGACGATCGATCCACTGAAAAGATAGGGGAGCAGTCCAAAGATTGTCATAAATACCCAACTCAGTGCGACGATGAGGTATCCCTCCCGTTTACGAATGTTTTGATCTTGGGAGGCAAAGGAAAAAAACAGGGTTGCCCCCACCGTCCCGGATATGAGCGCCGCCATGATCAACGGAAAATCATCCCCACTGCGATAGTAATAGGAAAACGCTATGCAGGGCATCATACTGACAGCCAACAACATGAGTAGTCCACCCATTACTTTAAAAATCGCCTTAAAATGGATCATCTTTTAATTGAATAGTCTCTCTAATACCGGCTTAGCCGAAGGAAGGGCAAGCACTATGGCTTTGTCATTCAGCTGAAGGTGGAAGTTTCCGTCAGGAATAAAGACCTCCTCGCCACGGATCACACCGGCGACAATAGCTGTTTCGGGAAAATGAAGTTTCTTAAGCGACTTTTTCGTCAACCGGTTATTTTTGGTAACGACATATTGCACAAACTCCGCATCCACACCGTGAATACCGGCAATCGCCTCCACGTTCCCTTTCCTTAGGTACCTACTCACATAATTCGCCGCTACCAGTTTCTTGTTGATCAGCGAATCCACCCCGATGCTGTGGGAAATGTGGATATACTCCCGCGTATCCACATGCGCAATCGTTTTATACACCCCGTGATTCTTGGCACTGAGGCTCGTGATGATATTGGTTTCCGAACTTTCCGTCAGCGCCAAAAAACCATCCATGGTTTCCAAGCCTTCGTCGATGAGCAGGCTGATATTTTTATAATCCCCGTGAATAACCAACGAGTGGTCCAAACGCTGCGAGAGCCACTTGCAACGCTCCTTTTGGTTGTGTATCAGCGTGACCCGATAAGACTCCTCTAACTTCTTAGCAGTAGAATACGCCAAGTCATCACCACCGATGATCATGACCTGATTGATCTGCACTTCCTTATGCCGGATCAATTCTTTGACTGATTCCACGGCGCTTTTATTTGAGATGAAATACACATGGTCGCCGTTTCTGATATAAGTGTCTCCTTTGGGAATAATCGTGATCTGATCCCTCACCAGTGCTATGATACGAATATCTTCAAAAATCGGGTCGGTGCTGGCATCCGCAAGCCGCTTATTAACCAGTGGCGAATACCGGTCCAGGGTAATTCCCACGACATTGAGCTTGCCTCCTTCAAATTCCATCACATCCGAAAAGGTGGAATTTTTCATCATTCGGGTGATTTCGTTGCTGCAAAGCATGGAAGGTGAAATGATGGAGTCAATGCCCAGATTCAAAAAATAGCCTTGGTTCTCCGAAAACAGGTAGTCGTGGCTGCGAACCCGTGCGATTACCTTTTTGGCCCCAAGTTGCTTTGCCATTACCGCAGTGACCAGGTTTGTCTTTTCGGAGGTGGTGACCGCCAATACTAAATGGGCATGGTGCACATTAGCCCGTCTAAGTACCTCGATAGATGCCGAGTCCCCCAGTAATGTAAGCACATCCAATTGGGAGGAAGCACTTTCCAATACATCTGCATCGAGGTCAATAAGGGTGATATCGTTGTGTTCGAAGCTAAGCTGCTCCGCCAAATGAAACCCCATATCACCCGCACCGGCAATCACAATGTTCATGGCCATCACAAAAATTTTCTGTTGTGGTTTACTTCGGCAAAAATACGCAAGAATATTCGGCATTTTGCAATTTCATTGAACTATTTGCGGCTCAGCAGCAAAACCTAAGGATCTGGTCAACAGAACGAAAACAGGGGCAAAAAAGGCTCTGGAATGGGATTGCAAGCGGTCTTGATTCTTTTGGTCAGAGACAAATTTGGAGGTCTTTCCGGTGACCTGTCGGAGTCTAGCCGAGTTTCAGCTCATAGATCAAGTTTTTCATCTGTTTATATTTCATCGCATCAATGGAGTGGAAGACCATATACACATGGCTATTTCCCAGCACCCATCTATTTCCTTAGCCAATCTCATAAAAGACATAAAATTAGCATCCAATAAAATGATAAAAGCCCAAGGTCTTTTTGATGATTTTGAAGGATGGCAAGAAGGATATGGGGCATTTACTTTTGGGTATTCTGCTCTTGGTCGGGTGGTCGATTACATCAAAAATCAGGAGCAGCATCACCGTAAAGTCAGTTCTTTGGAGGAGTATGTGTTGCTGCTAAATGAATTTGGGGTCAATTATGATCCTCGGTATCTCTTGTAATTCAAGCCCTGCCAGGGTTGGGGGTATTTTGGGGATCTGTATTTTTTACCCCGAGTGGCGACTCGGGGCTAGGGCCCACAGGGGTTTGAAACCCCTAAAGGGGTTTTACGGGCGTGTGGATTTTTCTCCTCTTTGGCGACACGGATATTTGCATGGATCTGAGCATTGTGAAAATACTTTCTATAGGCCTCAAAAGCCTCCAGCATGGGCTGCTGATCTTGGTGTGAGAGGTATTTCTTTCGTACGGAGTTTTGAAATAGCGCCATGCTAGAAAGAAGTGGAAACGGATTACTAAAAGGATACAGTTGCTAAAAATAGAAAGAATGTACTTGAATTTAAACTAATTCCGAAAAATCATCTGTAAAAGGATTCCTCAAAAAAATTTGGTTAAGCATAAGAAATCTGAATTAATGAAATTATTTCAATTGGTACTCAATAGAAAAGTCTAAATTGATTCCGGAAAACTCATTCAAATTGGGTAGCTTATCGGTAAGAAAAATTGCGTTAAACAAGGTACCATCATACGTAGAAATTAAACTAACTATATGACTTCAAATCCATTGTTAATGAAAAGACATCAGGCAAACCTTCTACGAATTGGACTACCCGACTCCATCATTTTTACATTGATTCTCAACGCATTTGCGCAGAAAAGTCCAACACCTCTGAAAATAGTTATTCTTGCCGGACAATCCAATATGGTAGGGCATGGTGAGATCGAAAAGGGAGGTCGGGGAAACCTGAACTACCTGGTGGAAAACGATGATAAGGGAGAATATCAGCACCTAGTAAATGAACATGGTGAATGGAAGATGCGGGAGGATGTATTTATTTATTTTAACAATGCGGAGAAAATTCATTCCGGAAGATTGACGGTTGGCTTTGGTGCCAATGAAAATACAATAGGCCCCGAATTGCAATTTGGCCATGTAATAGGAGATCATTTCGATGAAGATGTGCTGCTAATAAAAACAGCCTGGGGTGGCAAAAGCCTTGCGGTTGATTTTTTCCCTCCGGGTGAATTGGAGCATGTAAAACCTCCTCTCGTTGCCGGAGATACCGGATACTACTATGTTCAGATGATATCCATCGTAAATGAAGTTTTAGGCAATTTGCAAGATCATGTGCCCTCATACACAGGACAGGGGTATGAAATTGCGGGATTTGGCTGGCATCAGGGATGGAATGACCGGATCAATCAAGTGGCCAATGATGCCTACAGGGAGAATATGATCCGGTTTATCCAGGAGGTTCGAAAAGACCTTGGCGTTCCAACCCTTCCATTTGTAATTGCTACGACTGGCATGTCGGGCTGGGAGGAAACCCATCCTAGGGCCTTATCATTGATGGAGGCCCAATTGGCGGTAGCGGATTACCCGGAATTTATGGGCAATGTCAACGTTGTGGATACAAGAGATTTCTGGCGTAACGTAGAAGACTCCCCAGCGGATCAGTCCTATCACTGGAACCGAAACGCCGCATCCTATTTCCTTATTGGCAAATCAATGGGTGAATCAATGATTGCTATTCTTGAACCCTGAATCGTGATCAGGATTGAAAATGCAAAAAATCAGGGCGATAGAAAGGAGTACTTGCAAATTACACCTGTGCCGTTCTTTGCTGGTCGGCGAACCCTTTTGTTCTATAGCAAGTAACCAATTAAATGAACATTTCGTAACCATAACATATGGACTATCAACTTCTGAATAGAATCACAATAAATCCCGAAATTTGCCATGGGAAACCCACCATTAGGAATAAACGATACACAGTAGATTTAATTCTTGACTTGTTATCAGCCGGAACAACCCATGCTGAAATATTGGCCAATTATCCTAAACTGGAAGAAGAAGATATCTTGGCTTGCTTAGCCTATGCGAGGAAAATATCAAAGTATTCAAACTACACGAAGATTTCAGGATGACGCATCCTTTTGTGTGATGATTTCGTCATGCCTGCTTGCCATAGGCATTCTCGATTTCCTGACCTATAATTTAATTAGCCTCACCCTCAGCTAAAAATAGGTTATCCGCATAGAAATCACAAATGAAATAAAAGGACCGTTATTTTTTAATAGATGTGTGTATAACAGGCCTTTTCAAAACTAAGCCAGACCGAGTTCGAAATTGCGAACTTTTGTTTACTAAGACGTTCTTTAGTAAGCCATTGCAAATGGCCTAAAAGGGGTTACGACTGCAAAGGAGTTTAGGAATATTAGGGTGTAGATCATTCTACACCCAGTCGAAGTTTTCCTCATACTCGATTTCATTCCATTAGAGGTATGAATAGCCTCCATCAATATTTTGCCTCTTCACCCTTCATTGGAACTGATTGTTGAATAAACTCTCGGAGATCATTGGTAGAAGATACCAAATCTTCCTCCCGCACGTACATCATATGACCACTTTCATACACTTTAAAGTGAAAACGGTCTTTCATTTTGCCGCTTGGATCAAGCTTCCACATACCATTCATTTGTCTGAAATAATTGACCAACATGTCGTAATATCCTGCCTGAAATAATACTTCAAGTTTGGGGTTTTGCATCATGGCATTACGTAATTTCTCTCCGGTCCCATCCGTAAATCTATCCCATGGCCAAGGAAATACCGGACCGGAAACAAGGTATTGCAGGTCTGTTTTAAAATTTAAATCATCTCGAAGATATGCGTTAATGGCAGGCGTGAAGGCATTATCCCAAGCAGCTGCCTCCGGTGGCGTACTTCCGGTAAAGGCATCGCCAGCATCCATTTTATCTATGCCCTTATACCTTGCATCCGAAAGACCAACGAAATATCCTTCATCCCTTAGTAACTCTTTTCTGAAAGCACCAGTAGGGACGGTCAGATTGTGGTCCAAGATGAATTCCTTTTTGAGACCGGTGTACCGGGCCAGTTTTTCCGCAACCTCCTGTTTCTGATCTTCACCAATAAATCCACCTCTTTCGACTGCCGGCAAATATTTCTCAATGGCGTAGGTTTCAACTTCTGAGAGAACTTCAGTAAGGGTTTTTTTCTGTAAATCATCCGGTAGCTTTTTGTGATACCAGGCTACCGCAGCGTAGTTTGGTAATTGAAGTACTTCATTACTGGCAATAGGTAGTTCCATTTTTGTTCCGGAAACAATAATTACTCCGTTGAGGTAAATCCCGTGGTTATCCTGCAGTTCACCGGATAAGCCCGCTACGCGTGTAGCAGCATAACTCTCCCCAATCAGAAACTTTGGAGATCTCCAACGTCCGTGTCTTGACAGGAAATTGTCAATCCAGTCCGCCAGATAGGTAATGTCTTGATATACGCCAAAAAAATCTTCACGCTTACCGTCATTCAATAGGCGTGAAAAACCCGTATTAACCGGATCAACAAATACGAGATCTGCTACATCTATAATGGAATGTGGATTATCGACGATGCCATAAGGTTGTATGGGATATCCTTCATCACTTATTTCCAGCCGTTTCGGACTTGTATAACCCAAATGCATCCATACCGATGCAGCTCCCGGCCCTCCATTGAATGAAAATGCAATGGGTCGGTTATCCACCTGATCGACATCACTTCGTTTGTAATAGGTATAAAACAGCGCAGCATCAATTTCTCCATCTTTACCGTATACCGGCTGAGTGCCCACTGTTACTTGATAGGGAATTCTCTTCCCGTTGACAATCACTTCGCTGGAAGACACAAGAGACGTGTCGGCCGGCAATATATTCCTTTGGGCATGCACTGTTGTCACACAACCAAAAACTAGCAGTAAATGGAAGATTGTTTGGTAGATAAATTTACTGGTTCTATGATACATAGTCACGTATTTATTTGGGGATTAAACAATTACTTACCTAATTCGACTAGGATGTTCTTCGGTTAACAATACGGGGTATCGCCGTCTTATCATAGCTTGTTCCTCAGGACTCATTTCACCGATTTCCGTTGGCACATCCTGTGGCCTTGTGCCTTTCTGATTTAGGCGGTTCATCAGACTCCAATTACGGATAGGCTTTCCAGGTTGCGCATCCTCGGGTTCAGAGGCTTCCAGGTCATACCGTGTAAAGTCAATCACCTTTTCCGGCGACTGTTCAATCCAATTTCTTAGGGTAGCCATACGGAAGTCCTTGTTCATAAACCAACGGATCTCCAACTCCGGCTCAGACCCACAGATACCGGATCCTCTATGCACAAACTGATAATCCAGGTCATCGTTATTTTTATAGTGTTCCCTCCAAAGCATGCCAAACTCCCCGTGGGTAACCATCTGGGCATCCGGCCACCTGCGACGGATTTCGCTCAACCACACGGTCAACCCTTCCATCCCATTGCGCCCTTGGTAGAAGGGGAAAAGCTGCCTAGCCTCAACCAAACTCAGCTCCCAGGTAGAGGTCACCCAAGCGAACCCGTTCAGATCAAATCCCTTGTCAAAATGGGTGGATGTAGTGGCCAGCATCTGCCGCACACCCAATTCGGTTCCTAGTCGTATCACCGTCTCTATGGGGCCCACTCCCATCCGACTACCGCAGTTCACCCCGTCGATCCGACGTGCACCCGGATACCTGGCGTTCAGAAAATCTACCGTCCAGCCGTCGAGGTTCACGCAGTCAATTTTATCCACTTCACTTTGTGCAGGCTTGCAGTAATGCTCTCTGGATGGATAATAAGGGTATACGATGGAACCATCCCCATCCCCATTATCCACGGCATATTGACTCCATATGGTGCCCTGACATACGTGGATTCCTTCTTCCTCTGCCAGGTACCGTAGGTTCTCCGCCGCCATAAAACCCCCAATCACCGCTTGCGGCCGGTATCCATCACCCACCATTTCGGACACCTTTTTCAAGCCTTCATGAAAGTCTCTGTTTGTCTGTTCCCTAGAATTGTACATGGGCGAAAAGTACGCTCCCGGAATAAAGGTAATCTCATCCCCGTATTGCTTATGATAGGATACGATCAGATCCCGCAGTTCTCGGTAGTTTTCCCGCTTATCGTGCAGTGCCAGCCAACTGAAAGCCCAAGTCATGCGTGCACCCGGCCAAGCATCTGCTATGGCTTCCCGTAGAATTTTCGCCTCCCTGGGGCTGTGAACAGATGATTCATCCACCCCTTTTGCCTCATTTCGGGAAACTTCAATCTGATTTACCCGAACCACAGACGCAAAGGTAAGGAAGCGGTTTCCCATCAAGGAAAGTGGTGCTTCTTGATCGGTAGTCAATAAATAGGCATGCTTGAACTCCGCACCCGAAGCTTCCGGTTGACCGATCAAGGCAGTCCAACTTACCAGACACACTCCTGATAGGAGCAGGGCGGGCCATACGTATCGGTTAATGATTTTTTTGTACATTCTATCAAATTTCAAAATATCGACATATTCAGCCGCTATACACCATCTGTTTCTGCATAGAAGACCAAAGGGCATACGGACTTTTTATTTAAAATGGAGGCATCAATCCGGCTGTTCAAGCTGGTATTCAACATCATAAAACATCAAGTGACGTACTCTCCAACTAGGGGGTTCCAGGAACAATGGCTGTGGCAGTCGGTGATCCCAATCCCCCAACTCCTGTAACATGGCCTTTGTCCGATCCAGATGAATAAGTGCTAAGTTGTTGGTTTCTGCCATATCCGTCGATAGATCAAAGAGCATGGGAAGTCTATCGGGCAGGCGAATGAGTTTCCAATTACCCAGCCTATAGGCCATGGAAACTGTATATCCCCATTTCATGGGCCGAGAGGGGATGGTTTTGCCGGATCCAGTTAAAAACGGCAACAGGTCCATTCCATCTAGTTCTTCTTTTGACGACACAGACCCACCAGCAGCCCGTACAAACGTCGGAAAAATATCCAACGCAGATACCACCTCGCTAATCTCTACGCCAGTATTCAGTTCTCTAGGCCACTTAACAATGAAAGGAACCCGGATACCTCCTTCCAACAAAGTGGTTTTCTGCCCTCGAAAGGGCGCATTGATGGAACCGTTTGCGATCGGATCAACAGTAGGTCCCCCATTGTCACTTAGAAAAACAACCAAGGTATTCTCCTCCAGTCCTTCAGACTGTAGGGCATCCAGCATCTTCCCTACATTTTGATCCAGCCGGTATACCATCGCGCAATAGGTTCTTCTCAACTCATCCTCGATGTGAGTGAACAACGTCAGATCGTCCGATCTGGCCTGCATGGGTGAGTGCGGGGCGTTAAAGGAGGTCAACAGAAAGAATGGACTGTCTTTGTGCCTTCGGATAAAATCAACGCTTTCATTCCCGATGTCATCCGTCATATAGGTCAGTGGCCCGGGAGTTTTGTAATTGCAATATATGGGAGATAAGAGATCTTCGCCGTCGGCTTCTGCCTCAAAATAGTTATGGCCGCCACCCAAAAAACCCCAAAACTCTTCAAACCCTCTTTTGAGGGGATGGAATTGCGGCTTTTCGCCTAGATGCCATTTGCCAATCAGCCCGGTAGTGTATCCAAGCTCGCCCAGCCTATCGGCTATTGTTGTTTCGCTGAGTGGAAGACCTTTAAATTCAGGGTCGAACCCGGGTTGGTCAGGGCCAAAGTTATTGTTGAACCCGAATCGTAGCTGATTCTTTCCGGTTAATAGACCCGCACGGGAAGGGGCACACACGGTGGATGATACATAGGCGGTTTTGAAGACAATGCCCTCCGCCCCCAAACGATCAATGTTCGGAGTAGGTATTTGCTTGCTTCCGTGCATGCCTAGGTCTCCATATCCCAGGTCGTCTACTAGGATTAGGATCAGGTTGGGGGGTTCTTTTCCGAATCCAGAGAATGGCAGGCAGATTAGAAAGAGATAAAGCTTCAATGCCGTATGAATTCTCCTAAAATCGGTAAAATCAAGCATGTACGTGTCATTCGTTTTAACTGGTTAAATTTAACGCTAGGCAAATCCCCCTATAGAAATTAAAAGGTGCTAAAGAGTTAGGCGAAAAAACAGGCAAGGCCAAAGTATCCGAAGAAAAACTTTAACCCTGCCCATTTTACAATCAATCTCACAATAGGTCAATACCTTCAGCTTACCATCCTGGATTTTGGCTCAAATTGGTGTTCAGGGTAAGCTCGTTTGTGGGAAGCGGCATCAAATAATCTCTTTGGGGATCAAATCCAAAGGTACTGCCAGGACCGCTTAGCGCATTCTGATAGGGATCAAAGAAGCCGGCCTGATTTCGAGGAACAGCAGGAGCTACAGAAATTAACTCCGGAGTGGCGAAGGTCCCCACAAACCTGGTTCCCGTCCAGTAATTATGTGCTCTCCAGCGCATGAGGTCGTCAAATCGGAATCCCTCTGCAAACAATTCCACGGTACGTTCCCTTCTAATTTCATGGAGAACGTCTGATATCGCGTAGCCATAGTTTGGCCAATTCGGATCCGGAGTGATATTATTAATCATCAAATGAGGCATTCCTACACGATCTCTAATCCTATTGATCGTTTTGTCCACATCCCCCTGAGTCAGGGTACCTAATTCCGCTTTGGCTTCCGCATAGATCAACATAGCCTCCGGCAATCGCATGAAAATGTAATCCACGTTGTGATTTTGAATTCCTACTGCTGGGTCAACCAAGATGTGTCTGAATTTCTGCGATTCCATACCGGTACCGGAATTCAGTACATCCGGGCGTTCGAAAAAGACCGTATCGGTACCCTGAATCCGTATGATGTCCCCTGGAACCATAAAGGATTGTGCGAGGCGTGGATCTCTGTTTACTTCCAGTACATCCAACGTAGCATCTCCTTCGAAATTTGGGCTAACGGCAATAGGCAACCCATCACTGCTAAGGAAAAACCTCGAAGCCTCATGGGTATACCCGTAGGCATTTGGCCAGTTCCACAATTGATTTCCGAAGGTATTCCCGTGAGTTTCTCGGTCGTAATGCTTGTAGAAAATCACCTCTGGTACACCCGCATAGTTGGTTCTATTGAACAACTCGGCATAAACCCTGCTGGTATCACCCATTACGAGGGAGAAATTT
The DNA here is from genome assembly GCF_017811155.1 of Lunatimonas salinarum. Classification (GTDB taxonomy): domain Bacteria; phylum Bacteroidota; class Bacteroidia; order Cytophagales; family Cyclobacteriaceae; genus Lunatimonas; species Lunatimonas salinarum. Next base: position 110,556 of record NZ_JACVCV010000013.1, on the reverse strand, counting down.
CCCCCATCGATGATCTCCAATGCTGCATCAGCCGCCTGCTGCAAATAGGCTCGTCCGTCCGTTTGGCCTTCGAATACCGTGCCGTTGTGGTATTTTTCCCAAGTACCTTCGTATAAGCAGGCACGTGCTTTGAACATCAGCGCAATGTCCTTACTCAGACGGGTACCCGGTGTAGCCAACTGATGACTATGACGCATTTTGGAAATAGCTTCCTCCAGATCGCTAAGGATGAAGTTAAATACTTCTGTACGGTTATTTCGCGCCGCGTAGAGGATATCCTCATCTTCTTCATTGACTGGTCTGGTAATAATCGGAAGATCTCCAAAGCTCTTCATCATCTCAAAATAAAACCAGGCACGGAAAAAATGTCCTTCACCGATATAGTGGTCGGTCATGTTGGTGCGTTCCTCCACCCTATCCACATTATCCAAGAAGTAGTTGATGTTTCGGATATTTACCCAGCTCCATCCACCTCCAGAAGCGGGAACGTTGATCGCACCGTCCAAACGTGGGGTCCAACTTGATCCAAACACATTGATTGCCGGCAAGGCAATGTCCGTTCCCCGATCCTTGGTAGGAGCTGAGCCACCGCCAGATGGTGGCCAGCCGTCGAAACTATCATAGAAGGTGTTGAGAAACAGCTCCATGTCGCCGGTGGAATTCCAAAACTCCGGATCGGAAATCTGATCCAAGGGAACTCGATTGAGGAAATCGTCATCGCAGGAATACAGCGTGGTTCCTACGAGGAGTATAATGATATAAAATATTCTTTTCATGTTTTTTTGCTTTATTGGTGAGCTTCTACACAAGCACTTGAAGCAGCGCAATGTAGTAGACTTGGCTACTTGAGATTACGCTGGTTAGAAGTTCAGGTTAATACCGGCAGATATCGTTTTACTCAACGGATAGGCATCTCCTGCACCATACCATCTACCAGCAAGTGCCTCTGGATCAAAGAACATCAAATTAGAGAACGTTAAGAGGTTTTCACCTGATACATATACCCTTGCATTGCTAAGCAACACCTTTTTAGCAATGTGCTTGGGGATGGAGTATCCTACCTGTAGGTTTTTCAATCTCAGGTAAGCAGCATTCTGCATCAGGTGATCGGTAGGCCTGCCATAGTTCTTTTGATTTTCTCCGAAGAATTGAGCGTATGGACGCGGAAAATACGCATCGTAGTTGGCTCCCAATGCACTGGACTCGTCTCTCCAGTAATCCATGTGACCTTCTAGCACGTTATTGTGCATAGGCCCTGCAGCGGGGCCTCTAAATACCGCACTCTGTCCGAAGCTCCAATCTCTCTTGGCAACACCTTGGAAAAACACGGAAAAATCGAAGTTCTTCCAGCTGGCTCCTAAATTTAAGCCGTAGGTATAGCGAGGGGTGGTATTTCCAAGAATGGCCAAATCACCTGGATTTTCCAAGGTATTGTCCCCAATATTGATCCTACCATCTCCGTTCAGGTCCTTGTATCGGAAATCACCCGGTCTCCAGATACCTGGATAGATAAAACTTTGATCAACACTTTCGTTGATTTCAGCCTGCGATTGGTAGTGGCCATCGTAACGGAATCCCCAAACTTCACCCATATCCTGGCCTATGTAATAGGTAGATAACAGGCCTGTTGGGTTGGTATAATTCACCACTATGCTCTGGTAGTCGGCTAGTTGACCTCGGATCTGATAGTTAAAGTCTGATCCGATCGCACCTTTGTAGCCAAATTCAAATTCCCAGCCTCTTGTTCTAATTTCGCCTTCGTTTCGCTTAGGTACGGTAGTTCCCAATACAGCGGGAAGCGGCCGACCCGGAGATACCAGGTCCTTGGTTCTGGTTTCATACACCTCAAAGGTAAAATCCAATTGGTTATTTAACAGCGCCACATCCAAACCAAGGTTGGTAGTAGCCACCGTTTCCCAAGAAAGGTTCACGCTATTAAGGTTGGGAGCACCCACAGCCCAAGCACGCTCGTTACCAAACAGCCACTGATTGGTCTGACGAATAGGCAGGGTAGGCACGTACAGGTAATTTGCCACATCTTGATTTCCGAGACGTCCATAAGAACCGCGGAACTTCACCAATTCAACTACACTGGAGGATGGGAAAAATCCCTCTTCTGAGATAATCCAACCTGCTGATGCAGATGGAAATACACCTCGTCTCCGGCTTGGCTCAAACCTAGAAGAACCATCCTGACGCACATTGACTTCTAACAAATACTTTTTATTGAAAATATAATTCAACCGGGAGAAAAGACTCTGAGTGCTCCAGTGACCTATCGCATCGCTCACCAATTGATCCCCCACCGAGGTACTGATGGACGGAACTGCATCGCTCAGCATGAAGAAGCTACGTGCGAACATATTGCTGTAGTTCCATATCTCGTGCTGATACCCCACCATCACCTGAATATCATGCTTCCCAAACTCTCTTGCATAAGAAGAGTAAATATTGGGTGAAAAATAGGTGTTTCGGATCAAGTCATTTTCATAGCGAGTGGCTTGTCTGCTCTGTGGCTCCAAGGCTATTTCGCCATCAGGTCTAACCCACGGCCACTGTTGGGCTGAGCGAGTGTCCTCTATCTGATCCATCGTAAAGTTTAGCTGAGCCGTGGTCACCCATCCCTTGATCGGCTCGATGTTGATTTTTGGAGAAAGGACAACTTGATTGCTTTGGATCTTTTGTCGCATTTTTCTCCATTCTTCCACTCGGGTTTGCATGGTCCAAATATCCGAATCGGGATACTTAGCTGGAGTTCCAAACTTGATCTTACCAATCCAGTTCATGTACCAAGCACGCCCAAAGTCACCATTCCAGGGAAAATCCTCACTTTCGGACTTATACTTGGTCAAAAACTCGATATTCATCCAGGGCATTACTTTGGCGGCTACCTTAGCGTCCACGTTAAATCGGCTAAAAGACTCATCTCCAAATCGCAGCAATCCATCTTCGCTGTAGTAACCAGTGGATAAATAATAGTTCACATTTTCATTTCCTCCCGAAATTGCGATGTTATGCTTGGTTCTCAGTGACCGATCACGCATGATCAAATCAGAGATCCCGTCATTGGCCACGCCAAAAGTACCCGTGTTTAAGATATTCCAATCATTCACACCAGGTCTAGGGAGCATTCCAGGAGCACTTCCCGGATTCGCAAGGTTCTGCTCCAGGCGGGCAATCGCCTCGGCTGGGTAGGGTGGTGTACCTCCAAAGTTCGTATTCGCATCATTTAGCGCATGCGCCCAATCTGTTCCGCCCTGCAATCTTGGCCAAATGGTGGGTGTGCTGAAGCCAACATTGTTGGAATAAGAAATCCGTGAACCGGTGGTTCCTCTTTTGGTGGTAATCAGAATGACGCCATATGCGGCACGAGCTCCGTAAATTGAGGTGGAAGCCACATCCTTCAATACCGAAACCGACTCAATGTCGTTGGGGTCAATGTCGTTGATGTTCATGGGTACACCGTCCACCAATACAAATGGCGCTGTGCTTCCTTCAAAAGAGGCCAACCCCCGGATACTCATGGCCATATCGGCACCAGGCTCACCACCTGCATTATTTGGTTGGATCACCAGGTTACTGACCAAGCCCTGTAATGCCTGTTGAACGTTCGTAACCGGTCGATTTGCCATGTCTTCACCGCTAGCTGTAGATACCGCACCGGTAAGATTGATCTTCTTTTGCGTTCCGTATCCAACTACCACAATCTCGTCCAAACCCGAAAGTTCCGATTTTAGGATCACGTCAATGGTGGATCTGTTGCCTACCGGAACCTGCTGGGATTGGAACCCGATAAACGAAAATACCAATGTGGCGTTATCGGGCACAGTGATGGCATAAATTCCGTCTATATCGGTGACCGCACCAATCGTCGATCCCAACACCGTGACGGTGGCGCCTGGCAGCGCCTCGCCCTCCTCGTCCGTCACCTTTCCAGAAACACGGATGTCTATAGCTTCTCTCGCCACATCCCTTTTTCTACTGGCACGTTCGGTAGCCTTTTTGGAAGGCCGGTCATCATTGTCATTATATGGATTGACATCTCCGTAAGCCATAGGCCCGACAGCAAACGCCAACAACCATACCATTGCAGTTAAACGGAGTAGCCTGGCATTCAATCGCCAAGACTTTCCATCCGTTAATAGGTAAGTAGAAGGTTTTCTCATATTACTAGATGTATAAATTTATGAATGGATAAATGTAAAGATTTCAATATGCCCGTTATTACAAGATATTAGCCATTTTGTATGCTATTTTGCCTGTGTCCAAAAGCACCATAGGTAAGAAAATGAATTTGAAGAAAGCCCAACAAAATATTATGAAAAAAAAGTTAAATTCACTGAAATTAAAATATAATATGCTCGTAAAAATATAACTTTTAAAAAATATTATTCTGAAAAAGTCAAACAAAAATCAACCTACCCAGCTGAATAACTTATGACCACCTTATACCATGGGTTCCAATAACAATGCATCATTGGTTTAAAAAAGTGCCTTCATACCGCTCTAGCAAATGATCGTTGGTTTGACGCATATTTCTGTGCAATTGGCTTTTCAGGCGTGCGACAAGCTCGGCATATTTCGGATCATCTATCAGGTTAATCAGCGCATCCGGATCCGCCTTCAGATCATACAACTCCTCTGGCACTCGGTATTCGTAGTGTCTTAATCGCTCGTAAACGAAGGCATCCGAAGCAGCTCCTTCTTTCATCGCCGCATACGTCCGGCCGCTAGCGGCATCCCCCCGGATTTGATGCTCCCCGTCACTCCAAAAATTGACAATGTAGCCAAAATCACCCTCCTGCACACCGCGCATCGGATAATCGATACCAGCAAAAATCCGATGAAACTCCGTAAATACCATCGTCCGGTTACTTTGGGTTCTACCTTCTAGAAGCGGTAAAAACGATTTTCCATCCATTCCTTCTACCTCCGGCAAGCGTAGGGCGTGCAATATTGTAGGCATGTAGTCTATACCGGAGATAAAATGGGCATCATCCACCCTACCTGCTTTGATGCTGTTTGGCCAGGATACAATCCAAGGCGTTTTGTTGCTGTTCAGGTAGCAGTTGGACTTGGCAAATGGCAGCGCCATCCCGTTGTCACTCAGAAACATGACCAGGGTATTTTCCCGCTGTCCGGACTCTTCCAAAGCCAGAAGGATGGCACCGACGGTCTGGTCCAAGCGGTAAACGGAGGTGTAATACTCGGCGATCTCTCGGCGTACTTCAGGCAAATCCGGTAAAAAAGCCGGCACGGTGACCTCTTCCGGTGTAATTTCCCGGGTAAAAACCGGCAGGTCCGCCCCCCACGCATTTTTTTCTTGATCACTGCCAGCAAAAGGCCGGTGGGGGTCGTGGCTATTCGCCATTAGAAAAAAGGGCTTGCCCTCCCGTTCAGCTTTTTGGATAAACTCTTTGGTAAAGCTATAGAACAGCTTCGGGTCTCTTCCAATCCCCCAGCCGGACGCCAGGTCTCCCTCGGTAACAAAGTAATCCCAAAAAAACCTGTTAGTCGGCTTAAGGTGAATTTCCTTGCCCAATATCCCATTTAGGTAGCCGGCGTGATGCAATTGTTCTGTCAGGGTGGGTACACCGTCCTTTATCGGTTCAAAACCTAAGGAACCATTGGTGCGGGGATACCTCCCGGTCATGATTGACTGACGCGAAGGCTGGCACACGGCAATATTTACATAGCCGCGATTAAACCGGATACCTCCTGCTGCCAGCTTGTCCAAATTTGGCGTGATATTTTCCACCTCGCATCCATAGGCCCCAACGGAATTATAATTTAGGTCGTCTGCCGTAATCAGCAGGACATTGGTAGGTTTGTACACCTGCGATGTGTTTTCGGGTGCAGAACAAGCCAAAAAAAGAACGCAACAAGAAAAAAGAACGCACCAGGTAATTCGCGATATATACATAAAGACTAATTAATTAATCGGCTACTATTTGAACACCAGATGTTATACCTATTTGCGGCATAAAACAAGCCATCTATACCTATATTCAGCGGTATGAAGGCAATTTCCGCTAACCAGACACAACCACTTTATAGCTTCCTCCCTCAAGCTTAAATCTCCCAGGAACAGAAGGATCGGTCATCGAAGGCCGGAAAGCCTTCCCATCCTTGGTGATCGAAAGGCCCTGGGATGCCTTCATATCCAAGGAAACTGAAGCCACACTTCCCACGGGTATTGTTAAATCGTACAAGATGGAATTTCCGGGTTCCCTTCGCCAGTTGGACACGATATCGCCATAGGGAGATCTGTACGAACAGGAAACAGAATCCAATCCTGTGGGCGTCCTCGGTGCCAAAACAAATTCTTTGAAACCGGGCTGATCGGGGTTCGGTCTTATTCCGCCCAGCCACCTATAATACCATTCCGTTACCGTGCCAAACATAGGATGACAGTTCGTAAACACATTGTCGCTCTCCTTCCAAGTCTCCCAGATCGTCGTAGCTCCTCTGCTGATCATATGTCCCCAGCCGGGATACTGGGTACTATTAACAATGGCATAAACCTGATCAATTGGCGTATGTTCAGAAAGGGTTTCCAAGGCGTACTTAGTTCCAAATATGCCGGTATTGAAGTGTCCTGATGGACCATTCTTTACGGCCTGCACCAAAGAATCCCTTGCTACAGCCACTTCGTCTTCGGGGATAATCCGATGAAAAAGCAGCGTAGAAAACAGGGTCTGCCTATTTATCTTTTCAGTAACAGGCTTATCCCAAAACTCCGCTTTGATCATCCCCCTCAACTTATCTGCCAGTGCTGTAAACCGTTGCTCATTCTCCTTATCCCCCATCAGGGATGCAAAGGTCTCCATGATCTCTGCACACTGTAGGTAATGGGCTGTACCGGTCAGTTGAACAGGTACCGGTTCAAGGGATTCGTGATCACTCAGACCACTGTCCACCAACCCCTCTGGATGAATCCTAGCTACCTTATCCATCCATTGCAGGTTATTTTCGTACAGCTCATGTACCAGATCGGTCTCATCATAGTACAGATACAAATAGTACTGTGTGATCAGGTAGGCGGATTCCCAGCTAATCCCACAATATTTGATACCCGCAAAGGGCGCAGTATCTACAAAGATCGAATCATTCATGGCATCTACCCAATCATAGACCGTCTTTCGGTAAAAATCCCGCATGTCGAAATTGTAGATAAAGGACTCAGCGGTGGCGTTCAAGTCACCACCATAGCCAAACTTTTCCCTCACGGCGCAGTCCGATTGCACGCTGATGAGATTCGACAGGAAGGTTCGCCGGGTTGCGTCCTGAATTTGGTTTAACAGGGGATTCGAACTGGTAAAATGACTTTCTCTTTCCACATTGGTATGAAAGTACAGACCCACGACATCAGTTAAATGCGGAGGCTTCTGCAATCCGACTATTTCCATGTACCGAAACGTATGATACGTAAAATCAGGACTAAACCAGGTAGGTTCTGTATCGACTACGTAGCTGCTTGTTTGCCAGGCTATCGCAGGTGCACCGGGTCCCCCGATCCCCGGCCGCTTGATTTGGCCAACCACCGTTGTCATGGGGTTCAACGTCCCGTCTTCGTACAGCCGTTCCCCAAACCGCACCGTAATGGTGTCACCGGCATTTCCGGCTAGCCGTATTTTATAGGTTCCGGTAAAATTTACCCCCATGTCCACGATATACACATCCTTTTCGATCTCATTTATGGATTTTGGACGAATCTCCTCGGTTACCTGTACCGGCGGAAAAAATGCCGCCTGGAGTTGCCCTCCCGGACCCTCTCCTACCTGCGCCGAACTCCAGTCCGTATCGTTAAAACCCGGCCTGTCCCATCCTGGCACTTCCATCCTCTTGTCATATAGGACACCCAAATACACACTGTTTTTGATCAATGGGCCATAGGAATACTTCCAGGACTCGTCCGTACTAATTTCCTTGGTTTTCCCATTAGGGTAATAAAGAACCAGTCTTGCGATAAAGGTTGGTTTGCCTACGTTCAAGTCTTCCCGGGGATTTCTCCTCCCCCATTTCCTCATCGGAAGTGGATTGTAAAACCCGTTGCCCAAGCTTACTCCTAGGCAGTTTGCCCCCTCTTGAATCTGAGTAGAAAGGTCGTATTCCGCATAATAAATCCGCTTGGTATAATCTGTCCAAGCGGGATCGAGGATGTTTTTGCCGATAGCCTCGCCATTCAGCGTCGCCTTGTAATAGCCGGCCGCGGTAATAAAAAGTTTGGCGCTATCAAATTGGCTTTCTACCCCAAACTCTTTTCGAAAGAGTGGTGCTGGGTTGGGCAGGTAGAAAAGTGAATCTTCGGTAGGCAGCTCCTTTTCTACCTGTATCCATTTCGCCCCTACCGATTCACACAATCCGCAATCCGCTTGTTTGGGATTTTCCGTACAGGAAACGAAGGCCACACACGCAATTAATAAAATACTGTTTTTAAAGGCTCTTACCATATTTTCCGATTAGATTAGCACCCTTTATTCGTAGAGGGTTTAAATTGAGGGGAAAAGCCACCGGTTTTTGCTCCGTATGTATTTTGCCTGATTCAATTTTTTAAGGCACTAAATATCGGGCTTTGCAAACGCCGATTCCTCCATCATCTTAGCAAAAAGGCATGGTATTTTAACCTCCTTGAACAGAAATTTACTGGAAAGGCACACCTTCTCCAAAAAGGTCCGCTCATTGACACAGGGAATAGAGAAAGCCCTGATTGTTTAAGGAATAAGAGCAATAAAATTCTTCCCGTTCGACCATTGCCATCGGCAAAAGGGTGAATTGCTTCAAACTGATAGTGCATAAGGGCCATTTTGATCAAAGGGCCAAAGGATTCATCATCATTGATGAATTTTTCCCACGCTGCTAATTTTTGCCTGATCACATCTTCCCCGCCGGGTGGTGTATAAATTACCTCACCATTTGTATTTGATAGTGTAGTACCAGGAGTGTTTCTGATACCAGCTGTATTCCCTTTTATGGTTTGAACCAATTCTATGCAAAGATTGGCGTAATAAATGGTCTTGATTCAAATCATTCTAGGATTGGGTGGATTAGCTGAGAATCGTTTCCACATGGCGCTCTTCTTCCATTCAACGCTTGATAAAACCGGTGATTGGTTTATCTGCAAATGCGATCTGGAATTGTGTTATACATCCCAGATATAAAAACCGTGACTAGTGAAGTCGAGGCATGGCAAAACAACCGGAACAATAAAAACAAGCTGTGTCTGACCCATGACCTATTTATGGAGTCGAACGTCCATTAAAAATTCTAGCTGGAAGTTGTACTGTCAACCAGTGATTAAACTGGAATTACTTACCGCCAAAAAATAATTCTTTGTAACCTATTCATCTAGGGAAACAAAAACCATTCGTTCTTCTTCCTTTTCACCATACAGGAACAGCTTGTTTTTTTCCATTTGGAAATTTTTCGCTGAACGCAAGCCTTCTAAAAACCTAATTTCAAAACTCAGCACGGGATAGGTAGTACTGGCAAGACTAGGAATTGACCTTATCCCGCTTTCGGGTATGACAAAAGTGATGCCTTCCTCACCAACTTGGTAACAACCCTGCAAATGGTAACTAAAACTAATGGCGTCAAAATAGACAGATTCATTACACTGCTTGCGATCTTGGGAAAGATTCAAGATGACTTGATACAAATTGTCATAATCCTCTCCAGTTAAAGCAAAATCAGCAATACGCGCCAAACAGGTAAGGTTATCCAGTCGACCAGAATGAATGTCTTGAAAGCCGGCAAATTCCCATTTTCCGGCTAGTTCGTATTCACCTTCCTTTTCCGATAGGTCAAAATCACAAATGTTTCTTCCGCTTCCTTGGACTGGAGGAGAAGGGGAAGTAGGAGGAGCAGGAATAGCGGGTTCCTCAGGGTAAATTGGATCTCCTGGGGAAACACAGGCCGTAACAGCTATAAAAAGCAAAAAACACAACCTGTTTTCCATAATTCCGGGAGGCTACTTTTGAAAGATGATCTTCTTGCCTTTCTACTGCATTAAATAAGGTGCTTTTTCCATAAAAGTACAACAAATTCAATACTTTTTCAAATAGATCTGCCAAGCCACCAACCTGTTGAATATATCTTGCTTGAATTTGGTACCTTTAGTATAAACGTAATTGTTAAATTAATAATGCAATCCCATGAGACTTCTACTTATGCAACAGCTACTTTAGAATCATGTTTTCTCTGGGCAGCAGACAGAAACATCCATCCCGATGTATACAACACAATGCACAGCACCACCCATTTGAGAATTAACAGGGGCAGGGATTTGACCACAAATGCAGCTAGAAAAACACCAAAGATACCGGCGATCGTAAGCGAAATGGCAACTTTCCTATCATAGGCTCCTTGCTTGACAAATCTTGCTCCGCCTGCTGCCATTAACATGCCCGTTGCGGTCATCATGATGGGGAAGGCTGTAAGTGGATGCATGCCGAGCGCATAAACCATCGCCATACAGGGCGCATAAAACCCGACTCCGATGGTTTGCAAAGCCCCAAAAACAAAACTCATCCCCACAATAAGCGCCAATTTCCACCCCGTTAGCCCGATGGCTTCCCCTCCGACCGGCATCCAATCCAAAAACCCGGCTATCATGATCAGAGCAACGGCCAATAAGCCGGAACCTAATCCGATCTGAATTTTACGTCGCGACATCTTGGACACCATACCGGCTCCCAAAATGGCTCCCAAGGGTGCAGCCGTGGACATGGTGATCAGGGTAATTGGATCTACTTCGACCACGGTCATAAATATAAACGCTTGGGTTACCGTAGGAATGGTATTGCCTGCGTTCATGGTTCCTGGAATTAGCCGGTCATCGACCAATTTAAAAAACTTAAAGATGGCTGTCTGCTGCGCAAAACTCCCGATCCCAAGGGTGTCAAAAAAATTGGTGATAAATCCAGTTCCCAAAAGCCCAGACCAGGGCTTACCGGAAAACATCTTCCGGTGTCTAAAGACATCGGAAAAGTAGTAGAACCCAAACGAACCGGTCATGAAGGCCAAAATTATCTTTAGAATAATACTCATCTTTTATCCTTTGGTAAAACTCATACTAACAAATTAAATCCTCATATTTGAATAGCTTTACACCCCCAATCATACCTATCTCCTAACCGGCCACTCAACTACCCCTACCCTATCGGCCCAAGCTTGGTATTGATGGATCATGGCCTGAAGGACCTCGGGATATGCATCTGCCAAATTATGCTGCTCCGTGCGATCGGTTTCCATATCGTAAAGCTCCCACGCAAAGCTTGGACCTCTGCGCTCAACCAATTTCCACTTGCCGTCCCGAAAACCTCTGTTTCCCTCGTGCTCCCATCCAATGGGCATTCGCTGGAAGGTTTGATTCTTAAAAACAGGTACTAAACTGTGCCCCTCCATCGGAGTGATTGTCTCACCCTTATATTCGGTAGGATAAACCCCGCCGGCCACTTCCAGTAGCGTCGGCATGATATCCACAATATGTCCAAGATGATCGGAAACCCTCGATGCCTCTTTAATACCCGCAGGCCAAAAGGCAATGAGTGGTGTAGAAATCCCCCCTTCGTGAATGTAGTGTTTATACAGCCTGAACGGCGTATTGCTCACGCTGGCCCATTCGGCCGAATAGCTCATGTAGGTATTCTCCGGTCCCGGAAAAACTGTTACATCGTTGCCACGCAGCAAGGGGGACCCATCCCGTTGGGTATCCGGAAAATGCAACGAACGGGGCCATCGATCGGTTAGTACCTCGTGGCAACCGCCATTGTCCTGTAAAAAGAGGATCAACGTATTTTCCAGCTGATTGGTCTCTTCCAACGCCCGAATGACCTTCCCAATGCCCTGATCCATCCGATCCACCATGGCCGCATACACCTCCATACAGGCAGCCCACCAAGCCTTATCTGCCGCTTCGTCCCAGGTTGGGATTTCCGGGTCTCTTCCTTCCATGTTCCAATCCGGATGGATTAAGCCCAGCTGCTTCATTTTCGCGATGCGCTCTTCACGAATCCGATCCCAACCACCATCGTACCTACCTTTGTACTTTTCAATATCTTCAGGCAGGGCGTGAAGCGGCCAATGGGGAGCTGTGTAGGAAATGTAGCCAAAGAAAGGCTTCCTATTTCCTGCCTCTGCCTGTTCCCTAATAACGGAAACTGCGTAGTCACTGATCGCATCGGTATAATAAAAATCCTCCGGAGCATCGACCGGCGTATTATTCAAGGTAAGTGTGGACGGATTATAATAGCTGCCCGCCCCATGGATGGTTCCAAAAAAACGGTCAAACCCCCGTTGCAGCGGCCAATTGTGCTTCGAAGTATGAATACGCTGATCTTCTGAAAGCCAGGTATGCCAAGTGTCCACGTGCTTGGTCACATGCCATTTTCCCGACACAAAGGTTTCATAACCAGACGATTTCAGGGATTCCCCAAGCGTGACACACTGTGCGTTTAAATCTCCTCGGTAGCCGGGTAAACCCAGGTCATTCGTCATATCTCCCATTCCTGCTTGATGCGGATACAAACCTGTAAGCAACGATGCCCTCGTAGGGCAGCAGCGGGCCGCATTGTAAAATTGGGTGAATTTAATACCCTCCTGCGCCAGCCTGTCCAGATTGGGGGTATTGATCTCACTACCGAAACTCCCTAGATCGGAGTACCCCATGTCATCCGCCATGATCAGTAGGATATTGGGTCTCTGCCGGCCAAAGACCGAAAAAGGCGACAAAAAGACCGAAAAAGGCGACAATACGAGAAGAAAGAAAACCAACCTGGTATACATCATATTTACTGAGTAACTGAAAGCTTACACTGAACTAAGTTCTTGAACCGTTTCAATCATTATATTCCCCTAAAACCCTTCAAACCATTCGGTTTCAAAAATCTGTCTCATTGCCGATAGTCGATCGCTATAGGCAGGTTCGTTGGTAAAATGGGTGGTTTCGTAGGGATCTGTCTCTAAATCCATCAGACGCTCTTCAAATCCCGCCATATCGTAACGGACATACTTAAGCCCGTCCGCGTGCAACACGGCCCTACTGAGCTCTCCTTCAATTCCCAAGGTCTTCCGCCACGTCGGGTCTTTCCCCTCAAATAGGGGCTTCAAACTCATCCCTCGGGGATCTGCAACCGCTTCTACCCCCGCATATTCAGCCACTGTAGGCAGCAAATCCAAACCCAAGGAAATCAGGTGCTGCTCATCTACCTGGCCGGGTGCAATCTTCCCTTTCCACATTGCTGCGAAGGGAACTTTGACGGATTCTTCGTACAGTACATTCTTGTGTTCCAGCTTATGGGAACCATCGTTGTCCCCATGATCGCTGGAAAAAATCACCAGGGTATTTTCTTCCTTTCCACTCTCTTTTAAGGCATCTAAAATCACCTGCACCTGCGCATCAGCCATCTCCGTCAGACGCGCATAGGCCCACCGGTGCATACGCCACTGTTCCTCGGTATACTCCTCCCTCGCCCCACGGCGAAACGACCGGGGATCCCTATCCAAAAATACGCTTATCGCTTTTGCCTCGTCCTCCTGAATTTCAAAGTTGGGTGGCAATGGAGGGCAATAATGGGCAAAAAAAGTATCCCTATCCACACCATCGGGCAGTTCCATGGCCCTGTCCAAGGCTTCCAAAGCCGGTGCTGCATTGCGCTGCAAACGTCGTAAAGACACCGAATCTGCAAAATCCCGGATGGCCATGTAGCATATATCGTGTGGGTTGATGAGAGAAACCATCATAAAATAGGGCTTTGAACGATTACCCTGGATAAATTCGGCCGCCCGAGCGGCCAACTCTTCTCTTCCATCTTCTGTGAGGACCTGGAAACCGAGTGATTCGGGATGCAGGGGTGCAGGAAAATGCTGCTTACCTCCGAAAACCAACTCATAACCCGCCTGCTTCAGGTACGCAGGCAAAGTGGTATCCAAAACCTCTTGGTCAATATCTGTAATGTTCACAGACGTCCCGTTATTTCGGACCTGTTGGCCGTTCTTGTCTGAAAAATAGCCCGGAAACCTCCCCGTCAGCATGCTTACCCGAGAGGGGGAACAAACCGGATTCGTCACATAGGCACGGGTAAACCGAATGCCATTGTGGGCGATATAATCCATAGCCGGAGTTTGGATATAGGTATTCCCCGAAGAGCTCATCATGCTTTCGCTTTGCTGGTCGGTCACTATAAAAATGATATTGGGAGGCTTTTGTTCCTTTTGGCAGGCCGAAATAACAAAAAGCATCAATAACCCAACCAATCGTACTCCTAGTAGTTGCATGATCTTTCATTCAATGTGTAGCAAAAGATGGAATTGTTTTTGACTAGAATCAATCAAAACACGTATTAAATGTCGTTTTTACACCATCTTCTTTGATTTACCTAGCTAAAAGTACAGAGATTCGAACGAGAAGGGTTGCATCATGTTAGCCAAAAAATATACTATTTTACCCCGTCGCGCAATTCCATCGGTCTAAAGCCAACCCCCAATCAAAAAACCCAGCCTTTACCGAGGTGTGGTCATTGCTTTTTCACCTCGGATCGGGCAAAGATGCAATCAGCTGGGCATAGAGTCCCGAAGCATAGGAAGAGATGACCCGGTAACCGCTTTTCTGAAGCTCTTCCCCACCCTTATTGGACTGTGCCGTGCCTGAAACCATTCCATCCGGGGTCAAATAAGGTTTCACTGCATTCTTTGTCTTTTCTAGCTGCTTCGTCACATCAGCGGAAAGTATCCCGTTCTTTTGGCCAAAGGCGATCGCCGCGGCAATGCCCAAGGAACCGGAAGTATCATAGCCAGTCTCAGGCTTTGCCAAATAACAATGCCAAAGTCCATTCTTCTGCTGGTATTGCAGAGCCCATTCGACTGAAGACAGGTACAAACGTTTGATGGTTTCAAGACCTGGCAGGGCACGAAACTCCGAGTGATTATGTAATGCCATCCAACTCCTAACCAAGCCCTGCATATACCAGGCCACCCCTCTGGCCCAACTTTCGAAAGAAACCATACTGTCACTCGTTCCCCGCTGGTAAATGTGCCCATTTCTCACCAGTCGATCACTTCGGATCAAAAGGTGATGAATGGCCAATTCTGCCAATTCCTGATGGTTTCTAGCGACGGCAGCTTCTGCCATTGGATAGGCTAAGGTATAGCAGCCCTCGGTGGTCAGGTTGCTTTCCTCCCTAAGAACATCCAAGCAGTATGAAATCAATAGGTCTACTGCCGGATGATCGGGGTATAGTTTGGCAATAACTGTTATCGGTAAGGGGCATTCAATGCCATAAATCTGATCATACAAAATTTGGCTGCGAGGTCCCTCATAGCTAAGTCTTTGATGCTCGTCGAAAAACATCGCAAGGTGCTGATCTATGACCCGCTTTACCAATGGATTAGCTGTGCTTTTGTACATATCATACAAGCCGTCCAACACGCAGCCCTCCATCCAGCCAAACTGCTGAATGGAATTGATGGAATAAAAACTGGGAAAGAAATTATTCAAAGTTGGCTTGTCGGTGGAATGGGAAAGCAAGTGGGCCGTTAACAGCTGATTGGTTGCATTGGCTGTCCCGCCGCTTAAAAACCAGGCTGGAGTACCGCCTTTTACCATTTTGAGAGATAGTCCCTCTCGCCCTACTCGCTTATGAAATTCCGGAGGAATTGCCAGTTCAAATACCTGTATCACAATCGGATACCGGATATCAAAAGTGCCAATCAATTCGGAAGTACTTCCTAAGTATACTTCAATGAGCATTTCTTCGCGGATATCCATGACGCTGCACAACCTCAGCCTAAGCGAAGGATAGGCTACACCGCCTTCAAGATCAAAGGAAAGGTGGACCAATGGATCTTCGGTACCTGGCTTCACTGCAAAGGCCGTCCAACCAAAGGGAAGTCGCTTGCCTTCGGGTACCTCTATATCCATTGCAGTGATCTGTGTGGCCGGATGATATACCAACCTGGTATTCTTTGAATGACTCGAATACGCTGAAAATGCATCGGCAGAAACCAACGGAATCGCTGCACTTGTTGCCGAAAATGCTTTTAGAAAGTCACGCCTATCCATCAAAGCTTAATTTTATCACAAGTTCAAATCAGAGCAAAAACATCTTACGAAGGGATACTTGACAGAACACTTCTTAGAAGCCCTTTCAAGAAGATGGTCTTTCCACCCGCATCACCCCATTCATGATTCGCCAATGGCCCGGAAAGGTGCAGGTAAATGGATACTCTCCCGGTTCACTGGGGGCCGTGAACCGAAGCACAAACCGCTCTCCGGAGGTTACCAAAGGAGTGGCGGCCAGTACCCTGTCCGATTCAGGAATGAAATGCTTGTCGTATCCATCCGGGAGTTTCGCCATATCGTCAGCCATCCGGCCCACCGCCTCCAGACTATTGGGACTTAAAATCAATAGATTGTGGGGCATGTCATCCGGATTACTAAAATGGATTTCCACCGGCACACCCGCAGGAACGGTAAACTGCTTTTTATCAAAAACCATCTCTCCAGGAAGCGTCGTTAACACCACCTTTATCACTTCTGCAGTGCCTTTCAATCCGCGACGAGCATCGACATCCCCTTCCGCCAAGCCTGATGCACCTTTCCGCTCCCCGGCAACAAAAGCATTATCGCTGTATTTCAAAAACTGCATGACCGCAGGTGCATGGGAAATAGCCGCAAACTCTTCGGATGTCAAAGGAGGCCAGGTATAGGCTGCCCAATGGGGATCCGTTTTCAAAAATCCAGGTAGCGGCAATTTTTCGGGAGAATCAAGTGGCCCCAAGATCAGCGCAGTTTTGACAGAATCTCCTTTCAGAAATTCCGGGTTTTCTTGAAACATCTCCATCCAAATGGGCCTCAATGGCTTGAAGGCCTCCTTCAATGCATAATCGATGTAGTCATCCATCGGCCAATCCGCGGCCTTAAGCAATGCCTCCACCGATCGCTTTGACCTGAAATGACTGAGTGCGGCGATGGCTTCCAGCCGTACTTTGGCGGAGGGATCTGAAATTTTCTCAGCTAAAAGCGTTTCCGTTTCTGGAATAGATTCCCTCCAATAAAACAAAACCCGTGTAGCCGCAGCCCGAATATCCGGGTCCTTCGCAGCCAATAGTTTATCCAATAGCTCCCTATTGGGCCGGTGAAACTGCTGGTACACCCATAAGCCTTCCAATAAATCCTGTTCGAAGGAGGCAGTTTCCCGATTCAATCCATTGATCCAAGTTTCCACTACCGGTAAAACTTCATTTGCCGGGTATTCCCTTAGCTGCATACGCACCCGATACCGGACCCTGTCTTCGTACACCTTAAGCTGATCGAGCAATTCCCCCACCGATAATGCCGTTAGGTCAAGGTACAGATTCAAGGGCTTCGCTTCGTAGGTTATTTTCCAGATTCTTCCATGGGCCCGGTCTCTTAAGGAATCGCGGAAACCCTGCTCGCCGTGCTGAATAATGGGGTTGAACCAGTCCACTACGTACAGAGCGCCATCGGGGCCAAACTTCAGATCGACAGGGCGGAAATTCAGATCGGTGGATTGCAAAAGTGGCTGAAGCTCCTCTGCCACGATCCCACTGCCCTGAGGGATTATCCGGTGTTGGCGTATACCTTGGAAACCCACAAACGTGTTGAACAGAATGTTTCCTTGGGCTTCATCCGGAAAATTCCGGCTGGAGATGATCTCCATGCCGCAGGTTTTGGGCTTATACGTACTCGTCAGGAAATCCTTCATGCCTACGTGCTTTTTGGGATACTCCGTGGATACCGTCAGAGGAGTGGCCAGGTAATTCATTCCCGTGGACACATCCCCGATGAGGTGGGTTCCGTTGCGCAAAAAGGCATGTCCCCAAGGATTCGCATAGGGATACGAGACGTAGGGCTCCAACTTCATCGTACGCGGTTCGTACCTCCACGTATTGCCATAGGCGCCACGGACAGGGCCATAGGGGGTTTCTACTTGTGAATGGAGAAAGGTACCCTCGTGCATATACAAGGCACCGTCTGGACCCCAGGTATAGGCAGAAATGGAATGGTGCGCATCTTCTGTCCCAAAACCATGTAACAGATTGCGGCGTTCATCGGCCTTACCGTCCCCATCCGTATCTTTCAAAAACACCAAATCCGGTGCTTGGGTCAGGTACACGCCGCCATCCCCCAGCTCAAATCCCAAGGGCAGGTATAAGCTGTCCGCGAATACCGTATGGTGGTCCGCCACGCCATCTCCGTCCGTATCTTCTAAGATGACCAGCTTATCATTTGGTACTTGTCCGGGCAAAACATGGGGATAGGAAGGCATGGAAGCCACCCAAAGCCTTCCCTTCGGATCAAAGCTAATCGAAACGGGATTGGCAATAGGGAAATCCTGCTCCGATGCAAAGAGCTCAATCCGATACCCCTCTTGTAGGATAAATTGATCAGTGGATGGGGCGTAGTTCTTTGCCGTAGCGCGCTCCCCATCGAAAGATCGAAAGATTTCCCTGGCCTGCTGCAGGGCCAAAGGCCCATTTCCGGAAGCACCCTTCCAAACCAGGGAATCCAATCGAAGCAGTATGGAGTCCAATTGTGCCAGTTCAGCGGGAAGCGTTTGACCTCCCTTCCAATGCTTCCTGCTTCCCGAGATGTATTCGCCATTTTGGGACCGGAATCGATAGAAAAACTGCCGGTTTTTAATCGCTATCAGTTCCCTGAGGGTTTCGGCGGTCTGCCCCCACGTAGCCTGCTTAAACCCCAATGACTTTGCCATAAACTCGCTAACCCTGCGATAGCCCTCGTCCGTCAAATGAATACCGTTGTAAGTCAGGTGCTCATCAGAGCGACTCATGAGCCTTTTGCTGCCCTCATAAAGATCTACAAAAGGAATATTCAGTTGTTTGGCCACCTCCGCAATGGCATCTGTATAGGCCTTCAGTTGCCGATTGTGGTCTTCCGGATTAGGAAGAAAACCACCTATTTCTTCATGATAGATCGGTGAAAACAGTACGACCTGAGGAGGTGACTTGCCCTCGTAGGGTGCAATTAGAATTCGTTGCAGATAGGCCCTAAGCTTTTCCTTAAACAAAGGCAAGCCTTGTGCTCCCTGAAAAGCCTCGTTCATGCCAAAAAAGGCGAAAATATAATCCGGCCGATGGTAGCTCAAATTATCCTCCAAGGAGCCAAAATCCAAGGGCCTAGGCTGCAAGTCTACCTCGTCTCCGCTCCAGCCCAAATTGCGGACTACCAGGTTTCTATCGGGAAAGCTCTGGTACAGCAAGGTTTCGAAATAGTTGGTCGTCTGTAGCTGTTCGGCAAAGGTATTTCCCACCATCACAATACGCCCATGAGAGGGAGGATCAAAGGGTATGGGCCGTGATGGATCTGAACAGGAGAATACGAAAAGGCCTAAAATGAACAGAAAGAACAAAAAATACGGGGGCTTATAGTAAGGTCGGTTCGGCATCTGGTCTATTGGGTATATAGGTTAAAAATTAAGGAATAATCTACCTGAATCAAAAAACAAAATGACCAAAGTGGTGAAACGCCGATAGGATCGGTAGTACGAAAAAAGGAATGGGAAAACGCCGCATATCCGCGGGTTGGGTAATGCCCGGTCAAAACCTAGGACCTTATTCAAAAATCCAACCCAAAGGCGAGGCGGCCCCGCACCTGGATCGAAACCACCGGCTAACTAATTGACTTACTCTGGCCCCAATATCGCTCCGTAACCGCCATATGGGAAGTGTGGATTGGGCACGTGCTCTTTTTGGACAACTTCCTCCATCTTCCGCACCAATTCCGGATGCTGACCCGAAATATCGGAACTTTCCGAAACATCCTTGGTCAGGTCGTACAGCTCCATGTTGGCGTCAACTCCATACCTCACGCCCTTCATGTTTCCGATACGGACGGACTGTCGGAAATTGGCTGCCGGCTTGCCGTACAAATTCAACTCCCAGACAAGGTGTTCACGGGGCTTTAGATCATCCCCATAAAATACAGGTGCAAAGGAAATCCCATTGCTCTGATCCGGCACCTCGATACCCGCGACCTCGGCAAGGGTAGGCATAAAATCCTGGCCACTAAGGGGCGTATCATCCACTGTTCCGGACTTGGTATTTCCGGCCCAGTAAGCCAGGGCCGGCACACGTATTCCCCCTTCATACGTATCTCGCTTCTTCCCGCGCAATGGTCCGGTACTCTGAAAAAAGGTATGGTCATGGCCCAGTTCTCCATGGGCACCGTTGTCGCTGGTAAACACAATCAAGGTATTTTCCAAGATCCCCTTTTCCTTAAGCTTTTCCAAAAGGCGACCTACCTGCTGATCAAGCAGGGTAATCTTTGCGGCATGCGTGCGCTCAATTTCCGGCCAGCCCCGATCCGCATAGAGCTCTTTATTTCGGACGGTTTTCTCGTGCGCATGGGGAGCCCGGTAGGACATAAATAGAAAGAGAGGTGAATCCAAATCGGCACTGTCCAGATAGTCGAGTGCGATATTCGTTCGAAATTCATCGATGCAATCGTAGGCCGTTAGATCATAGTAGATGGAATCCTGTTTACCGTTGATCCAATGCATTCTTTCATCGTAAACAATGCCTCCCGGACAAGTCCCGAACTGCTCCTGTACGGCAAAATCAAAACCCCGGTGATGGGCCCAGGTTTCCACATGGCAATCGTCCAAGTGCCATTTTCCGATAAATGCAGTTTGATAACCGGCACCATGGAGCATCTCCCCCAATGTGATCTCATCAGGCCTCAATGCGACGCGCGCAAATACGTCGCGGTCGGGGTGATAGCCTGTGTTACCACGAATGGTGGCGGTAGCTGAATGCTTTCCGGTCAAAATAACGGCTCGGGAGGGTGCACAGAGCGGACTTCCCGCATAAAAATTGGTAAAGCGGACACCCTGCTTGGCCAGTTCATCCAATACGGGGGTTTGAATGATGCGTTGTCCGTAGCTTCCCAGCTCCCCATACCCTAGGTCATCGGCCAGGAGGAATAAAATGTTGGGCCTTTTCGGCGGAAAAGTGCTGGCATCCTTTTCAGAACAAGAAACCAACCATAGGGAAAAGCAAACAAACAGAGTTATGCCAGCATTCTTCATATCAGTTCAATAAGGTAATTCAAAACAGTTTTTTTAAAGAGGTAGTTACCCAATTATGTAGCAACTTTAAACGGACATGCCTTCTGCTTGGAAAACACTTTTCTACTCATCAGAAGGTAAATGACTATTCACATCCTCCTCCCATTCATCGAGGAGCGCCTTCATACGATCCACCAGTTCCGGATATTCCACTGCGTAGTTTTTTTCCTCGGGATGTTCATCCTCCAAATTCGCCAAGTAAGGTGATTCCATTTTTTCTTCTTTTTGTGGATGCGGTGAAAATTCACCGGTGGTATCGCGACCATTTAGTATGAGTTTCCATTTTCCATCGGTTACGGCCCATTGGTTTCGCCATTCAAAAAACAGCAATTCATGTTTCGAGGGTGCGTTCGATTCAATAATCGGAACCAGACTTTTTCCATCGATTGGTCTGTCCGGTAATGAAGCCCCCACTAGTTCGCATATAGTTGGAAAAAAATCCATTACTGAAATGGTCTGGTCCCTCGTTTCGTTTCTGGAAAACCGACCGGGATAACTTATTATAGCGGGTACCCGGATTCCTCCTTCCAGAAAGCCTCCCTTTGCGCCTCTCCATTTTCCGGTATACCCTCCCCCACCATTGGCACAGTAATTTGTCCCCTTTGGCAACCCACTCGAATGTTCGTCTATTCGGATAAAGGTCTCCTCTGTGGAATGTCCATTGTCACTCATGAATATAATGAGCGTGTCTTCCCTAAGGTTAAGAGCTTCAAGTTTATCTATAACCTGCCCTATCAAATTGTCAACTGTAGAAACTACCGTCGCATAAGATCGTCGGGGCTCTTCTAAACCTGCATTTTTTGCAACGAAAACCGAATCGGGCTGTTCTGGGTAATGGGGCAAATTGAAAGCCATGTATAGAAAAAAGGGATCGTTTTTGCTCGCATCGATGAAATCAACCGCCTTTTCAGTCATCAAAGAGGGAAAATAGGTACCTGCTAGGAAAACCTCTTTGTTATCGAACCACAGGTCATGGAACCCCTTTCCATGCAAAAAATAATGAACGTAGTTATCGATAAAGCCACTTCTGTGTCCAAAAAAGGCGTCAAACCCTTGTTCAAGTGGCCCATTTTCTAACGAAGCTCCCAGATGCCATTTGCCGAAAAGTGCGGTTCTGTATCCGTTGTCTTTCAATACTTCGGCAATGGTAACTTCATCAAGAGGCATATTTCTGCCTTTCTCTAGGTCATGTGGGTTGTTTTGGGTCCAGTCTCTTATCCCTGACCGTTGGGGATGCCTGCCTGTAAGCAAAGCGGCCCTACTGGGACAGCAGACCGTATGGGAATAAGCCTTTGTGAAACGTATTCCTGTACTGCCTAATCTGTCTATATTCGGGGTAAACAGGTCATCGGCTCCATAACACCCCGCATCAAGGGTACCTTGGTCATCGGTGAAAAAGATAATCACATTGGGTTTTTTATTTTCTTGTAGGCTGCAAGCCCCCAACAAGAAAAGCCAGCATAGTAAACTTGCTAGGCGGAACGAAAGGAACCTACAGTCTTTCATAAATCTTACGTGTTTGTTATAATCTTATGTTATGCTCATTCCAATCCCTGTTGGGTAACAATGGGGACATAGCCTACTTCAAATCCGGCCGGAGGCTGTACGATCAATGCAGGGTCTAACTCTGCCAATTCCCCAAACAAGGGAGGTGGCAGGTATTCTCTCTCCTTGGTCCAATGGGCATGAAGCAATTCCACACGGCGCTGCATTTCCTCCCGCTCCTCTGTGCTCAGATCGGCATTAAGTAAGGCAGGCTGATCGGCAAAACGGTACCAATAATAGGTGACGGTGCTGCCGTCACCCAATCTCGCCTTAAAGGGTCCGGCCACCGGCCCGGGCTTTTTCCAGCTACTCTCCGGGTCTTCCGGGGTGACGTAGGGAAGTGCATTTCGTTTATCCGTACTTCGAAAATCAACGGCATGAAGTCCTGTTTCAGCGGGTACCTCCTGAGGAGCCACTGCGATCCATTCTCCCTTATCATCTACATCCTTTTTTACCAGTTTATAGTATTCTGGAAGTACCACCAAAGAACGAGAGCTCAGTTTTCGCCGGGTGACATGCTCCCCAGACCAGCGGATTCTCAAGGTAGCCGAGTCGGTGACGGAAGGATCTAAAAAAGAGGTGATATTCAGCAAAGCGCGCATTTCCTTCGGAATATGTTCCCCAAAAAAACTCCAGTTGGACCTCACACTCTTTTTGAATCGCTGCATGGCTGCCTCTTCCTCGTCTATTTTGCCTTCGGCCATTTTTCCACCCTTGAACCAGGCTTCCACATCATCCCAGAGTGCAGCCTTTTTATAGACCATCAAGCGGTGTAACAAATCCGAATTCCCATTAGGACCCACGGGGTACTGGGTGGGAGCCGTTCGGGCATACGTCTGACCTTTGGAGTCCGTAGCTTCTTTGGAATAGATGTGCTGCGTTTCCATCTGAAAGGGCTTATTGGCTTTAGAAGGTCGCTGATCTAAAAACAAACCCGCTAGGCGCGGATCCTCGGCAGACGCCTGCGTCCAGAAATAGGGAGTGAAAAAGGCCACCGGACCTTTGAAATTTCCGGTGTTAAGAAATAAGGTCCAACATTGATTACCCGTTGGAACCGATGTTCCCGCGGTTGTAGCTCTTGGCTCCATAAGCGGCAGAGGCAGATAGCCACTGCCAAACAGCTCACCAGAGGTACCCTGCTTCAGATTCAGACCGTCCGGAGGCCACAATACCCAGGGACTTAACTGCGCCACTCCGTATTTACCTTTTGGATCGTCCCAGTCCCTGCCTCTTCCTGCACCGGGTCCATTGGCCCATCCGGCAAAATTCAGTTGCACTCCGCCCATGATGAATTTAGGCGTTTCGGTCGCATATTCCGTATCCCGCCACCAGCCAAGTCCTCCTTCTATGTTTGTATAAAACCGTTCGATCGGCAAGGGTCCATCCTGTTGCGGATGCATCCAGGTACCGAACAGGCCCGACTGAAAACTTCTCCCCGGATAATCCTTTACCAAAGGCCAGGCAGCCATGTACATGGAGTATCCCGCGTTGTAGGATTCGTCTGCCTCCTCTAGCTGGGTTATTAAATACCCACCTACATGGATGTTACGAAATGCCTCTTCCGGAGTGGCTTGTTGTGCAGATACCAGGCCGATCTGAAAAACCAACAAGCCTAGGATGAAAAAAATGCTTTCCTTACAATGATTCATCTTTTTGTGTTTTATAATCCGTTTCCCATTTTACCTTGCCTTCAATGCCTCCCGGGTCGCTTTCAGGAGTGCCTCGGCACTCAAGGGCCTTCCGGTTGCCGCTACCATCCATTGATCGGGTGTCAATTTCCCAATTTTACACACCCTAATCAGCTCCTCCGCAAAATCCCGCCCTTCAAACTGCTCTTCGAGCTGCATCATGACGATATTTCCTAGGGGGTAGCTGTGCAGATACAAGGCACCGGAGATAAAATGATTGTAAATCGCCAAGATCGGCACGTCGCGAACGCCGAAGATCTCCGCAAAATATTCGTTCCAAAGATCCTTGGCAATGGTAATGGTGGCCTCTTTCAGCTCTTCCATGGTGGCATCGGGATGCGCATACAGCCAATTCCATACCTTGATTTCGTGCAAGGCCACTGCGCCGATTTCACACACAAACCAAAAAGCCGCCAGTGCATTCTCCTGTCTTTCTTTCACCGTGTAATCGGGACTGACCCCCAACGCCAGCAGGTTACGATAGGCTAGTAAATCCGCCATGGCCTCGGTATAGGGGCTACTGGGGATGCCCTTCAGCGAATAATAATCCGTCATGTAGGTGCCGACAATCTGCTGAATATTATGTCCTACCTCGTGCATAGCCACCCGGTAGCCTTTGTAGTTGAGTCCATTTTTTTCAAACCGAGTGCGCAGGTGTGCGTTGGCGCCGCGCATTTGGGGAGCATTGGCATGTCCTCCCGATGGGATGGGATCCACTACGATGCGGCTACCGATAAAATCAGCCTCAAACCTTCGAAAGCCAACTTTTTGAAGGATTGCCGGGATATCTTGCTGAAAAGCCATCGGTGTAGGGTATTTTTCCCGTATCATCCGATCCAGTTCATCCATGTCAAGATCCGGACTGTCATTGAAGTTGGTAAACCAGATATCGAAAGGCGCTAATTTTCTGCCCAAATTTTTCTCAATCAACGAAGCAACCCCCTTCATCTCCGGAGCTCCAACCACCGATTCCAGGAGGGAAACAATCCTTGCTTCGCTTAGCTGAACGTTATCAAAGGTGCGGGAAAAATAAGTTGACCCGGCCGCATACTTGACATCCTGGCGCATTTTGGAAACCATGTTATGATGCAGGACCTGGTAACGGGTATCATTCTCCGGCGCAAAATCCACTTCTACAAATTGTCCGTCTTCCTTTTTGTACACTTTATTCGCCTGAGGCTCCCAGTAAAAGGGTGTCTCACCAATCATGCAGGACGGTATCGTTTGGTGGATAATATGCAGGATAATCGTCTGCAGTGTGCGCTGCCTTTCCAAGGGATCCTTTCTCGAATAAAGACCCTTGATCTCGTCCCTGAGTCCGTTGTGGCTGTTTAGCCGCGTACCAGGCGGAAACAGTACCTCCATGCTGGGAGACAGCACCTGATCCATGGAGAGGATGTAGAGAGAGGTATAATCGCGCAACTCATCCGGTAAGCTCATGGGTTTGGGTTCTTTCGCGGGGTCTGCCCGGAAATCAAACTGATCACCCAACCGGACCATGGCCCACTGCTTCCTAGTCCACTGGGGACCCAGCCGCTCCTTTTCATCGTGGGTATAATAGGGAAAATTCAATGCGATCAGGTGGGCCAGCTTGTTCTTGAAAAAATCAACCTGAAAGGAGGCGCCTCCGAACAACCGATCTAATTCGGTGACCGGGCGGGTCATGGTGGTAATCGGGTAGTCCAGGGCCAGGGAAAGCTCCCTACGGTACCCATTGATCGCTTCGAATTGCTGCTCCGCAATTTCAAAGGCCCTGTCCAGGTCCTGTCCGCTGGGAATAAACTGTTTTAAGCAAAAAGCTTCAAAGGCTGCTCGATCTCCGTCAGATTCGAGCCAAAGAGACCACAAGTGATTAACCCCGCGGGTTATTCGGGCGGCTTCGTGATTTCCAAACTTGGCTGTCAGCTGTTCCATCATTTCACGCGCTGCTGATTCAGAAATGACGGTAGATCCCTGCTGACCATGGGCTGCTGTAACAAAGGCAGCAGCGAAAATCAACGCGATGAAGAGATTTTTCATTTTTTGAATTGTGTTTGGCGTCTTCACCGAGGATCCGGCATATACGCCTCTCGGATCAAATACAGATTTAATCACCTCTTCAAAGTTAAATCTCAGGAAATCGGTTTCTTTCCAAAATTTTAACCAAACCATGTGCTATTTTATCCAATGCACCACGCAATGGTTGCAAACCCCATCTTGTAAGACCTAACAAAACCGAAGTCAACTACTGGATAAAGCGTGAAATTGCTCTTCAAAAATTCCGCCTAAAAAGAATTCACCTGAAGCTCGATGTGATTTACACCTGGAGACAACCGGATAGAGCCAAACTGCGTGTTTACCTTCTCTCCATTCAAAGAAATGGCATCACTGGGACCATACGTAAGCATCAAATCCGCAGAAACATTTGCCGGCAATTCAATGGTATATACCTGCAATCGGTTGTTAATCCTTTGATAGGAGGCCTTTACTTCTCCGGTTATAAAGGGAACGGTGATCTCTGTGTCCGTCAGACTTGCCAGTTGTGGACGGATTTCCAATAGACCGGCACCCGGTGTCTTCGGTACGATTCCCCACATTTTACGGGCAACGATATTTCCAGGCACGGCACCCCAAGCGTGGTTCCAATCGGCATTGGGCTTGTACTTCATGTCCCATGCCTCCAAGGTCATGGTAGAACCGATCGCAATCATGTTCCACCAGCTTCGGTCGTGCGTGGCCGTCATCAATTCCAGCGCATAATCTGCTGCTCCGGCATTATATAAGCCATCCATCAGGTATTGTGATCCATAGACGCTGCAGGCCATTCCCCTCGATTTGATAAAATCTACTACGGTCGGAATATATTCGCTAGGCACCATGTTAAAGGCCAGAGGCATCATGTTCGCATGAAGGGACGAATGACCAGCGTCTTCTCCATCTAGGTAAATGCCCTTCTCCCGGTCCATCAGCTTTTCCGTCACGGCTTTCTTGACTTTGGCAGCCATAAACTCGTATTCCAAGGCCTCTGAAGTCCTATCCAGTAGACGGGCAAACTCAGCCATAATCTCCAAGTTCCGATAATAAAGCGCATTAATGACAGTATTGATCGGTTTAAAAACAAATCCGTCCCGTTCGCCTTCTGCCGTAGCCAGCTTCCAGCCAGTATCCTTCTGTGCGGGAGGCCAATCCACAATATCAGCCAGCTTGATTGTCGGATCTTTGAAACCCAGCTTTTTCATAAATTCCGGTGTAGCCTTTTCCGAACTGATCAAGCCATCCTCTCTCGCCAACTCCATCAGCGTTTTATGCTTTAGCTCATCGTAATATTTTTCGATCAACCTGGTGTTTCCCGTATACAGGTAGTCCTCGTAAAACATCAATGCCACATGCAGCTGCCATTCCGTAGGCCAAGTAGGGTGCTCCATAAAATATTCGATACTCCTCCTGGCAATGGGATACTCCCAATCCACTACGTAATGGCTCAGCTGATTGATATAGGCGTCCGCCTCATAGGGAATTCGCTCCCGGTCGCCGTCGATGTAAACGCCTGCAAAGGAAGTTCCCTTCATCGAGTACTTGCAGAGATCCCATACCTGATTTAGGACAGTATCCGAACTGTGAAAGCTGCTTTGATTATCTTCAAAATAGCCAAAATAGGCGTGCTGAGTCCACTCATCAGGTTGCTTTTTAGCTACAAACTCTGCATACCGGAAAGGCAATAAAACCGGAAAGGAGTCCGGAAGTGCCACGGCTGCCGGACCGGTGTTTCTGATATCCGCAGGAAGCTCCAACGCATAGCCCTTCCTTCCCGGACTGACGGCAACTTGCACCTCTTGAAAACGGATATGGCCCTCGGGTGAAGCATTGATCCTTCCACCCTGCAACTGTTCTCCCAATCTGACCGTTACTGTCTCCCGCTTATCTGCATCATAGACAAACGATAGATTGGCGAAGGCAGCCTTCCCAAAATCGGCAATCCAAGTATCATTTCCTCGTTTTTCTATGGAGATCGGAGAAATTTCTTCCACCATAAAGTGATTGGGCGTGGTTAATTGATTACCAATATTGCCCACTCGAAATGCAACAGAGGGCGAATACCTTCCTGTACGATTATCCCCGTCCCAAAGTCGAACCTTCCAGTAATAAGTCTTTCCTTCGGACAATTCGGGGCCTTCGTATCGGATATTAACCGATTGGCTGCTAGCGACCTTGCCGGAATTCCAAATATCGCCCAGATTCTGCCCACTTTTTTCGGCGGAACTACTGACCAGAATCTGATAGGCAGACTGGAACAACATTGCTTCAGGTACCTGCCACCCAAAATTGGGCTGTTTTGTAAGTATTGTCAAACCGGAAGGGTTACGGATGGTCTCTACATGTAAATTAACAGGTGCCGCAGTCGTCTCATCGGCGAGCTCCTCGACGAGTTGATCCAGCTTTTTTCGAAAAGTGGCCAATCTCGCCGAATGTCGAGGATCCTTTGCCAAATTGTTGACCTCCAGTGGATCGGCGGTCAAATGATACATCTCCTCCACTGACTTGTCGTTCACATAGCGGAAGTATTTCCATTCCGCCGTGCGCAGTCCCTCACTCGGGGGAATATTCTCAAAATCCCACAAGTGCTCGATTAAAACTGTATCTCGGTTTAGGGGCTGCCCATTTATAACCGGGATTAGACTTTTCCCTTGATAGGCGGAAGGAATCTGTACCCCAGCCAAATCCAAAATGGTCGCCGGCACATCGACATTGGCCGCCATATCGTTTGAATCTGCATGGCGTGAAAGGCGCGGATCGTACACAATCAACGGCACGCGGATGGAATTGTCATACAACAGCCATTTTCCAGCCAATTGCCGTTCACCGGTGAAATACCCGTTATCTCCCATCAGGATAATGACGGTATTTTTATCCAATCCCTTTTCTGCCAGTCGCTTTCGGATCTTCGCAATTTCCAGATCTATACCGGATATCATGCGGTAGTATCCCTTCATGCTATGTTGATATTTTTCGGGCGTATCATAGCGCCAACCCCATCGCAAGCGGTTAAAACCATTTTTTACAAAATCGGGCTGAGCCTCAAAATACCTGTTTTCTGATAGCTTCGGTCCGGGCATGTGCACGTTTTTCAGCAAGTAGTCAACTTCATCTTGCCAAAAATACTGTAGCTCGGCCGGATCGTGGGCATGTGGCGCACTAAAAGAGAGGGACAAGCAAAACGGCTCGTCCTTTTCAGCCTTGTCGATAAATTCCAATGCCTGATGGCCCGTATAGCGGGTCAAATGCACCGTATCCCCCTCAATGGTTTTGAAAAAGTACCCGCGGTGATCCTTATACTGACCGTTTCGGTCGTAGGAATCGTACTCATCAAACTGTCCGGACAAGTCCTTGTGATTGACACCATATTTTCCATAAAAACCCACGCGATAACCGGCTTCCTTAAGGAGTTTGGGGTAGGCTGTTTCCATGTATTCACTCTTAATGGGACCTGTCTGAAAAGTGTATGCATGGGTGCGCTCGTAAAGACCTGAGAAGATGGTGGCGCGACTAGCGGCACAGATCGGGGTGGTCACCAAGGCATTGGAAAAATAAGCTCCCTCCTCCGCCAACCGGTCCATCTCGGGCGTATGAATCAGGTCATTTCCTGCATATCCGAGCGCATCCCATCTTTGATCGTCGGTGAGAATAAAAATGATATTGGGCCTTTCGGATAATTGGGCGGTTTGTGCAAAACAAGTCAGCTGGGTAAACGCAGCAAGTAGCAACAGGGTGCAACAAGCTTTCAACATAGTTTCTGGTGGTTTATTTTAGGAAAATCAACTAAATCGTAAATGTGAGCTTCAAAACTACCACTTTTCCGACAACAATCAAGTCAAATAATGGCAATCAAGCTTTCCCTTGGAAAACTCAATTCACCCAAAAAAATACGCAAGCCTTTTCGCTTCGATGATCTTAAAAACCTCCCGAATTTCGCCCCCCGAAAGTTCCTTGGTAAAGAAATTAATTTATTTAATAAGATTTTAAACCAATCCTTTTTGAAACAAATGATCAAATTAATTAAATTTATCAAATAACATATAATAGAATACCGTATAGGCCATGGCAAGGTTATACTTTTATATTCCATTGATAAATACAATCTTTTTCAGATGGTGCTTGTTTGGATTTAGTTTGTTATACCCTACGTCTTCGGTAGTTGGTCAGTTAATTGATGTTAACCTTCGTCACTTTTCTACCGAAAGTGGCCTGACCACTCCCATGGTAAACGACCTTTACCTATGCCATGATGGGTATATCTGGATCGCTGCATTGGGCGCATTGACACGATTTGACGGAACGGAATTTAAAAGCTTTGTCCCTACGGGTAAAGAGGCAAAGTCTATAAACTTCACTTCCGTTGGCTCGGATAAAAAGGGAAACGTCTATGCGGTCGGCATTGACCGTTGGAATAATTACCGCCTTTTTAGATTACGTCCTGATACGGATGTGCTCAATGAAGTGGCAAAGGAATGGATCTCTCCTCACTCTGTTCGGGCGTTGATCGCTGCTAAAAACGGAGACTTATTACTAATTACATCCAAAGAGGAGGTCTTTCTGTCCGATGGTGAGCGTGTAGAACGATTGTTCGAATCACCCGGGCAGATCCCGATCATTTCGGCATACACAACGACCGAAAATTTTTTCTTTAGAACCTCAAATGACATTTACCGCGTAAGCCAAACAGGAAGCTTTGCTTCAATAGAAGCTTCTGAACTACCTCATTACAAATCTAGTATGTCATCCGGTAATAATAACTACCCTATCCACCATGTAGCATCAAACGATCTTTCTTACTTTTTTCCCATGTTACGAAGCTTGCTATATTCGCCAACCGCATTGTCCTTTCCGGAAACATCCTACATTTTTCTTGACCCGACCTCATCCTCTCAATGGAATATCAAAAAAAGGCGAATTATCCACGTGGATCGCAAGACCAAAGAAAGTAGAGACTTCTCTTTTCTTTTACGGGATTTCCCGAAGGCCCACGGTATTAAATGTGCCGTAATGGATCGTTTTGGGCAGATATGGCTGGGCACAAACGATGGTGTTTTTTCCCTAAAGCCGACATTCTCCATCGCGCAAAAACTGTTTACCGGAAGAGATAGGTTTGGCAATGCCTTTAGCTTCCGTGGCATCGCCCAATGGAGGGGAAAACTTTACGCAAACAGTTACTCGGGAAGATTTAGCTACCAATTCAATGAAGGAAGAGAATCACCGTTTTATAACGATACGCCTGTCGTGCATCCGCTGGCAGCCCACGCTAGAAACGAGGCCTCCCTTTGGCTATCCGATGGTCATTACCTGATGCGTTTTCACGATTCAAGCAAGGAACCTATTATCTATACACTTCCTCTCCTCCCACACTTTGACTACACCAGTTTGAACATATGGAGCATCTACGAAGACCCTGCGAGCAACGTTTGGCTCGGGACTAGTGTTGGACTTGCTGTTTTGGATAGCTTGGGAGGTCAGATACGTTTTATTTCCCCGCCATTGATGCCTTCGGATTCCATCGCAACGATCAACCACATACAGCCTGTCCACGATGGACTTTTATTGGCTACTACCTTAGGTGTGCGGCATTTTGATTTTGAGCAAGGGTTTAGTGAGCAAGGCGGTGCGTATGATTCATTGGTAATTCTTACCAAAGGCACGCCCATATACCACGTACACATCGACAAGCAAGGCATTCTATGGCTGGCCAGCCATGGGAAAGGATTGTTAAAATGGCATCCGGAAAGGAAGCAGCTGACCAGCTTTGATGCATCAAAGGGGATAAGCAGTGGCGAACTACACGCTGTTTATGAGGACAACAAGGGAGGACTATGGATACCCTCCGAAGATGGGCTTTTTATGTTTGACCCATCCGAACAAAGGGCCATTCGGTATGGAAAGGAACATGGGCTGACCGATGACGAATTCAACCGCATCGCACACTTTCAAGATCAGGAGGGAATGCTCTATTTTGGGGGGGTTGCAGGCCTAAATTTAATCGACCCCGCCAACATTTACAGGTATTACACCGATAGTACGTACTCACTTAAATGGAATGCCGCTATCGTTACGGCTCTAGATGGAAGCTTTTTGGAAGATGTTACTTCTGCGGTACGTTCTGAAATGCCGATCATCCTTTCCGGCGGATCTACAAAACTTACTCTGAAACTCTTTAATTTGGGAGGATATTCGTCATTCGAATACAGATGGAAATCTGAAGGTGCGGATTGGCAGAGGTCCAAAGATCCCGTGCTACACCTTGTGAATCTTCCGGATCGACAGGATGAACTGATTATTAGGGCACTAGATAACCGGGGTAGCGTGGTCGGCATGTTAAACCTGCCCCTGCATATCCAACACCGCATTACCATTCATGAAATACTACTGCCCATAATGATTGGAAGCGCGCTGCTTGCCGTAGTGGTTTTTGCCTTCGTTTGGCAAAAGAAATCCAGTGACGCCAAGCGCGATTCTAGGCTTAAACAACATAGAATAGCTTCCTCATTAGATCAACCTGTAGAACCGCTTGCTGAACCGCTCGATGGATTTGCCGAAAAGATTGAGGAAGTTATAAATCAGCACCTGTCGTCTCCGGATTTTGGAGTAAGCCAACTCAGTGAAGCGTTATGTCTGAGTAGAAAGAGCCTCTACCGTAAAACCAATCAGTTAATCGGGAAAAACCCCAACGAACTGATCAAGGAAAAGCGACTAGTGTATGCCAGGCAGCTGCTTTCCCAATCGGACCTCAAC
This sequence comes from Lunatimonas salinarum, assembly GCF_017811155.1. GTDB lineage: Bacteria > Bacteroidota > Bacteroidia > Cytophagales > Cyclobacteriaceae > Lunatimonas > Lunatimonas salinarum. The sequence continues at coordinate 77,453 of NZ_JACVCV010000013.1, read as the reverse complement.
ATAGCTGAAATCACCTTTAAAGCCGGGTTTAACTCCAGCAGTTATTTTTCAAACTGCTATAAAAAACATTATGGGCAAACTCCCAAGGAATATAGAAACCAGCTGCTGAAAAGAAAAAATTCTTGAAAACAGGAGAATTTCTGTGTCAACTGTCCCCAATCTTTCATTTTTTGACCCAAAATCAACATTTTTTTGCCTCCAAAAAGGCCAGATTTACAGGGCATTTCAATCCACTTACTATGAAAAAGGGTCTATTCATTTTATGCTTAATGGGGCAGGTTTTTGTTGCGTATTCTCAGATGATCGCCAATGAGGCAGGCATAGGAATACAAGGCATTGCAAGGGATGCCAATAATAACGCCCGATCAAATGAAGATATTACTTTGCGGTTTACCCTGTATTACCTAACGGAAAACAATACAGAGGAAACCATTCTGAACGTAAATGAAAACCTTCAGACAGATGCCTTTGGGGTTTTTTCTTATGTGTTGGAGGTAGGACAGCAGCATTATCCGATTATTGCCTATTACGAAGCATACCTAAAAATAGAAGAAGGCTCCCTTGTTATTTCCGATGAGAAGCTAAAACAAGTTCCGTACGCTGTAAGTGCGGGAAATGGGGTGCCTACAGGTTCCATTATGCCGTATATTGGAGACACCGCGCCCCAAGGCTGGGTGCTTTGTCACGGACAGGATATCTCAAACGTAGCAGGTTCGGAAAGACTGCGAAATCTGCTGGGTAAAGCCACCGTTCCTGATCTGAGGGGGATGTTTTTAAGAGGTACCGGACAAAATCAGGAATATGGAAAAGAAGGGCCCGACCTTCTGCAAACACAAGCGGACATGCTGGGGGCACATCGTCATGAAGCAGGCGCTGATATGGAGGCAGTGGGAGGGGAACATCAGCATGCCATCCGATCAGATGGCACACCTGCATTAACCGGGAATTTTCGCTCTGTTGTAAGCTATATACGTAGCAACGGTGGTGACATGACCAATTTCTTTACTCAGCGTGACGGGGCCCATACCCATCCCATAGAAGGAAGTACTGCCGAAACGGGAGGAGAGGAAACACGCCCTATCAACACGGGTGTAAATTACATCATCAAGCTTTGAGCCGACAAATGAAACGGCTACTCATTATATTGCCTCTATTGGTCCTTTGCATTGGTGCTGCCTTTGGACAGCGAGTCCATGTAAAAGATGTCACTGCCTCCCAGGCTTTTCGTAATCAAGGGTATACCTTTCAGGTAGGAGTTCCTATACTGGGCACCAATAAGGCGGTGTCGGAGCGAAGGTTTGCTCCACTGGACATCCGGTTTCCTTGGGACATTTTTTATCAGTACCAAACCTTTGCACCCGAATTCTTTGAAATATCAAAAGGGTACTTCGGTGACAAAGTCAGGCTAAACTGGGAATTTCTAAACAATCAAGACCGAATTACCAGCGTGAAGATATTTAGAAGAAGCTACAAAGACAATTCACCTGATCCCTTTCAATTGCTTGCCAACCGACCTGGCACCACGACCGAATTTGAAGACGAGTTTGCCGAGGGAGGCATACTATATGAATATAAAGTATTAGCAGAGGGCATTTTAGATACAGAAATGCCGTTCGTGAATTTCATTACCGGCATTGGCTTTCGCTCTCCCACTGCGACGGTAACAGGCAATATTTCGTTTGAAGGCGGAAATCCGGTAGCCGATGTGACGGTGTACGCGGAACCAACGGGTACTCCGATCAGCACCGGAAGTGCGCTTCAGATTCCGAGAGAGGGTGTACTACCCCTAAACCTGGTGAACCGACCACTCGAGGGATCGATGGTGTTCCAAGCTTGGCTAAAACCTGATCAAGAGGAAAACAATCCAACGGGCAGGATCTTCCGGATGCAATATTTTGAAGAAACATTGGATGTGCGCTATGCATTTGATGCATCCAATCAAACCTTACGCATCACGGTGGATGAATCTACCTTCGAGATCAAAAACTACCTACCTAACGGTAATATTGACGCACGTGGCGACGATCTCCTTGCTCCCATTGCAAACTTTATCAATCAATTCACGCACTTCACCATCGTTCTAAAGGACAACGATCATCCACAGCTATACCTGAATGGCCGGAAAATTGGAAAAAACTATTTAGCGCTGATCAATACCACCGAACGGCTGTTGGATACGGCATATGCCCAGGATCCGATGGAGATCACCACCAACAGTGAGCCCCTGATTCTCGACCGTGGAGGAAACCAAGGAAGGTGGCAGGACTTCCGAATGGGAGGAGAAGGAAGGCTGATCCTGGATGAAATCCGAATTTGGGACAACCGGGAAAACCGCTTGGACTCTGCCACCATAAGACAGGATTTCAAGCGCTATATCGGAGGCAACGATCGGTCGTTGATCGCATACTTTAGAGCCAACGAAAGCACGGGGCGGTTTGCCTATGATCTCTCTAGAAATGGGTTTGAATACAATAAAAACGATATCCGCTTATACACAGATCTTACTCCAGAAAACCAAAGACCGAAGTGGGTACGTGGGGGCGGAAACATTCCCAACAGCGACCAACTGGGCGTGATGGGGATTACCAATAGCAACGGAAACTATGAAATCAGTGCCATTTCCTATTCTGGAACCGGGGAATCATTCAATATTACACCGGTATTCGGACAGCACCGATTTGACCCAGGGCAGCAGATGGTGTTTTTAGGAAGAGGCTCTGAAGTGGTTAATAGGATAGATTTTACAGATATCAGTTCCTTTATTTTCAGGGGACGGGTGTTGTTTGATACCCGGGGTGTTTTCCCATCATTTGTGGAAACCAATGGAGGGCAGTTTGAAAATCTCAGCGAAGGTATTGAGTATGTGCTAAACCCAGGCATTATCGATGAGGGGTACAACTATTACGAAAAAGCGGGGCTAAAATATCCGAAGGGACAATATTGGTATAACGATAACGGAACACCAGAAGACCAAGATGACGATTACTTGGAGCAATATGCGACCATCAGCCCACAAGAAATCAGCATTCGCGTGGATGGACAGATTGTAATGGGATCCAATAATCGTCCGGTGCAACCAAATCGGCAAGGAGAATTCGAGATCAGGGTACCCATAGGTGACCATGCCATTTCGGTAGAAAAGACCGGGCACCATTTCCTATTCAACGGCAGATTCCCGGCCGACGAAGGAGAATTTAAGGAGTTTTTTGAAGATGCCACAGAGACGGTGTATTTTATCGACACCACCAAGGTGACAGTGGTGGGAAAAGTGGTAGGGGGGAAGTGTAGAAGCCGAGAAACCTATTGGATTTGGTGGAGAAGGCATCCGGATAGAACCATACCTGGATAAAGAAGGCTTTGAAAAAGAACAGGTAATCAGTGCCATCAATAATATCGGACTAGCAGAACTGGTGTTGGAACACCTCCCAGGAGGAAGTAATCCGACCGAGGAAACGCGGCATAGGTTCCAAACCCATCCGGAGTCGGGTGAGTTTAGGATCAGGGTTTTGCCGCTTCAATATGAAATAAATCAACTAAACGGCCTTCGGATTCCTTCAAACCCCACACTTTCTTTGCTGGAAGCTACGGAAGAGTTGAATTTTGAGCAGATAAGGCCCGAAATAAGCCCGGAGTTTATCCTTCCGGATCAGCGTAAGATCATTGGAGAACCCTTTCAGTACGAGCTAAACTTTGTCCATCGATCCATGCCGGTACTCAGGATCAATTCCCAAACCTTTGACCCAACGCTTGAACTGAATGATTCTACAATCATAAGCACAGAAGGAATGCCCTATCCCATTTTTACGCAATTCAGGGAGTATGAAATTGCCATGAGCAGTTTCGAAAGGTATTTAAACTTCGATGCAGGTGAAGAAAAAGAAGACAAGGTACCCATTTTGGATGGGGAAATGATCGTCAATAACAATCTTGCCTTAGATAACTCAGAGAACTACTCAAGAGACAACGAGGACCAAAGCATCATCCGATACACCTTCAAAGCCGGCAGCCCGGCCGTCTCGCCCCCCTTTACCAGGAGTTTGGACATTCGGTTTCGTGTAAACGGGGTGGATTACCCCGCGGAAAATTATCTCAATGAAGGGATTATTTTGGGAGGGGAATCCGATGGCAGTCAGACCTTTATTACAAAGGCTCCCGACATTCCGGACATAATTTTAAGAGATCCTCCAGGTTCGAACAGCTTTGCGGCTATAGAGCAGGGACAACGTGTGAGTTTTACCAGTAGGGTAAGAAATGTGTTTTCCGGTGGGCTTTCCTTGAACTTAAAGGTTATGTTCGGCGTGGAAATTGCCGCAGGCGGTGGTGTCGTTGGTCCGTTGATTACAACTGAAACCATACACAATATCGAAGCCGGAATAAATCTGGTAACCGGATCAACAGATGGGGAGTCGCTCACCAAAACCTACACCTTTACCCAGCGAATGGCGACCAGCAACGATCCTAGGTTTGTGGGAGCAAAAGGCGACTTGTATATAGGCCAATCAAAAAACATTGCCTATGGACAATTTGACAATGTACAGGCTTCCTTGGCTAGAATTGGGAGTAATCCCTTCCTTGAACTCCAAAACAAAGATGGTGAAAGCGCCTTTATCAGCACTCAAAAAGCCATATTCTTTAATGAACGGCCTACCGAAACATTCTTTGTTTATACACAGGACCACATTATCAATCAATTGATCCCAGAACTCGAAAGGATCATAGAAAACTTGGATAACGGCCTTATCCAAGAAGACGATCCGGGAGTATTGAGCAGAGATGAGTACCTCGAACAAATTTATCAATGGCGAAAAACCATCCAAGACAACGAACGGGCGAAAAACCTGGCCATTCGGGACAAATTCTACTTTTCGAGAGAGTCCAGGCAGTTTTTAGAGGAATACAATACCGATTTAATCAATCTAATCAATGAGTCCGACCTTCAGGGAGAGGGGGCGGGTTCCTATGAAGGCAGGTTAAGGAACCGGTTGACCCGTTCGGAGTCTTTGTTGGAATTGATCAATCAAAGCCAGGTAAACAATATTTCCTTTGATGCGGGAGCTGGTGAAATTACGAGAACCGTAGAAACGGCAATAGTGAATGAAAACACAAAGGAATTTAACCTTACCATTGACGAAACATTCGCATTTACTACGGGATTTCGCCTAAACAAAGCGGGATTACTGATTTCAGGCGGAGGATTTGCCAAGCAAGATATGAATGCCTCCTTTACAGAGGAAAGTGCCTCAACCGTAACTATCTCCTATACGCTGAAAGACCCTACCCCGTTTAACCTTTTTAGTGTAAATGTGATGAACACATTCGACGGAAACGGACCCGTTTTCAGTACGATTGGGGGGAGCACCTCCTGTCCGTACGAAGGAGAGGAACTTTCCCACTTCTATTCCCCTCAATTTCAAGGAAGCACTTTCCCTATTTTACCAGTACCGGAGGAGTACCGTGTCCCTTTAAGCAATGCTACCCAACGCATCGAACTCCCGCAAATCAGTGTGGAAACAGCAGACTTGGCCAATGTCCCAGAGAGCCAAAACGCAGAGTTTAGGCTGATTTTGGAAAACAACAGTGCAGCAGGAGTAGACGGGTACTTCCAACTGATCGTAGACAATACAACCAATCCAAACAATGCTATTTTCAATATCAACCAAAACGGAACGGTGGTCTTTATCCCTTACGGGGAAAGGGTAGAATATGCGCTAACGCTCGGAAAATCCATCTCAGATATCTATGATTACAAAAATATCAAGGTAATCTTGCAATCTCTATGCGATCCGATAAATACCTTTGACGAGGTAGTGATTTCGGCCCAATTTGTGCCCTCCTGTTCGCAAGTTACCCTAAACGCGCCTCTCGAAAACTGGACCTTCAACCGAGAAACGGCATTTAACCTGGATGGCAGCAGCAATCCCTTGTTGATACAACTAGGTGGCTACAATCGAAATTTCGGTGGTTTTGAACGTATTGATCTGGAATATCGCCCCGTGGGCTTTCCCACATGGAGCAGGTTGCATACGTATTACAACCTAGAAGCCAGCTACCAAAATGCATTAGCCTCCAACAGGCCGCAAATAAGCCTTATTTCCACTCCAAATCTGACATTCCCATTTGATATGGTGGAAAGGGGTCTTGCCGATGGCCGATATGAAATAAGGGCCAGAAGCACCTGTACCAATGGTACCGAATTCGTTTCGGATGTTGTACAAGGAAGGGTAGATCTAAATGCACCCTTGCGATTTGGAACGCCCTCTCCCACGGACGGTATTTTATCGATAGGGACAGACCTTAAAGTTCGGTTCAATGAGCCCCTTTTCTATAACGCCGCAGTCTCTATGGTGGAAATAAAGGGACAAACCAACCAACTCCCGGTAAACAATGCGGTTTCTCTTCGGTTCCAAGGGCAGGAAAACGTAATGATCCTGGAAAATCCCCAAATTCTCAACGAGGATCTGACCTTGGAATACTGGATGAACAACGCTACACAAGCACCGAACGCCACACTTTTATATCAAGCGGGAGGATTGGAAATTGCACTTGAAAACGGGGAATTGGCCTTCACACTGGGAGGCGTCCGGATCAAAGGCCCGATTTCAGACGACGGGTTGTTTCATCACTACACCTTCACCTACGATCGCCGCAACGGAGATATCAAAATTTACGAAGAAAGTACCGTGGTAGCCTCAGGCAATGGAGGCACCAACATGAGCATTGCCTCAAACAATCCCATTATCCTTGGCGGAAACACCTTTGTCGGAAATATGCATTCCCTCAAAATGTGGCGAAAAGCCATTCCCCTACAAGATGCCTTTGCGAATATGTACAACAAACTACAAGGGAATGAACCGGACCTCATTGGCTATTGGCCGCTAGACGAAGGCAGGGGAACTATTGCCCATGACCTCGCCCGATTCAAACATGCCCGAGTAGAAACCAACTGGGACATTAGACCCAAAGGAACAGCGTATCATTTTGACAATGCGCAATACATGACCTTGGACAATGTGGGGTTTGTTCAACTTACCCCCACCATGGATGCAACCCTTTCCTTCTGGGTCAAAACCCCACAAGGCCATGAGGGAACCCTCTTTTCGAATGGAAAGGGCGACGGCACAGACATCATACAAAATAACGATTTTGCCAATAAATGGTCCGTCAATATCAATGTAGAAGGCAACCTCTCTTTCGCCAGTGAAGGCTTAAGCCTTCCCTTGACGACTACCTCCATTGCAGACGATACTTGGCATCATATTACCCTTCTGCTCAATCGTTCCGGGAATTTAAGGACTCTTGTGGACGCTCAAGAAGTATCCTCTCACCTTTCCACGGGTATTGGCGGATTTTCGGGAAACCGAATATGGATTGGTGGTAGGGGCAGCCTGTCGCTGGATGGTACAGAAAACGTGGACCGACCCTTTCAAGGTCAGATCGATGAATTGAGGCTTTGGAATACCCTGAGGAATTTGGAACAAATCAACCGGGACAGGTACTTTGAAATTGAGGAAACGTCCATAGGCTTGCTTCTCTATGCGAGGATGAACGCTCCAGACCCCCCAAATAACAACGGGCCGAGGTACTTCCATGCCTTTGGCAACAACCAAATGATCTCAAGCCCGGCATTGCTAAGCCAAGGAGTTGTGAATTACAGTGCGGACGGTCCTCCCATCAAACCGGCCCGGAATCTGGTAAAATTCCAAGTAAATCAAATCATCAACGGGGATGAAATGATCTTGGAACCGGTGATCAATCGCTGGGCTGAAATTGAAGGTCAGCTACTGGACATCACCGTACACCGCATGTTTGACGGTGCCAACAACCAACAGCAATCTCCCATTACTTGGACCGCCTATGTACAGAAAAACGCCGTTAACTGGTTTGTAGAAGGATATACAGAAAGCGTGGACTTGATAAAAGATTCCGATCAGGGCATGACGCTAAACCTGGTCGTTCAAAACCAAGGCGGTACACCACAGCCCTATCGCTTTAGCGAAGTTCCAAGATGGATCACCTTAAGCAGAACCTCAGGAACGCTTCCCCCGCTTAGCCAAGTAACCATTCAGGCACATATTGCGCCGGAAATGACCCCAGGGGTTTATACCGAAAACCTAGTCTTGGACACCGATTTCGGATTCCCGCAAAGCGAGGTAGTGAACCTTAGAGTGCTTCCCGAAAGCCCAAGCTGGGAAATTGACCCTGCTGCTTTTGATTACAGCATGACCGTGATCGGTAGAATTCGACTGAACGGTGTCTTCAGCCGGGACGAGATGGATCAGGTAGCTGCCTTCCATCAGGGAGCCCTGCGCGGGGTGGGCAATCTCAGCTATGACCCTGCCTACGATGAATACTTCATCTTCCTAACAGTGTACAGCAACGAGCTCTTCGATGAACCACTTTCCTTTAAAATCTGGAATGCGACCAATGGCAACATTTACGAAGCAACGTTAAACAACCAAGTGAGTATACCTTTTACCCTCAATGAGGTAATGGGTAGTTTGCAAGCCCCTGTTATCGTTGCGAATACTGAAATACAGGAACAAGCGATCCCGCTAAATCAGGGTTGGACTTGGATCAGTTCCCGGATACATGACCCCCTATTTGCCGATCTTAATCAACTCACTGCCGGCATGAATCTAACTACCGATGATCGAATCCAAAGCCACTCCCCGGCACTTCTGGAAACCTATTTCAACGATGAGCTCCAACCCCGCAACAGCACTTGGTCGGGTACTATCAGTAATAATGGCGGGATGAGTGCGGAACGGATGTATAAGGTCTATGTACAGAACGCACAATCGCTTCAACTCCGAGGTAGACCGGTGGATCTATCCGAGTGGTACTTTGATGTGCAACCCAACTGGAACTGGCTTCCTTTCCCACTAGGGCAGAATATACCTTTGAGAGATGCCCTGGCCGGCTTTCAGGCCCAAGAAGGAGACCTGATCAAATCGCAGTCTCAATTTGCCATATATGACGCACGTAACGGCTGGAGCGGTAACCTGACCTTTTTACGGGTGGGAAGAGGCTATATGCTTAAATCTGCAAAGAGTCAGCGCTTTGCCTATCCGTCCATTTTCCATGCCAACCTCCGATCCCAGCCTAATGAAAGCAGCCAAAAAACGGCATCCGACGAAGAGGAGCGGGTACAGGCTTCATGGCTTCAATATCCGGAGACCATGAATGCCATCGTGCAACTGCCAAAGAGCTATGAACAGGTACTGGTGTACGACCTAAACGGTGAACTAAAGGGTCAAGTAGCGCCCACGGAAATTGCCGGCAAATCCCTCGGCTTCCTCACCATTTATGGTGATCAAAAGGAGAAGCTAACTTTCTACGTCAGACGGGAAAATGAAGAAATGATGACCTTCACCAGCTTTGACTTTGCCGGAAACTCCATCATGGGAACACTTCGCCAACCTGTAATCCTGCAGGTAGCTGAAACCCAATTCAACGTGATCCCCAATCCCTTTGACCATAAGTTTATGCTTCAATTTGGTGCCAAAGAGACCCAAGACATTTTGGTGCAATTATATACCGCAGACGGCAGAAAGGTCGAAGAATCGCTAATCGCTGCCAAAATCGGAAAAAACCAGGTAGCATTCCAACCGGCCGTTGCAAGCGGAGTATATATCCTCCGTATTCAGGTCGATGGCAAAGTACTCCACAAAAGAATCATTCGACGATAATGACACGATCCCTGTTAAAATTCATCTGTTTCGTTCCGCTTGCGTCTATTTTCCTGCCTGCATGGGGTCAGCGACCTGACTGGAAAGTATCAGAGCAGAATTTCGAACATACTATGTCTTTGGTAGCCTTTGTCAATGTGGACGGAAGAACGCTTACCGGATCCGGGGACATGGTAGCTGCATTTGTAGACGGAGAATGCAGAGGCGTAGCCGGCCTTACCGAAGTAACCAGCCATCAAGAGTTTCTCGCTTACCTCACACTTTTCGGCCACACGAATAATGAAATCATGAATTTTAAAATATATGATGCCACTGCCGATCGGGTGGTAGACGTAGCGCAACAACTGGTATTTCGAATAAATGCCCACGAAGGAAACCTGCTCCAACCCTTCAGCATCGCCCAACCCGCGTTAAGTGCCGCCGCCTCCATTACCGAGGTCAGCCTTGTCGGATTGGAGCCGTTGAACATAAAGGTTGAAGATGAGAAAGTGGTCTTCCAGGTAGAAAGGGATACACCCATAACAGCCCACACCTTGCTGTTTACGCTGGCAGACGGTGCTACACTCCTATGGAACAATCAACCGGTCATCTCTGGAGACAATTTACTGGACTTTTCCCAACCGGTTGTTTTGCAGGTTCGCTCAGAGGATCGCTCGGTAATGCGGTCATGGACGGTAGCTATTGAGGTTGCAACTAACCTGTTGGTATACCGACGAAATGCCACGTGCTTTGAAGCGGGCGCCATCAAAATTACTGGCAGGGGCGACGGGCAATCCATTTCGTTGATTCGGGGCGGACAGGTCATCGCTAATCGGTCTATGACGGGTGGCGAAGTGCTCTTTGATAGCTTAATCCCCGGAAGTTACACGGTACAGAGCGAAGCATTTGAAAAACAAGTAATCATCGAACAGCCATGAAGAACAATCAAATCCAGGTGATACTGCTTATTTCCCTGCTGATAGCGTCCTGCACCAAAGATGACGTGGTGATCATAGAGGCCTTGGGAGTAGATTTCGGCTATCTAAACGGCGAGATAATCCAAGAGGGCGACTGCTTCGATCCCTCAGAAAATTTTGCGGTTCTCGTACACGCGACCATGGGTAACTACGGCACCCTGAGGCCCCAGGAGTTTGACGTCTTGGTAAACGATATTCTCTACAATGTAACGTTTCGGGGAGAAGGCACTAAGCTGATTCCTGTAGAGCTGAAACAGGGTGAAAACATTGCCAGAATTCCCGGAACCAATCACGAAGCTCGTATTGTCAAAAATGCCCCTTTGGGATTTGAACTGGTAGAATGACAGGAATCCTTTCTTCATTAGGGGAAGGTTCTTTCCTGCTGTTCAGGGTGGGTTGTCATTCGGAGGATTGCCGGTGAATATTCCAACTCATCAGCGCAGCGCCGGCTGAAAGTCTAAAGTCTTTATGGTACCCTTATTTTTATGGGGAAGTTTCGGATAGTCCCTTCCCAAATTAAAATCGTATAGGAACTCTCTGGGATGCTTCTTCCCTTTTGAAGGGCGGCAATCGCTATTCAACTCCTCCCAGGGTTGGGGGAAATCCGGGGTGTCCTTTTCCCCGATTTACCATCTGGGGTTAGAGTCCTGACAGGTGTGAACCGAGATCCTCATGGACTCGGGTCAACGTATTTGTTACGTGCCCGAAGCAACCGGCCTACTCCAACACATACACGTAAAGTGCACTCGGCCCCGGCCAAGGCTCCGGGTGGGGTCTATCCCTGTTCTGCGGCAGTGTTTCCCACTTAAGCAGGTATTGTTTCCGTTCCGATGGTTGTCCCAAATCGCTGGATGAACGGATCTGAAGTCCGGGAAAATTACCTTCCACCGATGTTTCCTCCATCCACGATACGGGCTTATGCACTTCCCCGATGCGGTTAAAATCCTTATCCAGTAGCATGGTTCCCTCTCCATATTTTATGTGATCATAGCCCAACTCGTAATTTCCATCGGCCCGCCGCCGGAAGTCGCCTAGGCGAACCTCAAACACAATGCTCCCTCTACCGGAAAACTCCCAGCGATAGTCCCAATCTGTGACCTGCTTGCTTTGCCAGGCATCCCCTTCCAGCCAGGTGGTGTAAAACTGAAGATTTCCTTCTTCATCGTACTTATGAAAGGCCATCACCGGACTCAGGTTTTCATCCAACAAAAGCTTAGCGGCCAAATTGATGATTCCCCCCCGGGCCGGTATCGGCGCTACGATCACCGATTTTTGATCAAAAGTCACCGGCAAGGTGACGGGATTCCCAAGTGCGTCAAACCAATTGGTGAGATCAGGGCTTTTGATATAGGACAGATCGTGGTTGGTTTCACAATCGGGCGTATCCCTCCACACCCAATACATGTGGTACCAGTTGTCTTCCATCAGCTTGGGTTGGGATGCATAGGCATTCATCAGTCCCTGCCCATCAGTCAGCGGGGTATCCAAGAGCCTGCTCCAAGTTTTCGTTTGTGTATCGTAAATGTTGTAGATCTCATTCCCGTTTCCACTTCCACCATCCCTATAATGAAACAACAGTTCCCCTTCCCGGTTGGTCATAAAATGGGGATAGGTGCAGCGCTGCTCGTTACTACCCACCATAGACTTGTGTTGCACCAACGTACTGATATCGTATGCAACCTCCGAGCGAAAGTACGTGATGGGATGCACGTGCATGTTTCCCGATAAGTGCAGGTATCCCTCTTTGTCTATGCCGATCGTTACCGAATTATGGCTATCCCAATTTAGTATGGTGCTGGTTCCTTCCCCTGCTTCCCTGTCAAAAACCGGCAGCGTATGCAGGGAAAAAGTTGGATCCGTCAGCTTACGCTGACCCACCGTCATGTATCGGTTTCTATCATAATAGGCAATGTACTGCCTATCTCCACTTGTAAGCAACGAAAAACCCACCGGGTGACCCGCCCAGACGGAATCTATAAAAATCCGATCTACCACCGCTTTCTGTTGATCCCGCTCATCGATAACCTGCCAGCTTTGTTCCTTCTGACAGGAGAGAAACAAGGACCCTGCAAGGAGAATCATCCCTAAGCAGCCAACCGCATGCCTTACACAATTCAGCAACTCTTTCATCGATCTCAATATTTATTACTTCAATTCAAGTACCATACTTTTTCCTGCAAAAACGCCCTGAGGTAATGCCAACCGCACCAAGGTATCTCCCGATGGCGCATCGAGAGCGGCCATTCCAGCTGAATCAGAGAGAGACTGACTTACACGTAGGTGCAAGGCCGCCAACCTACGAGTGGGGTCTGATCCAGTGATCTGAGTAACCTTACCATCGGTTACCTGAATCATCACTAGTCCCGGAGAATCCATTTTTACCGTTAACCCATCTTCCAGCGCCAACTCACCGGCACGGTAAAAAACCAACTGGTATAGCCCGCTGATCTTATGCTTTACCGCTTGAAGATCGCTGGTATTGGAAAGTATTTCCATTGGCAGGGAGTCGGCCCATTTTGCTACCTGTAAACGGTCAACAGCAGGGAAAACGACGTAGCTATAGGAGCCGTTTGCCGGACGGAACCCATGGTCCAGCCAAAGGGAAAATACATTTTTTGTCACCAACTCGGTGGGTGAACTGCTCTGCCGGCTGATGTCGGTCCACTTGCCACCGATAGGCCCATTGGCGATGCGCACTTGCTGTTGCTGCGGGAATACATAGCCCACGGAGTCAGTATAGACCCATTGAATACCCTCCAACTCATGGGAACCGCTCGCTAGCACCCGATCCCCTGTTCCGTGGGATACCCGCACTTCCCCCCTTAGTAAATTTTGGTTTACGGTGGTAGTTACCTGCCGACCCGATCGCGCGGCGATGCCAGCACCCAAACACACATAGCCCTCATCAAAAAAGAACCAGGCCTTCTTTGCACTCAGCGGGTCGTGGGCACTCTTAAAGTCAAAGGCTGCCATTCCATAGGTACCATCCGTCACTGCCCCGACAAACTCAGTACTTCCCCATTTTTGGATTTGGTTTTCGTCCGGTAGCTCCTCCTTTTGCAAGATTGTTGCACCCGGAATTTTCTGATAGTCCATCACCGGAAATATATCGGCATACTCTTCGCCGGTCACCGCCAAGTGGTTGGTGCCATCTCCCCGATGGTGATTTTTTAATCCTTCGCTATTGTAAGGTACCTCCATATTTGCATTACGGGTGGAGTACATTCTGACGGAGGTGAAATAATGGGGCCGCTGAAAGGTAAAATGTTCTGAATGCCAAAAAAACGTGCTATGGGAACGGGTCTGCTGGTCAATACCTTTTTCCCGGGTAGCGATCACTTCTTCTAGCTCCTGACGGCGGTAGTTGGTGGTGAGCAACAGCTTTTTGGGTGTATCCGCGGCCATAGGCTTCAAGGCTCCTGGTCGAGCAATGCTGCGGTTCTTGGCCCCGGTGTCGGGATACTTTCCAAAGGCCATGGTTTTGGCGATTCCGTCTAGGTAGTAGTCTATTAACTGCCTGCTCTTTTCCTCAGAAAACGCATACTTTGTTCCAGCCACATACACCGCCCACTCCACAAAGGCATCTGCGTAGCCCAAACCATAGGATAACGTATTGTTTACACGATCTTCCCGGTGATGGAAGCTGTAATCGTACTGCATACCCCGGCCCTCGGCAAATTTGATCTCCCCTTCTATCACGTCAATCACTTCTTCAAATTCAGCAATGTTGTTGACAAATAAGAGGTTTTTTGCCAAAATTCCGGCGATTTTGATCCGATCGCCACTGGGTCGGGCTCCAGATGCGTTTAGGTGTGCTCTGCCAATGATGGGCTGCGTCGCCTCCACCAAGTCGGAAGGTAAGGACGAACCCACCAGCAACATGACATGCACCATGTTCATGGGCGTGCCTATCTGGTTGTGCCACCAATTGTCACAAAAATAATCCTGCTCCACCCAATGGGACAAACCCCGCTCAATGGCTTGTAACACTCGTTTGCTTCTTCTGAACTTGGAGGTATGTTGCGTGTACGCTTTGCTTAACAACACCAGGTTTGCACTGTGCAGCCGGTGTTCAAAGCCGGTGCGGGACACGTCCTCGTAGTTGATACCAGGCCAAGTTCCATCGGCTCGCTGACTGTCCAGTAGCCCCGCTACCGTAGCCGCATTGATTTCCCCTTCCAGCAAGCTGGCAACGATTCTATCCTTTATTAACGGAATATCCTGGGCACTTCCCCACATCGGAATGAGGCACACAGCGAGTATAAAGACGGCCTCCCACCAGTAACCGCTTACCTTTTTAGTCAGGTTAATCAATAGCTCCTTCATTTAATTAAAATTTTCGAACGCACCGCACCGCATACCGTCCTCCCTTATTCAGAGGATAGGCTCCTCCGTAACCTTGGAAATTCTGCCCCCATACAAAGCCGATATTGTATTCTGACGAACTCCAATACATATCGCCCTCAAACCCCCTTAGGAAGTCTCTGGATTGGAAAAGGATATCCAATTCTGCCTTGGCGGGTAAATACCAATCCCCGTAGCCGCCCTCTTGGCAGGCTGCACACACCTTTGCCGCAAAATCTCCGGAAAGATTATCCGCTGTTTGCTGGGCAATAATCAGCTGCGTATTGACCTGGCCGGCATAAATCCCGCGTCCAACTGCATTGACGAGGCGGTCTCCATGATCGCCATAAAGTTGCGGGTGCAGGGCCTTTCCATTTCGCCAGGGACTGCCTGCCTGTTGATCCTGTTTCGAGGCAATCAATCCATGGTTACCCGTTTCATCCAACCAGACAACTACCCCTCCGCCAAAGGACTCTCCAAGGTAGCGCTGCCCCTTCGGCAATTCTCTTCCTTCTGAAACAAGTTCCTCCAAAAACGAGGCGGTTTGGCCCTCCTTTGTGTGATTTTTTATGGTCACGCTCTTCCCGGCTTGGTCTCCCTTGGGAAGCTGCACCTGAACCTGGGAAGCTCCACCAGAGTAATTTGCCCTCCAAAAGGGCCCAAATCCAACAAAATTCCCGGTCACTTCCAAAGAAACTGATTTCAATTCTCTGGATGGATCCGCTATGGATATTTCGGAGATTTCCTTTCCGTCCATTCGCAAAAGCACCAAGGCCGCCATGGATGTAGACAATGCCAAACCGTTGGGAAATTCTATTTTTCCGGGTTCGTAGAATACGGCTTGAAGCATCGCAAGTCCCTTGTGCCAGACAGCTTGTACCTTGGCTGTGTTGGAAAGTATCTCGATCACCGGATCTATTCCAATCCGCTCCATCTCCGCTGCCGCTACATTGGGATGAACAGAATAGGCATAACCCGCCCCCTGCGGCTTCTTCCCGTGATCGATCCATACGGCAAAAATATCTTTGGACACTGCCGGCTTTCGCTGAATACGTTGGCTATTGGCAATGCTTTGCCAGTATCCCGTTTGCATTTCGTGGGACACATAGACCGTGGTGGGTTCGTAAAAATGATACCCTACCCTATCCTGCAGGACCCATGATAATCCTTCCATTTTTTGCGTACCCTTTTCCAGCTGCAGGACTTCAGCTTCCTTCCCTATCTCAACCTCGGAACGAGCCAGTGTTTGGTTCAGGGTGGTCACCACCGGATAATCCGCATCCGAAAAAATGGCCGTGCCTAGGCACAGGTACCTATCGTCAAAGAAAAACCAGGCTTTCTTTGCCTGAAGGGGATCGTGTGGACTTTGAAAATCAAAGACTGCTGCACCATACGTTCCCTCCGTCACCGCTCCTACAAAGTTGGACTTGCCCTGTTTGACGATTTGATTCCAATGCGGCAGTTCCGGTTTTTGAACCACCGTGGTGCCAGGAATCTTTTGCCAGTCCCAAACTGGAAAAATATCAAAGTATTCATCCCCTGTTCGGGAAATAAAGTTTGACCCATCGGCATAATGGTGCATTTTAAGCGACTCTTGGTTATGAGGAGACTCCATATTATGGTTTCTATCCGAATGCATACGAACAGACGCAAAGAAACCTGGTCTTTGGTGACTATAGTACTCCGAATGCCAAAAAAAGCGGCTATGGATTAGGTTTGAAGTCCGAGTCCCTCTTCGTATCGCTACGACATTTTCGAGCTCTTCCTGTCGATAATTGGTAAACGAAAGCAATTTTTCGGGCAATTCTGGACCGATGGATGCCAATGAGCCTTCCCGGGACATCCCTCGGTTGATCACTCCGGGATCCTTAAAAGAGGCGTGAACCATGGACTTGCAGATGCCATCCAAGTAATAGTCTACCAAAAGGCGGGTAGCCTCCTCCGGAAACATAAAATCCGTACCGGAAAGGCGCACTCCCCAATCAGCAAAGGTCGTTGCATAACCGGTACCGTACGCTAAAATGGACGTTACCCTGTCTGAACGGTGATGAAAACCCAGATCAGGCTTGATGCCCATTCCCGACGTAATGGCCACTTCCGCTACCATGGCATCCACTGCCTCTTGTACCCCGGCAGTATCCCGGTGATACAAGGCCAATTCCGCTGCCAACCCAGCAATTTTAATGAGATCCCCTCCCGGCCTAGCACCCCAAGCACGCAGGTTGGCCCTGGCAGCCAAGGCAGAAATCCCGGCTACCCTCTCTTCGGAGAGGTGGCCATCCATCAAATATAAGATAGTAATCCAAGAGGTTGGATTACCGATCTCATTGGTGTGCCAATTATCGGCTATGAAATCATGCGCCAACCAAAAATCAATGGCTGCATCGATACCCGCCTTCAAGGAAGGAAGTCCCTTCAGCGAAGAGCTCTCCAAGCGATAGGCACGGCTCATTTTTTCGATATGGACCACATGTGTCCGATGTTCAAACCCTATACGCGAAACATCCACGTAATCGATGGCCGGCCAATAACCATCAGGACTAAGTGCATTCAGTAGCTCCTTTACCTCCCTTTCGGACACCGTCCCGGAGCGCTTGTCTTCCAAAACACGGTTCCGCAACTGTTCTAAATTGGATTGGGGATAGCCAAGGGTACCACCTAATACAAATAGCATCAGCAAAAAAAGCCACTTGACAGTGGCGTTTTTTGCTAAACGAAGCCTATCGATGCAAATCATGGCGGAAACTCCTTAATTGCCTGACAATTGAACCCGAATGACCTCGCTCCCTCCTTGGATGGTCCAAGCGGGTATACGGATTTCCAAACGCTTGAGGCCCTCCATCTGCCGGTCCAATTCCAATGGTGCCGGATCTAGCGAGACAACCGACACCAAAAGCTCCGGATGGGACAGGTTTTCCAGCTTTACCGACTTTCCGTCCTGCCGCAAGATGGCCCCTCCCGGAACGATTTCCACGTCTGCCTGTGTCATAAGTTGCCAGGTAATGGACTTGGTGTTTTCGTTGATCTCCAAGTGGTCTTCGATGAGAATCGACTGGTCATCGGGTTTGATGAATTTCCGGTGCGCCTTTTTGATTTGGTCACCAAAAACCGGCGTTAGGTCAAAGGTGGATTGAGGCTGGGCACCGTCGTGAAAGGCTTCCAGCGATGCGAACCCATTGTTGATGTGCAGGGCATCGTTTACCGTCAGTGTGCTGTGGCCGTAGTTATTTTTGGTTAGCAAGGTCCATCGCTCACATTCTTGGCAATTGCCCCACAGGTTAAAGCCGGTAATCTCCAATTCATTATAAGGTTGGTTTCCGGGATCAATCACCCAGCGAACACCGTTCAATTCCCAAATAAAGGAGCCGGCGTCCATGTTTCCATGGCTGATGGTGGCTCGACCGCCCTTGCCGCCGAAATAATACGCATTCGGACCCTGCTGCTGACCCCGATAAATCACAATTGGGTTCGAGCCATCCCCTTTCCAGGCTAACGGCAAACTACCCTCCAGGCTGGGCTGGAACTGGGCCAGCCATACCAGCCCAGCCCCTCCAATTCGGTTGAGCTTTCCCATAGCGCTGGGGGACTGGGAAAAGTTTTGCTTTTCGATAAAAAGTGGATTACCGGTTTTAGTCCCAAACCACGCCAAAACAATGTCTCCTGCGGTTCCGTGTCGGTCGCCACAGTCGGCATAATTGTAGTACCAACCTGAAGGTGCCACACTTAGGTACCTGAAATCAGCGGATGCCTTAAACGCGGGATACGCTGCGAGGCCAAAATCCGTCCCAAAAGCAGACTCCAACATAGCCGAGGTCAAAACCGAAAAAGCAGTTCCATAACCCCAATACGTAGAGCCCTCCGGGTACACCCCATCAGGACCGTACTCTGCCATGGCATGGGGAATACCATCGAGGGATCGGCTGATGGTCTTGGCGGCCAATTCCGGATCTCGGTCAGCAATCATAATTGAAGCTGCTATCATGCCCCCATTACATACTTGGTTCCAGTTGTTGGTTCCATTGATCCACCCATGGCGTCCCTCCCAACTGGGGTTGATCCCTTTTTCGATCAGGGCGGATTTGGCCATGTCCACCGTAGACTTTGGTAGATCAGGCCCTACCCAATCGATGGCCAAGGCTACCGCCGTGGCCATCTCTGCCACATCCAAATAGTGTGAAGGGTTCCAATCGGAAAACTGGCATACTGCCACAAGCTCTTCGTTAAGTTTTGTCAAAAAGCGCTTGTCCTTTTCTAGGCGATAAGTCATTCCCAGCATATTGACTCGGTATAGCATCTCGCGGGAAGTGCTGAGCAATCTTCTACCAATCATCACTCGCTCTAGTACAGGCTCGCTTAGGATCTGCTCGGCGTTCAACTTTACCCCTTCATAATAATTGGCTACCAAGGGATCATTTTTGATTTTTCGCTTCACCTCCCGCTCCAGTGCGGGAGTCAGTACCAGCTTGGGGCCGCTTTTACGAAGCTTGCTTCGGAGGTAGTTTACGGTTATGGGGTTTTCCAGCTTTTGAGGATCATTTATTGGATGGACAAGCTCCGACTTGGGGGATAACCGATCGGAATTTGAAGCGCTGAGAGGTGATTTGACCGTCAGGCTGAGTGCCGCAATAAGCACAGATGCGGCAATAAATCTGGAATTTAGCAATGTCTTCATGGTTTGGGCTAATCGTTGAAATGAAAATGTTTATCGGTTCCAAATGGGTATGAATCAATACGTAAGCCTGGGCTTCATCAAGGTGGGGAAAGTCCACGCAAAATGGTGGATCGGATAGACAATTGGCCTAGCCTCTGCGGCATAGGTACCATATTCAGCTTGCTCGTAGATCCCTTCCATTGCTTCCATGAGGTTACCGGGCCAAGAATCTGGGGAACCTGGACGTTGGTTTGCATACCAAGGCCAAGATTCCGGATTTATTACAAAACGCAATAGGTAGTCTATCCCGGACTGAATGGTTGGGCCTGTACCCCGCCCTCTCAGCAAATCGGTCCCCTCCGTTTGCCGAATCACCCAACAAGCTGCCGTGATGGGCGCTAACGAAAAGTAGGTATACCATAGGCCCCGGTCCTGTCGGCGGACCTCTTCGGGCATGTGTCCATCGGGTGCTATCTTATGATGCAGGTCGCTTTGAATCAGCCGGATGTTTTCTGCCATTTCACCACTATCTTCCAAGAAAGCAGCGCTTAGCACAGAGCCATACCGGCCCCAATCCGCCCAGTTGTTTTTTCGATTTCTGATTTCGTTGCATGCCACGCGGTACACCTCGCCTACCCAGCGTTCTACTCGTTGAAGTTCCTTTCCAGATAGCTGTCCAGCGTCCTTTAATAGCTGTGCAGCGATCACCAATCCGGGACCGGAATAAGCCATTACCAACGGGCCGTCGGCTTGGCTATAACGGGTATTCGTTGTGGCCCAGGCATTAAGGAAATAGACTGCTTTTTTCGCATACTTGCGTTTGCCGCTAAGCACATAGGCCAAGGCCGTGGCATAAGCGTGAAAGGAATCGGTTTGAAGGCTTTTGGAGTTGGTCCGGTGTCCTTCCGGATCCACGTAAAACCCAGGCACGGCGAAATCGGCCAAGGCATGGTGCTGTTGCGTTAACGCAGAGTCAGCATAGGCCAAAAGCTGCTTATAGGCCGAAAAGTAAGGCTCGCGACCCTCTTTGAGCTGCGCTTTTACATAGGAGATCTGAGCGGCTGGGTGCATTCCCTGCGCATTCAACAGCATTGCTGAGGACAGCAGCAAGATAATGGTCGCACAATATCCTCTTAAAAGATTAGAAAACAACATAGAAAGGTTATAAAGGGATAGGTGATGGCATTGACATGTATGTCAAGGGAAATATCTGCAATTTCGGGGAAAGTTACCCACCGTTCATAAAAAAACCTGCCGATTTCAGTGAAGGAACAGCCAAGCTACTCGATCACCAAATCAGCAGGTTTTTACGCATGTTAAGCCCTAGTTAACTTAATCCCAACCAGGGTTCTGACCCAAATTCGGGTTTTGAGCCAAATCGTTTAGGGGGATAGGCCAGAGGTAGTCTCTGTTTTCATCGAATGTGGGATTTGCCCAATCGGTGTTCTTATAGACATCGATATAGGTCTTACCGTTCGCCGGATCCACACTGGTATGAATAATCGCACCTGTATATCGAGCCTGTGCTTCGGCATTCCATTGAATACCCATGTCCGGATTTTCTAATTTCTTACCTTGCTTCCACCTTCTGAGGTCATCATATCGGAAACCTTCGCCAAACAACTCTATGCGTCTTTCACGACGTATCTCAACCAACAAAGAAGAAATACCGTCGTTTGCATATCTTGGATCCATTGGGGGGTTTAGACCAAGGTGTGGCATGCCAACCCTATCACGAAGTTGATTGATACTCATATCCAAATCAGACTGCGTGATTTCACCCAACTCTGCTTTAGCTTCTGCATAATTCAATAAAGCCTCTGCGTACCGAAGGATGATTGCTGGATGTTCGGCCACATTGAATGCCTTTCCAATCATATCATCGGCATTATAATGCTTGATCACATGGTATCCTGTAGAAGAAGTCCTTCCACCTGGCTGTCCTTGTATCCTAGGATACGCCCTGCCGTCCGCTACGTGATATTTATAGAATTCCGAATCATCCGGATGTAGGACAGTTTGGCGTAACCTTGGATCCCGATTTACGAACACATCCTCGATTCTATCATCCCCAACATACTGGTCTGAAAGTGTAATTGGAAGTCCATCGGTGCAAAGGTAATCCTCTACGAAATTCCGTGTTGCACCTCCGGAGTAGGAGTAATAGTTTTGCACGTGGTTTGTTCGAATACCCAGTGCATATTTCCTCCATACCATGACCTCTGGATTTCCAGACACGTCAAGAATTCGGTGGTAAGAATTGTAGTCTGAGGCAGGATTGCCCGTATTATAGATACCATAAGGTCCATTATCCATCAGGTCTTTGGCCGCATTTGCAGCTTCCTGTAGCCACATATTGGGATTCGATCCTCCATGGTACTTTCTCCAGGTACCCTCGAACAAACAAACACGAGACTTGATCAACAAGGCCGCCCAACGATTAAGCCTACCTGGCTCGTTGCCATCGCCCCAATCATTCGGAAGATGTGTTGTTGCAAAATTCAGGTCTTCCAATACTTTATCCATGACCTCTTCACGGGGCATTCTTTCGGCAAACAGCTCCTCAGAATCAATGTTCAGTTCACGATCTACATATGGCGCATCACCGAACATCTTAACGATATGGTGGTAAAACCAACCGCGAAACAACCGGGCCTCTCCCACGTATCGGTTTCTAACATTGTCGGCAATATTTGCCCTACCGTAATTGGCCAATCCTACATTGATCGCGCGAACAAGATCCCATCCACGGAAGCCATACCATTGGTTACCAATACCGGATGAAGAAGTCGGTACTATTTGCTTCCCAGCACGCACCTGCATAAATGGCGTGTGACGCTGATGATTTGGCGCAAGGTTATCGGCATAACCATCCACCATCAGATAGGATGCTACCTGACTGTCAAAACCCTCATGGTGGCCCAACATGATGGGGAAGTTCACATCATTTTGGGTCAGATGGTAGAAGAAATTGTTATAGGTGGCCAAATCGTTGGCCGTATTCCAAAACGTTTCGTTACTGACCTCATCTAAAGGATACCGCTCCAGAAAATCGTCGTTACAGGCACCCAACATAAAAAGGGAAACCAACAAAAACCTGAGCTTATTTAGTTGCTTTTTCATAATGTTTTTCAATTAACGGATTAGAAAGTGATCCTCACACCCAATGTGTAAATTCGCTGCATGGGATACTCAATGGCTCCTGCGTAAATGGTCTCAGGGTCAAGCGGCTTGCGAATGGGAGAATACTCCCAAAGGTTCATACCGGCAAAGTACACGTTAGCATTCTGCATTCCGATGGAATTGACGATATTGTAGGGAATATCATACCCCACAGAGAGGTTCTTCAAGCGGATATAGCCGGCATTTTGGAGAAAACGAGTCTGAGGCTGAATATTTTTCTTATCATTGGTAGAGATATGGGGATGCGCAAAGTAGGCATCTCGGTTGTCTTCAGACCATGAATCTGTAATAAAATATTTTTCCACATGACCAGCATTGAAGGGGAAGAACCAAGTCCAGTTACCCGACGTTGGCCAGTGATCCCTTCTCCAAATACCCTGAAAGAATGCATTCAACGTAAAGTTTTTCCACGACAAGTTATTGTTGATACCAAAACTCAGCCTTGGTGTATCATTACCTATGATTCTTCTATCCCCTGGATTAGCCAAGGTGTTGTTTCCGGGCGTGATTCTACCGTCTCCATCCAAATCCGCATATTGAATATCTCCAGGTCGCCAGTTGGCACCTAATGCATTCTGGACAGGTGCCGAAGCAACTTCATCTTCCGTTTGGAAAATACCTACGGTCTCGTAGCCCCAAATCTCACCGAGCTTTTGACCTACATAGTATTGGGCATTGCCTCCGGAAGCTGTGATGCCAGAAGGAATCGCTCCGTTAGGGTTTTCAAACTTGGTGATTTCGGCCGTCCAATCAGACAAGGCCAAAGTTACGTCATAGCTGAGGTCATTCTTTAAACGATCCTTCCAGGTAACCGCCAGTTCCCAACCAGTCGTTCTGGAATCAGCCGCATTTGCCTGTGGAGCTGCGGTTCCCAAAATGGATGGATAAGTGGATCTCATCAACATGTCCTTGGTATCCCGCTGGAATACATCAAAGGAAGCATCGATTTTTCCTCCCAATAAAGTGAAATCCAATCCGATGTTCCTGGAGACCACGGTCTCCCAGGTAAGGGTAGGACTAACCAATCCCGCAGGGGACACAAACGGCGTTCGGTTCGTCCCAACCATCATAAAGCTGGATTGACCGATTCCCATTGTAGGAATGTACGGATAGAAGTTATTGCCCAGCAATTGATTACCCAATTCACCGTAAGAGGCCCTTAGCTTTAATTCATCGAGCCAGCTGCTGGTTCCGGCCATAAAGCCTTCGTTAGACATCCTCCATCCTGCGGATACCGAGGGGAAGAAACCAAATCGGCTGTCTTTTGGAAACCTGGAGGTACCATCGTAACGGGCGTTGGTTTCGATCAGGTACCTTTCGTCAAAGATGTAATTGATTCGATAGAAAGCTCCACGCAGCGCATTATGGTTCATATTACTAAATGTCTGCTGCATGCCAATGGTTGCATTCAAATTTTGAATTAGAGGTGTAATCAACGTGTTGTTCTGCGCTCTCACAAATTTATTTTGCCCCCATTCCTGGTTGAAACCAACCATGGTATTCAACTTATGTTTTTCAGGTAACGAAAACTCGTAATCCGCAAACGCATTGATTACATAATATTGATTGAAGCGGTTCTCTTCGTTGATAAAGTCGTTTCCGCTAAATCCGTTGTTGATGATATTTGCAGGATTTGTAAGATTAGTTGTGGCAATTTCCACTTTGCTTGCGACATCTTGTTCAGACCTATTGACAAAGTTATAGGAGAAATTACCTTGGATTTTCAACCCTTTTGCGGGTGTCAAGACAACTCCTTGGGTCATCCAAATATCATTGTTGGTCCAAGTAGAACGTCCACCATCCTTCAAATACGGCCAGAAATTAGTCCCATCGAAATACTTTCCGATAAATGGTTCGTAGATCTCCCGGTCACCTTGCTGCAAATAGAACGGAAGATCGGGGAATTGAATCGGCTGAATAGGGCTAACCCGTGCCAATGAATTGATGTTTACGTCCCAGTTATAGAAATATGGCTTATCACTACGTTGCGTGTTTACTACCAACTTTTCCTCGAGCGTCAACCACTTGGTGACTTTAAACTCCCCCTTCATCAATACATTGTATCGTTTGAAGTTTTCATTGTTGGTAGAGAGGTACCCGTCTTTATTCAAATGGCCAAATGACACAAAATAATTTGCATTCTCTGATCCACCCGAGATTGTCAAGTCATGCTGCTGCGTAGGAGCCATATTGATCATTATGTCATTCTGGTAATTGTTGAAGCCATAGTAGCGCAACGCACCGTTTACAACTCCCCATTCATTTTCCGGTGTAGGATTGTTTCGCCAACGTAGGGTTCCATCTACCATGTCCTGATCAAAAGTAGGAACACCGTTTGTCCGAATGTTGGCTAGATTCCTTGCAAGCACAAACTCATGGGGATCGGTAATCGGATCCATATTGAAGATCGGCTTCGCTAGGGAAAATTGACTGTTTAAGGAAACAGACACCTTGCCTGCCTTGCCACTTTTGGTCGTTACCAAGATCACCCCAAAGGCCGCACGGGCACCGTATACCGCAGCTGCAGCCGCATCTTTCAATACCGATACACTTTCGATATCATTCGGGTTTATCCGGTTGATGTCCATGGGCACGTTATCCACCAGTACCAAAGGCGAACCTCCGTTGATGGACTGAAAACCACGCACGTTGAAGGCAGGGCTTTGAGATGGGTCACCGTTTCGGGGGGCAATGTTTAGGTTTGGAATCACACCTTGAAGACCTTCACCCACGTTTGCAATCGGACGGTTCTGAAGTCGCTCGGAAGTAGCTACCCCTACCGCACCGGTCAAGTTTACCTTCTGCTGCGTACCGTATCCTACTACGACCACCTCCTGCAGCGAGGAAGTGCTTTCCACCAACGTGACGTCAATTATACGCTGATTACCCAAGGTAATGGTTTGGCTTTCAAATCCAATAAAGGAAAACACCAAATTTACCCCCTCGGGTACGGTAATGGAATATTTGCCATCCATATCGGTTGCCGTTCCCAAGTTTGTTCCCGGCACGGATACGGTGGCACCAGGAATTGGCTCCCCGTTCTGATCGCGCACGGTTCCGGTTACTGTCACGTCGAAAGCTTTTACTTTCAACACCTCGTCGCTCTTCCTATTGGAAGCCACAACGGATCTATTTGAGCGGATATTCTCCAGATTGCCATCCAGAGAAACGCTTTGCCGGGCAAGTGATTCCGTCGCCAGAAAAACACATCCCGCCATCATTCCCACCGAAAGTAATCCCGGCAGAAATCGGTTTCGTAAACCTGTTTTCATAAAGTTTGTTTGTTGTTAAGTTATTTGAGGAATTGAGATAGTAGAGGTTGTATGTGAACCTCTTTCGTTGGGGTGATTTGTTGAGCTATTTCATAGGTATTTTGGGATTGGAATGAAAAACCAAGCGCATTTTCCCAACTAAAAATATAATCCTATTTATAAACTAAACCAATAGCGGTCCAAATATTGTCTCCATTTACAGGAAATAATATTTTTTTAAGTTGGGAAATATTGCTAATTCTATTTATCGGTGAAATATAGGGCAAAAAGCTCAAATAAAAAAAGTTTGAGGTTTTTTTAATTAACCAGTCAAAAAATATAAAAGCCGCCCATAAGGAATATGGACGGCTTATTGAGGATAATACCCGAAAAATGGTGATTAATTACCTAAAATCCAGGATTTTGGGTGAGTGCTGCATTTACGTCAATTTCCCGAAGAGGGATGGGGAACCGCAATTGCTTTTCGGCAAAGGTGGCGTTAAAAACATTTCGGTGGCCGACGAAGTCATCGTATGCTTTGGTCAGGTCATTTCGCACCTTCCGGGTCCGTAGCATGTCAAACCACAGTTTTCCTTCATAACATAGCTCAAAGTAGCGCTGATTCCATACTTCCTGCTCAAAGGCGTCCACACCCATTCCCGATATGGGCGCCAGTTCTGCGCGCTCGCGAATGTCGTTTACGCATTGCAATGCCAAGGCATTGGGTCCACCCTCAGCCCGGTTGGATGCTTCGGCATACATCAGCATGACATCGGCTAGGCGGTAAATGGTAAAGTTTAACTCCGAACGCGCATCCTGATCGATGGCGACCTTATCAAACCACTTATATATGTACCTTCCACCCAATTGCTGACCATTGTACTCCGATATAAAGAACTGCTTTTCTTCGGCCCGTTTATCTCCCGATTCGTAGCTATCGATAAACTCAAACCTGGGAACCAATCCACCAAATTCATTGGAGTAGACCGAGATACCCGCAAAAGTAGGCAGACAGACCGGGGTAAGCGGATTGTTTCGGTTTATCTTATCAAACTGCACCTGGAAAATAAACTCACCACTGTTTTTATTCGCCGGTTGGATCATATCGGTGTACTCATCAAATAAATCGAATGTGGCACCTTTCAGGTCTACGACCTCCTTGGATCTCCTCGCAGACTCCACATACGCAGACTGACCGCCATTTACAGGATGCCCCGCATAGGTTAGGTACACATCCGCCAATAGCGACTTGATGAAACCCTTGGACACTTCCCCGTTTGGCCTTCTCCAAGGCAATCCCGAACCCTCGGCAAATAACAAGTCGGGCAGGATGATGTCGTCATAAATCTCCTTCACCGGTGAACGAGACGTATTTACCTCTGCAAGGGCTTTCACCGGCTCGCTGATTTTCGGTACGTCACCGTACATCCTAACCAGGTAGAAGTAATAAAATGCCCTCATGGTTCTGGCTTCGGCTAAGTAGTCGTTCAGCTGTGCCTGAGTCAATGAGGTGTAGCGAGGCAATTGCTCGATAGCAACATTACAACGGAGGATCCCTTGGTACAACTGACTCCAATAGGTGTCAATATAAAAGGATTGGGAGTCATAGGTCAACTGATTAAACCTGAATCCCTCGGTTTGGGCCACGCCATCAGCCTTACCGGTCATAAATTCCAAAAGTGAAAGGGTATTGCCTCCCCACCCACCGGAACCGGTCACCACGACGTTTACGTTGGCATAAATACTGGTCACCAGGGCGCGTGCGGCCTCGGGACTGGAAAGCTCCGCCTGAGTGGTCAGGGTAGCTGGATCTTCCTCTAAGAAGCCCTCACAGGACAATAGTCCAAATGAAGCTACAATTGCTAGAATATAATTTATTGGTCGTTTCATAATAATGCGTAGTTAAGGGTTAAAAGGCGATGTTTAATCCCGCACTGAAGGTTCTAGGCCTTGCAAAAGGGAAGAAATCAAGACCCTGCGGCAGCTGGCCTGCACCTTCAAAGGTATTTACCTCGGGGTCATATCCGGTATACTTGGTGAAAAGCAGCAGATTTTGCCCACTTACAAATACCCGCGCTCTCGCGATATTGTATTTACTCAGAATAGGCGCAGGCACATTGTATCCAAGCATCAAATTCTGAAGCCGCACAAAGGAACCGTCTTCTACCCAGTGGGTATCCATGTTGGTGAGATAGGGGGTACCCCAGGCCCTCACTTCGGCAATCATGGAGTTTTGATTTTCCGGTGTCCAGGCATCCAAAACGGTAGCATAGCTGTTTGCCAAGGTTTGACGATCCTCTACGGAGTGTTTCGTCGCATTGATCACGTCCTGCCCATATACTACCCGGAATTCAAAGGATAAGTCGAAGTCGCGGTAAGTAAAGGTGTTGGTTATGTTTCCAACCCATTTGGGATACATCCTACCTATGATTTTGGAATCATTCGCATTGATTACACCGTTGTTATCCAAATCTTCCCAGCGTATGTCTCCTGGAAGTAGGCCATATTGAGCGGCCTGGTCTGCCTCATCCAGATTCCAAGTACCGGTACGCACACGGCCCCAGATGGAACCTATGGGCTCACCTACCCGCAAAATATTGGTCTGCCCCAAAAACCAAGGGCCTGGAAAAATATCCGCATCGTTAGCACCTAATTCCAGGATTTCGTTTCGGTTGGTAGACCAGTTCAAATCAGTGTTCCAGGTAAACTCACCCCGCTCCACGTTGACGGTATTCACGGTCAGTTCTATACCTTTGTTTTCAACCGATCCGATGTTTTGAAGTACGGATCCAAAGCCTGTTGACCAAGGAAGCGGTGCGTTGAGGAGCAGGTTTTTGGTCCGCTTGTAGTACAGGTCACCCTCTACCATTACCCGGCTGTTAAACAATCCCAGCTCAAACCCGAAGTCTACTTGGTCGGTGGATTCCCATTTCAGATCGGGGTTGCCGAATGAGGTCTGGGAAACCCCAATTTCATTTCCTGCAGCCTTGAGTACGTTAAACGTTCCCAAAAACTGCAGGGAGTTGAAGTTACCGATTTCCTGGTTACCGGTAGAACCTGCACTTGCGCGGAACTTCAAATTGTTGATCGCATCTACACCCTGCATAAAGCCTTCCTCAGATGCCCTCCAGGCGATACCTACGGAAGGAAAAAAGGCAAACTTATTGTTCCCACCGAAACGGGAGGAACCGTCGTATCGGCCGGTCACGGTAAATAAATACTTGTTATCCAAGCTATAATTCCATCGCGTAAAATAGGAGTTCAACGCGTAGGCCCCTACGTTTCCATTGATGCCGGATATTGGGATGATGTTACCGGCGCGAATATTTCTCCACTGAAAGAAATCGTCTATGAACCCTTCACTGCGTACGCTCAGGTTTTCAAAGCTATCCTTCAACCAGCTGAAGCCAAACATCCCGTTGATTCGGTGTCGGGTTCCGATGGACTTATTCCAGTTTACAAAATTTTCATTCTGCCAGTAAAGTCGCTGGTTGGTGGATACCGTGGCAATACCCCGTTGGTCAGCCGACAAAAGCCGAAGGGTTCGGGAAGAATAGAAATTGTTTTTCTGGCTGTCAAAAATGGTGCTGAACGTAGACTTAAATTCCAGGTCTTTGGTGATCTTGAAATTCATGTAGAAGTCCGCATACATTTGGTTGAGGTTCACATCCGTGTAGCGGTTTTGGGCAATCCGTACCGGGTTCTCCGCACCCTCTGTACCCGGCCAATCGGCGTTGGCTCCCCATCGCCCATCCGGATACCGCACTGGCAGAAAGGGAAGAGCTTCAGCCACCATCCTGGCGACATTCAATGCACCGTTGGCGTCATCGACCACCCTACGGGTACTCTTGGTTCCCAAGATGCTACCACCCACAGTCAACCATGGCTTGATTTCGGAATCTAGCGCTATCTTACCCGTAAATCGCTCAAAACCGGAATTCATCATGATTCCGTCTTCGTTGGTATACCCCAGCGATACATTGTAGGACGTCAAGTTGTTTCCTCCCCTGAAGGCCAGGTTATGGTTTTGCGCCCAAGCGGTACCGTACACCTCGTCTTCCCAATCCGTGTCATACAATGGACGGCCATTGGAATCAAACAGGTCGGGGTAATCCAAGGGATTGGCCCTCACATAGCGTCCTTGTGCAAAACCCGACGGATCGTACTTTTGAGCGTTGTCGTAAGCCCGGTTATACACATCCATAAACTGCTGCGCATTCAGCCTTGGAACGGTCGTTGCCCGGTTGGATACGGAAACGAAGTTATCGTACAATACTTGATTTTGATTCTTTTCCCCTCGTTTGGTGGTGACCAGAATCACACCGTTTGCGCCCCGCGCACCATAAATGGCCGCGGAGGAGGCATCTTTCAGTACCTCGACGGATTCGATGTCCGAAGGGTTGATCATGTTCAGGTCGGCACCGATGATCCCATCGATCACAAAAAGCGGGTTAACGCCAGAATTGATCGAGTTGACTCCTCTGATTCGGATTCGGGCCGAAGCACCAGGGGAGTTTTGGTTGTTGAGTACTTCCACACCAGCTATACGCCCCTGTAGTGACTTCACCGCGTTGGGCTGAGATCGGTCGATGAGCTTATCTCCCCGAACGGAACCTACAGAGCCGGTCAAATCCGATTTCTTAACCGTTCCGTAGCCAATGACCACCACTTCGTCCAAGGCAGTGGCGTCCTCTTTCATGTTAATATTAATGACCGTACGGTCACCTACGACTACCAATTGGCTTTCGTATCCAATAAAAGAAAATACAAGGGTTCCTCCATCTGGCACATTGATTGAAAATTTACCATCCAGATCAGTGACGGTACCGGTAGTGGTACCCTGTACCAATACACTTACTCCGGGCATGGGGTCTCCGTTTGGATCCAAAACCGTTCCGGAGACATCCTTACGGAAATCTTCCGGCAGTAGGTCTCCATTGAAGTGAACCGATGTCAATGTGCCGTTTGGTGTGGGCAAATCCGCCGCGTTGTGACTAAACGCCGGGAACCCCGCCAACCCAAACGAACCCAGGACCACTGTGCCCGCACAGATCGTCCTGACACCTTTCATTGCAAGGTGCTGTAACGTTACTTTCATACTTATTTAGGGTTTAAGGTTGAGAAATTGGTTTGTAATTAATTGCATCTGATTATTTATGGGCTAATGGTTAACTAAATGACCTTTTTTATCAAAAACAAACTATTTTTTATTTGTTAATATCTATTAAATATATTTAATCTTAATAATGAGCTACCACTAATTGAATTATTTTATCTATATATCAAATCAACTTGGTAAATTAAAAAATGAATATTATTGTAAATTTTTACGCATATACAGCACAATTATCCGATTTAATAATAATTAATAATATTATATTTGCTAAGTTAATACGTTTATTCAATTATAAAAAAAACCTCTCCCCAAATTTTTGGGAGAGGTCTAATTTCGTTGTGAAAATACCGTGACTTGATGCCAACGGAAATCGTTCCGTAGGTCAAAACAGAAAAACTAGTCAGAAAATATCAATCGAGGGGTTTTACTACCACAAAAAAACTGAGGGCCGAAACGACCATCAGTTTTCTTAATTTTGCCAAAGATTTGTAGATCATTCTTCGGGCAGAAGACACGTAGGCAAATTCAAAAATCTCGGCAATCTGATCGTATCCCAAACCTTGGTAATAAAAATAATAAATGGCCTCCCGCTCCCTACTGTCCAAGGAAGCAATTGCTTGGTTTAAGTCCCGGATCATGTCGGTCTCGAGCTGCTGCTGAATAAATTTAGCTTCACAGGACAGCTCTACGGTGAATTGGTCCATCAAAAAACGTTGCCTGTCCTCTGTACCTCTTTTTATCCGCTTGAGGGTGGCCATTATTTTGCGGCGAAATGATTTAAGCAGGTAAAACTTGATCGAATCTGTACTGCCAAAGCGCTTCCTGTTGCTCCTTAGGTATATGAAAAAATCCTGAAGCAAGTCTTTTATAAGTTCCTTATCTTGGCAAAATTGGCATCCAAAATGAAACAGGTGATTGACATGGGTTTGGTAAATAGTTACGAAGGAACCTTCATCACCAGCGCAAAACCGATCCCATAATTCCCTATCGGAAACAGAAAAAACACGGCTTGGTTCGTTGGAAATCTCTCTTGTAGAGAGTGAGGGATGCTTCCGGGGTTCCATGGTGGCAATTTGGCTAGATTGGGATGTCATATTAGTCAAAAACCCGGCAAATCAAAAGAAAAACAGCAAATATTTCGAACATCGCCGAAACCACAGAATCAAAGAGCAAAAAAAAGGAAAAGCCCAACTTCCCCATACTGAGGACCGTTGGGCTTTTAGCCAATTTGGGAAGGCTTCAACTCCAGGTTCTATCCCAAGAGCGCCTTTGATCCCAATCCGGTGTTGGCTCAAAATAACCGGGAGCTCCAGGAAAAAGATGCTCCTTCATCACTTCGTCATTCAATTCGATACCCAGTCCAGGTGCATCGAGCGGCACATTGGCAAATCCCTTGGTAACCATGGGCTGAGATCCCGTCATGGTTACCAGGTCTTCCCACCAGGGAGTATCCACAGAGTGGTGCTCTAGCGATAAGAAATTTTGAGTAGCCGCAGCGCAATGTACGTTTGCCATGAAGCAAACCGGCGACCCGGCCATGTGCATGGCCATGGCGATGCCGTGTTCCTCTGCATAATCCCCGATCTTCTTGGTCTCCAACAATCCGCCGGAAGTCCCCAAATCGGGGTGTACGATATCTACTGCTTTGGCATCAATCAAAGGCTTAAATCCATTTTTCAGCATATAGATATCTTCGCCCGTGCAGGTGGGTGTTTCTATGGCGTCGGACAGCGTCTTCCATTGGTCCGTATAGAACCAAGGAACCATGTCTTCTACCCACGCAAGGCGGTACTTTTCCATCGCCTTGGCAAAACGAATGGAATTGTTCACATCAAAGTGCCCGAAGTGGTCTGCACAGAGCGGAATCTCGTATCCTACTGCTTCCCGAATAGATTCGACGTATTTGGCTAAGCCTTCCAATCCTTTATCGGTGATTTGAACCTGTGTGAATGGGTGCTCTGTACTTCCATAGCTCATATAGTCACGGGTGTCGTATTGGCCTTTGGCACCATTCCAGAATTTTGAGTTTACCAAGGCATCGGGATCATCAGCCACCACGTGTATCCCCAAGTCCATTTTCAACCAGGTAAACCCTTGTTCAATGGTTCGCTGCTTCATGACCTTGGCAAATTCAGCCGGATCATCCATCCCAGGCGTGTCCGCATAGAGTCGCACTTTGTCCCGATACCGGCCGCCTAAAAGCTGCCAGGCAGGTACTCCGTAAGCCTTTCCGCATAAATCCCATAGGGCCATCTCTACGGCGCAAACCCCGCCTCCCAATCGTCCGTGGCCGCCAAAGGGATTGATGATTTTCCAAAGCATTTCTACGTTGCAGGGATTGAGCCCAAGAATTCTACTCTTGAGCATCAGCGCATAGCGCTCGTCTGCACCATCCCTTACCTCTCCCAGCCCATAGATTCCCTGATTGGTATCAATGCGAATGATGGGCGTCCTACCCACATTGCGCAGCACCGCTACCCGCATGTCGGTAATCTTCAGGTCGGATGGATTGGAAAACCGGTTTACCTTGGACGTCGTGTGTGCCATGGTATCCTCTATCGAGGCCCCCATCAACGCTCCCAAACTCAAACCTCCCAGCATCGTTTTCTTGAGAAAACTTCTCCGTTCATTTGTCGTTTCGGGATGGGTCATTTCCGCTTCTCTTGCTTGAGCCGCCACCTGATCCTCCTTGGCACACCTGGCAATAAGATCCTTTAAATTCTGTTTCATAGGTTTATTTGTTAATTGGGTTAAAAAAGGGCCACGGAACAAATGGCTACTAGTTCCATGTCCGTGACCCTATGATAGACTATAAAGTACTTGTTGGCAAGATTTTACCAGTTGCGGTCCTTCATGAAAGCTTCCAGTTCTTCCCTGCTCATAGGCAGATCCTGCTTGCTTTTCAGCCAATTCAGGAAATCACTTTTGATCTCATCACTCCAGGCACTGTCAATCTGACCAGGCGTGTACTTTTGCTCCCGCAATCGCTGAATGCCGAACTGATCTCGAAGGACTATAAATTCCGCATTGATCACCAAATCTGCTACTAGGTGGGATGGGATGAAAATCACGCCCCACTTGTTGGCCAAAACTGCATCTCCGGGAAGCACGTGGGCCCTGCCGATTTTTACCGGGTAGTTGATTGTAGAAAGCATCATTTCTTGAATGTACGAAGGGTCATGTCCCTTTACCCAACCATTGAATCCATCTATGGCAAGCAATCCGGCCATGTCGCGTACGGAACCGTTAAAGATGACCCCTCTTTTGGATTTGGTATAAATGGAGTTACCCAAATTATCTCCTATCAGGGTTCCATCCACAATTTTGCCAAAGCCGTCGGCCACGTAGATATCTCCCTCTACCAAGGCATCAATCGGCCATGAATTGGTGCCGCCGGATTGGGCTCGGCCTTCTTTTTTGCCGATTTCCTTCACTAGGTCGTTCACATCCGGCCTCAGCGGCATATACTGAGCGGTCACGGCTCTACCGGTCATTACTTGATCCTCCCTCAGGATCACCCAATCATTTTCGAATTGATTGTTGTATCCCCGATTTCTGAGAATTCCCCAGGCCTCCTCCATAGACACTTTGCTGAGTCGCTCCAATAATTCATCGGAAACCTTTGGCCGGCCATCCGGAAATCGCTCGCCGGTCCACTTTGAAGTCAATGCGATGATTTGTTCGGGCGTAGGTGAAATTTGCTGGGAAAACAGGGTTCCTGCCCACGTAAATAACAGTAAAAAACACACCAATGAGAATCTCTTCATTTTTTCGTTTGTTTGGATTATATCTTTGATCATTTTCGCTTAAAGATAAAGATTTTACGAAACATAGACGCAGAATTACAAGAACGGTTTTTGGGCCGAATGGCTCGGATCACATCCGCTATTCATACCATCCAATTGACCATCAGTTTCTTAGTTTAGGCTATTCGAAAAACGGTATGTCTTTTACCGCGTATTTTCGCATCCCTTCTTCGTTGATCTCCACGCCTATTCCCGGTTTTTCCGAAAGGGTAATAAAGCTATTCTCCGTCCTAGGCCCATCGTAGGTCACGATGTCCTTCCACATTTGATCTGTGTCCATGTATATCTGCCACTCCATAATCTGGAAATTAGGCACCGAAGCACATACATGGCAACTCGCCATGGCGCCCAGAAAAGAGGCCACCATATGGGGAGAAAACGGCACATAATATAGATTGGCCAGGTTGGCAATGCGCTGTGCCTCTCCCAAGCCGCCGGCCTTTTGGATATCGGGCATGATAATATCTACAGCCCCGTCACTCAAAAGCCTGGTAAAGCCATAGGCCAAATACACATTTTCGCCGGTACATATGGGGGTAGTGGTCTGATGGGTAATATGCTTATAAACATCCGGATTATCCGCCGGAACGGGCTCCTCAAGCCACATTAGGTTTAGGTCTTCGTACATCTTGGCCATTTTCAGACCGGTCACCGCATCGTATCTTCCGTGCATGTCCACACAAATGTCAATATTCGGGCCCACTTCCTCCCGCACGGCTGCGATGGCTTGGTACATGCGGTCTATCTCCGCGGGACTTGCCGTCCAGTTAAACCGGTCGTACTTGTTTGGATCCCGGCCATCGTCGACGTCAAATTTCACTGCATTGTACCCCCTTTCCACGGCCCCCCGTGCAGCCGCTGCATAGTCAGCGGGCTTGGGATTCGTGGAGGTATAGAGCGCCGTGTCACAATAGACCCGTATTTTATCCCTAAATTTTCCACCTAATAATTGATAGACCGGCACATTAAACACTTTGCCGGTAATATCCCACAAGGCGGTTTCAATAGCGGTCAACACGGCTACGAATACACCCGACTGTCCCCCTGCAAAAAAGGCACCCTTTCGGAGTTGCTCTGCTAGACGGTTGGGATTAAGCGGGTTTTGTCCTTTGATCATGTTGCCCAAACGCTTCACAAGATGGTAGGTGCCGTGAATCGCATCCACCGCTTCACCACAACCCCAAACGTCTTGGTTAGTGTATATTTTCACATAAACCGCTCCCCGAACATATCCACATTTCACGTCGGTAATCTTCAACTCAGATGGGTTGGAATAGGTTGGCATGCGGTCTACCGCTGCTGCCAAGCCATTCCCGTAGTTGGATAAAAATGCCGCACCGGTCAGGCTGGCAAGGGCTGATTTGCCCAGAAAAGATCTCCTATTCACTTTTTTCGACATCAGTACACTATTTTGGATTTGACTAATTGGTTTTCTTTTGGATTGCATTTACCAGGTACGGTTTTTCAGAATCTCCTGAATCTGCTCACGGGGCACCGGTAATTCGTCGATACGGTCGTTTAGCCACCGGGAAAAGTCCCGCTCGATTTCATCTGCCCAGCGAGTATCAATTTGACCTGCGGTATAAACGCCCTCCCGAATCCGTTGATGGCCAAACATATCCCGGAGCCGGACAATCTCGGAGGTCACCACCACCCGTTCTACCAAATGCGGCGGAATAAAAGAGACACCTCCGTCCCTGCCTAAAACGACATCTCCGGCCATTACCGTTACCTGCCTGATTCTCGTTGGCTGGTTAATTCCAATCAACATGGTGTTCAGATTTCCCTGCTGATTGTGGTGGGAAGGATGGTAGCTGCTGTAAAAAGAAGTAAAACCAGCGATCTCCCTTAGCCCGGATATATCCCTCAGCGCCCCATCGTATACGATCCCATTTCCCGATTTGGCATAGATGGCATTGCCTACATTGTCGCCTATGGTGGGTCCATCTACATGAAGCCCAAACTGATCGGCCACATATACATCACCAGGCACCAATAAATCAACGGGCCAGGTATTTTGACCCCGTTTGCCCTCGGCCCTGCCCCGCTTGTCTATCGCATCGTGTATATCGGGCCTGCCGGGAATAAAGGTAGCGGTAACCGCACGACCTACCAGGATGGAATCGGGGTGGATCATCTGCCAACCTTCTGCATATTGGTACTTGTAACCGGCATTTCGCATCACGGCCCAGGCCTCCTCATGGGTTACCAGTTTCATACGTTCCAGAAGGTTGTCCGAAACTTTCGGCCTGCCGTCTTCAAAACGCTCACCCTCCCAAGCTTGGGTAAGAAACAGCATTTCGTCCTTACTGATCTGCTGACCCGTCAGGTAAAAGACAGGCCCTAGAACAAAAAAGAGGCAAAAAAAACAAAGCGTAAATCTATTTGAAGTCATAAACGGTGTTGATTTTATTGAAATTGGAAAAAGGCAGGTTTCCCAGATCGAGTTGGAAAACCTGCCTGTAAACATTCACTAGAGGCGCATCAGGGGGTGTCCCACCATACACGCGTATCCAAGTTGTCCGGACCCTGTCGGGCTACTGCTGCGGTGATATTTGCATTATTCACCGAAAACTCTGCATCGGGATAGGACAAACGTCGGATAAAGTCACCGGAGATATCCTTGCCGGGATAGGGGTTAGGTGCCAAAGCGGGATAACCTGTCCT
Organism: Lunatimonas salinarum; assembly: GCF_017811155.1. Classification (GTDB taxonomy): domain Bacteria; phylum Bacteroidota; class Bacteroidia; order Cytophagales; family Cyclobacteriaceae; genus Lunatimonas; species Lunatimonas salinarum. Next base: position 39,790 of record NZ_JACVCV010000013.1, on the reverse strand, counting down.
GCGGAAATTGGCAAAACCTTCGTATGCATTAAGAAAAGAGGCCACCCAATATTGCTCGCCAATCTGCTCCATGGCATTTGCCTCGTCAAGGGGATGGGTTTCGATATAGGCATCGATGGCCGATTCAGCTATGGCTGTATTTTCTCCATAGGCAGCCATCTGCTCCATATTTGCCCGGATCCCTTGCGCATAGTAATCAGCCGCGTTACCTGCAATCCAACCCCGGTGTGCTGCTTCCGCCAACAAAAGCGAAGTCTGAGAATACGTTACATGAAAGATAGGTGCATCGCGCGCTGTCATTCGGGTTCGATCCACTTGGGAAAACTCGTAGAAACTTCTGAGGCCTCTTGCCTGCACCACCGCTCCAATGGTTTGGTTGTCGTATCCCATGGGGAAACCCATTTGGTCAGCCGGATTTCTGGAGAGGTTGACGCCGGGTGCCGGGTTTCCTGCCAGTGCATTGTTCTGATCCGGTCCACTACCCGCACCAATGAAACGTACGGCTATGGAACCAAGTCTAGGATCGTTCGTTTCGCTCAAAAATTGTTCAAAAGGTTCGGCGAGGTAATAGTTGTTTGCTTCTGTCGCATTCAGCGTATTTCCCAACTCGTTGGAATAGTTAAAATCATGCTGAATCATCATGTTATCGGCATTCGAGGCCATCACGCCACCGGCTACAGCACGTTCCACCCACTCTCTTGCACGAGTGGGGTTTACCTTCGTGTGACGCATCGCCGCCCGCAACATGAGTGAATACCCAAGTTTACGCCATTTGGCAACATCACCCCCATAGAATATATCTCCAGTTTCAATTCTACCGGAAGGATTCAGCGCAGCGGTTGCCTCCTGTAGTTCATTCAAGATGTCCAGGTAGATTTCTTCCTGCCGATCGTACGCCGGATCAATTTTGCCTTCGAGAAATCCCAGACCTGCTTCAAAATAAGGCACATCTCCAAAGGTGTCCGTGAGGATCATAGCCGATAAGGCCTGAAGAATTCTCGCCATCTGAAACAGGTTGTTTCTTCCCGGATTGTCACGGGTAAATCGCTTTACATCTATGGTATGCTTCAATACATCCCGGTAATATTTATTCCAGGTGCCGATGGAAAAGGCCCGATTTAATTGGTTGAAGTTACCACCTGCCAATACTCCTCCATTTGGAGAGACAATCTGCTGCACAATCGCCGACTCGTAATTCAGTGAGGTGCTGGAGATAGTCGAAAACAGCGCAGCCCGGTTCATCAGGTAAATCGGATCCAATGAAGTGGGCTGTACCGGGTTGATGTTCATTTCATCAAATCCGCTGTCGCAGCTACTGAGCGGAGACAGGATAATAAGACTTATGCATAGGGCTTTCAGAAGATTTTTCATTACGCCTAGGTTTTTGAGGTTGACACTTATACCTAACTTTTTCATTTTCTTTAAAATTTAAAGTTTAGGTTAAATCCAATGCTGCGGGTCACAGGTAGCCCGTGTGCCTCCAGCCCCATCAAGTTATCTGACGTAAAGCCAAACTCCTCGGGATGGATGTTGGGTACCCATTTTTTGATGACCAAGACGTTGTTGCCCACCAAGTTTGCCCGCAGGCTTTTGATGAAGAAGTTCTCCGGCAAATGGGGAGTAAGGTCGTATCCGATCGATACCTGACGAAGGTTCCAGAATCCAGCATTGTAGATGAATTCCTCGACCATGTTCGCAGACCGCACCGTCTCATAAAAGGTCTGTACCTCAGTTTGCACATCGTTGGGAACAAAAGACGGATTTTCGGCCGTGCCTACATTTTTGACCCCTTCGCCGATGACAAAACCCTGTTCACGACCAACTAACGTTCCTTTGTGCAAACCATGGCGCCAAGCATTGAAGTTGGTTCCTGACAGCATCTTGTGGCCCAGTTTGAAATCTATCAACGTAGATAGGGAAAGATTCTTGAACTGGAACGTATTCATAAAACCACCCACCCAAATAGGGATAGCGGAACCGAATGGTATCTGCAAGTTGGTACGAAGTGGCCTACCGTTATTTGCGTCATACACGATATTTCCCTGGGGATCCCTTCTGTAACCAAATCCATATATCTGCCCCATGGGCTTGCCTACTACCTGCCGCAGCTCACCCCCATACACAGCCGCTCCTACGGTGATAACGGAATCTCCTTCCGTCAAGCCTAACTTCAAGGTTTCCGTCATGTTCCAAGATGCATTGAAGCTAGTCTCCCACGTAAAATTGGCAGTTTGTACCGGCACGGCTGTCAGCAAGGCTTCCACCCCCCGGTTACTGCTTTCGCCTACATTGATCAGCTGTTGCAAATAGCCGGAAGCGTCTGAGACTTGAGCACCCAAAATCTGATCTCTAGTAACTTTATTGTAGTAGGTAAGGTCCAACCCGAAGCGGTTATCCAGAAACTTCATTTCGATACCGGTCTCCCACTCCGAAACCCGCATAGGCCGCAAATTGGCGTTGGGAACCGTAGATGAATTGATCACCCCTACCGGCTGCAGTTGACCTGCTGGATTGGGAAACTGATTGTTTTCCACTCGGTAAAATAAGTTATCCGCATAGGGGCTTACGTCGGTATCGCTCCCCACTTCCGCATATCCTGCCCGGATCTTTCCGAAAGAAATCCACTCGGGGAAGTTTTCCCAAGGTTGCGAAAAAACAAAGCTTCCCGTTACCGCAGGATACAGAATGCTTCGGTTTTGCGGCGCAAGGGTAGAAAACCAATCATTCCGAACCGTTCCGTTTAAAAAGAGGTAATCTCGGTAAGACAACTCGGCCATCGCATAGAGAGAGTTCACCTGCCGCTCGGAGATTTCATAAATGGGATCCTTCACCCTGCCATTCATCACCGTATACAAATCCCGCACGATAAAATCATTCACCAGCACGTTGTTGCGATCCATCCGCCGGTACATTTGGTTACCGCCCAGCGTGAGCGAGGTGCCAAAGTCACCAAACTTTTTGTTTGCGCCGATTAGGAAATCGGTATTGACCTCCCTGAATCTACGATTGTCCTGTACATAATCTCCATTTACAAACCCTACCGGAGCATTGGGCAGCGAAGCGGTCCCTGTGGGGAAGTTATAGTCCTGATCTCTTGCATAAAAATCCTGCCCTATCCTACCTTGCACAAAGAGCCATTCCGCGATATTGTATCTTGCGGTGATATTTCCAAACACACGATCCCTTCGCACGTTGTCAAATTTCTCAAAAGTAGACCAGTAGGGATTGGTCCTATTCCTAAAGCGGGAGAATACAAACTCATTCCCATTCGCATCCGCCATCTTTTCCCGCATCAGCGATAGGGGCATGGAGTTGGCCAATGTGTTCAACACGGTGGGCGTACTCATATCCTGTTCGGCGATCTGAGGCGGATTTTTGATGTCTTCTAGCGAGTAGTTCACGTTTCCCGAAACAATTAACTTTTTGGCAATTTCTTGGGTAAATCCAATGTTAAAGGTCTTTCGGTCATAGCCGGAGTTAGGCACGATGCTTTGATTGTCCAAATTAGATACGGAAAGACTGAATCCGCCAAACTCTCCTCCAGAAGATACCGTAACGGTGTTGGTGAAGGTATGCCCTGTACGGTAAAAGGTGCTGATATGACTCGGCTGCGGCACATAGGGCACTTCCACCCCATCAAACAATACTTGGGTCATGCCAGGTTGAAATCTCTCTCCGAAACTCCATACACCGGAAACGGGATTTGCCGACGTAGGCCGTATGCCATTCTCTCCCTGCCCATATTCATACTGCCAATCGGTAAAATCCATGGGATTGTCAGAGGTGTAGTTCGTGTTGAACTCCACACCTATTCCCTGTCCACGATTTCGTTGCTTGGTGGTAATCATGATCACGCCATCTTTAGCCCGAGCACCGTACAAAGCCGAAGCTGCCGCACCCCGTAAAACGGTCATGGTTTCAATATCATCGGGATTGATACTGGTGAGACCATCACCACCATCCGATACGCGGGTTCTACCCCGGTCCGTGTTGGAGGCGTCTGAACCACGATTTCCGGGATTGGCTCCGAAATTGGTATTGTCCACAGGAATACCATTAATCACAATCAAGGGCTGGTTTTGACCTCCAAAGGACGACTGCCCCCTGATCCGTATCTTGCTGGTACCTGCCGGGCCGGATCCCAGACTACTGATATTTACGCCTGCTACCTTGCCCTGGAGCGCATTCATAAAGTTGGGCGTTCGGTTAATGGTCATCTCTTCTGAGGATACAGAGGTAGTCGCATAACCCAGGCTCTTCGCCTCCCTTTCTATACCGAGTGCCGTCACCACGACTTCCTCCAAGGCGGCGATATCCTCCATAAGCACAATATTCACAACCGTCCTTGTACCTACTTGAATACGCTGACTGGCATAGCCTATGTAAGAAACTACCAAGGTGGCATTATCGGGAACGGTCAGGCTATATCTTCCGTCAATATCGGTAATGGTGCCCACTGTGGTACCTGCAACGGAAATGGCTACTCCCGGAATCGGATCCCCGTCTTGGGTTGTTACCGTCCCCTGAATATCGATATCGTACTCGTCGACTAAAATTTCAACCGAGCTTTCCTCCTTGGACGATTTCAACGACTTCACGCTGATCGTATTATTAACCTGCTTAAAATGCAGCTTTTTTTGAAAAGCAATATCAGTTAAAATTTCGGCCACCGAACCCCGGTTTTTAGCCAGTCGGATGGTCGTGCCATCCCGTAGATTTTGATCGGTATAAAAAAATCGGTACTCGGTCCTACTTTCTATCGCCTTTAAAATGGTTTGAAGGTTACCCTCCCTTACATCCAAGCGAACCATCACCTCTTCAATGCTCTTTGCCTGCGCCTCGTCGGAAAAAGCCTGTGCCACAGAAAAGGTTGCCAACCACACTCCGGCAAACACGGAGATATAGCAGCACACCTTCTGTAAAATTTGGTATATAATGTGTTTCATTTTTGGGTTTGATTAATTGGTTTGTTAACTGCCTACAGGTTGGTCATCGGGTGTGCTCCCACGAGAATGGGGGTGGATGACTAAAAAACGTGAGATGAAATGGGTAGATCATAGGTTTAAGGTTTAATATGAATGGTTATATTCTTTTCATCGATTGTGTAATCAAACCCGATGCTGTGCCCGAGAACCTCAAGCACATTGCTCAAGTACTCGTTTTTACCGAAGGTTCCAGAACACTTGAAATCTGGCCAAGCAGCAGGCCCGTGAATGGATACTCCATACCAGCGTTCCAACAAACGCACCACTTCCGACAGTGGCAGTTGCTCAAATTGCAGAATACCATCCTTCCAGGAAGCGACGGAATTTGGATCCACTTGAAATTTCTTCATTGGAGTGCCTCCACCGTGTGTTTTGGAGGCCTCTCCCGGCAATAGGTGTAGTTCTGAGGACGACACGAAATCCTGCACTTTCACCTCACCAGTGGCTAGGGTGACTTGCACACCGGGGCTCTCACTGTAGGCGTGTATGTTAAAGGAGGTGCCCAATGCAGTGGTCTGTATCTTACCTGTGAGCACGGTAAATGGACGTAGGGAGTCCTTGGTCACGTCAAAAAATGCCTCTCCTACCAACCTTACCTCCCGGCCATTTGGAAAACCCTGCTCGTATGCAAGATAACTCTCGGCGTTGAGATAAACCCAGGATAAGTCCGGCAGTTGAATCTTTGTTCTTTTGCCTTTTGGGTTGTACTTTACAATGACTTGGGATTGGAACGATGGTTCAGAGCTAGACGTTGGATTGGAATCAAAAAACGCTAAGTAGCCCCCATATACGAGCAATCCCAAAAGCAAACTCGCAGCAAATCTCCGGTACGCCCCCGTCCGAGCAGTCAACATGCCAGGCCAAAAGGATTTAGTCATTCTTTTTTTTTCAAGCAGCTTTTGCAAAACGGCCTCCTTGTCCCAATCCAAGTAGGACTCCGATAGATTGGGATCCTCAAAGCTGCTTTCGACCTCTTGGTAGAAAGCGCGCTTTCCCTCCTCCGATTCCATCCTTTTAAGGAAGTCGGATGCTTCTCGGGCTGAAAGAAGCCCTTTCATCAACCGTCGCCACTTTTCGACCAATCGCATTCTCATTGCTGCCTTTTACAGGGATATATCCCCATTCAGCAGGATTTACGTACGACTCCCCGAAAATTTTCAGAATTTTTAATGGGAAAGCATCAACTATGCGAAATCTAAAAACAAACCCTTAATCCAATAAAAAAACGGTAAGCATAGACAGGAGGTCGGGGGGAAGTGTTTTTGATCCCAATAGCCTTTCCCTAAGCGATTTGGTAGCCTTGTAAATATGCGTCTCTACCGTACGCTTTGAAATGGATAGTTTCTGGGAAATCTCATCGGAAGAAAGGTGCTGTAGGTACTTCAACTCGATCACCTCCTTTTGGCATTTGGGAAGCGTCGAAAGCGCATAGGTGGAAAATTGCCGTAGGTCTTCGTAGAGGAGGGAAGTTTCTCCCATATTTTGATCGTTCTCTTGCTTGGCCCGGGCATTTTGAGCATAAACTTGAAACCTGGCAGCCCGCTTAGCCTGCTTATAAATTAAGGATTTCATGATAGCCAACAGGTACGCATTGAAGGATAATGCGTCGTTCAAACCTTGGCGATTTTTCCAAATCCGCATAAAAACTTCCTGCACGATGCCTTCCGCCTCTTCGTGTGGCAACCCCATTTTTCGGGAGGTTGCATACACTTTGGTGGCAAATTTCCGATACAGTGCACAAAAAGCCGCTTCGTCTCCACTACGTAGCCTAGCAACTAATGTTTGAATATCTGGGTTTATCGAATGAGACATGAATAAGGACGATATTGGTTACAAGTACGTCATATTATACCAATTTCGCAACTACAACTGACCCAATCATACCATTAATATGTCTAAAATTCAAGTTAAACAGGTTTTTAGACCAACAATCACAGGCTTACTAGACGTGTATCTAAAGCCTCCAACCATCTGATCAGTCCAAACGACCTTTGCCTTCAAAAGGAAGAGGCTGCCCGAAATATCGAACAGCCTCCTAGCCGCATCAACTCCAGGTTCTATCCCAGGATTTCAGCTCGTTCCATTCATCGGTGGGCGCAAAGAACTCCTCTCCGGGCCTTAATCTACGCTTCACCTCGTCTTCGTTCAACTCAAGGCCAATGCCCGGTGATTCGGGAACTTTCGCGTAGCCATTCTCGACAAGAGGCCCGTCAATACCGGTTACCAACGATTCCCACCATGGATTATCTACTGAATGGTGTTCCAAGCCGATGAAATTATAGGTTGCCGCCGCCGCATGTACGGTACCCATGAAGGTAATGGGTGAGGCCGCATGGTGAATAGCCATGCCAATCTCAAACTCCTCAGCATAGTCACCTATTTTTTTGGTCTGCAAATATCCTCCTGCACTGCCTGGATCGGGATGCACGATGTCCACCGCGCGAGTCTCTATCAGGTCCTTAAAGTTCTTTTTGTGGTAAGTGTCCTCTCCCGTCAACGTGGGCGTGGTGATGGACTCCGTGATGCGCTTCCACTGTTCGGTATTTTGCCAGGGTATTAAATCCTCCAGCCATGCAATATTGTAGGGTTCAAAGGCGTGTGCGAGCTTGATCATTTCATTGTACCCCATGTGTCCAAAGTGATCTATCGCCAACGGTATCTCATAGCCCACCTTTGCCCGCGCCTTTGCGGCAAATTCCACCATTTTTTCCAACCCTTTCTGGGTAATCTGAATATGGGTATGCTGATGCCGGGTCTGGGCATGAGACATCACATCCCTATCAGTCCATCCGCGCAGCGGCATCCAAGGATCCTTATTGGTGAGGGTGTCTTCGATGTCCTTGATCAAACCAATGCCAATGTCCATTTTCAGCATGGTGAATCCCATGTCTACCCGCTCTTTCATTTTTTCGGCAAACTGATCAGGGTCTGGCATGGTCGGAGTATCTACGTAAATGCGCACCTTATCCCTAAATTTACCCCCTAAAAGCATGTATAGCGGAACCCCGTAGGCTTTACCAGCCAAATCCCATAGGGCCATTTCCACACCGGATACGCCACCACCTTGGCGACCATGGCCTCCAAATTGTTCGATGGTTTTGAATATCTTCTCTATGTTACAGGGATTCTCTCCCAAAATACGGGATTTCAGCATAAGCGCATAACGTTTGTCAGCTCCATCCCTTACGTCGCCCAACCCGTGAATTCCCTGATTGGTGTAAATTTTTAAAATGGGTACATTTCCGTACTGTGCCACACGCATATCAGTGATCTTTAGCTCGGAAGGATTGGAAAGCCTGTTTACTTTGGAAGTAGTATGGGCGATGGTGTCTTCTACCGGCAGCATCATCAGACCTCCGAGACTTAGCCCTCCCAAACTGGCTTTTTGCAAAAAATTGCGTCTCCCGGCATTTTCAGGACGATTTTTTAGAGGAGCTGGATCGGCCTTTTCTATGTTGGAAAAAGAGTTGGGCTTGGAGCTATCCAAGGGCTGTAAAAGGTGGGAAATGTTCTTTTTCATGTTATTTGGATTTAAATGGTTTAATGTTCGGGTTTCGTCGGCAGTAGGCTGCAGGACGTATTCGTCCTTAAATGTAAACATTTATCCCATTGAGGTAAAGAATTTTTTCTATAGAAAGCTGAAATCATTACCTTTCAAAGGGGTCTGTGGAAAGAGAGGAAAATTAAATTTTCATTGGCCGCAAAAAATAAGGGGTAAGCGGGTCAATTTTTTATATTTGCAAACAATTCATCCGAAAAAAGACGTATGGAGTCGGAACATCAAGTATTTTTTGCCTTTTTGTTCACCACGATAGCAGGAATATCCACGGGCATTGGCGGATTGGTTTCCTTTATTACCTATGCCAGAAAAGAGAAATTCTTGGCGTTTTCCTTGGGTCTTTCCGCGGGTGCCATGCTTTACATCTCCTTTGTAGAGCTGATACTCAATGCGGTGGTTGAGCTAAGTAGCGAGTTGGGAAATGAAAAAGCCTACGCAAGGGTTGCAATGGCTTTTATTGTAGGGTTGTTGGGTTCTGCCATTATCGCTAGGGTGACGGATTTCTTGATGGACAAGCTTGGCATCTTGAAACCTTCCCTGCCGGAAACGACCGAAGACGTACACCGATCCACGAAAAAAACGAAAAAGCTATATAAAGCGGGTTTGGTTACTGCAGTGGCCCTTGCCATTCACAATTTGCCCGAAGGGCTAATCACCTTCCTGACATCGATGCAGGACCTGCAACTGGGCCTGGGGATCACCATCGCCATCGCCATACACAATATACCGGAAGGTTTGGCCGTGGCCATGCCTATCTATCATGCCACGCAAAATAAGACCAAAGCATTTCTGATTAGTCTTTTATCCGGACTATCCGAACCATTCGGTGCACTAGTAGCCTACTATGTATTATTCAAATACCTGGATCCGGCACTATTGGCTACAGTAAATGTATTGGTAGCCAGTATTATGGTATATGTCGCTTCATTTGAACTCATCCCAAGTGCCTATGAAATGGGCTTTAAAACCCACACCAAGTGGGGCATGATTGCCGGAATCGGCATCATGGGCATCAGTTTGGTTTTACTCAATTAACCCCCCCTATCTATGATAACAAAAAAACTTCCCGTACTCCTTCTGCTGTGCCTTTTGGCAACTGCCGGCTTTTCACAGTCCCAAACCGGTTCATTGATCCGCATTATGGTTAGTCCTGCCAAGTCCGACATGATTTACCCAGCAGGAGAGGAAATTCTGTTCGACGTGGCGATATACAAGTTTGGGAAATTAATCCCCCAGGCTGCGATCTCCTATACGGCTGGTCCGGAAATGGTAGAACCGACCCATAGTGGGACTTTGACGCTAAAAGATGGTACGGGTAAAATCAAAGCCGGAAAAATGAATGCGCCGGGCTTTGTGCGTTGTAAGGTGACCTACACTGAAAACGGCATTACGTACGAAAATACCGGTACTGCAGGCGTGGATCCGGAGCAAATTCAGCCTACCACCAAGCTGCCCGAGGATTTCAGGGAGTTTTGGGATGCCAAAAAAAGGGAACTTGCCGCTATCCCGTTAGAACCCACGCTCACGCTTATGCCTGAAAAATCCACCCATCACTCCGACGTGTACCACGTAAGCTTCAAAAACGTATCCGGAAGGATATATGGCATCCTTACCAAACCCAAAAAACCCGGAAAATACCCTGCCTTGTTAGTTGTTCCAGGTGCCGGTGTGCGCCCGTATCAGGAACTTCACGCGGACAAAGACATCATCACCCTCCAAATCGGTATACATGGTATCCCCGTCAATCTATACCAATCCAGCCTTTATCAGGACCTGGCCCAAGGTGCCCTTGCCAATTACAATACTTTCAATCTGGAAGACCGGGAGCGATACTATTACAAGCGGGTATACTTGGGCTGCATTCGAGCCGTGGATTTCATTTTCTCCCTTGAAGCCTTTGATGGTACCCATATCGGAGTCATGGGAGGCAGTCAGGGAGGGGCACTGTCCATTGTGACGGCGTCCCTGGACAATCGAATCAAGTACCTCGTCAGCTATTACCCGGCACTTTCTGACCTTACGGGTTACCTGCACGGCCGGGCCGGTGGATGGCCTCACCTGTTCAAGAACGAATACACCAATCAGCCGGCAAAAATTGAAACGTCCTACTACTACGACGTGGTGAATTTTGCACGGTTTGTAAACATACCTGGGCTTTACTCCTTTGGATTCAATGATAACGTATGTCCCCCTACGTCCATGTACGCGGCCTACAATGTCGTGCAGGCTGAAAAGACCCTGTCCCTATTCAAGGATGCCGCCCACTGGCGCTATCCGGAGCAAAGTCAGGAAGGGGACCAATGGATGCTGAAAAAGCTGGGCGTAAAATAGTCGGATTCCATAAAACACCGTATTGACTAGCAAGCCATAGGCATACAAAACCGAAGCTGCCTGATGATTTCCCGACTGACGGTTCTAAAACGTCCGTCGGCTTGTCAAAATCGGCAGATTGGGTTGGTTGTTATGCTAAAAATCAATGCAATTATAGACACATGAAAACATTCCTCAAGGTTCTATTGATCGTCGTTTGCATCCTCGTGGTCGGTGGCGGTATCTACACGTGGAGGCAATTTACGGATAAACACCCCGGCTATGCGCTGGATCTGCAGATCACATCTGACACACCTGGGGAGCTAAAAATCGGTTTTGGGAAAACAGACATCACTCCCGTAGGATTCGATACCTGGACCGATAAGGACGGTGACGCCCGCTACACACCAAATGAGGGAGATAGCTATCAGGATCTCAACAATAACGGAAAGTTTGATGCGGTATGGTTGGCAGGGTTTCAACAAAACCGGCCGGCTACCGGAGTGAATGATCCCCTATGGGCCAGATCCATGGTAATAGACGACGGTGCCACCCGATTGGGCATCTGTGTAATCGACATGATCGGGTTTGGGCACGACGATGTGGTAACGGTCAGAAAGCGCTTTCAGGAACCGTTGGAATTGGATTACCTGATAGTGGCGAGTACCCATGTCCATTCTTCTCCCGATCTGATGGGGCTTTGGGGTCCCAACCCCTACACGAGCGGTATTGATAAGGCTTACAAAGAACAAGTAATGCAAGGCATTTTCCGCTCGTTGGAGGAGGCTTCCCTAGCTGTAGAACCCGCCTACTTGAAGTTGGCCATCAACGAATCTGAGTCACTGACCTTGGTAGGCGATTCTCGTGAACCCTTTGTCTACGACGAAGGTATCCGTATCATGCAGGTTCTTTCCAAACAGGATGACCGCACCCTGGGTATTCTCCTTAACTGGGGAAATCACCCGGAAACCTTCTGGTCTGGAAACACCGAGATCAGTTCGGACTTCCCCCATTATTGGCGAGAGTACATGGAAAACGGAATATATCTGCAGGACAGCCTCCTGCATGAAGGGTTAGGTGGTATCGCTCTGTTTATGAACGGGGCCTTGGGCGGATTGATGACCACACGACCTAACCATCCCATCATTCACCCCTACTCTGGTGCATTGATTATGGAAGAGAGTGCGGAAAAAGTGGATGCCCAAGGCTTGGCATTGGCAAAGATCACCTTTAAAACCATGAACGAGGGCATGTTGGAAATCCGGCAGGGGGGTATCGATCTGCGAGCAAAAACCTTGGAACTGGCCATGGACAACAACCTCTTTCGCCTTGCCGCTTGGCTCGGTATTTTTGACCGTGGATTTACGCGCTGGGGACATATTCGCTCGGAGGTCGCTGCCTGGACCTTGGGTTCCGCTTCTTTCGTGCATGTGCCGGGAGAACTGTATCCCGAAATCCTAAACGGTGGTGTGGAATCTCCCACGGGTGCTGATTTTGGTATTGAGCCCGTGGAAGTACCTTCCATTCGCAGCCAAATGCCGGGCAGAATCCGCTTTTTTAGTGGCATGGCCAATGATATGATCGGGTATATCGTGCCCAAAAGCCAATGGGACGAAAAACCCCCCTTCACTTATGGACGCGATCGTGCCCCGTACGGCGAAGTAAACTCGCTAGGCCCGAATACAGCGCCGACCATCCATACAGCGGTGCTGGAGCTACTAAACGAGCTATCCGAAATGAAAAAACCCTAGTCGAACCAAACCCAAAAAACCATGCAGGAAAGTATCATAACGGCTGTTTTTCTACCTTTGGCCCTGGCATTCATCATGCTGGGAATGGGGCTATCCCTCACCATAAAAGACTTTAAAAACTGCTTTTTATTTCCAAAAGCGATCCTACTGGGACTGGCTACTCAGTTGCTTTTGCTTCCGCTGATTGGCTATCTGCTCATCTTTGCATTTGGATTGACTGGCACCATAGCCGTAGGCTTGATGATTCTCGCCGCCTGCCCCGGCGGTCCCACTTCAAATTTAATCACCCACCTTTCCCGAGGAGACACGGCACTTTCTATCAGCCTGACCGCCATAAGCTCGTTTATCACGGTAATTACCATTCCCATCATCGTTAATTTTGCCATTCGGCATTTTGGAGAGGCAGGCAGCATTATCCTTCCCGTAGGACAAACCATCATGCAAATAGTAGGGGTGACCATCATTCCTGTTTCGGTCGGTATGTACTTGAACCATCGATTTCCGGCTGTTTCCTCCCGTGCCGATAAACCGGTACGCCTTGCTTCTGCGATTTTCTTTGTAATGATCATTCTGGCGGCAATTCTGAAAGAAAGAGAATCACTCCCCGCCTTTTTTGCTCAGGCAGGCCCAGTCACGCTGTTGCTTAATGTTGCCACTTTGCTTATTGGGTACTACTTGGCCAAATGGCTGTTATTACCAAAACCGCAGCAGATATCCATATCCATTGAATCCGGAATCCAAAACGGTACACTGGGCATCATGATCGCCGCAACACTACTGAAAAACTCCGAAATGACGATTCCCATTGCCATTTACAGCCTGTTGATGTTTCTTACTGCCGCTGTGGTCATTCTCATTCATACCCGAAAAGCTACCGTTCCCAGTTAGTTGTGGTTAGCTGGACGAGGATACTACCGCTGACAAAATAATCCTTGTCCACACCAAACATAAGCGTATTTTGACGGTTTGCTAAGCATAAAACCCTAAAAAGATGCGTTCATTTATTGGATTGTTGTTTTCCCTGTTTTATTTCATGTCATCATCCCAAGCACAAATCGCCAAAAAGGAAATTTGGTATGTAGGTACATTTTCCGAAGCTGGCAGCAAAGGGCTCTATGTGTTGGAGTTCGACCGGTTATTGAAGCAGTTCAGTGAAATTCAAACCGTACATGATCGGAAAAGTCCCTCATTTATTACGCTGCACCCCAGCAACCAATTTTTATATGCTGCCTACAGGGAGGGGATGGAGGAAAATGACCCCCATGGGACCATCATCGCCTACCGCATCGACAGCAATACGGGAATGCTCCAAAAAATCAACGAGGTAAGCTCGGCCGGAGCTAGTCCCTGCCATGTGAGTGTTGATCCAAGCGGAGAGGTGGTTTTTGTGTCTAACTACCAGGGCGGTAATCTCGCCAGTTATAAGATCCGGGAAGACGGAGGCCTCCATCCTGCCAGTTCTGTCTTTCAACATGAAGGCAGTAATGCAATCCCCGAACGCCAAAGTAGTGCCCACATGCATTCAGTCGTTCCCGCGCTGGATGGTCGGTTCGTCTATGCCTCAGACTTGGGTGCGGATAAGATATTTACTTATAAACTGGAGCCCAATACGGGCACCTTGGATCCTGTAAAGAAAGGCTTCGTACGTTCTGCGCCCGGCGCAGGGCCGAGACACTTTACACTGCATTCGGATATCCCTTTTGCTTACTCCGTGGAAGAACTGTCAAACACCATCGCTATGTATGAGGTAAACCCTCGAAACGGGAAACTAAAACCAAAAGGCAGGGTAAATATGCTCAGCTCCAACGTCCAAAGTGATCGGAATTCCGCCGCAGATATCCATGTTTCCGTGGACGGGAAATGGCTATACGCCTCCAACCGGGGGCAGGATAACCTGGCGAAATTCCAAATCAACCTTGAAAATGGGAGGCTGACCTCGCTCGGGCATGTCCCTTCCGAGGGTTCACACCCCCGAAATTTCCAGATGGATGCACTTGGAGAGTTTGTCTACGTGGCCAATATGGAAAGCAATAATATCGTGGTTTTTGCCCTTGACCCTATTAACGGCTCCCTAACGCCCACCGACATGCGGGTGGAAATTCCCCGGGCTGTGTGCATCGAACAGCTGTTTATTAATTCTCGTTGAAATATTTTCAATGCCTCCTGCGCTTCTGAACCAATTTACCGGCTAGATTTGTTTTTCCTTTTCATCCAATTCCTAGTCCTTGAAACTATCGAAATATGGAAAAACAAAAACGTGTGGTCGTCGGTCTATCCGGTGGCGTAGACAGTTCGGTAGCCGCCTACCTACTCCTGCAACAGGGGTATGAAGTGATCGGCATGTTTATGAAAAACTGGCACGACGAGTCCGTCACCATTTCCAATGAGTGCCCGTGGATGGAGGACAGCACCGACGCCATGCTGGTGGCCGAAAAACTTGGAATCCCCTTTCAGGCCATAGACCTTAGCAAGGAATACCGCGAACGCATCGTGGACTATATGTTTTCGGAGTATGAATCAGGCCGCACCCCCAACCCGGATATCCTGTGCAACCGGGAAATCAAGTTTGACATTTTTTTAAAAGCTGCCGAAAAGCTAAAGGCTGACTTCGTAGCCACCGGCCATTATTGCCGAAAAGGGGAAATCGAGCAAGGTGGAAAAACCATCTATCAGCTACTTGCCGGCGTGGATACCAACAAAGACCAAAGTTACTTTCTGTGTCAACTCAATCAGGCGCAGCTGGCAAAGGCACTGTTTCCAATCGGCCACCTGCAAAAATCCGATGTACGGAAAATCGCCAAGGAGCAGGACCTCGTCACCGCTGATAAGAAAGACAGTCAAGGCCTCTGCTTTATCGGAAAGGTACGGCTCCCGGAATTTCTCCAGCAGCAACTTCTGCCCAAAAAAGGGGATATCCTGGTAATTCCCGAAGACTCCCCGGTGTATGCAGACAGGAAGGTGTCCAGTACGGGGAATTTATTGGACCGCCGTTGCCTGTCAGTAACTTATGAGCCCCACCATGGCAAAAAAGTGGGGGAACACAACGGCGCACACTACTTCACAATAGGGCAACGCAAAGGATTGCAGGTGGGCGGAACTGGAAAACCACTGTTTGTGATCGCCACTGACACCCAAGCCAATATTGTGTACACGGGATTGGGCGAAGACCACACGGGGCTGCTTCGAGAGGGTCTCTTTGTGCCGATGGATGATATCCATTGGATACGCGAAGACCGACGCTTAAAGCCAGGAGAAAGTGCCCGCTATTTGGCCCGCATTCGATACCGGCAACCACTTAGCCAGGCAACCCTACAGATGGAAGCTAACGGGCTATATGTACTCTTCGAAAAACCCCAACGTGGAATCGCCTCCGGTCAGTTTGTGGCCTGGTACGACGGGGAAGAAACCATCGGTTCTGGAACGATTTTTTGAAAATGGAGCCATTGGAAATCCTCTACGAGGACGAGCACTATATCGCCATCAACAAGCCTGCCGGTGTCTTGGTCCACAAAACCCCCTTGGAGCGGAACCCGGAAGCGCGCTTTGCCGTGCAACTACTCCGAGATCAGATTGGCCTAAAGGTAAATCCCCTGCACCGGCTGGACCGCCCCACCTCCGGAATCCTGATGTTTGCCAAATCCTCGGACGCAGCGGCTAAGCTGCAACCGGATTTTGCGACCCAAAAGATCCAAAAGTATTACCTTGCGGTTATTCGAGGGTACCTCCCTGAATCCCACGGCTTTATCGATTCACCGCTGGCAAAGGACCTGACGCTGGACCTTCAGCCTGCCAAAACCGAATTCTGGCACCTGGATCAGGCAGAGATTCCCTTTGCTTCTTCTCCCCGATATGCAAGCAGCCGCTACAGCCTGGTCAAAATATACCCCCATACTGGCAGGATGCACCAAATAAGGCGGCATTTTGCACGCTTTCGCCATTACGTGATCGGAGATACCACCCATGGGGACAATAAGCAAAATAACTTCTTTCGAAGTCACTTCCGCTGTGACTCACTCTTGCTCCATGCTTGGTCCATGTCCTTTTCACACCCCTACCAAAAATCCAAGGTCACCCTTACCGCAGCGCCTCCCTCCTATTTTAAGGATATTTTGGAGCAGTTAGGATGGAAAACACCCGAGGCAGAAGCCGCATCAAGCTGATAGAGACGCCAAAACGGTTTCTAAACGAACTTAGATTCCTGCCGATTCACATCATTAGTTGGTTCACTCTTCCCTCATTAAGGGAGGTGCTTTCTCCTCCCTCGTCCGGTAGTGCCGTAACGATGGAAGTTTTTGCTATCTTTGGACTGGGAGTGAAAGCAGGTTTTTAAAACACTAACGCAGCGGCGTTCGTCAACCTGTTCCTGTTTTTACTCTACAGTCGACAACCTATTTTCACAAAAAGACAACGAATGTATCGCATGAAGCACACCTTCGCACTTGGGATGATTGCCGTATTGGCTTTGTGGGGCCATGAAAATGCCCTCGCTCAAAAGACCGCCATAGACCAACAAATCCAACGGGAGGAAGCCGTCTCCCACTTCCGGTTTTTGGCCTCGGACGAATTAAAGGGGAGGGATCCTGCAAGGCCGGAAATGGATATCGCAGCCAAATACATTGCTGAACAGTTTCAACGCTATGGCGCAAAAGCGTTGGACGAGGCAGGTAACTATTTTCAGCCGGTACCATTTCGTTATTCGGCACCACCAAAGAAAGGAGAACTACGCATTGGAAACCAAACACTAACCCACGGAGAGGATTTGCTGGTGTTGGATGGGCCGGATATTCAGGGCAATTTTGATCTTGTAGTGGCAGGTTATGGGTTGGAGTCGGATTATACGGGTAAAGACGTTGCCGGCAAAATGGTGGTAGTACGAGTAGGCCAACCTAACCGCCTATCGCCATCCGATCTCTTTGCCGCCGGCCGTGAAAAGCTCGCCCTTGCGAAAGAAAAAGGTGCTGCAGGCATTATTGAGATGTATAACGTCCCCACCACTCCTTGGAGCCTATTGGTGAATTACCTGAACAAGCCTCAACTGACCCTTGATTACGACCCTGACGGTAGCGAAGCCATCCCCTATGTTTGGGTTAAAGACCTGAGCGGCGAGCTAATCCAGCAAATCAGTGATGGCCATGCTAGCGTAGAAGCGCACGTAAGCGGCAAGCAGAACCGAAAAATCACGGGAAAAAACGTCATTGCCTACATCGAAGGCACTGATACCAACCTAAAAAACGAATACATCATGCTTTCAGCCCACTACGATCACTTGGGTGTAGGAAATCCAAATGCAGAAGGAGACTCGATATACAACGGTGCCAGAGACAATGCGGTCGGCACGGTAGCCGTAATCAATGCTGCCAAATTCTTTGCCCAGCATCCTCCAAAGAGATCCGTCTTACTGTGCGCATGGACAGCCGAAGAAAAGGGCTTGTTGGGCTCAGGCTATTTTGCCAATAATCCCCTCCTGCCCCTCCGGCAAATCATCTACAACCTGAACATTGACAATGCCGGTTACAACGACACTTCTATTGTGACCGTAGTAGGATTGGGCAGAACGTCTGTAGATCCGCTGATCGAAGCAGCTGTCAGTGAATATGGCATTCGAGCAATCGCCGACCCCTCGCCAGAACAAGGGCTCTACGACCGGTCCGACAATGTGAATTTTGCACGGAAAGGAATCCCCGCTCCTACTTTTAGTCTAGGCTTCACGGCTTTTGACGATAAAATCGCCAAACACTACCATCAGCTATCGGATCAGGTCGACAATTTTGACCTGGATTACGCCATGTTATATTGGAAATCGTACCTGCTTTCCGCCCAAAAAATCGCGAATGCATCCGAACAGCCCAAATGGAAAACTGGCGATAAATACGAAGAAGCCGCAAAAAACCTATACGGGCTGGAGTAACCTTGCTTTTAGAGATCTCCAACTAATCAATTCACTTTAATAAATAAAGCGGTAAATTAGGAATTCCCCCTCCCATTCCAACGCGCGGAAGAAAAAAGCTTGGAAGGGAAAAGAAAAACCGAGCCGACTATCCTTCAGCCGGCTCGGTTCCTTTAGAGATCATATCGCTCCATCTTTCCAAAACACCTACTTTACGGTAATCACACCGACTTCCGCAAAGCTCGCCGCATTGCCATCGAGTGTCTCGGTGGCAATTAATCTGATAAACCTCGCTTCGGTGGGACTAAAGGTGATTCGTTGTAGAATAGGGCTATTGGCAATATTTCCAAATTCTCCCTGTGTTACTTGCTGCCACGTGACACCATCCCGACTTACCTCAAAAACAAACGTTTTAATCACGCCGGACATGTAGCGGTTCTGTACCGGCATGTAAGTAAATCCGCCAAGAGAATAATCGCTTCCAAGATCCAGCATCAACCGGTTCGACTCAGAAACGTAGTTTGTTCGATTGTCTTCATCAATCGCCTGATGGGCATTTTCTCCGCCACCCAATACTTCCCAATCGGCTTTCGGAACATCCAGCATAAATACCGCCACTTCGCTGAACTGTTCACTCTGAGGATCGAAGCTTACCACCCGGATTTCAGTAGGCTGGTCAACCATAAAGGGTTCTTCGTATTTCAAGCTTTCGGCAGTAGGTTGGCTTCCATCTAGCGTATAGTATACCTCCACCTCCTCATCCATGGAGGAAAAGCTCACCCGCCCCGACTTTTCACGCGCCATTTCTGGCTCTATCAACAACCTGGGAGCATCGAAAAGGGCCAAGTTGGATATGGTAGGACTCGCCTTGGCATCCAGTACCGTAAAGCGAACTGCTTTGGTCGTTACGGAGGGCAATCTTAAAATCCGTTTGTAACCCACCGTGGTACCCCTTGCTATTTCCTGCCAATTCCCTTCCACTTGCGCCTCCAACAAAAATGCTTTCACCCGCTGACCCAAAGGAATATACTCCTGAACCATGAAGCGGTTGAAACGTATCTCTTCTTTGAATTCCAGGGTAAGGGATCCTGCATGCTCCCCGTCCGGTGTAGACCAGAACGTATCGGATTTTCCATCAATGGCCTTGCTGCCGGAAAAGGATCGACCCCGGTCTACAGAGGTACTCACCAATACCTGCTTCCCGACTAGGTTATTGGCAAAATCCTCTTTTATTTTGGCCGTTAACTTCTGCAATTGGGCCACGTCATTTTCATGGATAAGGCCCCGCTTATCCACTGGAAAATTCAAAAGCAACGAAGCATTGCGACCAATACTGTTATAGTAGATATCCAAAAGCTGTGGTAGGGTTTTGACCTTGTGGTCTTCGTATTCGTGGTAATACCATCCTGGCCGGATGGACACATCTGCCTCTGCAGGTACCCAATGGGTGCCATTCTCTTGCCCAGGGGAATACATTTCAGAATACTCCGGCATTCCGCCATAAACCGAATCTCGCATTAGGTTAGACCAGGTAGTTTCGTAAGCAAACCCATGTTCGTTGCCCACCCAGCGCACGTCAGGCCCCGCGTCTCCAAAAATCACGGCATTTGGCTGCAACTCACGAATAATTTTAAAGGTGTTTTCCCAATCGTAATAGGACTTCTTATCCACTCTTCTCTCCTCGTTTGCCCCGCCATAATAGCCTGTGCCACCGTTTGCGCCGTCAAACCATACTTCAAACACCTCTCCATAGTTGGTCAGTAATTCCCGAAGCTGCTCTCGAAAAACTCCTATGTATTCGGCCGTGCCATAATGTTCGTTGTTTCGGTCCCAGGGGGACAGGTACACCCCAAATTTTAAGCCGGCCGCCCTGCAGGCATCGGAAATCTCTCGGATAATATCGCCATCCCCACCTTTATAGGGAGAAGCCTTAATGGAGTGTTCGGTGGTGGCTGTAGGCCAGAGACAAAATCCATCGTGGTGTTTGGCCGTGATGATAATTCCTTTCATCCCCGCCTCCTTAACAACACGCGCCCACTGCCCGGCATCAAACTCCGTAGGATTAAACAGGGAAGGATCCTCGGCCCCTGTGCCCCACTCCATGTTCGTGAACGTATTCATGTTAAAATGCACAAACCCGTAATATTCCAGATCCTGCCAAGCCAATTGCCGCTCGGAGGGTACGGGTTGTACAGGTTCGGGAGCCGGCTGACTATCGCCGCCACAGGAAATGAGCTGCGCGGCTAATAAAGCAATGAAAGGTATTCGGTATAGCTTCATGATTTCCATTAGATTAACCGGACTGTATGTTTTGAAGGTGAATTGGGCTACCTATCAAGCGCCTGTCCATCTTCACTTGGTCAAAACAGCCCCTTTTTTTAAGGAAGTAAGGTTTTAATAAACCAAATATAGGGCTTAGACACCATTCTTAATGAAAAAATTACTTTTAAATATTTATTTGAATAGTCATCAGTAATTAATAGATTAGGTTGCGATATACACATCCAGATTAGGATCTATGCAACCAGCTCAAAATTTCCCTAAAATGTCGCTCAGAAGATTTGCCATCCGCTCCTGGGCAGTACTTACATTTATTTCCTCGTTCCTTCTAGGATGCAGAACCGATAAGGCCCCTGAAGAGCAACCCAAACAGCCAAATATCCTGTTTATATTCTCTGACGATCATGCCTTTCAGGCACTGAGTGCCTACCAGGACCGATTGGCCGAGTTGGCGCCTACCCCCAACTTAGACCGCATAGCCCAACGGGGCATTCGGTTTGACAAATGCTACGTTACCAACTCCATCTGTGCACCCTCCCGGGCTTCTATCCTTACCGGGGCGCATAGCCATGTGAACGGACACCGTACAAACGCGGATACCTTTGACGGTTCCCAACCTACTTTTCCCAAACTATTGAGCGCAGCAGGCTACGCCACCGCGCTCATCGGAAAATGGCACCTCCGATCCGAACCAACTGGGTTTGATCATTGGGAAATCCTGCCAGATCAGGGCCACTATTACAACCCTACTTTTATTGTTCCGGGAGATACTGTTATCGAAGAAGGTTATGTTACAGACATCATTACCGACAAATCCTTAGCCTGGCTAAAGCAACAAGAAAACTCAGGGAAACCCTTTATGCTGATGCTACAGCACAAAGCACCTCACCGGGAATGGGAAAAAGGGCCCGACCATTTAACCCTGTACGAGGATGTGGTTTTCCCCGAGCCTCCCAATCTATTTGACGATTATAGGAATAGGGGTACTGCAGCGAAAGAGCAGGATATGACCATTTCCGAAACCATGCAATTGGCGTCAGACCTTAAAATCTGGACCGAAGAAAGCATCGGATCGGGACCTTACCGCCGCACCTACGGACGCATGAACTCCGAACAACGAGCCGCCTGGGATGCAGTTTACAACCCCATTATCGAGGAGTTTCAGCAGGCAAACCTACAGGGTGATGACTTGGTCCGATGGAAATACCAACGTTACATGCGTGACTACCTCGCCGTCATTCGCTCCGTAGACGATAACGTAGGGCGGGTGTTGGATTACTTGGAGCAAAGCGGGTTGGATGAGAATACGCTGATCGTGTACGCTTCCGATCAGGGATTTTACCTTGGCGAGCACGGGTGGTTTGATAAGCGGTTCATGTATGAAGAATCCTTCAGGACGCCGCTGCTGATGAGCTGGAAAGGAAAAATCACACCCGGAACAGTCAATAAAGACCTAGTGTCCAACCTGGACTTCGCACAGACATTTTTAGAGGTAGCCGGTGTAGAGGCCCCAGATGTCATGCAAGGAAGAAGCTTGGTACCCGTGATGACCGGAAATACCCCTGCGGACTGGCGAAGCTACCTATACTATCATTATTACGAATACCCGGGTGTACACAGTGTTCAAAAACACGAAGGCGTCACCTCTGAGCGGTTTAAATTGATGCACTTCTACGAACTTGAAGAATGGGAGTTTTATGACCTGGAGACCGACCCATTGGAAATGAATAACCTATACGGGAACGCAGATTATGCGGAAATAGTGGCGTCGATGAAGGATCGGCTTAAGCGGATCAAGATCCAATACGGCGTCCTCACACCAAAAAGCAATTACTGATGCCGCCCAATTAGTAAAAATTTTCTTTGTTCACGTACACTTAAGGCCTACCAAAACCCCTACAGATTTCGATCAACATCCGATAAACCCCACTTCACCATGAAATCGCTGCTTACGACACTTTGTATCTGCGCACTTCTTTTTGCCTGTGGCAGAGGGACAGGATCAGCCATTGAGTCCCAATCGGGTCCTTCCCAACTTTCCCTTAGCCTGGACGACACGGGCGAAAGGTTGCGGGTATTTCGCCGCAACGAGTCGGATCCACTCGTGACCCAGGTGGCCCTGAGCGATTTTCGTCCCTACCTCCACCCCATCGTATCGCCGGACGGAATGAGTGAATTGACGGAATTCAGTCCCGGACACCATAAGCACCAAACCGGCATTTATTGGGGATTTACCAGAGTGAACGGTAGGGATTATTTCCACAATCCCCAAGGTGATTATTGGCGCCGAGTCGCGTTAAACCCCATAGAACGCGAAGGCGAAGTCGTTTCATGGCAAACCATATACGAACTGTTGGACGAAGGTGGAACTCCCGTCATGCGGGAAACCCAAACTTGGACCATGCGGGAAGAAAACGGGGAATACCTAATGGATTTGGAATGGAAAGGCGAGGCTATAGCCACTACCACCATTGGCAAGTACGATTATGGGGGATTGTTTATCCGAATGCCCTGGAAAGAGGGCATCGACGGGGAGGTGATCAACGCAGCGAGGCAACGCAATGAGCGCGCAGAAGGCCAGCCTGCGATGTGGGTCAAGGTAGGCATGAAGCTAGCGGGCAGAGAAGACCATGCCCAGATCGCGGTATTTGATCACCCCAGTAACAAGGGGTACCCTCAGCGATGGCGGGTAGATGGCCAACTGGGTATAGGCCCCTCCTATACCCGCACGGAGGATTGGGTAATTCCGGCGGGCGAAAGCCTCACGCTAAAGCACCGCTTGCTGGTATACACCGGAGACAAAAGCGACATGGAAATCGGCGAATCTTGGTCGGCATTTTCCGGCAAATCAGGCATGTACAGCACCACCGAACTCTGGGGAATTGCGCAGGCAGAGGGCCGGGCAGCAAAATTCCTACACCCCGACGAAGCCGTCGCAGAAATGAGCCTTAAGAAGGGCTATGCAGCAAACGTCTATGCCTCAGAACCAATGATCACCCAACCCATGGCTTTCTGCTGGGACGACAAAGGCAGGCTATGGGTGGCCGAAAACCGGGATTACGAGTCGAGGGGACATGGGTTTTCCAATGCAGGTGATAGCCGTATTCTGATATTGGAAGACACCAATGGAGATGGACAGGCCGATTCCCGCAAAGTCTTTATGGAAGGCATCGCGTTCCCGGCGGCCATTGCGGTCGGATTTGACGGTCTTTACTTGGGCGCACCACCCAATTTGCTCTTCGTACCGGATAAAGAGGGTGATGATCAAGCTGACTTAGAAGATATTGAAATCCTGCTAACCGGCTGGGGAATAAGGGATAGACACGAGACGCTCAATAGTTTGCACTGGGGGCCCGATGGGTGGCTGTACGGACTGCAGGGGTTTGCTACCCCCTCGAAAATCCGCAAGCCGAATAGTGATACGAAACTCTACTATCACGAGGATCCTTTTCCCGAAGACCTGCTGGAAGCAGACGGGGTGGACATCAATGGCGGGGTCTGGAGGTACCACCCTACCAAGGATCTGTTTGAGGTGGTCGCCCATGGGTTCAGCAATCCTTGGGGCATCGATTACGACAGTAAAGGCAATCTTTTCATCACCGCCTGCGTGATACCCCATCTTTGGCATGTGATTCAAGGGGGCATTTACCATCGGCAAGGGGGGCAGCATTTCAACCCCTATGTGTATGAAGATATACAGACCATCGCCGACCACCGCCACCGTTCAGCCCACGGGGGTGCCCGCATCTATCAGTCGGATGCCTTTCCGGAGGAAGACTGGGGCCGCATTTTTATGGCCAATATCCACGAGCATGCAGTCCTTTCAGACATCTTGGTTCCCGATGGCTCTGGCTTTATCGGCAAAGACGGGGACGACCTGCTAGCGGCCAATAATGCACAGTGGGTAGGATTCAGTCTGGAGATC
Organism: Lunatimonas salinarum; assembly: GCF_017811155.1. Lineage (GTDB taxonomy): Bacteria > Bacteroidota > Bacteroidia > Cytophagales > Cyclobacteriaceae > Lunatimonas > Lunatimonas salinarum. The sequence goes on along the minus strand of NZ_JACVCV010000013.1, from coordinate 15,093 downwards.
GGACCCGAAGGCGCTATGTATGTACTTGACTGGCACGATGCCGATATTTGCGGGCAAGAAGTCCTCTTGGGAGAAACCGGAAGGATCTTTCGAATCATGCCTGAAAATCCAGCCTCCACTGACTGGGACAAACGATACTCCGACCTGAACCTACTTCCGGACGCTGAGCTGGTCAGGCTTCAATCCAGTCCCAGCGATTGGCATACCCGACGTGCGAGAGGTATTCTCCAAAAACGTGCGGCACAGGGAAAACTGGATCCAGGAACCGAGGGGTTGCTCAAAGAACTGTTCAAAAAATCTACCCATCCGGATCACCGGCTAAAGGCCATGTGGTCGCTTCACCTCGTAGGAGGATTTACTGACAATGAGCTCGTCAGCGCATTAAACGACCAAGACCCGCATATCCGAAACTGGGCCATTCAACTGTTGTGCGAGGATAAAAACCCACCAAAAGCCGCTTTGGATGAATTCAAACGTATGGCTAAATCCGATCCCTCAGCAGTGGTACGCCTGGCCCTGGCCCAAATTCTACAGCGAATCCCCCTCGCCTCACAATGGGATATCGCGGCAGAGCTCGTTCGGCACCGGGAGGACGAGTCTGACCACAACTTGCCGAAAATGATTTGGTATGGGACGGCCCATTTGATCGAAGCGGACGCCGATCGATTTCTCACGTTGGCTGCCCAATCCGAACTTTCATTGGTCTCCCGGTTTATGGCAAGGAGGGCCGTGGACGGTGACCTAACCGACAAATTAGTTGCTGTATTAGAAAAAAACCCAAAAAACCGCATTTGGATGCTGGAGGGGATGCTATCTGGCATGGAAGGCAGAACAGATCTGGTGATGCCTGAAAAGTGGAGCGACCTGGCCAAAAAGCTCCAGGGTGAGGAAAACACCCGTGTGTTAGCTGGGAATATTTCCGAGCTATTTGGGGATGCTGAGGCCACACAACGTGCGTTAGCAACTTTGGAAAACCGCAACGCGACAACGGCAAGTCGGGTACAATCCTTAAAATCCCTTACCGCCCAACAGAATCCTGCACTGGCAAACCGATTGGTCAGGCTATATGCAGACCAATCACTTCGTCACGAAGTTATTCGGTCCATGGCTGCTTTTGACCAGGAGACATTTGGGCGGCACCTGATCCAGGAGTTTCCCCAAATGGATGCGGAAGAAAAATCACTGGCCCTCCGGACGCTTTCATCCAGGCCACGGTACGGAAACATGCTCCTTCGGGAAATCCAATCCGGCCGGGTTGCCAAACGGGAAATACCTGCTACCGTGGCCAGGCAAATGCTCCGGGTAGTAGGCAGTGGTTTTATCGAAGTGTGGGGCCCCATCGAAGAGGTACCCTATGACGAAGCCGCTTATGCCAAATACCGTAACATATTGACGGCAGGGGCCTTAGAACAAGCTGACCTGAAAACCGGTAAGACGCTTTTTCAAGAAAGCTGTGGTGCCTGCCACAAAATGTTTGGACAGGGAGGAGAGTTAGGCCCTGACCTCACCGGATCCAACCGGACGGATGTGAATTACATCTTGCTCAATGTACTGGAACCTTCTGCTGAAATCCAAGACGACTATAAAATGGTAGTCATCACCACCAGGGATGGAAGGACCTACACGGGTAACGTCATTGGTGAAAATCAGCGCCAACTGACCCTGCGAGTAGTGGGTCAAGACCCGGTGATCATCAACAAATCCAGCATTCAATCCAGGGAAACCACCGAGGTATCCATGATGCCCTCCGGGCTCTTTGAAAACCTTTCCGAGCAAGAGGTGGTAGACTTAGTCGCCTACTTGCAGACTCAAAAAGTCATCGAATAACTCCTTAAAATACCAACCCGCCTAATAGCTGCCCTGCTCGTAACGAAAAAATGGCTACCTATGCCATCGATAGGTAGCCATGTAACGGGCTGTTTCCCTTATCCATCTACCCGAGACAAAATCAAAACGGTTCGGTTTGTCAAGTATACGCTTAACCGTTGATGCTGATCGGTGTAGTAATCCAACTTCTCATCAATGCGATGAAAACCGCCAAACTTCTTGTTATCGGAATTCAGTACCAACCGGTATTTGCCCATCGAGGGCGCTCTAAATTGATAGTCGAAAATGGATCTGCTGGTATTGAAATTAAAAACAAAAAGCAGGTCGGCCCGCTGAAATACAATGACCTTATTGCCTGGATCCAAGTGAATCTGTTCTGCAAAAGGTGCCAATAACACTTTACGCCTCTTGATCAGCTGTACCATAGCGCGGTCCCATTTAAGCAAATACTGGTATTTCAGGGTATCGTCTTCCGCCAAACTCCACTGACGGCGGGCGTATTTGTAACTCCAATGGTTTCCTTCCCGTGGAAAATCAATCCACTCCGGATGCCCAAACTCGTTGCCCATAAAGTTTAAATAGCCCTCACCTCCCAATGCAATGGTAAACATGCGGAAAAGCTTATGGTAAGCAATGCCCCTATCCACCACCAAGTGGCTATCATCTACCCCCATATGAAAGTACATCTCCTTATCCATTAGCCAAAAAGCGATGGATTTGTCACCGACCAAGGCCTGATCGTGGGATTCAGCGTAAGCGATGGTCTTCTCCTTATACCTTCGGTCACTTAGGGCCTTCCAAAACTCAAACATATCCCATTCTTCGTCCCGCTGTTCTTTGAGAATTCGGATGAAAAAATCGGGAATACCCATCGCCATGCGGTAATCAAATCCAATACCCCCCTCCAGGGGTTCACGGCAAAGACCGGGCATTCCGCTGACCTCTTCGGCAATGGAAATGGCTTGGGGATTCAATTCATGGATCAGCCGATTCGCGAGTTGCATGTAGATGATCGCGTCCCAGTCTACGTCCTTTAAAAAATAATTGTCGTAATGCCCGAAGGTGATCAGCCCGTGATGGAAATAGAGCATGGAGGTGACCCCATCAAAGCGGAATCCGTCAAAGTGAAACTCCTCCATCCAATAGCGTATGTTAGAAAGCAGAAAGCGCTTCACCTCGTACTTTCCATAATCGAACAGCTTGGAATCCCACACCTCGTGATACCCCCTGGGCCCCGGATGGAAATACTGATGATCAGACCCATCAAACTCATTCAACCCCTCAGCCACATTTTGAACTGCATGGGAATGAACGATATCCATGACCACGGCGAGTCCGAGTTCGTGTGCCTTGTTTACCAAGTACTTCAGTTCCTCCGGCGTCCCGAAGCGGGAGGAAGGGGCGTAAAAATTAGACACGTGATAGCCGAACGACCCGTAATACGGGTGTTCCATCACGGCCATCAATTGTACCACCGTGTAGCCATTTTCCTTCACCTTGGGCAAAATCTTGTCTGCAAATTCCCGATAGGTTCCCACTCCCTCCTTTTCTTGCCCCATGCCTACATGGCTTTCGTAAATCAAAGGACCGGTAAAGGCCCTTTTTGGAGAGAAATCGGCATCCGTCCATGCGAAGTCCTGTTCAGGAAACCAAAGCTGTCCAGCAAAATCCTTGGAGTCTTCGTCCTGAACCACCCGTTTGATATAGGCGGGAATCCGGTCTATCGCCCCTTTTTCGGAAACTACGTGCACCTTTATAAGCCCCCCGTGAACAAACGTCTCCTCGTATTGATCCCTCGGAAGAAATATCTCCCAACTTCCCCATTCCACTCGTTTCAGGGGGTGGCTTTCCCTGTTCCAGCCGTTAAAGTCTCCTATTAAAAACAGCGATTGTGCCTTTGGAGCCCACTCCCGGTAATACCAGCCATCCCTCTCCTTGTCAAAATTAATCCCGAAGTAGGTATGGCCTTTGGCAAATTCCGTCAAGCTTCCCTCAGCAAGTTCAATTTCCAACAAGGCCCGTTGAAATCGGACATACCGTTGGAGTATCTCTTCCTTATAAGATACCAACCAAGGATCTTCTTTAATAATGGCTAAATAGTTGTCGTCTTTCACAAAAGTTACTTTTTGAAGTACAAAATAGCTTCTCAAACTGCCCACAAACCGTCCTGTTGCAGTTTTGCGTAGTCCACACCTCCTAAAATAGGCAATCTTTCATTAAATCTAGCACTTGGTGGAAAACTCCGCCCAGAGCGGCAGGTGATCCGAGATTCTCCAAGATAATTGTTGGGGTGTCAATTTCCTGTTTTTCAGCACATGGGGACCAAAATTAAACACCCCGCCTCTCAAATACTTGATGGACAGCTGCGGGATATTTTTCTGATCGTGAAACCACGCAATTTGAGTGTAGTAACGGGTGCGGTGATCGTATACCGTCCTGCCCACCTCGGTCAAGTCTTGGGGTACCCGCAATCCAGTCGACACAAAGGCCTGGTAACGAGGATCTCCCCGCCTATCTATGTTAAAATCTCCCAATACAATCAAACTTTGATCAAAGGAATTCAAGTTCATTGCCCAGCGTTTAAGCCATTGGGCAATACCTTCGAGTTCCCCCGTCCTGTCAGTGGCACGCTTTCCATAAATCACATGGAGGGTCACCAAAACGAAGGTTTTGTCTTCTACTTTGAATCCCACAGCATAAGGAGTACGGGCAAATTGCCGGGCAAAGGCACCTTCTTGGATGCGTTCCCCTTTTTCGTTTGGCACCACCAGTTCACAGGCCAGACCAGACAACTTCACCTTGCGGGAATCAAACAAAAACCCCAGCCGCTCGTCGTTCCCATCATTTCCCCCACTAACATCCGTCAAGATAAAACTCCAATGGGGACCCAAGACCTTTAGCATATGGCGAAAAGCTTTTAGGTTGCCTTTGATCTCCTGAACGGCAATGATATCAAATCGAGAGATGATCTTAGCAATGCAAAGCAATGAATGCAAATCCCTTTTGGGCGAATCCTGTTCCTTAGCTTCCCACTTCTCTGTTAATCCCCCAAATGCCCGGATATTCCAAGTTGCAATGAGTACATTGTGATCGAGCATTTTAAATGGCAACACTTCATCAAGAAGCGCTTCCAGCTCCTCCACTTCCTGTTCGATCGCAAGAGGAGGCGATGTGCTTATTTTCGGAACATAGTTTGGCATAGGATCGAGTAAAAGATAAAAATAATAAGGAAATATAGGCATTTAGAGTGAATTCTAAAAGTCAACTATCGACTATTTACCAGGAATTCGTTATCTTAAGCAACTTGAATGACCTCCACCCACTTATTCTATGAACAAAGGTTCCATGAATCGTTCCAAACTCCGTCTAACTGCTGGTATCGTTATCAGTTTCGTTTTTTGTCTATACTCGGCCCATGCCCAACAGGCTACAAATCCCTCCGGCGTTCGGGTGGGTGTATTTGACGTGGATGCGACTCCACCTGTTGGTAGCCTACTGGCCTATGATACCATGGCAGGAGCATGGGACTTGGGGCTCCGGGCAAAGGGGATGGTGCTCCTTGGCCAAGGGGACCCGATGGTGCTTTGCGCCGTAGACTGGATAGGCATTGCCAATGAAAGTCACGACCTCTTCCGGGAAAAACTGGCAAAAGCCGCAGGAACCAGTCCCGAACGTGTGTCCGTCCACGCTGTGCATCAGCACGATGCCCCGCGGTCCGATTTTGGAGCGGAAAAGCTCTTGGTAGATGCGGGATTTTCTCCAGGTACCTTTGACGGAACCCAACAAAGGGAATTCCTGGAAAGACTTTCACTTGAAGTATCCAAAGCTGTAGAACGGAGCGTAGCAGTAACCCATGTGGGGTTTGGCGAAGCAGAAGTGCACCAAGTAGCCAGTAACCGGAGAGTACTGGGCGAGGATGGCATGGTAAAATATGTCCGGTATTCGGCTACGAAAGACCCGGCAGCCATCGCAGCTCCCGAAGGAACGATAGATCCTCAGGTGGCGGTGCTGAGTTTTTGGCGGGAAGAAACCCCTATTGCCGTGCTGAGCTACTACGCGGTGCATCCGCAAAGCTATTACCGGACCGGCATCGCCAATCCCGATTTCCCCGGGCTAGCCCGCTTTATGCGTCAGACGGCTGTTCCTGCGGCTTTGCATATCCATTTTACAGGTGCAGCAGGCAATGTCACCGCAGGAAAGTACAACGACGGTTCACCAGAAAACCGCCTTGCCCTCGCGCAGCGTCTAGCAGAGGGTATGCAACGGGCTTATGAAAAAACCGAAAAAACACGCCTGCGCCCAAACAGTATCCGATGGGTCACCGAGTCCATAAGGCTGGACCCTAACATAGAAATCACAAGCAAGCTGGAAAACCCTGAAAACAACGCGGCATGGCTGGCAGAAAATGCCTCTAAATTAGCCTGGTTAAACAGATCCAAAGCAGGACATCGTACGCTATTAAGCTGCTTGGCAATCAACGATATCCGAATCCTCCACATGCCTGCGGAATTATTTGTAGAATACCAACTGGCCGCCAAGCAGCTGCAGCCCGCCCGAAAGGTGACCATGGCAGCCTATGGCGATTATGGACTGGGTTATATCGGCACCGCTGAAAGTTACAGCCAAGGTGGCTATGAGGTGCGTGTCAGTCCATTTGATGCAAGAGCGGAAAAAATCGTAATGACCGCCATCCAAAACATGTTGACCAAAGCGGAAGAGTAACGCGCCTACTTCCAATGCCTATCGGCGAAGTCCAAGTACTGCATCCAGTCGTAGTATAACATTCCATGCCCCCCCTTTCGGACATGGTAACCCAGCGTGCCCATAACGGGTACCTCCACCTTTGGCCACTCAGACACAGGCAAACCCTCTTTCCCTAGGAGCTGATAAACCGGCGTAGCTGCCACAGCAGATAGAAACTCTCCTTTGGGGTCAGCCCAAAGGTCCTCTGCGGCGCTGGCAATATACACCGGATGGGGTGCCAGGATCGCTATAAGCTGATGTTGATCCATGGGCAGGGAATCTTCTTCGTTGTTGTAAATCCGAAAGCGCCGATTAAACCAATGTGGAAAGGAGGTATTGATGCGCTCCACCGTCTCTCCAAACCTTCTCCGAGACAGTGCGGCTCCTCCACAGCCGGAATTATTGGAGATAGCTATCGTAAAGCGGGAATCTACTGCTGCCGCCCATAGCGCCGCCTTTCCCAAACGGGAATGCCCTACAACTGCAAGGCGTCCGTGGTCTACACCTGGTACACCTTCCAAATAATCTACTATTCGGGAAATTCCCCAAGCCCAGGCCGCCACGCTGCCCCAAGATTTATCATTTCGTATTTCGTCGGGAAATAATGCATGCACACCATTGGCAAAGCCGTCATCGAAGTCCGGGTCTATGTCTCCATAATACATCGTTGCCAGCCCATAGCCGCGATTGACCATCTCTTCTACAGGCCAATTGGTGACCCGGCTGCCACGATTCGAGTCCGAAGCCCTATTGTCGGTATAGCCCATATCGGCATTATTTCTGATCCAGCTCTTTGTAACATGGATAGCCTCATCTGCTGAAATTGTGTGATTGCCGTAAAAATTCAGCCCTACAAACATGGGGGCTTTATCTACCCCTTTTGGTAGGTAGGTCAAAAGTACCAGGTCCACCCATTGTCCATTTCGCTCCAGGGTTAGTTTCACTTCCTGCTGAACGGCTTTACCTCCTAAGGCCTCATTGTTCCGGGAAAGCTCCAGTAGCTGCATTTGACCATCCCAAGCGGGACTGACACCAAACATCTCTTCCTCAAATAATCGAAGAATTTCTATTCTTCGGTTTTCCCAATCAGGGGCATCATGCACCCGCTGACCATTGGCAAATTGAAGGGGATCAGGTAGGACATAATCCGGAACTTTACTTTCATCATAGTTCGGGATAAAATTTTGGGCGAGCGATGGAGCGAGCGGCATAAAAGCTGTCAGTGCGAGGATAAGCCTTTTCATAGAGCTGTTTTGCCTACAAGATAAAGAAGAAAAAGTAAAATGGGGCGAATCGGGCCAATTTTGGCATCAACAGACCGAAAACGCCGCAACCCTTCCACAACTACGCGACAAACCCTATATTTGCAGGCAAAAAAACGAGTAAGACACCATGGCGGACTTCATTGAAGAATTGAAATGGCGGGGTATGCTGCAAGACATGACCCCCGGATTGGAAGAGCATCTCAAGAAAGGGACGGCAGCAGCCTATCTGGGATTTGACCCAACAGCGGATTCCCTTCATATAGGACACATGGTGGGCGTGATGACCTTGGTACATTTTCAACGTGCAGGCCACAAGCCCATTGCGTTGGTTGGTGGTGCTACAGGCATGATCGGCGACCCTTCATTCAAATCGGCAGAAAGAAACCTGTTGGATAAAGCAACACTAGACCACAATGTTTCCGCCATCCAAAGTCAGTTGGCCAAATTCCTGAATTTTGGAGAGGACCGGGCCAATAAAGCCGAACTGGTCAACAATTACGACTGGATGTCAGGATTTTCGTTTCTGGACTTCATCCGGGATGTGGGTAAATACATCACCGTAAACTACATGATGGCTAAGGACAGCGTAAAGCGAAGGCTGGAAGAAGGCAGCGGACTTTCCTTTACCGAATTTTCGTACCAACTTATCCAAGGCTACGACTTTTTTCACTTGTGGAGACACCAAAACTGTAGCATTCAGCTGGGTGGATCGGATCAGTGGGGAAATATCGTAACGGGTACCGAGCTCATCCGAAAGATGGCGGGCGGGGAAGCCTATGCGCTCACCGTTCCACTGATAACCAAGGCAGATGGCAGCAAGTTTGGAAAAACAGAGGGAGGCAACGTGTGGCTGGATCCCGAAAAAACATCACCCTACGCCTTTTACCAGTTTTGGTTAAACGTATCAGACGAAGACGCCGCCAAATACCTGCGCATCTTCACGACCCTAAACAGGGAAACCATTTTGAATTTGGAAGCGGAGCATCAGACTGCCCCACACCTACGGGCCCTCCAAAAAGAACTTGCCAAGCAAGTTACCCTACTGGTACATGGGGAGAAAGAGTTGGAGACTGCAATAAAAGCCTCAGAGATATTATTTGGCAAAACATCCCTGGAGGACTTATCCACGCTGGATGAAAGAACTTTCTTACAGGTGTTTGAAGGGGTTCCGGTGCTTGAAATCAGCGAGGCGGACTACAACGGACTCGAACAGGTGACCGACCTGCTGGCATTCGAAAAATTTGTATTTCCCTCTAAAGGGGAAGCTCGAAAAATGATTCATGGAGGTGGCTTGAGTATCAACAAGGTAAAGCTCAATGACCCCAATGCGGCTGTTGCCTTTTCGTTGTTACAGGGCAAATACCTCCTCATACAAAGAGGTAAAAAGCATTATTTTATCGTAAAAGTAAACCCCTCCTGATTTAGGACTGAAAGCTCATGGGCGTATACGAAAGGCAACAACGGGAAAAGAAAATTCTAGAGGCTGCAATAAAGATCTTCGCTGAAAAGGGGCCGCATTATACCCGTATCGAAGAGGTGGCTGCACAGGCTAAAATGAGCAAAGGCCTTACGTATTTCTACTTTAAAAGCAAAGAGGACCTTTACATGGCAGTGGTAAAGAAGGCTTTCGAAGACTTTAGGGATATGTTTAATAAAATACTCACCAAGGGGAAAGACCAAAATGGTTTTGACAACGTCATTTCCTTGGTAGATCACTTCTTGGAGTTTTCGGTGGAAAAAAGGTTTTTTTACGAATCGATACTACACCTTTTGGGCTTAGTGAACCTTTACAACGACCCCGCAACCCGGAAACTTATCCATCCCTCTATTTTGGAGAGCCCGTATTTTCACAAGCTGCTGGGCATGCAACACGATATCCCTGCCATTGGGATCAAAATAATCTCAAAAGGGATTCGAGATAATAGCATTCGTCCGGAACTACACCCCGAAACGACCTTTTACATGGTTTGGTCCATGCTAACTGGCTTTGAACGCCTTAAAGGTTCTGTTGAATACGAGCCCAAGGATCTGAAGATTCATGCAGAGGTCTGGAAAAACAGCTTTGTGAAGGTGCTCATTGAAATTCTTAAGGGACCTCAGTACGCTCCCAAGCAAGCGGCTGTACAAGGGAGGTTATTTTAAAACCATCGTTAAGAATGGATTAATTCTTGTCAAAAAACCTCTGATCTCCAAAAAGGCATCATTCTTGTGCCTGAAAGACTATATTATCAAGTTTCACCTAAAACGAGAAATATGTCTTTATACATAGGAGCATTAATCATTTTGGCTGTTGCCGTCGCGTTGATTTTGATTTTCAAGAAACTATTTAACCGAAACCCGAATGAGGTATCCAATGAACAAGAGATTTCATCCAGGGAGGTAATTGAAAAAGAGGTTTCTAAATTTGATCCAAAAACGGGCGATCCCAAATAAGAATCTAGTTGGTTGGGACGTAGTTGCCGGCGGTTGAATGCGAAAAAAATCCACGGTAGGGTATCTTTTGGGACAATTTTCAGTGAAAAATGATATTTTACCGGTATATTTAGTCACGTTAAACGAAGCCATCTTTTTTGGCCGAAAAGCGCACCAAACGCATCACCCATGGATCTAAATTCGTTGTTTTCCCTTCAGGACAAGGTAGCCATCATCACTGGCAGCAGCAAAGGAATTGGTTTTTCGATTGCCCATTTTTTCGCAGCAGCAGGAGCAAAAGTGGTTTTGAACAGCCGAAATCAAACGCACCTTAACGAAGCGGTAGCCACGCTTCGAGGGCGGGGCTACGAGGTAACGGGATTTGCCCACCATATCGGCTACCAAGAGCAACGCAAACTTTTGATCGAAGCAACGGTCAAAAAATACGGAAAAATCGACATACTGGTTAACAACGCAGCGGTCAGTCCAATATTTGCGCCGATTCACGAATACGAAATGGGTGTGATGGACAAGATCATAGACGTGAATCTCAAGGCCCCCTACGAACTGTCCCAGCTTTGCTTTCCGCATCTCAAAAAATCCACTGCTTCGGCGATTATAAATATCAGCTCTATTGGTGCTATTTCACCGGAGAGAGGTCTAGGGCTTTACAGCATCAGTAAGGCGGCCCTCATTTCCATGACCAAGGTATTTGCCAAAGAATGGGGTGATTTCAACATACGGGTGAATGCCATTTGCCCGGGAGTAATCAAAACCCAGTTTAGCAAGGGATTGTGGTCAGACGAGAAAATTCACGAGCACATCATGAAAAACCTCCCTCTGCAACGCCTTGGAAATGAAGAGGAAATCGCAGCAATGGCACTTTTCTTGGCTTCTGAGGCATCCTCCTACACAACGGGGGCGGTTTTTACTTCTGACGGCGGCTATTCCATATAATCCCATCCGGGCAACAAAAGTCAGTTGCCACTACGTACGTATTTGCCGTTTTCATCCAATTCCACCATTTCTATTTTGACGGCCTGCGAAATCGGTGTAACGTTGCCACCTACATTTTCGGCAATGTAGTAGGTTATCTGCGCACCGAAAAGAAAAATCACTACCGAGTAATAGACCCATACCAAGATTACCACCAAGGATCCGGCTGTCCCGTAGTAGCTGCCTACTTCGGCATTTCCCATGTAAACTCCTATAAGGTATTTGCCCAACCCAAATAGCAGCATGGTCACAAAGGCCCCTAGCCATACGTCGCGCCAGCGTACCTTTGCATCCGGTAGTATTTTATACATCAGTCCAAAGATCAAGACCATCAATGCCTGGGCTAGAACGAAATTTACCAAGCTGGCAAAGAAAAGCATCTCGCGATCAATCAGGTAGGAAAAATAATTTAAAACCACTACGATGACCGCATCCAGCACCAGTGAAACCAGCAAGAGAAAACCGATAGTAGCCACCATCGAGAAGCTCAAAAACCGGTTGATCACAAATTTCAACAAGCCTCGTTCCGGCTTGGGCTTGATATGCCAGATATGATTGATGCTATTTTGAAGGCTTACGAACACGGTGGTTGCGCTAAACACCAAAATCCCTATCCCGATTAACTGAGACCAAAAGACCTGATTCCCAATGGTCACGTTTTGCATGATTTGATCCAGTGTCTGTATGCTTTCCTCCCCGATCAAGCTTCCCACTTGATTCAAAAGCTCCTCCCTTACTTCCGTTTTGCTGTAAAACGTAGCGGCGATGTGTAACACAATGATGAGTAAGGCCGGCAAACTAAAAATGGTATAAAATGCGGTGGACGCCGCAAAGGTCATGGAGTAGCTGCTTCCAAAATCCTGTACGCTGTCTTTCAAAATCTGAAAAAAAGTAAGCCCTTTTAACTGATTCAGTTTTTGTTTGATCATGGTGTGCCTTTCGTTTGTAACCCAACTTATTTAAAAAAAACGCACCGTATGACCAGCATCAGCGAATGCCTTGTTTGGGGTGCTTACCGGTAATCGTCCGTCCAAAAGCCATCAGTTCTTCGATCTGCTCCTCCATTTGCCCGTTCGGAATGATCATTGGCCCGATACCTGCGGTTTTTGTCTTATAGTCCAAAAACCCTACCAAAATAGGCACCTCCGCTCCAAGTGCCACATGGTAGAAGCCCGATTTCCACCTAGGAGCATAACTTCTTGTGCCTTCGGGAGTTACCATGACTACTAATTCATCGCGTTCCTTTAGCATCTGAACCATGGCTTCCGTGTAGGTTTGCTTGCGCTTGCCGGACACCTTCTTTCGGTCTATGGCAATGCCGCCCAATGCACTTATCAGCCAGCCCAAGGGCCCTACCATGACTTCCTTTTTAATGGTAAACCGAACCGGCACATCCATCAAATAGAATGCTGCACGGGCATACAGCAAGTCCCAATTGCTTGTATGGGGAATAGCGATCAGTACGGCTTTTCGCACTCCCTCGGGCATCCCTTCCGATATCTTCCAGCCCGTGATCCAAAAGACGAACCTAGCCAACAACTTCATCATCTTTATAACTCGTATTGGTTTGAAACATGTTTAATTCCGAATGCAGATCATAAAACTCCATCATGTATTCATATCCTCGGGCGAATATTTCCTTCGCCTTTTTAATTTCCAACACACCGTAGGTGGCCAACCCCTTCGGTTCTACGAAATAATCACACTTAGGTACCCTGCTGTACACATTGTAATTCATAGACATGATCACCGTGCGCTCAATGAGGCTCTTAATATGACTGATATTCTGTTGAACCGGCAGGTGGTTGCAGTTCACCCCCATCAATCGATCACACTTCCCCAGCAATGGCTCTACTGGAAGGTTATTCAACACGCCGCCATCCACATAATGGTGTCCCTCGATTAGAATCGGATCAAACATCCCGGGTATGCATGAGGAAGCCATGAGCGGCCGGATAATTTCCCCTTCGGAAAAAAAAACGGTTTTTGCCAAATGCACGTCTGTGGCCGCAATGGTTACTGGAATTTGCAACGAACCAAAATCATCCTCTTTAAGGTACTCTTTATAAAGCGAATAAACCGACTCCATCTTCAGCAGGCCCCGCAGGCTAATCGCCGGCCTAAGAAACCGGAAGTAATTTGTTTTGATGATGATATCCAGAATTTCCTTGGGAGAAAACCCCTTTGCATACATAATGGCCACAATGGCCCCTGCGCTGCTGCCTGACAGCCGATCCGGGGATATACCATGCTCGTTCAGCGCCTGCAGTACCCCCAAGTGAGCGATTCCACGCACTCCTCCGCCTGACAAGGTTATTCCAAAAATCCGTTTTTTGTCCAAATGCAGCTTATTTAACAGACCATCTGAAAGCAAAGAAAAACCTCCAATGGATATTGAAGGTTATTACAGTACATGGTCAGGTTGTGTTTATTCATTTACGACCCCCATCGAGCAGAATTTTTCGATGCGCTTTTCAATGCGCTTTTCCGGTTTCATCTTATCCAGCTCGGCAAGTGCTGACTTGATAGCATCCTTTATCTTGGCAGCCATGGCCTTCATATCCCGGTGGGCACCACCTAATGGCTCTTCAATGATTCCATCGACCAATTTATTGTTGAACATATCCGATGCTGTCAACTTCAATGCTTCGGCAGCCTGCTCCTTGTAGTCCCAACTTCTCCAAAGAATGGAAGAACAAGACTCTGGAGAAATAACCGAATACCAGGTGTTTTCCAGCATAAACACCCGATCACCTATTGCTATTCCCAGGGCTCCTCCAGAAGCCCCCTCACCGATGATCAGGCAGATTACAGGTACCTTGAGTTTGAACATCTCGCGGAGGTTTCTGGCGATTGCCTCGCCTTGTCCCCTTTCCTCGGCTTCCAGTCCAGGAAAAGCACCTGGAGTGTCTATAAGCGTAACTATTGGCTTGTTGAACTTCTCCGCCATCTTCATCAGGCGTAAAGCTTTGCGGTACCCTTCTGGGTTGGCCATGCCGAAGTTGCGTTCTTGGCGCTGCTTGGTGTTCCTCCCCTTTTGTTGACCGATAAACATCACCGTACGCCCGTCGATATCACCCAATCCACCGACCATCGCTTTGTCATCTTTGACACTCCGGTCACCATGCAACTCGATAAAGTCGTTGGTGATTTCATATATATAATCCAGCGCATAGGGCCTGTCTGCATGTCTGGAAAGCTGTACTCGCTGCCAGCGAGTCAGGTTTTGGAACGTCTCTTTCTTCAAGGCTTGAATTTTTTCCTCCAAAGACTGGATATCGGTGGATAAGTCGATGTTTTTTCCTTTTGCAAGATCTTTCATTTCCCGAAGCTTGTTCTCCAGATCGGCAATAGGTTTTTCAAATTCTAATACCATAATTTCAGTTTTTGAACGGTACAAAGATAAAGATTTATTTGTGATTATGGATTTAGATTATCCATTGCTTCGGTATGGGCCCTATAATTTCCGAAACACAAAACAACTTCCCTACCGCACTAAGAAGGACGAAAATAAATCTCCTGAATCTGAGAACAATAATGACTGCCAACTATTTTTTTTATTTCATATTTTTGCAGATAAAAATAAAGCGCCTACATTTGCATCACGTTAAACGATAGACGAATCGGAAAGCGAAAGTTTTGAATAAGGAACCATCTGTTCAGAATGCCTGTCCGACAAGTCGGGAAGGTCGCGGGTGAACATTTGAAATAAAATATTGGAGTGGTAGTTCAGCTGGTTAGAATGCCTGTCCCGACACCGTCGGGAAGGTCGCGGGTGAACATTTGAAATAAAACATTGGAGTGGTAGTTCAGCTGGTTAGAATGCCTGTCCCGACAAGTCGGGAAGGTC
>NZ_JACVCV010000139.1 GCF_017811155.1 Lunatimonas salinarum | reverse complement strand
GACCTCCTGCCCCGAACGCTTTCGGGGGAGTCAGAAGCTCTAACCAACTGACCTATAGGCCCGTACTATTTTCAACATTTCCAGCGACCTCCTGCCCCGAACGCTTTCGGGGGAGTCAGAAGCTCTAACCAACTGAGCTATAGGCCCGTACTATTTTCAACATTTCCAGTGACCTCCTGCCCCGAATGCTTTCGGGGGAGTCAGAAGCTCTAACCAACTGAGCTATAGGACCGTACTATTTTCAACATTTCCAGTGACCTCCTGCCCCGAACGCTTTCGGGGGAGTCAGAAGCTCTAACCAACTGAGCTA
>NZ_JACVCV010000138.1 GCF_017811155.1 Lunatimonas salinarum | reverse complement strand
TTGGAAACCAAGAAACCCACCAATAAGAGTGAGATGATCGGGTTTAACGCCCTCATCCCCAGGCCCCCTCTCCCCGCCGGAGAGGGGGAGGCTTCCCTCCCGCCTTCGGCGGAAGGGGAGGTAGGAGTGAGAGTGAATCTGAATGCCAAATCCTTTCAGGAACTGGTACTGTACTTCCTGCGAGAGCGCATCACTCATGGAAACCTAGCCGTTAAACATCTGATCATTACCAATATCTATGAGTGGTTTGTGTTTGATTCCGCGGTATTTGAAAAGGCATTTGCCCAAAACAAGGCGCTGGTAAAGGATTTTAAGGCCTTTG
>NZ_JACVCV010000137.1 GCF_017811155.1 Lunatimonas salinarum | reverse complement strand
GCGGCTTGATATCGATTACCAACCTATTCTAAGTATCCGAAAGCAGACTACTTTGCCTATCCAATACCACTTATCTTCAAGCCTCGCAATGACGGGGAGGTCTTGAGTCTTAAGTCTTACATCTCCAGAGGGGATTGCCGCGGCTTGATTTCGCTGACCGATCTAATCCAAACATCCGAAAGACGACTACTTTGCCTATCCAATACCACATATCTCCAAGCCTCGCAATGACGGGGAGGCTTGAGTCTTATGTCTTAAGTCTTACGTCTCCAGAGGGGATTGCCGCGGCTTGATATCGATTACCAACCTATTCTAAGTATCCGAAAGCAGAC
>NZ_JACVCV010000136.1 GCF_017811155.1 Lunatimonas salinarum | reverse complement strand
ATGGCTTCCGCCCCGAAAAGAACATCCATAAGGCAGTTACACAAGCCCTGAAAAATAGGACCGAGCGTGAAGAAAATGTCCCTTAGGACATTTTTAGCGAGGGGCCGGGCCGCGGGTGGGACTGGTAGTGAAGAAAAACAGCTGGGACTCACTCAAACGCAAACTCAAGCAGATCACCAAGAAGACCAGACCGTACAGCTTCGCAGAACGGCTCCAAAAGCTTAAAGAAATATGGATGGGATGGGTAAATAATTACCGCCCACTGACTGTGTCAGGGCAGGCTCGCCAGTATTGCATCAAAGCTGAAATCACTCGACGAGTGGCTGAGAAACCGACTTA
>NZ_JACVCV010000135.1 GCF_017811155.1 Lunatimonas salinarum | reverse complement strand
AAGCAATCTCCTTGAGGAGGCGGTTAAATGTGAGATGTGAGATTTTTAGAAGACGCAAGACTCGCAAATCGTTCGACCCTACATTCGGTAACAATACCCTTATGCTCTGGCTTGGAGATAGGCGGTAACGGAGATACAGGGTAGAATACGATCGGAATCTTTCGGTAGACCGTCAACTAGTATCAAGCCGAAGCAATCTCCTTGAGGAGGCGGTTAAATGTGAGATGTGAGATTTTTAGAAGACGTAAGATATAAAACATAAGACGCAAGACTCGCAAATCGTTCGAGCCTACATTCGGTAACAATACCCTTATGCCCTGGCTTGGAGATTGCCACGCTCCT
>NZ_JACVCV010000134.1 GCF_017811155.1 Lunatimonas salinarum | reverse complement strand
TATAATCATGCCACCCCGTTGGGGTTGGACCGAATGTAAGGTCGACCGATTTGCGAGTCTTACGTTTTCGGCCCGTCATTGCGAGTGACGCAGGAGCGCAGCAATCTCCAAACCAGGGCTTAAGGGTATTGTTACCTAATGTAGGCTCGAACGTTTTGCGAGTCTAACGTCTTAAATCTTAGGTCTCAGCAATCAACCCCTCCTCTTTTAGGATCCTCTTCACCTCGACGACATCCACTTCCATGACTTCAGCGATCAGGTCTAACGGCATGTTTTTTCTGTAAAGGTTGATGATGCCTGATCGTAATACTTCCATTTTTCCTTTCTCCAGCCCGATCTGTTCTC
>NZ_JACVCV010000133.1 GCF_017811155.1 Lunatimonas salinarum | reverse complement strand
GGTCGTTTTCTTTGTGGATATGTGTAGTTAGAAGGGTGGTGAGGTAGACGTAAGACGTTAGATATGAGATGTAAGATTCGGAAAATTTACGATGCCACTTCCTTTCCAAAACCACGAATCCGAAGCGAGCCCCCGCTCTAGGTGTAGTTTGCAACTACACCCCGATATACTTGCCAATTTGCAATGGGCGAAACTGAGCTTCCTTCTCAAAACCACCCCAAGCCCCTTGAGCTAGCTTAAAGAGATTGTTTCGCTCCTGCGTCACTCGCAATGACGGGCTTTGCCGGGCTCCCTTACCCCGTAGGGGTGACATGTTTATAGACTGGGCTTAGAGATCAATTTGTTCCACCGTTTTGGCCG
>NZ_JACVCV010000132.1 GCF_017811155.1 Lunatimonas salinarum | reverse complement strand
GGCGTTTCGGTGAATTGCGTCATTGCGAGCGACGTAGGAGCGTGGCAATCTCCAAACCAGGGCATAAGGGTATTGTTACCGAAAGTAGGCTCGAACGATTTGCGAGTCTTACGTCTTACGTCTTATATCTTACGTCTTACTACCTACGTTTCACCCAACAACCCTTCTTCCTTTAGGATTCTCATCACTATAACCTCATCTGCCTCCATTACCTTTGCGATAAGGGGCATGGGCAGGTTTTCTTTATAGAGATTTATGATGCCCGACCGCAGCTTCTTTAGTTCGCCTATCTGTTCTCCTTCTTCCCGGCCCTTCTGCTCGCTGGCATCTAGGGCGTTTTTGAGGTCTCGGTAGCGCTTGAGGC
>NZ_JACVCV010000131.1 GCF_017811155.1 Lunatimonas salinarum | reverse complement strand
CCCGTTTTGGCCGCTTACCCTGTCCATCCTGCTATCCCCCTCCCGCCAAAACCCAAGGATGGTTGAGGTGCGGGTAGATGGTTAGACGTGAGATATGAGATTTTTAGAAGACGTAAGATTTTAGACGTTAGACATAAGATGTGAGACCTAAGACGTTACACTTTGTCCTTCCCTAAATAACGTGACCGTTTTGGTTAAACGATTCGACAGTACGACGATTCAACAAAAAAACAAGATTGCTTCGCTCCTGCGTCACTCGCAATAAAGGCCTTGCGCTGATCTTAGCAACGTCGGTAGATCTGCATGCCGACTTGTTTCCAATATTTTGTATATTCAACCCATGCAAGCCACGCCACGGAACATTAACCCCTTTA
>NZ_JACVCV010000130.1 GCF_017811155.1 Lunatimonas salinarum | reverse complement strand
ACCGAATGTAGGCTCGAACGATTTGCGAGTCTTACGTCTTATGTTTTATATCTTACGTCTTCTAAGAATCTCACATCTCACCGTCTCTCACCTCCTCAACCATCCTCGGGTTTTGGCGGGAGAGGGGTGGCAGGATGGATGTTGTTGGCGGCCAAAACCGGGTGTAGTCGTGATTGCTTATGCTATAAACCTGCCACCCCTTCGGGGTTGGGCCCGTCATTGCGAGCGACGCAGGAGCGTGGCAATCTCCAAACCAGGGCATAAGGGTATTGTTACCGAATGTAGGGTCGAACGATTTGCGAGTCTTACGTCTTCTAAGAATCTCAGATCTAACCGTCTCCTCGAGGGGATTGCTTCGTTACAGACCGTCATTGCGAGCGACGTAGGAGCGTGGCAATCTCCAA
>NZ_JACVCV010000012.1 GCF_017811155.1 Lunatimonas salinarum | reverse complement strand
GTAAATTTACAGTTTTTAAACTATTTTACGTCCGATTAATTTAGGGGCCGGTACATCATTGGGTATTTGTCTTTTTAACAGAAGTTCTCCCTTAAAATTGATTAGTCCAATTGCAGGTGGAGAAAAGGTAAGCCATATCGAATCCGGACCTGTAAGAGTTGCTCCAAGAAATCCCTTAACACTATTTGGCCCCTCAAAGGTTAGAGGAATTTTATGATTCACTTTCCCATTTGAAAAATCAATGAATTGGTAATTTTTCTCTACATGATTATAGGCAAATAAAAATGTACCTGAGTCAGTTTCAATAAACTTTGTGTTTCCAGGATTTACAGAGATAAGGTCATTTGTCTTTATGGAAATTTCTTCTATTGTTTCCATTTTAAACTGCCTTTTTTGAGTTTTCTTATTACAACCAAAAAATAACAAACTAAAAAATACAATAAATACGATCTTTTTCATAATTTATAAAAATTAATAGTAAATAGCATATAGATAACAAACTTGCTATCTATATTCATATTTTGATAATTACTGATTTTAGCACCCTTCGCATATGCAAGGAAGATTAAAAACCAAAATCACGCACCCGTCATGGGGTTCGCCAGGTGCATCAAACCACTGACACCACTCAACACCACTTTGTGCCTTTACATCTGCATGCTGGTCTGAGACAAATCCAAATCCGACCACCGCTGCCAACGATCCCAATAAAAGAACTGGCTTTTTAAAGTAATTTTTCATAATATAATTATTTTAAGTTTTATAATGATTTGTATAAGTTAAAAAGAAAGGAATGATATTTCCAAATATTTTTACAATAATTTATTTACAACATTTAAAACAGGAGTTGAAATAGTAAGCATATTCTTGACAATTCGGCAAAAAATATGTATTACATATTTAGGTTAAATAATTTTGGGAGGAAAAGTTTGCGAAACCAGTAAATTTTCAAGTTTTGAATTTTCCTCAACATATGAATTGATGCTTTCGTAGTACTCGGCGAGTTATCCTACCAATTTTCTATTGCCCCGACTGGGTGTAGTATCCACTACACCCAACTATTTCTAATCTATTTGGAGTACGTAATCCGTTTCCTACCATTTGCAGTGGCGTACGAAAGAATTTATTAGTAAACACATACCAGACATTTTGAAGACTTTCTGACTGAGATTTGAAGACGGCTCCGAAAAAAAAACATTCCTTCTATTTATAGACTTCTATATTCATTTGTAATTTCCGTGCGGATAAACTATTTTCAGCTATGGGAGAGGCTTATCAACCCCGATAGCTATCGGGGGAGATCAGGAAATGCCCTACTTTTTAACTTTTCAAGTGGTTGGATGGGCAGATGTGTTTTCAAGAAAGCTGTATAGGGACTGTATCTTGGAAAATCTGGCTTATTGTAGAAAGGAGAAGGGACTTTTCCTCTTTGGTTATGTTATCATGACCAATCACCTTCACTTGGTTGTTCAACAAAAAGACGGAAAATTGTCAGGTTGGGTACGGGATTTCAAGAAGTTTACAAGCAAGAAATTGCTTAAAATGATACTGGAGAATCCACAGGAAAGCAGAAAGGAATGGTTGAAGATGATTTTTGCTTATCATGCTAAATTAAATAAAAGAGCCGGTGAAATGCAATTTTGGACACACGAAAACCATGGTATTGAACTTTATCGAACTGAAATGATCGAAAGTAGAATGAATTATATTCATGAGAATCCGGTAAGGGCAGGAATCGTGGAAAAACCTGAAGACTATATGTGTTCGAACGCAAGGAATTATCCTGGGTTAGAAGGCTTAATAGAGGTCGATTATTGGTAATTCCGTCCATTTCCAATTGCAAATTGGAATTAATAGAAGGGTGTAGTTGCAAACTACACCCAGCCCGGGGATACCCCTCTGGGTGACTTACGAAAAGGGATTTTTGAATATGTAGGTCTTTTTGCCCAAACAGCCTGTAAACCACCCAACACGATGTCTATTTCACTCGACTCCAAGACCTGATCAAATGACCATAAAACGCGTAATACATAAGGTACAGATAGCAAGGAACCAATACCCAGTAAGCTTCTCTCAAGCCGACAGCGTCGGCATAATGCCCATAAACCATCGGTAAAATGGCATTTCCACACAGCCCCATGATCAAAATGGACGCACCCAGTTTGGTAAACTTTCCCAGCCCATCCAACGCCAAGGGCCAGATTCCCGCCCAAACCAGCGAATTGGCAAAGCCGAGCAGCACCACAAACCAGATAGACACATCTACATCAAGCCCCAACAGGCCTACCTCACCCCTCAAAAACAAAATCCCAAAAGTAAACAACAGCCCCATGGTAGTGAATGCCCTGAGCACGTTAACCTGTTGGATAAACCTGGGAATGGTAATAATGCCAAAAATGTACCCGGCTATCATTCCTGCCAAGGTGTAAGAAGGGAAAACCTTGGCATCCAACATGGATATGCCCATCGACATGGCATAACTCATGATGGTATCGATCGCAATCACCTGAGTACCCACGTGCAGGAAAATGGCAACCGCTCCCAGGATCAAATGCGGAAACTGAAAGATATGGGTTTTATTTGCGTTTGATTGCGCTACCTCTACGGTTTCCTGTTCGGTGTTGATTTCGGGCAACGGAGACAAACGCACCAACACACCCAAAACCACCAACGAAATACCTACCAATGTATAGGGCAATATCACCCTTCCGATCAGCTCGTCCAGATACTGATCTTTAGTGGCCACATCCAAGGTGTCCAATTGGGAGATCATGGCATCGTCGGTGACCCGCAGCACCACGGCAGCAAACACCAAGGGAGCGAGGATACCGGCCCCTTTGTTCAGTATACCCATGATGCTGATGCGTTGCGCGGCCGACTCCTTCGGGCCCAAAATGGTGATATAGGGGTTCGCCGCGGTCTGAAGGACCGCCAAACCGGCTCCGATCAGGAATAAGCCTAGGAGAAAAATCTCGTAGGTTCGGCCCATCGCAGCAGGGATAAAAACAAAGGCCCCCACCGCCATCACCCAAAAACCCACACTCATCCCCTTTTTGAATCCGACAGCTTTCAGCAAATAGGAAGCTGGAACTGAAAAGACGAAATAGGAAATGTAGAAAGCGAAGGCCACCAGGTAGGACTGAAAGTTGTTGAGCTCGCAGGCCACTTTGAAATAGGGTATCAGGATGGCATTTACCCATGACACAAAGCCAAAGATAAAAAACAGTCCACCGATGATGCCGATCGAAATATAGGTTTGTCGCTTCGTGAGCGCGCCTACTTCAACAGTTTGGGTTTTGGACGCCACAGGTTTGGTTATTTTGGGTGATAGGATTATTTCAAAAGAGAGGCAGAAGCCTTGTCTAAATACAACATACATTGCGGATGCTGTTGCAGGATAGAAGCAGGATGGATATTGCTTACCTCGTTTTCCACGCATTCCTGCACTGCCTTTGCCTTTCGCTCATCGGGCACCGAACAGATGATCGCGGCAGATTTCATGATCTGTCGGATAGACATGCTGATGGCTTGCTTCGGAACAGCGTCAAAATCCGGAAACCATCCTTCGCCCAATTGCTGCTTGCGGCACGCTTCATCCAAGTCTACCACCAGGTAGGGCTTTTCCGTGTCAAAATCAGCAGGTGGATCATTAAAGGCCAAATGCCCGTTTTCTCCGATGCCAACCAACGCCACATCGATGGGCTTTGAGGCAATCAGATGCCCCAACCTATCGATTTCTTCCGCTGGATCTGCCTCACCATCTATCAGGTAATAGGCGGCAAGCTGACCAACCTGATCCAAGAAACGCTCCTTTAAGTACTTGCGAAAGCTCGCCGGATGGGTAATGGGCAACCCCAAATATTCGTCCAAGTGAAACATGGTTACCTTGTCCCATGCTATCCCTTTTTCCTGTAGCAGTTGATTGATGGTTTCAAATTGGCTGGTTCCGGTAGCCAAAATGATATTTGCTTCACCCCTTTCGGCGATTGCCTTTCGGATGAGTTCTCCTGCAGCACTACCGCTTTTTTGCCCCAACTCCTTTGGATCGGAGGATACGATTACTTCCATGTATACTGTTTAAATAATTGGTAATAAATAATTTATAGGCATGCTCATTAACTAACTCCCTCCCAAAATCGAACCGAAATGACGCAAGCGATAGAAAACGGGTACCTATCTTGCGAACTGTATAGCGGTGATAGCCATCTCGAGCTACTTGGGCGGGTTTCAACGACTCAAATCCAAGCGTAAGTTAGCGAAAATTTAAGGTGTCAGTAAGCCAAATCCGACAAAATCCTGCTTCTTACCCGTATTCACAAGCCAAGCTCACCGTAGGTGTCCATTTCGCTTCATCGATCGGTTGTATCTGTCTTTCGTAAAAGCTTTGGGTTACATCAAATTTAGTTTTCCGTAAATCGAAGTTTCATTTTTTCCATGCGAATATAACGGTTACGTACCAAAAAGCTGGCAACCTAGAAAACCCAACAGCAAATATTTTATTGACCATCCGATAAAAATACTTTTATAATCCAATTAATAGAAATAAATTGACTGCAAAACTCACCCAAATAGTATAAAATAGCATCCCAGACATTTAAACGGAAAAAGCAACCAATTCACCCAAAATGAAAAACTCCCCCCAGCCTAATCTTGACATCAGCTCTCCGGATTTTGCCAGCAACACCCATCAGCCCGGAGGCAGCAACAAACGACTACTTTCTTTAGATGCCCTAAGAGGTTTTGACATGCTCTTGATATCAGGAGGAGGAACCTTCTTGGTGCTCCTAAAGGGAAAGACCGGATTGGCAGCGGTGGATTGGATAGCCGATCAGCTCACCCACCCCGCTTGGAATGGGTTTACGTTTTACGATTTTATCTTCCCCCTGTTCCTGTTTATGGCAGGCGTATCATTGGTTTTTTCCCTAAACAAAGGCATGGCTTTGGGGCTGGAAAAACAACTACTTTACAAAAAGGCGCTAAAGCGAATGCTTATTCTAATCTGTTTGGGCATTCTGTTTAAAAATGCTCCCATCCCTTTTTTTGAGCCATCCCAAATCCGCCTCGGCTCGGTCTTGGGCCGCATAGGCCTTGCCTCCTTTGTCACCACCGTGCTTTTTCTCAACTTCAACGGGCTACAGCGATTGGGCTGGGCCATTGGCATACTAGTGGCGTACTATGCGGCGCTTTTCCTGATCCCTGTACCGGGCTACGGGGCCGGTGACCTAAGTTTCGAGGGGAATCTGGTGGGTTGGTTTGACCGGACATTCCTTCCCGGCAGGTTACTTCAGGGAACCTACGACGAGCTCGGCCTGCTCACCCAGTTTCCGGCCATGTGCCTGACCATTCTGGGTAGTTTAGCCGGAGCAATCCTCGCCAACAACGCTTCAGAAGTCAATAAAATCAAATGGCTCAGCCTTGCAGGCGTCGTTGGCATTGGTGTTGGATTGGTTTGGGGCTTGCATTTCCCCATCAACAAGCACCTTTGGAGCAGCTCCTTCGTATTGCTCACTGCCGGTATGGCCTTTCTATTTCTGATGGCTTTCTATACCGTGATCGATGTTTGGAAGATACGCAAGTGGGCCTTCTTTTTCCAGGTGATCGGATTAAACTCCCTGACCATCTATTTTGGCTACAGCTTTATCAACTTTGGCTATACCTCCCGAAAGTTGTTCTATGGACTCTACAGCCCCCTACCAGAGGAATGGCACCGCGTATTTGAAGCGTTCGGTGCGTTACTACTGGTTTGGTTATTCTTGTATATCCTCTACCGCAAAAAGATATTCATCAAGGTCTAACACCTGGCCTATGCTCCGAAGAAGCCCACTGAAGGCCTCTTCGGAGCTTTATAGTATTTTCCCTGGGTTCAAAATACCTTTCGGATCCAGCGCATTTTTTAGCGTACACATAAGCTGCATTTCCTCCGGGTTTCGGCAATAGCCTAGATAGGGCTTTTTATGCAATCCGATGCCGTGCTCGGCCGAAATCGACCCTCCATATTCGCGAAGTGGCGTGTATACGATATGGTTTACCCGTTCCTTTAACTCCTCCGAACCAACTGTCTTACTTACCACCAAATGCATATTCCCATCGGCCATATGCCCATAGACAAAATACTTGTCCACTTCCAAAACCCTGTCCAACGCAGCGGTAACCCGATCCACATAGGCTCCAATATCCGCCACCGGTAAGCTCACATCGAAATGTTGATCGTGCGTGCATTGGGAAACAATATGGTCTACATCCTCACGAATGCGCCAAAATAAGGCCTGCTGTGTTTCTGAACCTGCAACAACCGCATCCAACACATCTCCACGCAATAGGCATTTCTCCAATAAGTCCTCTAGTCTGCCCGCACCACACGAAGATGCATCTCCAGACGTCTCCAGCAGTACATACAGGGGATAATCAAAGGCAAGTGGAATACCCCCACCCTTCAACATACCACACATATTCCGATAAGTGTCCTTCCATATGATTTCAAAGGCCGTAAGAGCTGATCCCAGTTCCTGCTCCATGAATTTCAAAAACCGCAACACAGCAGGGTAATCCTCCAATGCCACAAAAGCTGTTTGCTGATTGGCAGGAGGCCGACACAAGCGCAACACCGCGCTCGTCACTACTCCCAATGTGCCCTCTGAGCCGATAAAAAGTTGCTTCAAATCCGGGCCGGAATTGTCCTTGACCAGTTTTTTCATCGACGAAATCACGGTACCGTCAGCCAGAACCGCTTCCAGTCCCAATACCCACTGCCTGGTCATCCCATAGCGGAAAACCCGCAATCCACCCGCATTGGTAGCGATCATGCCACCAACCTGGGCAGAGCCTTTTGCGCCGTAAGTGATCGGAAACATCAAGCCAACTTCCTGAACAGCCCGATGTAGGTTTTCCAATATCACACCTGCCTCTACCGTTACGGTCTTGCTATCCGAGTCAATTTCCAAAATCCGGTTCAATCTTTCCATGGAAATCACCAACTCCGACCCATCTGTCTCGGTGCTGCCGACCATATTGGTCCGTCCTCCATGCACCACCACGGACATTTCGTGCTGATTGCATAGCGTCAATATAGGGGACACCTGCTCTACACAGGTAGGCAATACCACTGCGGTCGCCCGCAAAGGAATGTGTGTCTGCCATATATGGGCAAAGTGGTTCGACAACTCTTCGCCCAACAACACGTTATCTGCTCCCACGATGTCCACTATACGTTCAAGAAGGCTGTCGACAGTATCCATCACTATTTTTTAGTCAAAAAGGTAAATTTAACGCTGCAGGGGAATGGCCACGCCGCAGTTTAGCTGGGCCTGATCCAGCGCCATCCCGATAAACATCGGATAACTCCAGCTTCGATAACGGCCCCAAACATCTCCTGCATAATTGGGAAAAACCTCCTCCTGAATAACCGATAGCAGCGGCAAAGCCTTTTCTTCCAATTGCCGCACGCTGATGGCTGCCTGCAAAACAACAGGTTCGTAGGATCCTTTCAGCATGGTCTCCAAAACGCCCAATGCCTGAGGATCTCCGCGCTGCCTTACCATAATTTCGGCGGCTTTGATCGCCACGGAAGCTGAACTGTCGACCAAAAGTTCCGAGAGACGCTGCCACACGGCTTCCGAGTGATTGCCCGAGGCATCCAACGCAACGAGGGCCCAAAAGCGCACCACGTCCAAATTATCCTGTAAAAGAGGCAGCAACTCATCGATAGCCCCCACCTGCCCCACTTTGTATGCGGCCGCTACCATCCGGCGAAAGTCCGCTTCCGGAATTTGCCGGGCAAACTCGTATACCGACACACCTTGGGCAAGTGCCCCCTCCATCATAATCCCTTCCGTCAAAATTCCGGTATCCCGATGACGCACCATCCAGTCAATCAATTCGGTCTTTAAGCTATCAACTCGTGCGGCGAAACCATGGTCTCCTATCAAGTTCCGTTGCTCGTGTGGATCCTCCCAAAGATCATATAGTTCTTCCAATGGCTTTTGCTGCATCATTTTAGCGGTCGACACCGGTAACCGACCCAAGTCCTTTAAGCGATTGAATTCTTCGTAACTACCTTGCTTCTGAAAGATAATGGCCCTTTGATAATACGGAAGCTGCGGCATAAAATGCCGGACATACAGGTATCTCCCATCAAAAACAGACCTGGCAACTTCATAGCAGTCGTCAGCCCGGTCTCTGTAGCCAAAACTATAGGCAGCACGGGAAGGCTTCCTGGCTAAAAAATCACGCCCTTCCATCCGATCCGGCACCTTCGCACCGGCCAACCCGATTACGGTGGGGGCGAAATCCACAAAAGAAACCATTTGATCGGTTTCTTCTCCCGATAAATGGGGAGCCAAATGACGGTATTTATCTGGAATGTGCAGTAGAAAAGGGACCTGCAATCCCGCTCTGTTCAGCCAACGCTTGTGCCCTGGTACACCATGGCCATGGTCGGAAAACACAAACACAATGGTATTGTCCAGTAAACCATCCTCCTCCAGTTCTGCCATAAGTCGCCCCACGCCTTGATCAAATACCGCCAAGAGGTCGTACATGTGCGCCCAAATCTGTCTCATCCGCGGGGTGTCAGGTATGTAGGGCGGCAATACCGCCTTTTCCGGATCACTCCACTCGTTTAAGCTTTCCGTATCGGCGGTCCGTAGTGCGTTGGTAGGTCCTTCGTGCGTTATCATAAAATTAACGACGCTGAAAAACGGCTTGCCCTCGGGCCGATTTCTCCAATGAGCCGTTGGGCTACTATCGTCCCATCTCCCCTCAGGAGAAAAATTGTAATCGGTTTTTACTTGATTAGAGGTATAATACCCGACATCCTGCAACACCTGCGGAAGAATTTTAAATCCTTCTGGAAGTGGTATCTCAGACCGTAAGTGCTGTGTTCCAAGCGAAGTGGCATACATCCCCGTAATCAGCGTAGACCTGGCCGGCGCACAAATGGGCGCATTCGCAAAGGCGTTGGTAAAACGAATGCTTTTGGCGGAAAGGGCATCTAAATTCGGTGTTCGTGCATACCCGTCCCCATAACATCCGTAAATTGGACTCATGTCCTCGTGCGTAATCCAAAGGATATTGGGTGGCGGAAGACTTAGCTCAGGATGTGCGCAGGAAAGCATCGAAAGTCCCAAGCAGCAGAGAATGACTTTGTACATGCTTTGATTATTTAGGGATGGATTTACTAAAACACCATAAAATCTGTTCAGATACCCAAACAGATTGTATATTCATGAAAATATTGGGTTATGTCAAACATTCAACTAATCATTGAGGAAAGGGAAAGGTCTATAGGTAGCTTTATGGTAGGAAGGCTGCTTCCCTTTCGGAAAAAGCGCATGGTCGGGCCTTTTGCGTTTATAGATCACATGGGACCGGTAACCCTCTCAGCGTCCGAAAACTTTGACGTGCCGCCTCATCCACACATTGGGCTGTCAACCCTTACTTTTTTATTTGAAGGCAGCATCATGCACCGGGATTCCGTGGGCTCAAACGTGGAAATCAAACCCGGAGCAGTAAACTGGATGACCGCCGGAAAGGGAGTCGTACACTCTGAACGCACCCCTGACTACCTTCGCGGAATTGAAAAAAACCTGCATGGACTTCAGATTTGGGTGGCATTGCCAAAACACACGGAGAACATCGAACCCAGCTTTGTACACGTGGCAGCCGAAGAAATCCCCCAATGGGAAGATAAAGGTGTTCAGTTTAAATTGATCGCCGGTGAGGCATTAGGCAAAAAGTCTCCTGTTCCGGTCTATAGTCCCCTGTACATGATTGAGATAAAGTCTACGGAGCCCCGTATGTTGGATATCGGCAACGGGTTGTTTGGTGAAAGCGGTCTGTATATATTAAACGGAGAAATCAAAGCTGAGGGAAACACCTTTGGTGCTAGGCAGATTTTGATTGCAGAGAACGCCAAACTGTGTTCCTTTGAGATCGGTGCAAACACGACCATTTACCTGTTTGGTGGAGACCCCTTTCCGGAGGAGCGCTTTATTTATTGGAATTTTATCCATTCCGACCGGGAAGTCATCGAAGGAGCCAAGGAACGGTGGCAGGCGCAAAAATTCCCCAAGATCGAAGGGGAATCCGATTTTGTTCCGCTGCCCACCTAGCCCTGCAACGCGCAACGCACACCTAAGAGGGCTATCTAGAAATAGACAAAAAAACTTAGGTGGCATATGTCGGTCGGGTGTTTAGCGGTGTTTTTTACCTATTACTTCAGCACATGCTTTGCCAGAAGCTGCTGCACTTCATACACGTTGACAGACTTGTTGAACTTCTTAGCAATGCTAGGGCTTTGTTCGCTAGACACCCAAATTTTCAATTCAGCATCCAGGTCAAAGGTTCCGGCGGTTTCCACACTGAAACGGGAAATGCTTTTATAGGTGACAGAGAGATACTCGGTTTTTCTTCCGGTAACACCTTGTTTATCAATCAGAATCAGTCTTTTCGTAGTAAAGATGAACGTATCCCGAATCAGTTGAAACCCAATTTCAATTTGCTCGTCCTCAATGAGGAGTTTCGAGTAAGCTGCAGTCAGCTTGTTATTGTCAACAACCCCAGCATTTCCAAGAAGCGAAAAAAGGATGCCCATAGCACAAGTTATTAGTTGGTTACGAATAGTCTTAAAGGACTTGTCAATAAAGTACATCGCAAATTACTCAAGCCGAGCTCCTCTTTGCGCGTCCTCAACAGTGAAAATAGCTCAAAAATTTGACCCTTCCAACAGAATAGGGCACCTAATTAGGCGGAAAAGCTGGAATCCCTAGGCTGTGATTAACCTTCATTTAGCACAATGTTAACATTCACTTGATATAAGCTGCGTATTTTTACGATAAATATACGTTGAAATTTTGCCCAACTTACCGTATCTTAAACGATATATAGAACCAGTCATCCCTGTAAAAATGAAAAACCTGCTCCTACCCTTCCTTTGTATCGTGGCCTGCCAGTGGGCAATCGCACAAGAGTACCGCGTATACAAGGCCCCAAGATTTCGGGAAGAATGGAGCAAACCTACGGACTACCCGGATCGAATTGTCCTAAGCTTTGGCGCAGATGCTGCCACACAGGCTAGCGTCACGTGGCGAACCGATACCACCGTGCACAATGCCTTGGCAGAGATAGCCGTCGCCGATGGTGCACCTACCTTCTGGCGTTATGGAAAAACACTTTCTGCTAAAACGGAACAATTGGATGCTTCCTCCATTGAAATGGCCAAGGTAAAAGCACACTACCATTCCGCCGTTTTTACCGACCTCCTCCCTGGCACTACCTATGCCTATCGGGTAGGCGACGGTACTACCTGGAGCGAGTGGATCCAGTTTAGCACAGCTTCCGACGACAAAGATGAACCCTTTGCCTTTCTCTATGTCGGTGATGCCCAGAATTACATCCTCGAACTTTGGGCACGACTGATCAGGGAAGGCTACAGAAAGGCCCCTGACGCTAAATTTATCATACACGCGGGAGACTTGGTGAATAACGCACACCGGGATCAGGAATGGCATGAGTGGTTTACCGCAGGTGGGTTCATCCATAGCATGGTACCCTCTATGTCCACACCAGGAAACCACGAATACCGCGCCATCCCCGAATGGGATGGAACAAATGCCAAACGTCGGCTTTCCGTGCAGTGGCGCCCCCAATTTACCCTACCAGAAAACGGACCACAAGACCTTCAGGAAATCGCCGAAACCGTTTACTATACCGATTATCAAGATGTTCGGATCATTTCACTCAACAGCAATGTGCTACAAGAAGAACAAATCCCTTGGCTAGAAAAAGTGCTTTCCGAAAACAACAAAAAATGGACCATCGTCACCTACCATCATCCCTTGTTCTCGGCATCTGAGGGAAGGGAAAACACCCGCCTTCGCGAAGCTTGGAAACCCCTTTTTGACAAGTACCAAGTAGATCTCGCGCTACAAGGGCACGACCACAGCTACGCACGTGGGCGTGTTTCACCGGGAGAAAACGTCTTGGACGGAGTCAATGCACGAGACAAGACGGGGACGGTCTATGTGGTTTCAGTAAGTGGTGGCAAAATGTACGAACTCAAACAAAATGGATGGGACGACTACGAAGCCGACCGTGACCGTGCTGCTGAAAACACCCAGCTATTTCAGGTCATCCGGATCAACGGCGATAAGTTAAGTTTCGAATCGTATACGGCTACCGGCGAGCTGTACGACGCCTTTGACTTGGAAAAGCAAGCAGATGGCACAAACCAGTTCATAGAGCGGAAGTCAGAAGCTATCCCCGAACGAAGGTTTACAAACACAATCCCATACGAAGATCCCCTACCCGATAACCTCCTGTCCATTCTGATGGCAAGGTATCCGGACCATGCCCTCACCAGGGTAAATGCCCGAAAGGAAGCGGGCAAGTTGGTCTTTGCAGTGCGTATGGAAAAAGACGGGGAACGGTTGGAATTGCAAATCGATGAGGATGGTACAATTAGGGAATAAATTAACATTGCCTAGTAGATTTGAGATGTTAGATCCAAGACGTAAGACTGGCGAGATTTATCATTCTACAGGATCACACTAAAGGCCACTTTGGCTGTACCATGCTATCTTGGGTGTAGTTTACCACTACACCCAAACGTCCCCGCAAATTTGTAGTTGACAAAAACCAACTTCCTTTCAATAGTCGACTGGGGCGGCGTAGCTGCCAATAAAGCCTTCACAGAAACCTAAAAACAGGAAACAAACGTTTTTATTTTAACATCCCCCCTATTTTACCGCGAGCAAAAACGGCCCAAAGGAAATCCACCTAGCTCTAGAACCATATGTCATCCAAAAATGTCTCAGAATAAATGTTGGGCAGAAGTGACCCATACGACCCTGGACTCATTGAATCTCCTCCATAATGCGCTGAAAACCGACGGCTACTTCGAGCAGCTCTCCCGTAAGATCCGCCAGGTACCGAGGATGCTGCTCCAGAACATCTGACGCTACGTCAAAGAAACGACCGTCGTCGTACAGTTTGTACCGTTGATTTCTAACAAACACCCCATTGGCAAAACGCCCCCACTTGGGGCTATAGTACATGTAAATATAGGGCTTGGGATTGGAAGGACGACCCAACACTTGAGGCAAAAAGCTTCGTCCATCCACCTGCTGTCCGGAGGGCAGCGGGATACCGGCTGCCTCTGCCAATGTGGGCAAAAAATCACTGAAATCCACCAAATCACGGTTCACTAAGCCACTCATCGAGTGGCCCTTCCAGTAGGCAATCAGTGGAACTCGGGTACCGCCATCTGTCATATTCCCCTTGTCTCCCTTGATCACACGGCCGTCTTTCATCTTTGAGTAGATATTCACGTGGGTACCATTGTCACCGGTAAAGATCACTAGGGTATTATCAGCTACGCCGGTTTCTTCCAGTTTATCCATGATTTTGCCGATGATCTTGTCGGTGTAAGCCACCATATCTCTAAAATAACTGGTATCCTGCAGGTAGTGCTTGTCCGGATCCGCCCAATCTTTGCTATCCGGTGTGGGTACAAAGGGATCGTGCACCAAGTTCATGGGGTAGTACACGAAGAAGGGGCCGTCCTTTTTCCGGTCTATAAAATCCAAGATAAATTCAGAAATAATCTGCGGGCCGTACCCATTCGCTTCTCTTGGCAGCGCCTCACCGTTTTTAACCAAAAGCGGGTCTGCGTACCTTTCGCCCTCGGCACGCGTATTGTGCAATTGCCATAGACAGTATTCATCAAATCCAAAATGATGGGGACGGCTTGTATCGTCCCATCC
The DNA here is from genome assembly GCF_017811155.1 of Lunatimonas salinarum. GTDB lineage: Bacteria > Bacteroidota > Bacteroidia > Cytophagales > Cyclobacteriaceae > Lunatimonas > Lunatimonas salinarum. Next base: position 164,399 of record NZ_JACVCV010000012.1, on the reverse strand, counting down.
TGGCAACTTACCGCCCGAGATGCCGTTGAGTTGCCACTTACCTGCCACACAGGTACTGTACCCTGCGTCTTTGAGTAAATTTCCAAAAGTCCTTTCCTCCGGGGGCAAAAAACCAAAAGCTTGGTAATTTCGGAAGTTGTGTTTGCCCGTCATGATCTTCACCCGGGAGGGGGTGCAGAGTGGCTGGGAATAACAATGCTCAAATCGAACGCCTTCTTCCGCCAATCGATCTAGATTAGGCGTTTGGTACGAAGCACTCCCATAGCTCCCCAAACATTCATACCCCATATCATCCGCCATGATCAGGATGATGTTGGGTCTACTTACATCTTGCGAAAAAGCGGCAGTGAAGTAAAACAGGAATAAACAACTAAACAAAATTCGGACTGGCATAGGAATCGGAGTTTATAAACTTATCGATATCAAAGATAGGGAGTAATCGGCAACAAGTAGCGCTAGCCACCTAGATGCCTACCTTATGAGGAGCCTTAGGGAAGGGGCTTCGGTCCACTTCGGGCATCCGTACGCACTGCTTCAAAGAGTCGCCTTAACGAAGTGAGGTCCTGCTGCATTTCCGGATTATCTACCAAGTTGATATGCTCCTCCGGATCGGTGACATGGTGATACAATTCCTCGTTGGTTCCTTCCGCTTCTTCTCCCCAGCGGGTGTATCGCCATTCGCTTGTTCGGACAGTTGCTCCTCCCCTAACGGTGATGGAATAAGCGTATTCTTTCCGCATTTGGGGACGCTTGCCTTGGAGGATTCCAGCGAGACTTTGCCCTTGAATGACCCCCGGTTGCTGTTCGGCAAACCCACCTAGCTCAACTAAGGTAGGATATAAATCAATGAGCTCGGTGATACCTGAATAGGTACTGCCGAAAGCCCCATCGAAATCCTTTCCAGGCACAGAGATAATTAATGGAGCAGCTACACTCCCTTCCCATAGACTCGTTTTGGACCAACTCCCATGCTCTCCCAAGTTGTACCCATGATCCGAAATGAATACGACAATGGTTTCCTCTCTCAGATTCAATCGGTCCAGGGCGTCCAACAAGCGCCCTACCTGTTGATCCATGAACCTCACACTGGCCATGTAGGCCGCGATCGTTTTTTTCTGCTGAAGTTCATCCATGCCCCAGATTTTTTCATTTTGCCTGGTCAATGCCTGTGCAGGCACATTATCGCCGACTACATACGAGGGCAGTATTACCTGCTCTGGGCGATGACGGGCAAAGCTGCTTTTAGGTGCGATAAACGGGACATGGAGACGCACAAAACCCACCGCCAAAAAGAACGGCTCGTCCCGCTTAATGCGCTGCTTGTTAGTGGCACCTTCGGGAATCAGTCCCGCCCGGTTTTCCAAAATAGCAATAGCCTGACTGGCTGCCAAATAATCGGTCTGTGTCTCGGCCAAGCTATCTGCCAAAACCATTTGCGCAAAATTAGAGCCGTAATGGTTGTTTTTTGGAGACAACAACTCCATGCTGCCATGACTCATGGTTTCTGGTCCCATGACATTATACGCATAATCCCAAGAATCCGGCTCATCACCTCCCGGTTCACCCCGTTCTATGCCACCGGGAACTCCCATATGATAGATCTTGGATACCCGGGCCGTGAAGTACCCCCGTTCCCTGAAAAAGCCCGCAATTGAGGGGTGGTTTGCCAAAGCGGCCGTCTCTTTGCGGTAGCTGCCAGGCTGGTCAATATTGGAAATAATCCCATTGGATTCGGGATACAGCCCACTCATCAACGATGCCCTAGAGGGTCCGCATAACGGAAACTGACTATAGGCCCGGGAAAACCGCACCCCCTCGGCAGCAAGGCGGTCTAAGTTTGGTGTATAATGGTCCACATCCATATAAGGACCGATTTTCGTATTGAGATCATCGGAAATAATCAGAAGAATATTGGGTTTGGCGCTATTCTGACCGAAATTCAGGTGAACTAAAAATAGCAGTAACAAACTCAGCAAACAGGATTTTTTCATTCGATAGGATTTTGGTTGGTGGGTTATTTCAGGTGACGAAGGAAGCAATCGCAAAATAATTTTACCCTTAAACTAAGTTATGTTTAGTTGAGATCATTGTCCCTTACTTTTTCGAGCTTTTCCCTTAGCGCCTTTTGAAAGGAAGCGACAATCGGCTGGTATTTTGGCAGATAGGCTAAATTGTTGTATTGCTTGGCATCGTGCTGCATGTCAAAAAGCTCCATCCCTCCGCCTGCATCCTCGTCATATTGGATATAGGCCCACTTTTCAGATCTGAGGAGAAACGAATGGCCTTGGGCTCTTACGGAGACCGAAAAGGCCATCTCCCGAACCTGTTGTTCCGGATCCTCGAGCACTTTCACCAGGCTTTTTCCTTGGAGCTGCCCCGAGGTGGATAAACCCGCAAGTTCTGCCACCGTGGGATATAAATCCAATAGTTCTACCAAGGAGTGGCAAACCTGAGGTTGTTGCCCAGGAACTCTAATGATCAGCGGGACCCTGACGGATTCTTCCCGCAAGCTCACTTTCATCCAAAACCCGTGCTCACCCAGGTGGAAACCATGATCGGAGGTGAAGATCACGATGGTGTTGTCCTCAAGCCCCTCATCCTTGAGCGTTTTCAGCACTTTTCCAACCTGCGCATCCATATAAGCAACCGACGCATAATAGGCTGCCACTGCCTTTTTTTCCTGCTCCTCCGACATCTTGGCGTGCTTGGTGGTGACGTAGTTGATTCCCCGCTCGGGAATATCGTCCCAGTCGTTTATTACCTTGGGAGGCAGTACCACTTCCTGATAGGGAAAGGGGTCAAAATAGCTTTTGGGTGCCACAAAAGGCACATGGGGCCGGACAAAACCAACGGCCAGAAAAAAGGGCTGATCCTTGTGCTTTCGGATAAGCTCCGAGGCCTTCTCTGCCGTTTTACCATCCGAATGCACCAAGTCATCGCCTTCGGCCTTTACGATGGTCATCACGTTTCCGCCTTGCTTGGGTTTGAGGCCAAACGGATTGTTCTGCACCAATTCGCTTTCGCCCTCTGCCAGCCATTCCGGCCCCTGACTATTAAAGCGTTCGGTCCAGGAGGCCGGGTCATCGGTGCCGTCCGTACCCTTTTCTATGTCTCCCGGCACGCCCATGTGGTAAATCTTACTTACCCGCGCCGTATAGTATCCGTTGTCCTTAAACAACTGCGGCCACATCTGCCGATCCGGGCCAATTTGCTCCCTTCCCGACACGTAGCCAAAGGTACCTGTCCCATGGGGATAGTACCCCGAAAGCATGGATGCCCTGGAGGGACCGCAAACGGGAAACTGGCAATAGGCGCGGGTAAAGAGGGTGCCCTCCGCCGCCAATTGGTCAATGTTCGGTGTGTGCCCCGCTGCATTCTCATAGGCAGAAACCGCCGTATTCGTGAGGTCATCGGAAATGATAAATAACACGTTGGGTTTTGTATTCCCCTGGCCGAAGCTCCATTGGACGATAAATAAAAAAATCAAGGGTAGTTGGTAAATTGTTTTCATCTGTTTATAATTGTTTTTCAGTTGATCATCTAATTCAGCACACTCCCGCATCTTTTAAGCTATTCCACTAGAACTTACGGGGCGTTGCACCTAACAGCCCGTTTAGGTAGTCCGCAAACGGCTCATCGGTGCCCTCCCGCTGCTGTATCAATGTCCGGTCTTTCACCTGATCGTCCGCAAGCCAGCGAACGCCTCTTTCGAGGTCCACCTCCATTTGCCCATTACCGGAATCCTTCAGAAACTCGCCCAGCCCCTCGACCGCAAAATAAACCGCGATCAGATCCCAACTGGGGCGCTGATCGTTCAAGGTGTGTTTTGACATGTTCCAGAGCCAATCCCGGTACACCGAGCGGACAATATTTCCCGGAGGGGTATGGCTTAGGGATTTTCCCGTCATCACCTGGGAGCCCCCGTCGGAGAAATAAGCCGGCCTCGGGAAATGTGCGATCAAATAGGCAGAATAGCTGGCCGATCCATTTCGATAGAGGTTCCAATCCGGGACGAGTGCCTGCTCCGGATTATGGGCATTCACTCCTCCCATGGCGATCCAACGATTGATTTTTAGACTCACCAACTCGAAGCCGGTCAACGGAGAAACATCGTCTGGCTCAGAAACCAGCAACTCATACAGGCCTTTGGTATGACCGATGGTCACGTAGGTGATGCTGCCATCTTCGCTGCCGGCAAGGAGTCGCCTGTTCAGCCGGGTTTGCTCCTCCGCATCGGTATTGTGAATGATCCGGTTCTTGAAGGCTGCCGTATCACGTGCCAACTTCTCGGCCGTCATCTTATCGACCGGATCGCCCACCTCGGTACCGTGATCAGCGCCGACCGGAATATCCGGACGTCCGTAGTACCTATTGATGGCCTCCACAATTCCCGCCCCGTAAGGTACTTTGCCCGAACTGTAGATGCATCCCACCAATTCGGCCTTGCCCAGGTCGACATAGCGGTGCACTACCGCAAAAGCGCCCGCATCATCGCAATCCGATCCCATATCGGTATCCAAAATGATCTTTACCGGCTCCACAGGGGACAGCACCGGATGATCGGAAGAGGAACAAGCCGAAAGGACAAAACAGGCCAACAAAACGGAAATTCTTAACATGCTTGTAGCTCTTAAATCGGTTCGTTTTTTTTACGTAAACTTCCCTACCGCGTAAACCATCCACTTGCACCGGATGCTACACAAGGAAATTGATCACCTCATGGAGAAAGGGTGCCGAAGGCTGTGCACCGCGTCGGGTGACCGAGATCGCAGCAGCCCGCTGGGCAAAATCTATGGCTTCCCGCATGGAGTGATTTGTCGCAAGGACTGCTGCCAGGGCACCGTTGAACACATCTCCCGCAGCGGTGGTATCCACTGCCTTGACCGCATAACCCGGTATCCGCTCACTGGTTTTGCTGTCGCAAAGGTAAACTCCTTTGCTGCCCAGGGTAATGATGACGGTTTTGATCCCTTTATCCAGCAGTTCATGGGCAATGGCCTCTACCTGGTCATCCTTTACTTCCGTTCTTCCGGTCAGTAAGGCCGCTTCGGTTTCGTTGGGGGTAAGGATACTGACCTTTTCCAGCAAACCATCCGGCAGCGCGGTGGCAGGTGCGGGATTCAAAATAAAGGGTATCCCTCGGGCTTCCGCCATCTGCGCCGCAAACTCAATGGTTTCCAAGGGTATTTCCAATTGGGCCAACGCAATCTTAGCCTCCTTAAACGCATCCGAAATACCACGTAGATCTTCGGGCAATAAATGGCTGTTTGCACCGGAGGCAACGGAAATACTGTTTTCCCCTTCCTCTGACACATTGATCAGTGCCACGCCGGTATGGCTACCCTCCTGCACCTTTATATAATCTGTATGTATGCCGTCCTTGCGAAAGCCTTCAATGGCCTGCTTTCCAAAGGCATCGTCTGCTACACAGGCGACAAAGGTAACCTCTGCGCCCGTACGGGCAGCGGCGACGGCCTGGTTTGCCCCTTTTCCCCCGGAAACAATAAAAAAATGGCTGCCCAGGACGGTTTCTCCCGGCGCCGGAATCCTGGGCACCTGTACCACCATGTCGGTATTGGAACTGCCAATTACAAGGATTTTTTGGTTCATAGAAAGCTTGATTAACGTGCGTGAGTCCTCGGCAGCAACACCGAGCTTTGGATTAGGCCAGGATATCTTTGACCACCTGACCGCTTACATCGGTTAGTCGAAATCGCCTGCCCTGATGCTTGAACACAAGCTTTTCGTGGTCTACGCCGAGCAGGTGCAGCAAGGTAGCCTGAAAATCGTGCACATGCACGGGGTTTTTGACGATATTGTACCCAAACTCACAGGTTTCTCCGTAGGTGATCCCCTTCTTCACGCCGCCTCCTGCCATCCACATGGTGAAACAGCGCGGATGGTGGTCCCTTCCGTAGTTGTCCTTGGTTAGTTTTCCCTGGGAATAATTGGTGCGCCCAAACTCCCCGCCCCAGATGACAAGCGTATCCTCGAGGAGCCCCCTTTGTTTCAAATCCATCACCAAGGCGGAACTTGCCTGATCCACGCTCTTTGCCATCACACGTATATCTCGGGGCAGATTGCCATGCTGGTCCCAGCCTTGATGGTAGAGCTGGATGAATCGAACATCCTTTTCAGCCAATCTTCTTGCCAGCAGGCAATTGGCCGCAAAAGTCCCCGGAATTCGGGAGTCTGAACCATACATGTCGTAGATATAATCAGGCTCCTTGGAAATATCCATGGTCTCAGGTACGGATGCCTGCATGCGGTAGGCCATCTCATACTGCGCAATACGGGAATTGATTTCATCGTCCAGCACTTGCTCGTACTTGAGCTCATGGAGTTCTTTTAGGGCATCCAGCATTCTTCGGCGACTGCCGTGGCCTAGCCCCTCGGGATCGTTCAGGTAAAGTACCGGATCCTTACCTGCACGAAACTGAACTCCTTGATGCAGGGAGGGCAAAAATCCAGCTCCCCAGAGCTTGGCATAAAGAGGCTGATCTCCCTCTCTTCCTTTGGAAAGCAATACGGTGAAATCGGGCAGGTTTTTATTGTCGCTTCCGAGTCCGTAACTGATCCAAGAACCCATTGATGGCCTCCCACCCAACTGGGATCCGGACTGAAAAAACGTGATTGCCGGATCGTGGTTAATGGCTTCCGTGTGCATGGATTTGATAAAGCACAACTCGTCTACAATCTTTGCCGTATGCGGCATCAGCTCGCTGATCCAAGCCCCACTTTGACCGGATTGGGCAAAGTCAAACACCGATCCCGCCAACGGAAAAGAATTTTGACTGGAGGTCATGCCGGTAAGCCTCTGCCCTGCTCGAATGGACTCCGGCAACTCCTGTCCAAACCGATCGTTCAACAGCGGCTTGTAATCAAAAAGCTCCATCTGGGAAGGCCCTCCACTTTGGAATAAGTAGATGACGCGCTTGGCTTTCGGTAGAAGGTGTGGCCCGCCAAGGCCAGACTCCTCCTTTGGACCGGAAGGCAGCATGCCCATCAACCGGGAAGGATTGAGCAAGGAGTACAAGGCCGTCCCGCCCAAGCCCAAGCTGGTCTTCGTCAAAAAACGACGGCGGTCCATAGAAAGATCATGAAGTAGGCTCATTTACGTGCGAATATTTTGTGTTTTTCAGATGGGACTCAGGTACGTTTGTTAGAGTAAGTCCTCAACGGCAATTTCAGCGTTTATATACCGCCTCATCGTAATTGACCAAGGTGGATGCTACCAAGGTCATCGCGGCTAACTGCTCGGGAGGCAAGTTCGGATTTACCCCAGAATCTCCTACACTTAAAAGCGAAAGGGCAGAATCCGGGGCAGACCTGAATTCCTCCAACTCCGATTCATATAGATTGAGCAGAATACCCAACTCCTTCGATTCGGGGCTTCTGCTGGTCATGGCCTTGAAACCAAAGTCAATTTGTCGTTCCGGTGTATCACTTGACTGAATCATACGTTCAGCAAGTGCTCTAGCCGCTTCCACGAATTGTGGATCGTTCATCAATACCAACGCTTGCAGCGGTGTGTTCGTTTTCTGCCGCTCCACTGAACAGGCATATTTGTCCGAAGCGTCAAAGCTGATCATGGATGGAGGCGGCGAGCTCCGTTTCCAAATGGTATACAGCCCGCGCCGGTACAGATTACGTCCGGTATCCTGCACGTATTCCCGTACATTGGCGGTAGCCAGCTCCTTCCAAAGGCCTTTGGGCTGGTAAGGTTTGACACTTCTGCCTCCTATGTCTCTAGCCAATAGCCCACTGGCTGCGAGTGCGTTGTCCCGAATCATCTCTACGGGAAGGCGGTAACTAGGTCCCCGGGCCAGCCAGATATTGTCTGGATCCTTTTCCTCCAACTCTTCGTTCCTATTGGATGCCTGCTTATAGGTGGTCGAGGTCACCATCAGTTTCAGCAGCGCCTTGAGGTTCCACCCCGACTCCCGGAAGTAAACTACCAACCAATCCAGCAGTTCCGGATGGGAAGGAAAAGCGCCTTGATTGCCAAAGTCATCTACGGTGGAAACAATCCCTTTTCCGAAGATTAACTGCCAATACCGATTTACCGCCACCCGCGCCGTCAGCGGGTTGGCATCGTGCACCACCCATCGGGCAAGGCCCAGTCGATTTGGGGGGAGGTCATCCGGAAAATCCATCACCGCGTGGGGAGTACCGGGAAACACCTCTTCGGTGGGGGCATCGTAGGTTCCTCTTGCCAATATATACGTGGGACGGGGCTTCGGCCGCTCCTGCATCACCATCACTTCCGGCAACGCACTCAAGATAGCATTCTCTTCCCCCCGGAGCCTAGAAAGCGATTTTTGTCGGGCTTGATAAGCCTTATTTTCTGTTAAAAGGTAATGCTCAAAAAGTGGGTCTTCATTTCCCTGTGCCAAATAAGATGCAAGTGGGCTTTGAAAGGAATGCAATGTCTCTATTTCAATTTTCGAAAGCTTCCGATCAAATACGCTGAATTCATCGACCAGGGATTGATCCAACGTTTCTGCAAAATTGGTCCCCCGCTTCCCGATTTGTAGGTTGCCCGGACTACCTATACTGCGCTTCTCTTTGCCGTAGGATAGGATGCTTCTGTGTAAGTTATCGGTTTCTATTGACGTAGGTACCAGTCGTCCATTTAGGTAAATCTCCAGCCCCTCGGCTTTGCTTGATCCATCATACACCATGGCAAGATGCACCCATTCGCCAACCGGAATTTTATCAAGTGTACGAACTTCAATGCCGTTGGCAGGCCAAGTATGGGTGATCAGCCCTTTTAGGGAGCCATCACCCGCAGCCAGTAGCTCGTAACCACGAAAACCATTGGCAAACCCTCCAGTTTTGGAAAAAATAGGACCTTCCAAACTATCTTTCAGCGCTTTATACCAAAGGCTAATTGTAAACGGTTCGTTCCGCTCGAAGAAAGCGATTTGGTTTCCCAAATCCACATAGCTATCGCCTACCAACTTGATGGCCCTTCCGACCTTCCCCTCAACTACCTGGAGATCCTTATCGGTTTGGATCACTACCATACTGGCAGGTTTACGGGGGTCTGCCACATTTTTGAATCGATTTTCCGTAGGGGCATCCAAGGGATAGTGCCCCAACCTTCCCTGAAGATCGGTATTGTCGGATTGGCTTGGTGCTATGTCTGTCAGCCACTTTTCAAAACCTCTTCTATACTCCTCTCTACAAGGATTCAACTCCCGTTCCTGTGCGATGATCTTTTCGCGGATATACGCTAGTTTTTGCTCCACTTCTTCATCGGTGAGAATCAGCGTCGGACTAGGTTCACCTACATAAGGCACCTGCCCCGTTTCTTTGATGCTGTTAAAAAAGGCGTAGAGTTGAAAATACTCCTTTTGGGAAATGGGGTCGTACTTGTGGTCGTGGCAGCGGGCACATTCGGTACTCAGGCCAAGGAATGCCTTTCCCAGGGTATTGGTCCGATCCGCCACGTACTCTACGCGGTATTCCTCGGGTATCACACCACCTTCTTGGCTTTGTGGGTGGTTTCGGTTAAACCCGGTAGCCAATATTTGATCGCTTGTGGCATTCGGCAACAAGTCTCCGGCCAACTGCCAGATGATAAACTCATCGTAGGGCAGGTTATCATTAAAGGCGCGGATGACCCAATCGCGCCACGGCCACATGTTGCGCATTCCATCGTCTTGGTACCCGTGGGAATCGGCGTACCGAGCCACATCCAGCCACTCGGAAGCCAAGCGTTCTCCGTAATGAGGCGACTGTAGCAGGCGGTCTACCAGCTTTTCGTAAGCATCCGGGGATGTGTCGGCCAAAAAATCATCTACTTCCTCTACAGAGGGAGGCAGACCGGTAAGGTCAAAAGACACCCGCCGGATCAACGTTTCCTTGGATGCCAATTTGGTAGGCTCCAGTCCTTGCTGCACCATCTTGGCATACAAAAACCGGTCGATGGGATGCGAGGCCCAATCGGATCGGTCTACAGGTGGAAGTTCCGGCTTGTTGGGCGGGATAAAAGACCAATGGGGCTTGTAGGCCGCCCCCTGCTCAATCCAGCGGGTGATCAACGCAACTTCTGTTTCCGATAGGACCAAATTAGACGCCGGAGGCGGCATTTGCAGTTCTGGGTCAGCAGTGATCATCCGCTGGTATACAGCGCTTTTATGGGGATTGCCCGGGACAATAGGATACTGATTTTTGGGCTCGCCAAACGCCGCAAACGCAAATTCCTCCATATCCAATCGGATACCCGCTTCCCGCTTATTTTCATCCGGTCCATGGCAGGCAAAACATCGGTCAGAGAGTATCGGTTTGATATGTAGATTAAAATCAATCTCCTCCGGAAGAGCGGCTTCCACCTCTTCCGAAAACAGGATGGATGATTCGCGGCGGTAGATCCAAACCAGCACGATTACCGCTGTCGCTAAAAACAAAAAGACTTTCCATACACTCCGACTCATACCTTGCATTACTGGCGTTTGGTTTCAATCTCTACCAAAAAACTCTCCATGCTTCCTTTACCCTGTCTTTCGCTCACCAACTGGAAAACGCTCGTCCAAACCACTTTCTTAACGCCAAGTTATTCAAACCGCTTTACAAACTCCAAAAACTTCCGTGCGGTGGCATCCAGGTTTTCGATGGAACCACCACCCTCCAACACCTCGCACATCTCATATACCAGGTAGCCCTGATACCCAATTTCCTTCAATGCACCGATAAAATTGTCGTAATCGATGATCCCCTCTCCCACCACCGTGGCACGCATCACCGGTCTATCCTCCCGGTAGTTGGTCAAGGCATGTTCGTATTGATAACGGGGAAGTGCCACATAATCCGCCAAAATGGTGTTGGCCAAGAACGGCTTCATCTTCAACACGGAGTTTCTGATTTCTTCCTTGGATAGTCCCTCTAGCGTAGGTGACCAAGCATCCCAGCCTGAGAGCACGTTTGGCAGGTTGATCTCCTGGAGCATCCAGTACATGGCATCGTGGTGTATGGCGATATCGTGGTGGTTTTGCACCACCAGGGTTACGCCGTGCTTTTGGGCTTCCCTGCCTGCCAAGGTCAACCCCTCTACAACCATTGCATACTGCCGGTCGTAAGGTATACCCGGGCGCTCGTAACCGGTAAAAACGCGGATCATTTTGGTTCCAAGATCGTTGGCCAGTTCGGCCAGTTGACCAATATAAGCGGCCTGAATCTCCAGATGAGGAATACCAGGTTTGTCTATGCCGGCGGTAAAATCCGAATAGCCGGCAAGTCCTACCAAGGTCAGACCCAACTCTTCAATCCTCGCTTTGAGTTTCCGGCGGGCCTCTTTATCGTATTCCAAAATCGACAAGTGCGGTGCCTTGGCCATCAACATAACACCATCATAGCCCAATTCCTTCGCCTTCACCAAAAACTCATCCACTGATAATTCGGCCTGACCCCGCCATAGGCCGGAGTAGCCAATGGAGTGAAGGCACGTTTTGACACGGAAGTCAGCTGAATGGCCGGTGGGCAGCGCCTGACCAAAGGATAACCCAAAAGAGCAAAGGAATAGGCAAGCACTAATAAACTTTTTTATCATATCGAATACGCAATAATCAAGGGGAATCTGAAAGAAACGCTTTAAGATAGTGCATTATCTGCATAGCCACAAAATCCACCAATATTTTCGCTTAATATTAGGTCATTTTCGCCATACATTATGTTCCTATTTCTAAAAACATCCGAATGGCACAGCTTCCAACCAGGGCGCCATTCAGCACATTCCTAAAATCCAAGCAGAAAAACACATCAGCCTCGGAATTTCCTGCCATTTCCCCTATCGAATATCGGCAAGGAAAATTCCTTGGCATTCAACGTAATCGATAGATTGCTGCCTAAAAATCGGATTTGAGCACATCCCTGCCATCGCCAATAGCTGATTCAAGGAGACAGGAAACTTATTAAAAGCTACCCTGCCGCTTTCGCCATAGAGGTTTTTTTGATCAAATAAACAAGCCCCAGCAGCAACAAAGCAGCGCCCAACTGATGTAACACCCCAAGGGAAACAGGCACTGCATAAACCAGCGTAAATACACCGAGCAAAAATTGAAGGGTGACCAACCCTAGTAACAAATTTCCGGCAAAACGAAGCTTGGGATAAGCACTACGTATTTTCCACCAGATCCACACGACCCCTATTACAACCAAGTAGGCAAGATACCGGTGAATCAATTGGATGGGTATGCCATTATCCACCACCGCCAATACCCCATGTATGTCAAACGCCGCACCCAATTCAGTCGGAAACCAATTTTTCCCCATTTTAGGAAACGTATTATACATCTTGCCGGCCTTCAACCCCGCGACAAAGGCTCCATAGACAATTTGAATACCTAAGATAACCATCAATCCAACCCCCAGACGGCGAACCCCTTCTGCTTCCACGGTCTTGAATGGCTTCCATTCCAACGATACCCAGAAAATATAGGCGGCAAGCGTGAGCGCAGTGGACAAATGGGCTGCGAGCCTAAAATGACTTACATGAGGCTGGTCTACCAGGCCACTCATCACCATGTACCATCCCAATACCCCTTGAAATAGGCCTCCAAAAAAGATGATAATTACCTGCCGCTTCATCCGGGCGTTAAATGCACCCTTTAACCAGAAAAAAAGTGCAGGAAAAATAAACACCAAACCAACGATGCGCCCCAGTAAACGGTGTACATATTCCCAGAAATAAATCTTTTTAAAATCAGCTAACGAAAAATGACTGTTGTAAACTTCAAATTCAGGCGTTGCCTGATAGGCCTCAAATTCCTGCTGCCATTTTTCCGCAGTGAGAGGCGGCAAGGTACCCACTATTGGCTCCCACCGTACCATGGAAAGGCCCGATTGGGTAAGACGGGTGATACCGCCAACCACTACCATCATCAGAACCATCACGCAACCCGTCATCAACCAGGTGTACACTGCTCCTCTGTATTTCATTCCCGTTGGATTTGTTTTCGGGTGCAAAAATCGAAAATAAAACCCGTAATTCCCCGGATAATCCCAAAAATGGAAACCATCACCACAGACATATACACCAACGGTTCTTTGGAACCAAACGACCTCTCAGAAAAATCACTTTGTCTATTTAATAGACATAATTAGCCGCGTGTAATAAGGTTAATAAAGCAGGTCAAAGACTTTCTTGCACAGGTGAGGAACTACTTCCTCTTCAAACCAAGGATTGCGCCGCATCCACATCCAGCCACCTTCTGAGCTCCTTGCCACTTTGGTCGTCCCAAGGAATGCCAGAAGCATGCACCTTGGTTCCCGGTGCGTGTCCACTGATTAGGATTCAGCTGCGGTCACTCAGATGCACGATAGGTCTTGGGCCAAAGGGCAGCACTGCTGCACAGTAGCTACAATTTCGTATTTGTGTCAGTAGCTCATTCATGTTTACCTTCGTTTCACTCAGCGAAATAAAGGCTCATTTTTCAGTTTGGAATAATTTTTGACAAAATAATTAAGGGGAATCGGTTACATTTCCTAGGACTGTAGCGACTAACAACCAAGTGTATAGTCCATCATCCTGTTGAAGACTCACTAAAGTTTCCTATTTTGCGGGTTCTAATTACCAAATCATGTACAAGCTGACGCGATCATCCTCTGTTTACCTCTTACTGCCTCTATTATGTTGGATTTCCTGTGTAGAAGACGATGGAAGTTTGGGCAGTTCTGTAGACGAGGAAGGCGTGGATACATTTAACAACGGCAGTCAGGGCACCTCGTTCGACTGTGATTTTTTCACATACGGGGATACCCTGTTTTATATCAATTCCGAGGAGTCCAATGTGATACTGCCTACAGAAGAGCTTTCCGGCAGCTTTGCATCCTTCCCGGATGGATTGGTATTAGATCCAACCACCGGTGCTATAGACATCAATGCCAGTGAAACAGGGCTTACCTACCGGGTCGAATTTTCTCCCACAAACGGAGCCCCTTCCTGCTCAACCCAATTAACCATCAGCGGCATCAACTACCTGGACGAGGTTTTTGTACTTGATCAGGGTCAGCGCTTTGCGATGGCGGTTTATAATGGAACCGCCGCGGCAATAATTCCCTGCGATGATGACGACGATGATGACGACGACGATGATGATGATGACGACGATTGTGAATTTGACGTAGATGGCCCGGATGGAACAAACCTGGCCGATTTGGGTATTTCTGTGGATCAGGGAAACGGATCGATTGACCTTCAGGAAACACTGGAAAACGAGGTATTTGGAATAAATCCAGCGAATGGCGCAACCAAAGATTTCACCCTATATTACCGTATTTCGGATGGAAGCATGGGAGCGCTTAACCAGTTGGGTATCCGGCTGTTTTATTATGAAACTATGGCAGATGTTCCTCAAGAACTTATCGATGAAATTGAGGACAAGAGAAGCTCGCTGCTGGGATTACCGACCATGGACGAATCCTTGCGGAGATTCCGTGTACCGATCTCCAACCGGCGACCTCGACCACCCTATTTGGTAATTGTAGCCCGGTTTAGGTAAAAATTCCTGCCGAAAAATAGTATCTTTCCCGCATGAAGGGATTGCTGACACTTGGTTTACTCGTAGCCTTTCTTTTTCCTGCCCTGACACAAAATACGTCCCCCCGTACCGATCATATGGCATTGGCAGACGCTTATTTTAATGCGGACTCTCCCTCTGACTACACAGATAGTCTAGCTATATACCACTACACCAAGGCATTGGAGGATTCGAATGGGCTAAGCTTGGCAATGCAAATTCAGATTCACAAAAACCTCGGCGTGTTGCGTATTGAAAAAGGGGCCTACGATTCGGCAATACGTACACTTCGAAATTCGCTGGTTTTTCAAACAGCAGAAACAGACTCCCTGTTTTTTCAAATAAATCTGTATTTAGGAGAAACCTACTATCGTACCAACAAACTGGACAGTGCTTCCTTCTTCTTGAAGGGGGCAGAGCAACTCTACCGGAAAAAGGATAGCTTTTCCGAAGTTCCCAGGTTGTACAACGCCCTAGGCGTGTTGTATTTTGAAACAGGGAACTTCCGACAAGCGATTAATTATTTTCTGCTTGCTGATGAACTCATTGGCCGGGAAATGGACCACTCAGACCCGGCCTATGTGTTTGCCCACCATTCCTTTATGAACAATATTGGCTCCTCACTGGCCAAACTAAACAAATTAGACAGTGCCGCAGCGATATTCCAATCCTTGATCCCGTTAAATATCCGTAACGACGAGCTTCATCTCCACCTGACCGATATTTACCTGGAGAAACGACAGGCCGATTCAGCTGCCTACTTTCTTGAAAAAATCACTGAAGATGCATTCAAAACAAGCCTTGGTTACCTTAACCAACAAGCTGAAATTGCAGCGATGAGGGGAGACCTAGCCGGTGCCAAAAAATTGATCAAAGGATATTTGGATTTTAGGGATTCAATAAAATCGTCCCAACCCGATGCCGATTTCCGCTTAGGCAAGAGCTTCCAACTCTTGGGGGATATTGCCGCGCAGGAAGGCGACTGGAGGGAAGCCCTTTCAGCCTTTCATACTGCCTTACAGCATTTTAATCCAGGTTTCGTTAAGGCAGACCTCTTCGAAAATCCCGACGAAAAGGGTCTCAGCTTTGCCACCCTTACGATGTTCGAGACATTTGTAGGTAAAGCAAATGCACTGGCAAACCTGGCAGACGAATCCGGCAATGAGCAGGCATGGAATGCCGCAATGCAAACCTACGAATCCATCTTTAATCGAGTTCGGTACTTAGGATCCATCTATGACAACGATGAAGCGAGAATTTTTCTAGGAGAATCCGTGATGCCGGCCTATCAGCAAGCCGTTGAACAGCTTCTGGAGAAGTATCAAAGCACGTCTGACAAGCGTTTTTTAGAGACTGCCTTTGCGTATGTAGAAGACAGTAAATCCATCAGCCTGACCTTAGGAAGCCTTGAAAACACCTTCCGAACCAGCTCCCTAAAGCTGCAAAACCTACTCGGTAGGCAAAAGGAAGCAAATACCCAGATTGCGCGGATACTTTCGCAAATAAATCGGGTGACGGATGGGAAGGAGCTTGAACATCTCCAAATCGAGCTGCTTAACCAGCAAGTACTCCTCTCCAGGCTTTTTGAAGAACTCAATAAAAACCCTGACTATCTTGAATTCAAGCTTAGCAGTAGCTTGATAAACCAAGCCCACCTGCAAAAAAACATCCTCGATAACGAAACCGCTTTGGTATCTTTCTATCTGACAGCCAATAAGCTACACTTATTCATACTGGACAAGGCTGGGTTAACGCTTCAAACGCAGCCGTTGCCGGAGCACTTTCCCGAACTGGTGGATCGTTTTGAAAAAAGTGCCTATACCTGGCAACTTGGAGACAAATTCGTTCCCTCCGAAGAATCCAAAAGGCTATCTAACACCTTGTTTGGGAAAGACTTTGCACTGCGAAAAAAACGCCTCATTATCATACCGCACAGCTTCCTATCTCGCATTCCTTTCGATGCGCTTCCTTTGGAGGATGGCACTTACCTTTTGGAGCGATTCGCTACCAGCATCGCCTATTCCGCACGTTTTCTTGTACAAAATGACTTTGAAAAATCGGATTTTGGAAAAATCCTGGCAATGGCCCCGTTTACCCAGGCCGATACCATCGGGGTTGTTACGGGATTTGAGGCGCTTCCATTTTCAAGTAAGGAAATCAGCGGATTATCCAAAACACCCATTGCTTCCTCACAAGCTACCAAAGACCGCTTTTTGCTGGAGTCACCCAAGTATCCCATCATTCATTTAGCCACCCATGGTGAAATCCATGAAGCGGACCCCTCGCAAACGTTTATTGCTTTTTATCCTGAAAATGAAAACTACAAGCTATATTTAGATGAAATAATGCGGTACAATTTATCGGGCAGTAAGCTTGTCTTTCTTAGCTCGTGCCATTCCCATTCCGGCGGCATTTCTTTGACTGAAGGGATAATCGGCCTTACACGTGCCTTTGCATATTCAGGCATCTCCAATATCATTACTTCTCAATGGGAGACATCAGACGAAGTAGCTGCTTACCTTTCGGAGGCCTTTTACCGGCATGCCAAAAGTGGCCGGGAATTTTCAGAAGCACTGAATCTCGCTAAATTGGCCCTACTGCAAGACCCAAAAATGGCGCAATACCGGCACCCAAGGTTTTGGGCATCCTTTGTGTATGTAGGCAGCCCGGCTAAAATCCATCAGACTAGCCTGACCTACCTCTTTATTTCCCTCTTAGCTGCGGGATTATTCGCGTTCCTGTACCTCTATAACAAAAAAAGGCCCACTCCGATAATCGGAGTGAACCCAGGGGTAATTAAGCCACCGATCAATTGATTTCTATTTCCACATCTACGGCTTCTTCGATCTTTGATGCTACTCTGCGAAACAAGGCCCTGTTCTCTTGGGGGTTTAGGTAAATGATTCCATCCCGCTTTTCAGCATTTTGAATATCAGAAGTTGAAACCACCCCAAACCAACTGTCTGGATTTAACTCAAATAATATCAAGGGGTTATTGGTCTGGTCTACCCTAAAATACCGGTCATCGTCGGCTTCAATTTCCAGTTCAAACTCAATTTCGTCGTTATAGTACTCAAAGATCAACTGATAGGTGGTGCCGTCTCCATCGGAAGCTATTCCCTCCATATAAATCGACGGCTCACTTCGATAATCTATCAGGTCAAGACTGAGTTCTATTTCATCGTACTCCCCTTCCGGTATTTGGATAAAGAAGTCCTCAGAAGTATCAAACCGGTCAAATTCAATTTTTTTGGGCTGAGGAAAATCAATTTCCATCTCCCGCTCAAAATCACCGTTTTCATCCCTTCCATCCAATTCAAGCTCAAGCTCTTCAATTTGGATATAACCTCTTTCTATCTGAATGCGGTCCTGCATGACCCTTGCATTGGCTTGCGTGCTTGTGTTCAGTGCAAAAGCCAATCCCAGTCGACCGTCCCCTTCGCCCAATGCGGGCAGGTTTTCTTCCGGATTACACCCCATAAGAAGCGCCAAGGCCCCCACAACATAGCTCATTGAAAATTTCATAGTCAAGTTTGTTTAAATGTTTGTTTTGTTACTTTTAGTCGGAGTCCTCTATCGATTTGTAACCGACCTGCTGATTTTTTTTTGAAAAAAATCCCAACAGGCTAAGTCGGGTCATGTCCCAACGGGAGAATCTTCCGGAATAATTGTGGGATGATTGCTGCCTAATTTGGTTGATTTGCTCTGACGCCTCCTGATATTCCCCACCTTTCCACAAGCTCAGTGCCAAAAAATATTCCGACTCCTCCACAAAGGGGCGGTTGCTTATTTTTGTTCCCAGGGAAACCACCTCTTTGAAAATCCTCGCTGACTCTTCAAAGTGCTCCAGCCGATAATGCGCATAAGCCACAAAGAACATTTCTAGGGGCGTGGATGCTTCTCCAGTTAACCCGGCAAGTGTACCCCACTTTTCACTGGAAAAAAGGCGCTTCCATTCGTCTCCGGACACCTCGGTAGATCTGTCGACAGGAATTTGGTACAAGTCATATTTTCTATCGGCCAAATGCCACTTGGCATCAAACAGCACCCCGGCGCCGACCACCAATACAAGCAGCACAGAGGCCGCAATGCCCGATAAAATCGGCCGATTCCCAATGCTAAAGAAACCAAGGCGCCCCTTTCGTTGGCCGCCGGGCCGGTCCTTAGCATAGGTAGCGTGCACCTTTTGAATAATCTCTCGGTACCCGGCCAATTCAACCGCCTCCGTGGAAACCCTTGTCAAACCAATCAGTTCTTGAATACCGGGATCGCTCTTCATCCTTTCTTCAAAACGAAGCCTCTCGGCTTTTTCCATGGTGCCCTCTACATAGGCCACTACCTCATCATGTAAATCTCGTTCCTCATTCATCTTGTAATGCCTGCTTGATATTTCTTGAAAGATTTGAATCGGCCGTCACCCTGTCAGTGAGCCGTTTCAAACATAAATGCTTTTTATTTCGCAACACCTGCTCGCTTGAGAACGACCCCGTTTGCATAATTTCCCTTATGGACATCTCCATATAATAAAATTTCAACAAAAGGTCCCTGCAAGCCTCCCCCAGCGAAGAAAAGAGGTCGATGATCCGCTTTTTGTTTTCAAATGCTTCCATATGATGACTGATGTCCTCTTGCTGCACATCCTGCTCTTGATCAAAAGCGGCATTTCGGCGTTCCCTACTTATGCGCTTTCGGATTTCCGATATCCAAAGGTTGTTTGCAATACTGTAAAGTAAGGATTTCACACTCGCCTCCTCCCGGTACCTTCCATGGGATACGATATCGATAAAGGCCAGAAACGTCTCCTGAATAATATCAGCCGCATCATCTGCAGTGCCGGATTTCCGCCGGATACAGTTTTCCAAAAACCCGTAATACTCCCTATAAAGAAATGAAACAGCATCTTCAATTCTTTCTTTGCTACGAATAGCCCTCAGGATTTCTTGGTCAGATACCTTTTTTTTCTTATCGATCATGATTCGTTTCTTAGTCGCATCCAATACCCCAAATGTAACAGGTGCGAATATAAATGTTCCTACCTAAAAGGCTAGCGCTGCTGTTACGCAAATGGATTGAGAAACCCAACCTTCGAATAAGCTTCAGGATATTTGGTAGGACGGAATTCTGTAGCGATATTAACCCCGCATTTTAGCAAGCTATTGCCAAAGTAACCAGTACCTAGTTTATTGATCCCATCCCCCTATATGCAATCTGAAAAATCTCCCCCCTCCACACGTATTGACCTTAAAAAGAACGCCGAATTGGCCGCTTTTATCGGAGAGGCGCCGATTGCAATTTTGTCTATATTAGTTAAAGGTGGTGTTCGCATTTTTTCCGTAGGAGTTGATCTTCCATCACCTTTTACCTGTCCGATTTGTTCTGGCACTGTTCCTTTTGGTCAAGGTCCGGTCATCATAGAGGACATTGCAACGGATCGACATTACAAAGAACTTACCTTAAATGGTGCACCTTCGCCGCTCCATTTCTTTGCAGCATTCCCACTCTTTTCCAACTCCGGTGCGCTCCTCGGTGCATTGACCATTTGGAATTATCTACCGAGGGGCCTAAAAAAGGACCAAGAAAATGCCCTAGGACTTTTGGCGGACCAAGCTGCTCAAATAGTTGCCATTTGTCACCAGGAAACCGTGGAAAATGAGCTAAGCGAAAAAGCGAATCAACTGCAAGAGGTGATCGATAAACTCCCTATTCCGTTTTTTTTGTTTGACGAATTTGGAAATCATCTATTGGTAAATAATGCCATGACCCAATATTCGGAATACTCGGCAGAGGAATACAAAAGCATGAATCCCCTCGATTTTTTTGCCCCCGAAGAAAAGGAAAAAGTCAATAAAGAGATTCAGTCCGCCTTTTCAAAAGGAGAAGCAACTGTAGAAGCGACGTTGATTACCAAAACAGGGAAGCACATTGTTTTTCTTTTTAAAGGATCTCAATTCACGTTTGATGGTAAAAACTGCATCATAGGAATCGGATTGGACATTACGGCCACAAGAAAGGCCGAAAAAGCAATGGCTGCCAGTGAGCGGAAATTCAGGGCCATTGTAGAGGAAGGTGGAGACATCATTACCGTACTTGACCTTTCAGGAAACCTGACCTTTATCGGTAGAACTGCTTTGAACATCATGGGGTATGAACCCGACTTTTTGTTAGGTAAAAATGCATTTGATTTTGTTCATCCAGAAGACCTTCCATGGGTCTATGATAG
Organism: Lunatimonas salinarum; assembly: GCF_017811155.1. Taxonomy (GTDB): domain Bacteria; phylum Bacteroidota; class Bacteroidia; order Cytophagales; family Cyclobacteriaceae; genus Lunatimonas; species Lunatimonas salinarum. The sequence goes on along the minus strand of NZ_JACVCV010000012.1, from coordinate 143,657 downwards.
TTTTCTGCAGATTGAAACGGCCAAGCGAGTAGAACTAAAACCCTATCGGTTTTTAGATGCCTCTGGAAACTGGCGATGGTTGGAAACGATCCTCACGAATTTCGTGGACGATGAGGCTTTTAAAGGTATTCTGACCAATTCCAGGGACGTAACCAAACAGTGGGAATTTCAGCTGAAATTAGAGCAAAGTGAAGCACGGTACCGTTTGTTCTTTGAATCTCATAGCAACTATGTAATCAAAACGGATCTTGAGGGTAGGTACACTTATGCCAATAAAAAATTTCTGGACACCTTTGGATGGATGCATCCGGAAGGAATTCTAGGCGAGACCTGTTTAAAATCAATCTGCGACTACCACCATGCCGCCGTTTTCGAGGTAGTACAGAAGTGCTTAAAGGAACCTGGGCGCGCATTTCAGGTTGAGATGGATAAGCCCACGAAAATCCCGGGAAAAGTCGTTACCACCCTGTGGGATTTTGTTTGCCTACTAGATTCCAATAGTCAGCCGATCGAGATTCAATGCTCAGGGATTGATATCACCAGTCGGAGTCAAATGGAAAAGCAAATCAAGGAAATCAACGAACGGTACGAGGTACTTGCAGAAGCCAGTTCGGAGGTAATCTACGAAGTAACTCCGGCCACAGGTGAACTTTTCTTGGGTAAAAATTTCGCTCGCATATTCGGGCATTCAGTGGACGATGACGAACCCCTGACTACGGCTTGGTACCAAAGTTTAATGCATGGAAAAGACAAAGAAGAAACCCTGACAGCCTACGGCAATATCGTCCATAAAACCTATTCTACCACTTGGAACCATAGCTACCGACTTCGGGATGCGAGCGGAGAATACCGATGGGTTGAAGATTCTGGTGTGATAATTCGGGGAGAGCACGGAGAGGCGCTCCGAGTCGTAGGCACCGTAAAGGATGTTTCTGAAATCAAAAAAATAAAAGAGCTACTTGATTCTGCCTCCAATATGTCCAAAGTGGGGGGATGGGAGATCAATTTCATCCAAAACACGATTCACTGGACTCCAACCACCTGCGAAATCTTTGAGGTACCGTATGACTTCAAGCCAAACCTGGAGAATGTCATGACCTTTTACCGGGATGAAAGCCTGACAGAGGTGCAGGAGGCTTTTAGGATGGCAATTGAACAAAATAAAAAGTACACCATCGAATCGTTGGCGGTGACGGGAACCGGAAAAGAAAAATGGGTGCAATCCATTGGAAACCCTGTCTTTGAAGACGGTAAATGCACACGCATCTATGGAAGTATACAGGATATCCATGAAAAAAAACTCGCGGAACAGGAGCTTAAACGTATCAACAAAGCCCTGGAAAAAACCGTCTATGACTTGGCGCTGTCCAATGAAGAACTAGAACAATTCGCCTACATTGCTTCCCATGACCTACAGGAACCTCTTCGGATGATAACCGGATTTATGGGCCTTTTAAACAAGCGATATGGCGACAAATTCGACGGAAAGGCAAAACAATACATTGATTTTGCGATTGATGGGGCCACCCGGATGAAGCAAATCATCATTGACCTATTGGAATTTTCACGGGTGGGCCGGGAACTGGGAACCATCGAAAATCTAGACCTAAATGAGCTAATTGGAAACTTGATAAAGCCCGTTAAAAAGAAATTGCAGGAATTAGGCGGGCACGTTGAATTGGGCAAGCTGCCGAATATTTACTCCTATGAAACGCCTGTAATGCAGATCTTCCAGAACCTCATAGGAAACTCTGTAAAGTATAAACGCACCGGAACACCACCCATTATCCGAATTACCGGTAAAGAGTTGGACTCCGAATGGCTTTTCAGCGTGTCTGATAATGGAATTGGGATTTCCTCCGAATACTTCGACAAGATTTTTATCCTGTTCCAGCGCCTCCATAATAAAGACGAATACGCCGGAAATGGCATTGGCCTGGCCATCGTAAAAAAGACGGTAGAACTGCTAGGCGGACGGGTTTGGCTTGAATCGCAAGAAGGAAAAGAAACGACCTTTTTCTTCACCATTTCCAAAAGGCCGCCTTTGGCCACTAGCCTACGGGATCAGATTATCCCTTTGTAATTTCTACCGGAAGCTTGATAAACGTTTGAAGCACATCGGAAAATCGCTGTGCCTCCCAAAGGTTCAAATCCATGTTGCCCTCTCCAAACAAACGGCTGGTCAGCATATCCCCTTGAGGCAGGCAATAGACATTTTCCACCCATTGATTCTATGTCTTATCCAGGGAAACGGCAATGCGGAGAATTCCAGCCAAGCCACTAGCCATCCATCGATTTCCTTCTTTCAGGCTTCGGTAAGACGTGTGTTTTCATTTAGGGCCGGAATTTCGATGCAAACGGGCCAGATTGGCCAACAACTATATTTGGGTAGTGTACCTCGGTAAAATCTCCCTCGCACTCACTCCGGTCCTTTTAATCATTTTTTGCAATTGATTGAGGTAGACATAGCAGACCTATTTCCATGATTTGCTAAAAAAATGAAGCACCTCTAAAAGTAACGTATTTAATGTGTGTGGTGACAAGAACTTACCTATCCTCAGAATTAGCGTTTTTCCCGGTCTTTAGTAATTGAAAAAAAGTGAGTTTGTTTTTATGCCTAAAGACCTTGCCTTATTTATGTCAGATGCTGCCATTTGCGCTTTTTATACATCAGTGCTTTCCATTCTCTTTACTCTTATTCTCTGTGATCAGGAATGGTATCGGCCTAAAAATCTACGATTGAGTCCGTCAAAATTACGACAAGGCCAATTTTTTTATTAATTTGAGCCATTCAATAACAAGCCTCCGCCTGTGGAGGTGAGATCGTCAATTTACCCACTTCATGACCAACCTATTTATCCAACTCGAATTCCGCAAGCGGATCCGATCCACATCCTTCGCCAGAAGTATCGCCATTGGAATTTTTATTGGTCTTTTGGGTATTTTGCTGGTTGCCTATCTGATTCTGTTAGGGGTAGCGCTAAAATACCTGATTGCATCCCTTTTTGCCCCTCCGTCTAACACCGAGTTTTTAAACAGCTACCTGGTCTATTATTTCATATTTGAGATTATCTTCCGCTATTTTATCCAACAGTTACCGGTCTTTTCGCTGGAACAGTACCTCCATTTGCCCATTCCCCGATCGAGGATCATCCACTATCTACTCCTATCGTCTTTCATTTCGCCCTTAACCCTGATCCCCCTCTTACTGTTTGGGCCATTTACCGTGATGGAAATTCTCCCTGTTTACGGTTCCCTAGCAGCAACCGTTTGGCTGGGATCTGTCCTGTTTACCAGTTGGACTATCCATTGGATGATGCTTTGGTTTAAGCAGCGGTTTGAAGACAGCTTTTTGGTCGTATTTGTATTGGCCGGCATTATGTTACTTGGATCTGCCGGGGCCTACATGGGTTGGTTTGACCTAGGATCCTTTTTTGAACCGGTCTTTACCTTTGCACTGGAACATGCGGTTCCCGTAGTACTGCTAGGGGTGGTGCTGGTTTGCAGTTATTTCCTTTGCTTTGCCTATTACCGACAAAATGCCTACCTCGAGGACCTGTCCGAACCGGACTCGTTACAGATTCAGAGTGGTTCGCTGGGTTTCTTATCTAGATTTGGACTCGCAGGTGAAATGGCCGATTTAGAATGGAAACTGATCCTCCGACATAAAAAAAGCCGAACCTACCTAACGCTTTGTGTCTTTTTCCTCTTATATGGATTGATCTTCTATATCAACCCCGCCTACACGTCAGAAGAGGGCTTTTCCTACCTATTCATCTTTGTGGGGATGTTTATTACCGGTATCTTTATGTTGCAGTACGGACAGCTTTTTCTTAGCTGGAACTCGGCGTTTTTTGATTTTTTCTTACATCAGCCCAATGGATTGGAGTCACTTATCAAAGGCAAGTATTTACTGTTCGTCGGCATTTCCTGTATTTGTTTTCTGTTGTCCGTACCTTATGTCTATTTTGGGTGGGATATTCTGTGGATTCACCTAGCCACTTTTCTATTTAACTTGGGGATCACTATCCACTTGGTGGTTTACTTCGCACTTTGGAAACCCAAACCGATGGATTTGAATAAGGGGGCCATGTTCAACTACGAAGGGGTAGGTATCGCCCAATTTCTGATGATCGTACCCATGGTATTGGCACCCTACCTGATATTTGTGCCTGTTGCCTACTTCGGAGGGGATTACCTGGGTCTTTTGGCACTCGGCGTTTGTGGTATTATGGGTATCTTGGCGTTTCCCCAGTTGTCCCAAATCTCGATCCGAAAAGCATCGCAAAACCGCTACGAAATTTCATCATCATTTAGACAGGAACTATGATTCAAGTAAATGCACTGAAAAAGGCCTACAAAGATGCTACGGTGTTAGATATCCCGACGCTAATCATCCCCAAATCCGAATGCTTTGGGCTGGTAGGGAATAATGGGGCCGGAAAGACCACCTTTTTCAGAATCATCCTGGATCTCGTGCGGGCCACGGAAGGAGAGGTCACGATAGACGGCGAAGTAGTCGCACAAACGGAAAATTGGAAATACAAGATCGGAGCCTTTCTTGATGAGCATATGCTGCTCTCTTACCTTACCCCTGACGAGTACTTTGAAGCGCTTCGAAAGATTTACCGCCTTTCCAAGGAGGACTTAAGGGATCACATGGAAAAGTTCGCAGATCTGTTTAACGGCGAAGTGGTGCAAAAGAAAAAATTCATCCGGGATCTCTCCAAAGGTAACCAGAAAAAAGTTGGAATAGCGGCCGCAATGATGGGAAACCCCGAAGCCGTGATGCTGGATGAACCCTTTCAAAACCTCGATCCCAGCTCTCAGATTAGGCTCAAAAAGCTAATTTTAGCTGAAAAGGAAACACAAAACATTACCTTCCTGATCTCCAGCCATGATCTCAACCACGTCACCGAAATATGTGACCGCATCGTCCTACTGGAAAAGGGCAAAATCCTCAAAGATTTACGGGAGAAATCCGAGATGGAACGGGAATTGGACGCCTATTTTCAGGTAAGTTAACAGGGCTTAACCGCGCACCCTTACCCAACCGCTGACTTGTCGTTGATAGAGATGGAAAAAAATCCTAATTTGAAAACCTAATAGCTGACATAACGATCACTAAAATGAACCAACCCAACTCCCGAGATAGACGGGCATTTCTCAAAAAGGCCAGTCTAGGATCTATGGCCGCGCTGATTGGGGCTGATATTGTCTATGCACTTCCATCAGGTTACATCCCATTGGGTATTGTAAATGACCCGCAGACGCTATTCGGCAAGCACAAAGATCTCATCGTTCGGAACAATCAGCCCTGGAACGTGGAATCACCCGCCCATCTTCTGGATGACCGCATCACTCCCGCGGACAAAATGTTTATTAGAAACAACGGGCTGATACCGGAAAAGATAGACCTGGATAGTTGGACCCTGACAGTCAAAGGTGAGTCTGCAAATCAAGAAAAGACCTATAGCCTGGCAGCACTAAAACGTCAATTTGCCCAATACACGTATCAACTCGTGCTTGAGTGTGGAGGAAATGGTCGTGCCGAATACTACCCCCCCGCAGAGGGCAACCAATGGGAGGTGGGTGCCGTTTCGTGTGCCGAATGGACGGGTTTTCGCCTCAAAGATCTACTCTTGGACGTGGGGATAAATGCCAATGCGGTATATGTTGGCTACCACTCCGCAGACCTGCACTTGAGCCGGGACACCAACAAAGAGGTCATCTCTCGTGGTATCCCCATTGCAAAAGCCATGGAGAATGAGACCCTCATTGCCTATCAGATGAATGGAAAGGACATCCCGTTGGTGCATGGACATCCACTCCGTCTTATCGCTTCAGGCTTTCCAGCTTCGGTATCGGGCAAATGGCTAACCGCCCTATCCGTACGTGACCGGGTGCACGATGGCGAAAAAATGGCAGCACCCTCCTACTCCATCCCTTGTGAACCTGTGCAGCCGGGAGACGATGTGCCCAACGAAAACATGTGTATCATTGAAAAGATGCCGGTAAAATCCCTGCTTACCTACCCGAAATCCGGCGCCATCATCCCAGAAAAGAATTCGCTTGGCATTCGTGGCCACGCATGGACCGGTGAGAACAGCATTACCAAAGTAGAATACTCCGTTGACTTCGGTGCCACTTGGTACCCTTGCCAACTGGAGAAAGCGGCCAACCGGTTCGCCTGGCAGCACTTCAATGCTACCGTAAGCTTTCCCAAAAAGGGATATTACGAAGTATGGGCTAGGGCAACAGACAATTCCGGTAAAACCCAACCCATGCTGACTCCGGGATGGAACCCAAAAGGATACCTCAACAATGCCTGTCACCGCATCGCTGTAAAAGTTTCCTAACCCATGAGAAGACAAATGCACCGGAAATTTCAATCTATCCTAATAGGATTTACCATTTTACTGATGGTTTTGGTCGGATACTTTCTAATCCAGTCACCCGTATCCAACCAAGAGGAGTATATAGCAGCCGACGCTCCCATTCCCTTGGATCAGATTGAAGACCGCGTCGTAGACGGTGTGCACGTTGGCACTGGGCTATTGGCGGGAGATGGGTTGCGCTTAGTGATCGCACACTGCACTGCCTGCCATTCCGCTCAATTGATCATCCAAAACCGTGCAGATAGGGCAGGATGGGAAAAGATGATTCGCTGGATGCAGCAAACCCAAAATCTTTGGGAGCTGGGAAGCCAAGAAGCGGTTATCTTGGATTACCTATCTACCTACTATGCCCCCGAGGAAGCAAATAAAGGCGTTAATTTCCGACGAGTGCCCCTAAAGGATATTGAGTGGTATGAATTGAAAGACTAGAGCAGCAAACACCATACTTTTAGATCATCTTTCTATTGCTAAATTAATTCTTTTAATTACATAATCGGTATATGTCAAACAAAGATTATTCTTTATTTTTAAGGTTAACAATTACACAGAATAATCTTTCAACCATCCAACCGAATCGTTTATGTATTCCGAAAAGATTGGTAGTTCCTTGCAGTTCAAGCTTAAGCATGTAGGCACAAACCATTTTCAAAAACCAGCATCCTTTCAGAAGGTGACCAGTCCATTTTCCCGGATGTATTTGGTACTAAACGGCAACGGAGAGCTGCTGACAGGTGACGGCACACGAGAACTCCGTGAAAGCCGCATGTACCTGATCCCTAGCTTCACTACCTGCTCCTACTTTTTTCAGCCAGGCCTTCAAATGATCTATGTCCATTTTGTCCTTACCCTAAAGGATGGCCTAGACCTATTTAACATTATGGGATGCCATTCCGAAATTGACGCATCCGACTTTATGAAATGCATATTTAATCGGCTCAAAGACATCAATCCCAACCGGGAAATTCCGCACCATGACCCAGAGGTTTACCAAAGCAAACCTTGGTGTGAGGAACCTGTTTGTTATGAATCACTGAAACATCATTTGGAAACCACCTCCCTGATGGGGCAACTGTTATCAAACTTTATTCAGGTGGAGAATACCGTTTCGCCGACCAAGTTGTTTCGGTATAAACTTCAGCCAATCATACAATATATCCGAACCAATCTGGAGAGGGAAATATCGGTTGAAAACCTGGCTGCAATGGCCTGTCTTTCTACCGACCATTTTTCCCGAACTTTCAAGTCAGTATTTGGCATGTGTCCAAATGAATACATCATCGCCATGCGGATTGAAAAGGCAAGAGCGCTACTCCTTACGACCGACTTATCCCAGGCAGAGATCATGGAACAAGCGGGCATCAAAAATACTTCCTACTTCACGAGGGTTTTTAAAAAGCACACCCATGTGACACCGTCTGAGTTTCGAAAAATGCATTGGTAAACTCAACCAAATTGACGGAACACAAAAGAAACGGCTGTCTCGGTTGAGACAGCCTTTCTTTTTGAGGCATCAATACCCTGGGTTTTGCACCAAGTTCGGATTGATATCAATTTCTGATTGAGGAAATGGAAAAAGGTAATGCTTCGATGGGTCAAATACCCGCTTAATACCCGATCCTGGTTCTACCAACGTATTGATGTATGCTTCTGCGGTACGCCATCTTTTGATATCCCGGTAGCGCATACCCTCAAAGGCAAATTCCACCCTTCGTTCATTGCGGATACGGGCACGCATTTGCTCTTGGGTCAGACCTGCAGGAAGTGGGGGCATTTCTACACCAGGCCTTGCCCGAACCTCATTAACCGCATCGTAGACACTTTGATTCGGGCCCTGCGCCTCGTTTATGGCTTCCGCATAATTTAGCAGCACTTCGGCATACCGCAACAACACCCAATCCTGCTCACTGCGGGTAGCATAATCGATCGGGAGCGTCTCGACATTGCCACCTTTGACCGGAGAAAGGCCTGTCTGGGAAATGCCGTTCCATGCGAAGGGCACCTCTTCACCGGAGGCCTTCACCGCCGGATCAGTGAATGCCCGGATCGTTTCCAACAGCCTGGGATCCCGATTTTTTTTCCAATCAGTCGGATCATAAAGCGGCGATTCGCTGATTGACAACCCATCAACACACTCGAATGCATCTCTCAATTCTGCCCGGGGATTCCAGATGCCATGCCAGAGCAACCGGATGTCCTGTTGACTGGAGTTGTCCGGGTTCAGGTACCTTGTGGAGAACATAATCTCCGGGTTGTTGTTTTGGCCCTCGGCTAGGAACATCGTCTTAAAATTGTCAAACAAGCTGAACTTCCCTTCATCCATCACTTGCTTGGCAGCTGCCGCGGCCCCCGCCCAGTCTGACATAAACAACAATACCCGACTCTTCAATGCCAATGCGGATCCCTTCACTGCATGGCCGCTGCTGCTATAGTCCGTATTTGGCAGATTGGCTATGGCAAAGTCCAGGTCAGTGATTACTTGCTGAATTACCTGCTCCTTGGTGCTTTGCGGCACAGAGGCTTCCTCTATGGTTACCGGCCTGGTATACAAGGGAACGCCACCGTAAAAGTCCACTAAATTAAAGTAAAACAACGCTCGGAGAAACTGCACCTCTGCCTTGTACACTGTTCGAAGACTTTCGGGCATATCCACCCGGTCTATGTTGTCTAGGAAGAAATTACAGGATCCAATGCCTCGGTAGCACTCGTTGTAAATATTGGCCAACAGACCCCCTGAAACCGCTTCTATATTGCCCTGTGCAAAGGATCCTACAGAACTTGCACCTAAGCTCTGTGCGCCCTCGTTCGCATCGCCCGCCATGATATCGAGCGAATACACACCCTCGTAATTGAACGTATTTACATTGAGACGGGAATATACACCGGCAAGTGCCAAATCCGCATCCTTTTGGTTCTTCCAAAAGGTGGGACTTGAAATTTGTGTCGTGGGATTTCTTTCTAGAAATTCCTCGCATGACTGACCAATCATTGACGCAAAGATTAGCACGATCAGCCTGCAGGATACCTTGATATAATTATTAAATTCCATGTTTTCTGCGTTTAAAATGAAGAGAAAGGACCGGCTAGAGGCGTACTTTTAAGCCAAGGGTGTAGGAAGTAATCTGTGGATAGGCTTGAAACCAGTTAGTGGCTGCTCGCTCCGGATCGGAACCGGGCCAATTGGTGAACGTCAGTAGATTATCGCCCGATACGTAGAATCTGGCATTTTGCAGTCCTATTTTGTTGGCCAGCACCTTGGGCACATTGTAACCGATCATAAGGTTCTTGAGTCGCAAGTATGAGGCATCCAATAGCCAATAAGAGTTACGTGTGCCCGTGACCGGTCCGTATCCGGAAATATACATGGCCGGATGACTGTTGGTAGATCCTTCTCCCGTCCACATGTTGTTTATAAAATCCACCGGTGGAGGCGAGCCTTGGATATAGGGAACCAATCCCCAAGCCAATCCCTGTGTGCTCTGAGTCTGCCCCTCTACGCCTTGAAAAAATGCGTTCAGGTCAAAATTTCTCCACGAAAGGTTGATGGTACTTCCATAGATGAAATCCGGGTAAGCACCCGGCATCACCACACGGTCTGCAGCATTAATCACGCCATCGCCGTTCTGATCCTTAAACTTTAGGTCTCCAGGCTTGGGATTGAACGGATGCAAAGGGCCATCTGCAATCTCCTGCTCATTCTGAAATATACCGGTCCACTCCACCATAAAATGTGAGTTGAACGGAAGCCCCTCTTGAACGGTATAATTTCCATAGATGGGTGCTAAGATGCGCAACACTTCATTTTTATAGGTAGAGAAATTCAAGCTGAAATTATAGTTCAGCTCTCCAACACTTCCTCTGGATCCCACCTCTAGGTCAATGCCCCGATTTCTCATCTTACCGAAGTTAACGGTAGGAGAGCCAAGCCCTACACTCGCAGGAATGGGAATATTGTACAAGATATCGTCCGTGACCTTGTCGAACCAGTCGAAGGTGACATTCAGACGCCCTTCTTTAATGCTCAGGTCAAAACCAATATCGGTCATGGTAGTGGTCTCCCAACGTAGTGAAGGATCCACCATGCGGTTCATGATGGCGCCAGGCGTGGCAGTAGCAAAGGGATACGAAGTGGTTGCCAATACCTCCTGATAGGGATAAAGGCCCACATTTTGGTTTCCTAGCTGCCCCCAGGATGCCCGAAGCTTCAGGTCATCCAGCCAGGTGCTCTGCTGAAGAAAGGATTCTTGGGAAATACGCCATCCACCAGATAGCGAAGGAAACAGTCCCCATCGGGTATCTGAGGCTATACGTGACGTACCATCATACCGCAGATTTGCCTCCAACAGGTATTTTCCCCGGAAATTGTACATGGCTCTGGAGAATAGCGATTGGATCGCCCACTCTCCCGAGCTTCCACTGGTACTTTGGTTGAGCGGCGCACCGGCATCCAGTTCCTTCAAATCATCCGTTGGGAAAAACACCTTGGATCCTCCCAGCGAACGGCTCAGAAAATACTCTTGGTTGTATCCTGCCAAAATATTCAAATCGTGTTCCTCATTAAACAGCTTGTGGTAGTTCAGCGTGGAGTAAAAAGTCGTCAGCATCTGCGTACTCCAGTTTTCCCTGACTCCCAGCTGCCAAGTGGAATTGTTGTGCGCATAAGTACCGTCTTTGAAAAAATAATTATCGACAGGAATTTCATGGTTTTTGTAGGCCCGGGTATCATATGAAATCGCTCCCTTTGAAAACCATGTCAGGTTCTTATGCGGCTTGATCTCTGCATAAAATTGAGGCAGCACGTTGTATTGAATATCTGTTTGAACACCACTTGCATCCTGGGCATCCGGATTTCTAACGGTCCATTCTCCAATCGCCGAGCTGTACCTGGCCACGTGACCGGTGCCTCCATTCGGCAACGTCATGGTAGGCGTATAATTGGGACCGGCGCCGTAAATCGCAAGAATCTGGTAATCGACATCGCCGTTGTCCCAATTGCTGCGCTGAATATCCTTTTGGACGAATTGGATATCCCCTCCGATTTTGATCCAGTCCTTTAAGGTAGACTCAATCACTACCCGTGAGTTTAGCTTTTTGAACTCGTACAAGCTGGTAATACCCGGCTGATCAAAATAACCCAAGGAAACGTTGAATGTCGTCTTTTCGTTGCCCCCTCCTATGTTGATGGATTGGTTGTGGGTAACGGCCGTACGAAACGAATGGTCTATCCAGTCAAAGTTTGGGTAGTTTACCGGGTCATTCGGATTGTTGCGAAAGGCATCGATCTCTTGTTGGGTGAAATAAGGCACCTGACCGGAGCGCTCCCTGCCCTGATTCCAATACATCATATAGTCCGCGGAATTGCTTAGCAGGTTGGGGAGGCGGGTCGCCTGCTGCACTTGTACGTTGCTATGGATGTCTACGTACAAATCACCGGATCGTCCCTTCTTTGTAGTGATGAGGATTACCCCATTTGCAGCCCTAGCACCATAGATGGCACTGGAAGCCGCATCCTTTAACACCGAGATGTTCTCAATATCATTGGGATCTAAATTGGTCATGTCACCCGCTATGCCATTGATCAATACCAACGGATCACTGCCGGCCGCGCTGAATGTACCTACCCCGCGAATCCGTAGGGTGTTATTTTCGGATCCCGGCTTGCCGGAGTGCGATGACACCTGTAAGCCGGCCACCTTTCCTTGCAGCAGGTTGGCCACGTTGGTACCTGGGCGCTTGATGATTTCATCGGATGCAAGCGTGGCCACTGATCCGGTCAGATTTGCCTTCTTTTGGGTACCGTATCCGACCACAACTACCTCATCTAGGCTGGCAAGGTCCTCTTCCAAGACTACGTCAATGACACTCCGGTTACCGACTACCACTGACTGGGATTTAAACCCGATAAAGGAAAAGGAAAGTGTGGCATTATCAGGTACCGTAATTGCGAACGATCCGTCGCCATCCGTCACGGTTCCGATATTGGTCCCCAAGGCAACTACAATTACACCGGGAAGGGGAACTCCCCCCACATCCTTTACAACGCCACGGACCACGACGTCTTCCGCTGCTCGATCAACTGCATGGGCCATGCCGATGGGCACGGATAAAATCATGGTCAGCATCGCCAAGTGCCACAATTTCTGAATGAATACGCTTTTTAGGTAATTTTTCATGGGTTCATAATTGTCTTTCAGTTGCCAAAGGAAATTCCTGCCTACCAGTAGGCAAGTTCGATTTCTTGGCTGGTTAGGTAGATTGATTGTCGTATAAAGCTATTACTTTACCGAAAGGAAACGCATGAACATTTCCGACAAATACTTGCACAAAATCGACTACTTTACGCAATAAATCGGGTATAAAATAAAAAATTGGGCGAGGACTCCTTACGGCAGGAGCATTTTCCCCAGCTGCAACTGACCTTTACCGCCTAGATGCTAGCGCAGCTTCTCCGCCAAAAATACCTGAATAAAGGCCCCCCTCGCTGACAACACATATCGGTTAAAGGCAATTCGCTGCCCGTCCCTGGACCAACAAGGGGCAAAAGGCGGTTCTGCGGATCGCTTCGTGAGGCGGGTCGGATCCGATACATCGCCCTCAGACGATACGCTTAGCAAAAAAAGACTGTTGTCACATACGTAAGTAAATACCTTTTCCCGTGGATGCCAGCGCACCATGCTCTGCACAGAAACGTGGTGGTAGGTTGCTTGCTTGGGTTCACCTCCCATGGGAGATACTAAAAAGACCTGCACCACTCCAGCGTCGTCTTTAGCCAGGTAACTGATCCAATCGCCATCTGCCGAGGAACTAAGCCAGTGCCGGGGTTCGGACGCTATGCCCGGATATTTCCGGTCGGCTGTGCGCGTAAGCCTTCTTACCGTTGCTCCTTTTGGAGGAGCGGGCATCTGCGTGGCGGTACCCTCCAAAGGGCCCAGATCACCCACAAGGTGAATGCTGTCCGGCACATCAACGATAAAAACTTCCGTAAGCTGCTCACCTTTTGGCGTGATCAAATCCCCCATAAAGGCCCTCGCACGCTGCAGCATCCCGTCGGGCTTGCGATATCCCGAATGGCCCACCCACCAGTCTTCGTAGGCCTTGCTGATTTCATCTGTACCGGGCCGTGGATTTGGCACTACAGGCACAAGCAAAACGGAAAACCAGGTGCCTTGAACCTGTTCTCCCACCGAATCCGACGGGACAATCACCTGCGGCCCCATTCGCTTGGATACGCCTACGGTTCTAAGATCCCGCTTTTCGCCGGTCTCATTTTCGAGCGCCACCATCAGGGCGTCATTGTAGGTAAATCCTATCCATTCGCCGTCCGCACTCCATTGATGTCGGTGAGTCCCTCCTCGCAAGGCTCCCGACGTGAAAGGCGGAACGATATCCCTCGAATCCATCCAACGAGGTACGCCCGGTTCGCTTTCATCAACGATCACTCCGGTACGTCTGTGGCCCGCATAGGGCCTTTCTTCATTGGCAGCTTCCGGACCGTGGATGAAAACCACCTGGTTTAAATAGGGATGGTAGCTCACTGCCCCGACCCCGGGACCAAAGGAGTTGGGTTGGGATACTTCATACAAAATTTTCGTCTCACCGTTCTGAATATTGACCTTTTCTATTTTGGTGTTCTGCTGTATTCCTGCCGGGTTAGGCCGTGTATCGTATACTATCCACGCATCGTCGGGAGAAAAATTCTCGTTGTGGTCCAACTCGTGATTTTGGGGTGCTTCGGTCAACTGACGCTCCGTCCAATAAGAGTCGGGGGTGCTACAGGCTATCATGATAAAAAATAGCAGGGTACAGATCGAAGAATCGCGCATGTCTGTTCGGTCATTTCGGATGGGCGTTTGATCTGTCAATTTACACCCTAAACCAAACTTCCCAAAACTAATTTATTCAAATCTATGTTCAAACCGTAGGTGGGCTGTATGTCCGTTAAAATCGTCTAAGAAAAAAGACACCTATTTTTACCTAAAAAACACTCCCATGAATCAATTCCCCCTTTTTAAAAAACACCTCTTTTCCTTCGTTTTTGTACTTTCTGTTGGATTTCTGGTTGGCAGTTGCGGTCCAAAGGTCTACTTTCCCGTTTCATCTGTGGTCCCAGCGGCTGAGCCGAAAGCTGCCGTAAAGAAAACCAAGGAAGGAGCTTACGAAGTAAAACTAGACGTCACCAACTTGGCACTTCCAGAACGCCTCTCCCCTCCCAAGCGAAGTTATGTCGTGTGGGTAAATACAGAGAGGCAGGGAGTGGTAAATATCGGCGAGTTGAGAAACCGTCGTGGCATGCTGGCGAATACCGGTAAAGCGAATTTCGTCGGTTCCCTATCCGAAAAACCTACGCAAATCATCGTGACCGCCGAAAACGATCCAAGTGTGCAATTCACGGGGGCACATACCGTATTCCGAAGCGATATCTTTTATATCAAAAAATAAATTCGTCATCGATTCAAGGTGATTCCAAAAAACATGCAAATAGAAATCTGGTCGGACGTGATGTGTCCGTTTTGTTACATAGGAAAGCGGCGCTTAGAGGGCGCCCTTCGGGAATTAGGGATGGAGGATGAAGCTGAAATAACCTGGAAAAGCTTTTTGCTGAACCCGGACATGAAAACGGACCCCTCCAAAAATAGCTTGGATTACCTTGCTGAGGCCAAAGGATGGTCCATGGAGCAGGTAATCCAAATGACCGAACACGTAGCCGGCATTGCCGCCGCCGAAGGGTTGGACTACCGGATGGCGGACACCAAGGTAGCCAACGCATTGGACGCCCATCGCATCATTCAACTGGCCAAAAGGCACCATCTGGGCAATGAGATGGAAGAACGCCTGTTTCGTGCCTATTTCACCGAAGGCGCCAACATCGCCGACCACGCGACGCTGATCCGGCTGGCGGAGGAAGTGGGCATTTCCAGCGAAACCGCCGCAGCCTGCCTAGAGGAGAAGGCCTTTACCCAGGCAATCGAGGCCGATATACGCGAAAGCCAAAGCTTAGGTGTGCGGGGTGTGCCCTTCTTTGTGTTTGACCGTCAGTACGCCATCTCCGGTGCGCAGCCCAAAGAGCTATTTGTGGAGACGCTGGAAAAATGCAGATTGGAAGAGAAAAATTAGGGCAGAAATGCAAAACATCGGGCGGGGGAACTAATTTCAGGTTATCTTTGTCTTGTGATTACTTAATGGGGCTGACCGGTTTTGACAGTAGGTGTAAGGATCGGGCTCGCATGCAGGCTGGAGTATGTACGGCCTTGAATCATTCATACGAACCATAATTGGCGAATCTAATTACGCCATGGCTGCCTAATCTTTCCCTTCGGGGATTAAGATACGCTTAAAGGGTTGAGTTTCGAGAGAATCTCCCCGGCCACATCCCACCGTGCGTTGCGCTGTCCGGGCGGAGTTGGGGTGTCGATCAGACAGGGCTGCTGCCCGTGAGGCTACTAAACGGGAATAAGCTCAGTGGCTAAGCTGTTGTCCGGTGTGTCACCCAGCAAACGACAGTCGAAAATCCAACAGGTGACTAAGCATGTAGACGGTACGGTGTTTCCCTATCTGGACGCGAGTTCGAATCTCGCCAGCTCCACCGAAAGACTCCTGCTCTCCTAATAACCACGTGTGTTAGAGGAGCAGGAGTTTTTTTTTACCAATTCAAAGAGCTTGATGATTTTCAAGTGATAAATGAAATGTATCTTCTCTCCTAATTGATCACCCTAACATCCCTTCCAAAAGAACGCGGAGCTAATCATCCATCTTTTTGACCTAAAAATAAGTCGAAACCAAAGAAAATCAGGCATTTCCAGATAAAAATTCCGGATACCGTTTTTTGCTTTCTTACAGTTGATTTCTTACGGCACATATACATTTGTTTATCATTTTTAATTTTTTGTTAAACAAAATATATCCTGATTTATTATACTACTACGTGATCACCAATACATTATTCTTTCCTTTATCCATCATAAAAAACAATTATCTATGAACACCATTCTAACCGCAGATTTGGTAGGTCTTGACAAGATCATCAATAGCGACCCGATTGCCATCACCTTCTTTATAGGGTACATGGCCATGTTTGCCTCCGCTGTCTTTTTCTTTGTAGAAAGAGGTTCTGTGGACGGGAAGTGGAAAACTTCCCTATTGGTATCCGGCCTAATCACCGGAATTGCCGCTGTCCACTATTATTACATGCGTGATTTTTATTTGGAGACCGGGCAAAGTCCCACCGCTTTCAGGTACGTGGACTGGACACTTACCGTACCACTGATGTGCGTAGAATTCTATTTATTGACCAAACCATTTGGCGCAAAGGGAGGAACGCTGTTCAAGCTAATTTTAGCTTCTTTGGTCATGCTGATCACAGGATACATCGGGGAGACTTCTGGAATAGAAAGTAACATCCTGTGGGGCATTTTATCCACGCTGGGGTATCTCTACATCGTGTACGAAGTATTTGCAGGCGACGTAGCCAAATTGGCAAAGTCCTCCGACAGTCCCGCATTAGGTCAAGCCATGTTTCTGTTGAAGATTTTCATTACACTGGGGTGGTCGATTTATCCTATCGGATACATGGTGCTTCCTGGAAACTTGCTCTCCGGCGCATTCGAGGTGAGCAGCATCGATCTCTTCTACAATTTGGCAGATGCCATCAACAAGATTGGCTTTGGCTTGGTGATCTACTCGGTCGCTATCGCAGAGACTGCGAAGTCACGAAAAGTCGTAGCTGCCTAATTTGAAAAGGCCATCCCGTCCCACAGGACAGGGATGGCCTTTTTTATTTGGTGATAGCTGATTTTCAGCAGTCACATACGGAGACACGCCTACAGGCCATGGCGTAAGTTAAGGTAGTACGCCAACTATGTGTATGAAATAGTATGGCCGTCCGTCTTTGGCGGGCTAGGATTCACCCGATCATCCTGACTAAAACCAAACCTGTCCCAAAAAACCTATGAACCCTCAAAAAGCTACTTATGACTTTATTATCAGCGGCTTTGGTTGTGCTGGTATGAGTTTGGTATTCTATTTAGCGCATAGTAAATTAAGAAATTGCAAAATCCTAATCCTCGATAATTCAGATAAGCAGGGCAACGATAGAACGTGGTGCTACTGGGCTGAAAAGCCATTGAAGATCCACCCGACTACCGAGCCTATCATTAGTTGGCAGACCATCGCACTTTCCAACGGAAACACACGCATAGAAAAACCCCTGGAGAATCTACGCTATTTCCATCTCAAATCCTCCGATTTTTACTTGGCAATCCGTGGCCTTCTGAAAAAGTTCCCCCACATCGAACTTCTTCAAGACAGCGTGGTGGAGTGCGCCGAAACCGATGAAGGGGCCTATGTTCAGACAGCGAATTACGGTATTTTTCACGCTAAAAAAGTATTCAACTCCATACCAAACTTTTCACTGAATCCTACTTCAAAACCCATTTTAAAACAGGTATTCGTAGGTTGGAAGGTCAAAACCACGGCACCCTGCTTCGACCCGAATACCGTAGTCCTCATGGACTTTTTGCAGAATACTCAGAACCAAACGGAGTTCTTTTATATTCTGCCGTTTTCATCCACCGAGGCACTGGTGGAATACACCACATTTAGCGACCAAGAACTTGACCAATGCCAGATGGAAGAGATGATTGATCGCTTTATCAGAAATGACGTTGGCCAGAAAGCCTATGAAGTAATCTTTCGGGAGCAAGGAAGTATCCCCATGACCACTCAGGAACTGTCAGCCTACCGATTTGAACACATCATTCCCATGGGCACGTTGGCAGGGTGGAGCAAGCCAAGTACAGGCTATACCTTTTACAACATCCAAAAACATTGCCAGCGGATCGTTTCCTGCCTGGAGGAAGAAAACCTGTCGGCGATGACAACCCTGAAAAGAAAACCCAAATACAATTTCTATGACAACATTTTGCTCAACATAGCCAGAAAATGGCCAAAAAAATTACCCGGTGTATTCATGAATCTTTTCCAAACCAACTCCGGACCTGAGGTATTAAAATTCCTAAACGAGGAAAGCAGCTTGTTGGAAGAAATCAAGATCCTGTCTCGACTGAAATTCCCGATTTTCATTAAATCGCTTCTGGACTATGAAAAACACTGATATTTGGGGCAAAGTAGTAGGTTTCATCATTGCGGGCCTGTATTTGGTATTTTTTGAAGGCAATCAGACCTTTGAATGGATTCTATTTGCCCTTGTTCTTTTTACGGTCGGGATCCCACATGGCGCCCTGGATCATCTATTGGCTAATCCCCATATCCAACGACGGGATCTGACCAGGTTTATATTAAAATACCTCGGGATAATTATACTCTATCTATTCATTTGGACTATGATCCCCGTGCTTGCCCTGTTCGCTTTCCTGATCATGTCCGCATACCACTTTGGCCAGAGTCATTATCTACGTGAAAGGTTGCTGATCGGGAAAGGCTTTTGCTATCTCGGTACAGGGGCGTTTTATCTTGGCGCAATTTTGCTTGGAAATTTCGAGCAAACGGAAACCATATTATCGCCGATAGTGGCTATTGGCAGGTTTTATGACGTTGGACTACTGTTACTTGGCACCAGTGTGGTTGCTGTAGCTTTTTTACTACGTAAAAACAAACAGATCCATTACCACATTTACTTGGCCGAGATGCTGACCCTGGGAACGCTGTTATTCCACCTTCCATTATTGGTTGGCTTTATCCTTTATTTCGGATTTTGGCATGCACTTCCGAGTATGGCAGAGGAATATCAATCATTAAAATTTTCCCTAGGCGACAACCGGTTAAGCCAATTTTTCCTACGAATGCTACCCTTTACGGCGGTTAGCATTATTGGAATGGGCATTAT
Organism: Lunatimonas salinarum; assembly: GCF_017811155.1. Lineage (GTDB taxonomy): Bacteria > Bacteroidota > Bacteroidia > Cytophagales > Cyclobacteriaceae > Lunatimonas > Lunatimonas salinarum. Next base: position 124,421 of record NZ_JACVCV010000012.1, on the reverse strand, counting down.
ACTTGTTATCTTATATCCAACCAATACCACACAGGAGCTGACCCTGCTGTTTTTTGTGTTGGTTTCACTGATATCCGCTCCCCACATTTGGTATATGAATGGGTTTTTGGAAAGCAGGTGATAGAAGTTTGCCCTGCGTCATTGCAAATGGCATAAACAAAACAGGATAACGCTGTTTTTTTACCCATTTCGAATTTGTTTTCCTCACGATTCGGCGTGTCGGATATTCTCTATCCCCTTAAGCAATGCATCTGGATTAAAGGAAATGCTGTCTATTCCCTGCTCCACCAAAAACTGCGCAAAGGCGGGATGGTCACTGGGTGCCTGCCCGCACAGTCCGATTTTTCTTCCCCTCTCCTTTGCCGTACGGATCACCGATGCAAGCATGCGCTTGACAGCCTCGTTGTTTTCGTCAAACAGATCGGCGACAATGGCCGAGTCCCGGTCTATCCCCAAGGTAAGTTGGGTGAGGTCATTGGATCCTATGGAAAATCCATCAAAAATCTCCGAAAAGGCCTCCGCCAATACCACATTACTGGGTATCTCGGCCATGACATAGACCTCCAGCCCATTCTTCCCACGCTCCAATCCAAAATCAGCCATCACCTCCAGCACTCTCCTGCCCTCCTCCACCGTGCGGCAGAAGGGGATCATGACCTTCACATTGGTGAAACCGAGCTCATCCCGCAGCACCCGGACCGCCTCACATTCCAGCCCAAATCCTTCCCGGTACCGCTCATTATAATACCGAGAGGCACCCCGGAAACCCAACATGGGGTTTTCTTCCTCCGGCTCGAAGGATTTTCCTCCGATCAGTTGGGCGTATTCGTTGGTCTTGAAATCACTCATTCGGATAATGACGTCTTTGGGATAGAATGCAGCCGCCACGATGGCCAAATGCTCCGAGAGTGTCTCCACAAAATAGCGCTTCTTGTCCCCGTAGTGTTGGGTAATCGCCGCGATTGCCCGCTTATCATTTCCCTCCGGAAGCATGGCATAGTTTACCAAGGCCATGGGATGAATACGGATGGTATTGGTTATGATAAACTCCATGCGGAGCAGGCCCACTCCTTCGTTGGGATAAAAAGATAGCCGAAAAGCTTTAAACGGATCCGCCAGGATAAACATTGGCTTGGTGGCAGTAGGCTCCATAACTCCCAAATTCACCTCCCTCTCCGACCAATCCAGCTTCCCATCATACACCATTCCCTCATCTCCCTCTATGCACGATACGGTAACCATCTGCCCATCCTTTAGCTTTTCCGTGGCATCGCCCGTTCCGACCACTGCATGGATTCCCAGTTCCCTGGCTACGATCGACGCATGGCTGGTCCTTCCCCCCTTGTTGGTTACAATGCTGATTGCCCTGCGCAACATCGCGTTCCAATCGGGATTGGTGATATCGGCCACGATGATGTCACCGTCCTTCACTTTACCCGAATCCGCAAGTGACTTGACAATACAAACCGGACCGCTTGCGATTGCAGTGCCCACCGCCTTTCCCTTGGTCAATGGCGGAACCTTTTCATGCAGCTTATATTCCTTGATGGTTATGTCCTTTTTCTGTCCGTGAACCGTTTCCGGCCGAGCCTGCACGATAAACAATTCGCTGGTCAAGCCGTCCTTTGCCCATTCGATATCCATGGGAAGTCCATAATGCTGCTCGATCCGAAGGCTCCAAGCTGCGAGTTTCGCTACTTCCTGCGGATTCAAGGAAAAGCTGTTTTGCTCAGCCGGACTGGTCTTGATGTTTACCACCGATTTTTCGCCACCGCTCGAATAGACCATCTTATGGGCCTTTTCACCCATTTTTTTATAAATCAGGCTGGAGATGCCCTTTTTGCCAATGAATGGCTTGAACGCATAAAACTCGTCAGGGTTTACGGCACCCTGAACCACATTCTCACCCAATCCCCAAGCTGAGGTGAGGTAGATCACATTCTCAAAACCGGTCTCCGGATCGATGGAAAAAATGACTCCCGCACTGCCCAGGTCGGAGCGAACCATGCGCTGAACGCCCACCGAAAGGTACACCTGCATGTGATCAAACCCGTTGTCGATCCGGTATTTGATGGCACGGTCGTTAAAGAGGGAGACATAACAGCGATGAATAGCGGCGATCAGGCTTTCTTCCCCTTGAATATTAAGGAAACTGTCGTGTTGCCCGGCAAAGCTGGCCGTAGGTAAGTCCTCAGCGGTAGCAGAACTTCTGACAGCAACGGAAATGGGCTCACCTTGGGACAGTCTACGATAGGCCGAGATAAAATCCTGCTTCATCCTTTCCGGAAAGCTTCCTGAGGCAATCAGGGAGCGGCATGCGCTTCCTATTTCAGCCAAGTTGCTCAATTGGCGGGTATCCAGCTTTTGAAGCTGATTGGTCAGCTTTTCGGAAAGGTCATTTTGAGCCAAAAAGTCCCTAAAGGCTTCCGCCGTCGTGGCAAATCCGTCCGGGATTTGAATACCCAAGGGAGTCAATTCATGCCTCATTTCTCCCAAGGAAGCGTTTTTGCCCCCCACAGAGGAAACCTCGGTATTTCGGATCGTGTCAAATGGTATCGTGAAGGTCGCCATATCAGGTTATTTTGGGAGTGTGCTAATAGGCATCAATTTAACTCCAAACTTTCTAATAAAACAGGACAAAAGTCAGCAAATACCGAATATCGATCAACGAACACGGAAAAAAACAACCCGTTACCAATACCCAATTCAATTGCAAAACCGGTTTGGGAACTTTTAAATTCAAATGCCCTCAATTTCCAATGAATTGTTATAAAGTCTGTCCATTAAACGCTAAATTCACCCTATAAAACTGGTCAGCATGAAATTGAACAGCTTGCATTATGGGCACTTGGTATGGTTTTTCCTGTTTTCCTGCGGGTCTTCGGAAGAACAGACATATCCGCAAATAGAAAACCTATCGGAATCCGTTTTTGCTTCTGGATTGATTAAGGCCCGATACCAATACCAAGCTTACGTTAATGCTACCGGTACTGTTCAGGAACTATTTGTATCAGAAGGTGACACGGTAGAAGTCGGCACGCCAATTCTTTCCATATACAACCAATCGACCAAGTTAAGCCGGGAAAACGCAGCGCTTAACCGCGCGTTTGCAGACCGGAAAGCAAACGAGAGTAAGCTAAAGGACTTGGAAATCAGCATCAATTATACCCAAACAAAGTACCACAATGACTCCCTTCTGTACAGAAGGCAAGAGCGGCTAAGCAGTCAGGGAATCGGTACCGCCGTTGAATTGGAACAGCGGTTATTGGCTTTTGAAAATTCCAAAGCCACGTATGAGGGGCTCCAACTCCGCTATGTCGAGCTGAAGAGGGAACTGGAATTTAACGAAAGAAGTGCCGCTACCAATCTGGCGATTTCTACCGCCCTTGAGAGCGAACTGGTCCTCAAGAGTGAAGTAAAGGGCCTGGTCTACGCCCTTTTGAAAGAAAAGGGAGAAATGGTGAATGCCCAAACCCCATTGGCCGTATTGGGCAGCGATACGGAATTTATCCTGGAAATGCAGGTAGACGAATTTGACATCGCCAAAGTCAAACGGGGACAGCGAATCTTGGTTACGATGGATAGCTATCGTGGAAAGACCTTTGAAGCAGTGGTGTCCAAGATCAATCCCCTAATGGATGAACGCAGCAAAAGCTTTACCGTGGAGGGAGTTTTCGTTGACGAACCTCACACGCTGTACCCAAACCTGACATTGGAAGCGAATATACTTATACAGACCAAAGAAAATGCCTTGGTTCTTCCCAGGTCATTTATTCTTTCGGACAAATTCGTATTGACTACGGATGGCGATACGTTGGAAATCCAGATTGGGTTAAAAGACTATCAGAAGGCGGAGATTCTTTCTGGTATAGATAAAAACACCGCCGTAAAAAAACCCGGCATATGAAGCTAAATCTGATTTTCCACATTGCGCGATCTTTGATGATTGCGAGGTTTAAGCAAACAGCCATTGCAGCGACCGGAGTGGTATTCAGTATTACGATGTTTGTTGCGCTACTGGGCTTTATGAACGGACTCAATAAATTATTGGATGGCCTGATTCTAAACAGAACGCCCCACATCCGTTTTTATAATGACATAAAACCAAGTCCAAATCAGCCCATCGAGTCTGACGAGCGATTCGACGCTTACTATCACATCATCCGCTCTATCAAGCCCACAGCCTCCCGGCAGCACTTATACAACAACGAAGCGATCATTCGTACGCTAAACGAAGATCCGAGGGTGCTCGGGGTGGCCCCGAAACTTTCGGCGCAAGTGTTCTTTAACGTGGGAACCATTGACATAACGGGCGTGATCGACGGGATTGATGTGGAAGCTGAAACCCGCTTATTTGCCTTCGAAGACTATGTGACAGAAGGCAATTACTTGGATCTCAAAAATACTTCCAACAGCATTATCTTAGGCAAAGGTCTGGCTGATAAGATGATGGCCGCCATAGGAGACGTTATTCAGGCGACCACTTCACAGGGTAATCGTGTCCAACTCAAGGTAGTGGGTTATTTTCAATCCGGTCTCGGCGACTTGGATAACGTGCAAAGCTTCGCCTCCATTAGTACGGTACAAAAAATGTTGGGAGAAACAAACTCTTTCATAACGGATATTCAGGTAAAATTAAACGACTTTAACCTCGCTCCTTCTATGGCCGAGGAGTACCGGGACATCTTTCGGATCGATGCAGACGACATTCAGACAGTAAACGCCCAATTTGAAACGGGGACACAAGTGCGTTCGTTGATTAGCTACGCGGTTGGAATTACCCTACTGGTAGTTTCTGGTTTCGGCATTTACAATATATTGAACATGATGATTTATGAAAAAATGGATACCATTGCCATCTTAAAGGCTATTGGATTCTCCGGAACCGACGTAAACCGCATCTTTATCGCAATAGCACTGACGATTGGTATAATTGGAGGGGCTATTGGTCTGGTATTTGGGTTTTTGGCCGGCCTAGGGATAGAGCGAATCCCCTTCGAAACAGAGGCCCTTCCTACGGTAAAAACCTACCCGGTGGACTTTAATCCAAGATACTATGTGATAGGGGGGATCTTCAGTTTGATCACCACCTATTTTGCGGGATATTTCCCTGCACGGAAGGCCAGTGGTGTAGATCCCGTGGAGATCATCCGCGGCAAATGATAAAGCATCGACGGCAAGAACAAGCCCGTTGAATACGGAGAGGTTTATCAGCGCCTATTTCTGTCGAAAGGAAACCAGGCTTTTTCCATCTACCATGCCTAAAGTATTATGAAAGAAAAACCTGTATTGGAAGCCAATGGCGTAAATAAGTATTTTTATAGCCCCGACAAAACACGGGTATTGAAGGATGTAAGTTTTCGGGTGACTCGGGGGGAGTTTGTGTCCGTAATGGGGAAATCTGGGTGTGGAAAATCCACGTTGCTATACATTATGTCTACCATGGATACCGACTACGAAGGAGAAATCCGCATAGATGAAGAGCTGATCACCGGAAAATCCGCCAATTACCTTTCTGCCATACGTAATCAGAAGATAGGGTTCGTATTCCAGTTTCACTACCTACTGAATGAATTTTCCGTGTTAGAAAACGTGATGATTCCCGGACTGAAACTTGATCAAAAACCCCGCGAGGAACTGGAACAAATTGCGATGGATAAACTACGCATCTTTGACATGCAGGATCATGCATTGAAAAAGGCCAACCAACTTTCCGGTGGGCAAAAACAACGGGTGGCCATTGCCCGGGCATTAATGAACGATCCCCTTATCATTATGGGAGATGAACCCACCGGTAATCTAGACAAAAAAAACTCGGATATTGTGTTTAATATTTTTAAAGAGATTGCATCCGAATTTCATCAAACCATGCTGATCGTAACCCATGATCCGGAATTCGCAAAGGGCACCGACCGCATCATCGAAATGGAAGACGGTTATATCATCCAACAATAACTTAATTCTCGTAGTCCCGTATCGGATTGGAAAACAGCCAAATCCTTCCCTTTTCCAAAAAAAAGGACGGTCAAGAAAACCTGACCGTCCTTTTTTATCACTCTGCGTTCTTGATATCCTGTACTTCCTTGCGGATATCCTGGGCCAAGTTTTTCAAATCCTGCATGCCTTTTCTTACACGAGTACCCGCTGCTTGGTTCTTCTTTTCATAGAATTTCTCGAAATCGGCTTCCAAGGACATTACCAAGTCCTTGATTTCACTAAATCTGCTCATAGACAAAAGTATTAAAGTTTATAAAGGTTTATGGGATGTTTTGGTTATTCACCAAATGAAGTTGCTAATTCGGTTTGATTATAATAGCCGCTGGCAAGCTTTTCCTTGATCGCCTCGAAAGCTGCAATGGTTTCCTTTACGTCTTCCAAGGAATGTACCGCAGTGGGGATTAATCGGAGTATGATCATCCCTTTAGGTACCACTGGATAAATAACCACGGAACAGAAAATGTTGTAGTTTTCCCGCAGGTCCTTACTAAGCGTGGCAGCCTCCCCTACGGTACCATTAAGAACTACAGGCGTGACAGGAGACGTGGTGGTCCCTATACTAAACCCTTTATCCCGAAGTCCGTTTTGCAGCGCATTCACTACCTTCCAAAGATTTTCTTTCAGTTCCGGCATGGTTCTCAGCATTTCCAACCGCTTAAGAGTCCCTTCTACATAGATCATGGGAAGCGATTTGGCAAAGATCTGAGACCTCATATTGTACTTTAGATACAATATCACTTGTTCATCACCGGCTATAAAGCCACCAATGCCTGCCATGGATTTGGCAAAAGTGGAAAAATAAAGGTCAATTTCATCCTGAACGCCCTGCGCCTCTCCAGCACCTGCACCGGTGGCCCCCATGGTACCAAAGCCGTGGGCATCGTCCACCAATACTCGGAAGGAATATTTTTGCTTCAACGCCACGATATCTTTGAGATTCCCCATATTGCCGGTCATACCAAAGACGCCCTCGGTAATTACCAGGATACCTCCTCCGGTTTCGGACGTAAGCCTCTCCGCGCGCTTTAGTTGCTTTTCGAGGTTTTCCATGTCATTGTGAGGATACACAAACCGCTTACCCATGTGCATGCGCAACGCATCGATAATACAGGCGTGGCACTCTGCATCGTATACGATCACATCCTTTCGATCTACCAACGAGTCGATGACGCTCATTATTCCTTGGTAACCGTAGTTAAGCACATAGGCCTTCTCTTTGCCTACAAACTTGGCCAGTTCATCTTCCAATTTCTCGTGCAGATCAGTCTGTCCGGACATCATTCGGGCACCCATTGGATAGGCAGCACCCCATTTGGCCGCAGCATCTGCATCTACTTTCCTTACATCCGGATGGTTAGCCAGACCAAGGTAATTATTTAAGCTCCAGGTAAGCACTTCCTTTCCCTGAAACCTCATCCTTGGGGCTATTTCGCCCTCCAATTTCGGAAACATAAAATACCCTTCTGACCTACCTGAATGCTTGCCCAAAGGGCCTAGGTTGGTCTGTAACTTTTCGAATAGATCCAATGCAATAAGTGTTTTTGTATAACAAAACCAAAATTCAAAATGGCTTGAATTTTAACCCTCAAAACTAACACAAAATCCACTTGGACGCAAAAAAACTGCTACTTTTAGCGGATTCTTTCCGTTTACCGATGAAATTTGGTTAGTTTAGCCACGCCCCTTTTCGCAACCAACAATACCGCAAGAAGCGGCCTAGGGGGGATATTAGAAGCGCTTTTATGAAAATACGAAAACTACTGGTGGCAAACCGCGGAGAAATTAGCCTACGGATTATCCGGTCTGTGAAAGAGATGGGTATTCAGACAGTGGCGGTTTTTAGTGAAGCTGACAGAGAGTCACCTCATGTGTTGGCGGCAGACCAAGCGGTATGCATTGGAGCGGCCCAGGCCTCAGCATCCTACTTATGCATGGACAAGATTATTCAAGTTGCCAAAGACTTGCAAGTGGATGCCATACATCCCGGATATGGCTTTTTATCCGAAAACGCGGAATTTGCTGAAAAAGTAACTGCCGCAGGAATCACTTTTGTGGGACCATCTGCTGAATCGATTGCCATAATGGGGAGCAAGCTGCAAGCTAAGAAGGCCGTTTCGGCCTATGGAATTCCCTTGGTACCGGGCACGGACAAACCGATTGAAGAGGTAGCACACGCCAAAGAAATCGCTGCCCATATCGGTTACCCTATTCTTATCAAGGCTAGTGCGGGAGGTGGAGGAAAGGGAATGCGCATTGTAAGGAATGCGCAAGAATTTGACGATCAAATGGCAAGGGCTACCTCAGAAGCGAGATCTGCCTTTGGCGACCCTGCTGTCTTTATTGAAAAATACATTGAATCACCCAAGCATATCGAGATACAACTTCTAGGTGATCAGCATGGCAATATGGTATACCTCTTTGAGCGGGAATGCTCTATTCAGCGGCGCCATCAAAAAGTCATCGAAGAAGCTCCCTCCCCCATCCTGACGCCGCAAATACGAACGAAAATGGGTGATGCAGCGATTCTGGTAGGCAAATCCTGCAATTATTACGGAGCCGGCACCGTCGAGTTTCTTGTTGACAAGAACCTTGATTTCTACTTTTTGGAGATGAACACACGCCTGCAAGTAGAGCACCCCGTTACAGAATGTATTACCGGATTGGACCTGGTCAAAGAGCAGGTCAAAATTGCCGAGGGAGACCTTCTCTCCGTTACGCAAGAAGAACTGCATATCAACGGGCACGCTATCGAAGCACGCATCTACGCCGAAGATCCTGAAAACCAGTTTCTCCCCGACACAGGTACGTTGGTCACCTATGCACCGCCAAAGGGTCCGGGCATACGCGTCGATGACGGCTTTGAGGAAGGGATGCAAATCCCCATTTACTATGACCCCATGATCGCCAAACTAACGGTACATGCCCAAACGAGGGAGTTGGCAATTGCTAAAATGCAACAGGCACTGACTGAATTTAAGATCACGGGTATCAAGACCACCATTCCGTTTTGCCAATTTGTGATGGACCATCCGGAGTTTAGGTCGGGTGCGTTTACTACCAAATTTGTGGAAACCCACTTTGATCCGGCTGAGCTTCAACCAAAATTTAGCGAAGAGGAAATGCAATTGATGGCCGCATTTGCAGTGTATTGGAAGGAGCTGTCCGAAAATACACCTTCAACCGCACCTAATAGCCCGATTCAAAACAAACCCCATTCCAGATGGAAATCCCGCAAAACGAAGTGACGGATTCACCTCTTCGAAAGCTGAGCCTTTCGAACAAAAAAATCATTTTGGCATCAAACTCTCCAAGGAGAAGTGAACTGCTGAAAGGGCTCGGCATCGAATTTACCGTGAAAACGTTACCCGTTGACGAGTCATTTCCGCCAGATATGGAAGGAACCCAAGTAGCGGCTTATTTGGCCTCAAAAAAAGCTGCCGCTTATGCCTCTGTTATCGGAGAGGGAGAGATACTGATCACTGCCGACACCGTAGTGCTAGCCGCTGGATTAATCCTAAATAAGCCTCAAACGATGCAGGAGGCACATGAAATGCTTCGTTCTCTATCGGGGAAAAAGCACCAGGTAATCACAGCCGTGTCAATCTTTGACCAAAACAGAACAGTTTTGATCGAAGACCTGGCCACGGTGTACTTCAGAGAGCTCAAAGAGGAAGAAATCCGGTATTACGTGCATCGATATAAACCGTTTGACAAGGCTGGCGCCTATGGAATCCAAGAATGGATTGGATACGTAGCGGTGGAAAAGATTGAGGGATCCTTTTATACCGTTATGGGATTTCCGGTCCATTTAGTTTATCAGGCATTAGCGGAATGGTAATCGTACTCGCTTAAAAACAGGACGGAGACAACTAGATTGGACACGAAAGCGTTGGACTAACGCTTTAAAGATTGGATAAATTCACTGTTGTACTGCCGCAGTTCATCCGCCAAACGCGGCATACCAAGGCGAAATTTCCTACCAATGGGAGCTTCATAGGTATAATTATACTCCCAACGGAATTCTTCCGTCGTTCTTATTTCCCACCCTTTTCCCCTAAGTAGTTTTCCGGGAAACAATGGAAAGGCAAATTGAAAGCCACCGGAGGTTCCATTTCGAGTAGCCGCTGCAAAAAAGCCGATATCAATCAGACCGTATTGTTTGATTATATCAAAACGAATACCGTCGTCATTTCCCAAAAATCTACCAATGCTGAGTTTGGTAGTGACATTCCAAGGCATCACCCGGTATTCGATGTCTCCCAATATCCTGAGCTGATTCAATGACTCCGTGTAGAGACTTAGACCTGGAATAAAATAATAACCCGTCAGCGACGCTTCTACGCCAATATTCCATCGCTTATTAAAATCGTCGTACCGGTACTGCACATCCACCCCGTAGCGATCCTGGAAAAAGGTCCCAGCGGTAAGACTCAAAAAATGGTGCCTAAATGGAGAGATAAAATAATTCAGGTGACTGGGAGACAGGCGAACATAGGCACCAAATTGGCCCAGATTATTTTGAATGGGTATCAGCATGCCCGTCTGCACACTAAGTCCTGGTAAAATAAATACCCTTGTGTCAACAATTACATTGGTTCTAGACCGGAAAGGGGTTTCGAAATCGCCAAATCTAGCTGAAAAATCCGGGCTAATTCGAAAGTTCCAGCGGTAGCCGGCAAAAGGCCTATTCAGGTTTTTATACTGATTGGCAATCTCATCAGATACAGGACTATATTGAAAGGTATTTGCATCGTATACGCCCATGGGTCTATTCATATACAATGGAACAAAAAAAACTGAATCGGTCTCTTCTAAATGATTTCGGGCCCATTTCAAGCTGTGGTAGGGACTTCTAAAATTTCTATGCTCCCAAAAAAACACCTGTTGATCTTTGGCTATAATCGCCGTCGAGACCTGTTCAAATCCCGCAGACCTAAGCCGGTTCAAAGTAACTGACTCCTGTCCAGTCACCTGCCTGGAGATCAAAAAACAGCATGCTATAAGAACAATAAACCTCATTTTACTATCCTGTTCTATCAATAACTGATGGTGTACCGAACCGCAAGTCCCAATTCGAGGCCCGCCAAATCCACACGCTGCGTAGCGGGACTTACCAAGTCCCCTGAAAGTACCGTCGTTTGATGGTAGAATCCGCGGTGGTACCTAGCCTCAAATACGAGACTCACAAACTCAGGAAAAAGGTATTCGATACCAACCTTCCCATTGACACCATAATTGTTGCCACGGAACGGTTCGGCCTCTATATCCCCCAGGCCATCTTCAACCTTCCTAGAAAACCGGTTGTCAATAAAGTAGCGGCTAATTCCTCCCCCTGCAAATCCCTTGAGGTACTTAGGAATGATATCAGGAAAATTATACACCACTCCAGCATAAAGCGGCACAATACGTTGATCCAATTGCTCTGCAATCCGAAAATCACCTTCGAGGAGTCCGTGGGATTCCAGTACCTTTCGCCAATACCCGATCCGTGCATCAATGGCAAATCCCTGCCAGACATTCAATTCTGCCGAAATAAACGGAATCAAGCTCCTATTCACATAAGTGGACGCCTGTTCATACCCGATCAAAAAGGAACGCTCATCTACACCAGCATAGGTTCTATTCCACAAACCAGTTCCAACACTGACATTGTTCAGTTCTATCTGGGCAAACAAAGGACTGCTCCCAATAACCAAGAGCAGTCCTATCAAATGTTTGAGAATGGAATTCATGAATATCAGGCCCCAGAACCCTGATTGTGGCAGTAAACTTGAATGGCGTTATTTAGTACTGCCTCTGCATGGGCGATTGCTTCCTCATAATGCGCTTTGATGGCAGCGATGCCATTATCACGGATCTTTTTGATGCTATCCAACTCGGCCTCATAAAAAACATAATTGTACGCCAAGCTACCGAGGTACCAAGCACCCATTTGATTTCTGATATAAATTGCATAAACCAAAGCAAATGCGAGTAAATCTTCCTTCAACTCATGATCGCCGTGGTTCACCGCTCTCGTAGCTGCTTGCATTATCGAAGTGATAGTGGTTTGATGCTCAACCAATTGCTCCATGAGTAGTTCATGCACCAAGATATTCCGTTCAATAAGCCGCTCCTCGGCGTCGTAGGCTCTGCGCAGGTAATTTCCATTAATTTCGTCTTCCTGCTCTATCAACTGTGCGGTAAGGTCAGCCAATCTTGTTTGAAACGCTTCATTGGCCTCCACTACGCAAGAGGAATATAAATCAGAAGGTCGATTCCCCTGGCCTTGATTTCCCTGACCTCCATTATTCTGGCGCAAGCCGGCCAATAACGAGCCTTCGGTCTGTAACCTTGCAGCAATATCTTCCACGCTAGTTACCTGACCGTACTCTGGAATTAGCGGCAATGGGATATCCACATTTGCCTTCGCAAAAAATTCATTGAGGAATTGTTCCAATTCCGAGTCGATTTCATTTTCCGGATTCATCAACTTGATCAAAAATTCCAAGTCTAAATTTACAAGCAAATCAGAACCGGTATTTTCCTGCTTTAGGACGTCATTTAGCTCACGAAGTGCCTTTCTGGACGGCTCTGAAATTACTCTGCCCTCCTCCGAAAAAAGGATCACCTCTTCTAAAAGATTTCCTACTTCATCCGAAGGACCAACGTCTTCGTAATCAGGGTCCTCGATATTAGGCTCTGGATCATCTACACCGGGAAGGTCGTTAACCTCATCGAAATCTTCCGTGATCTGCTGAAACGGAGGAATTAAATCCAGCTCCTGAGGAGCACATTGAACAAAGACTCCAAGTGACACACCTCCCAACAACAATATCAACAAACCCTGGAATACGTAATGAAGGTTTTTTTTCATAACAGTATACATTTTATTTCTCTGATACGGGACTTTGCAAACCTGAAAAATAACTTGGACCTATACAATCGGTCAGATCATCCTAAAAAGGACACCAACAAAACACAAATCTATCATTCTAAAACTCAATCTGAACGTACCTATCAACCGCTTTCCAAGAAAATTCTGATTAGCAACTGTTTCTATGAGTTAAAGCTAAGAAGATAATTTTAGAAATTGCGCTCAAACAGGAGTTTTTTTTCGGCTTTACCGAAAATTTAAGCGAATCGGCTAAACTCATCAAAAACTAATCGATGAGTCCGAGAAACCATAAAAAATAATATAAACTTTTATTATCATTGATGACCCAAATTAAAAACAAAAAAAAATAAGTTAATCTAAAAATAAAGCAATTAATACCTACTTGGCTTTAAGTAAAATTAAAAATAACAACCCCTCAATAATACCTTACTTCACAAGTAGGATTTGCTTCTTTCAGATTGTCAATAGCCCGCTGATTCAGCCGCGTATTAAAACAAACCAATCTTTCTAAATTAATAAGATGCATTATAGGCTTGATAGATTTGACGTTTGTGCTAGCGATGTCCAGTTCCCGCAAATCGTACAACGTCTCCAATCCCCTCAAGCGGGAAATATTTGTTCCAGAAAGCACTAGCTTTTTCAGCCTACTAAGTCCTGCAATTGGACGAAGGTCCTCCACACCCGTATTGGACAGATCCAACTCCTCCAAGAAGAGTAAACCTGAAAGCGGTATCAAGTCTTTGACCGGAACTTGGGACATTCTCAGTGACCCTAAATTTTCCATCCGAGTAAGCGCGCTTATATCCTGCAAGGGCGCATTGTGAATTGAGAGGTGTATTAAATTAAAAAAGACCAGTAAAGGCTCTAGATTCAACACCTCGGAATCCTCTATCCGCACACCGTCCTGGGCCGTCATAGCATGCAACTGGGCCGAAGTAGGCGTCTCAGAAATCTCAAATTGACTTTTTAAAATATCCTGCCAATGATTATCGAGTGATTCCCACCAAGAATGTAGTTCTTCTGTCCTGTACACGATCGTTGCATTGGGCAAAATAGTTGCCAATGACTCTGCATCCCACGCAGCGACCTCTGTTGCGTCAATATCCACGTACCTCAAATTGACCAGTTCTTTTATCGGATCGATATTCGTAACCTTGGTACCCTTCAGGAAAAGACGCTCCAATGCAGCTAGTCCACCGAGTGGTTCTAGGCCTGCCACGGGGGTTTGGTTTGCACTAAGGGTGGTCAATGTCTTCATCTCTACCAAAGGAGTGAGATCGGCTACCCTTGTCTGATCTATGGACAAAAAGAATGCTTTCTTAAACTTTAACGCCGGCCTAAGATTCGTCACTTCCGAACCGGAAAGATTTAAGGAATCTATCCCAACCAACTCAGAAAGTTCTTCAATGGAAGGATTTTGAAAATTCATACTAGGAAAAAGATCGCTAAGTGCCTTATTCCAACCCTCAGGAAGCGTTTCCCACCACGTTTGGAGATTTTCCACGTTATGGATCAAAAGAATCCTTCGATTCCTCCTTGCAAATTCATCTGCACTTTGTTCCGAAATGGTTGACCTATCTGCGTAAATTCTCCGAATATTCACCGACCCATTCAGTGCGGCCAAGGAACTCACCTCTGTCCCATTTATATTTATTTTCCAAAGCTCCTTTAGCTCTGCGAGCGGACTCAGGTCGAGAATATTGGTCCCCTCCAGATTAATATCTTCCAATGCGGTCAGCTCCGAAAGAAATCCGAAGTTAATCAAAAAGTTATCCTTCAAATTAAGGGATTTGAGCCGCTTTAGCCCATTAATATTTTCAATATTATTAAATCCACTTGCCTCCAAATCGAGGTTTTCGAGCGCGACAAATTGATTCAATACACCAAACCCTAACAAACTCGTATTTGCAAGACGAAGGTCTACAAGATTTTTCAAGTTAAGCAAATCGTCTATATCCTTAATCCCTGTGTGTGAGAGGTTCAGGTGAGTCAACCGATCGGAATACTTTATGAACTGAATTTCTTCAGTAGGCGTATTGGAGATATCTAGGTAAGAAAGAAACGTTACATTGCTGATCGGGGCAAGCTCTCGAATGTTGGTGTGGCTAATATCAATGTATTTTAACTCATTCAGTGCCTCAATGGGGCTAAGGTCTATGATGAGGGGATTCCCTGAAAGGTCCAATGAATCAATCCCACTTATCCGATAAAGGTCATCTACGGTTACGGAGTCTTCTTCGAGAATGCCAAATCGCTCCCGGAAATAGTTGCCCCACTCATATGATAACGTACTCCACCATTCTGTAAGCTCCTCATCGCGGCTTAGCCTTGTAGTGTACATGCTAGCGATTTTAAGTTCCTTGGATTTCTGGTCAAAATTAACTTCTACAAACCTATTTTTAGTATTTTCAATTGGTTCGCCGTTAATGCCTGTACCTGATAATGTCCTGTCCATAGCCACTTCAAAGAAAAGTTCTCCCTTATCGTTGAGTTTAGGCTTTATTTCCTTCACCTTAAACTGAAAGGATACATCTTTGAAAAAAAATTCCACATCCTTAAAATAGGCAGTGACATTTTTATTGGTAATCACCTTCCTATCTAGCAGAAGATCATCCTCCACCTGCACGTTGTCGTCACGGAAAATCTTCTTATAGCTCTCCCGAATGATCACATCCTTGTCTCGGGCAAGGCTTTCCTCACTTCCCACAGTATTTAGGAGGTACTGAAGAAACCTAACTTGCTCTTCGACCTCCTGCGCTAAGTCTTTGATTTCCTGCTTGGTAAAACCGGGAATATCCTGTGCCTGCACACTGAGCGAACCCAGCAACAAACACCCCACAAAAAAATATTTGATGTTTTTAGTTATTGTCATAAATGTATTCCAAAACTAGTTCCTTGTCCCCTTCGGAGAGTTTCACCAAATTTGATATCAGCCATCCGGTATTAAATCCAGGTCTGTTAAATTGCGAAAGCTCGAAGTACCATTTGTCAATTTGAAAGAAATGGTACTTAACATCCTTTACCGTCACGAACTTCAAGTCGCCTCTTTTAATTTCATAAATAAAAAGGCTTAAGTAATCCGGCCTGAATTCCTTGGGGGTATAGGATTCCGGCTTAGGATCATCCTGAATGGCCTTCCTCAGGTTCATAAACCCAAGTTCGTGACTCAAAGGATGAAGGAACTTCTTATCGTCCCCTTGCGGCTTGTTAAAGGCAGATTTAAATGGATCAAATAGTACATTTTCTATTACCCATTCATACCCTAGTCCCTGCGGTTGCAATTTCAAGAACAATATCACATCGTGCGATCTGCCTCCATAGGTAAAAACGGTTGTTGCCTCTGCAAACCATTCTCCTCCATGAAAGCTAAGGTATTGAGGATAACTCTCGGAGACTACATAATTTAGAAACTCCCGTTTTAATTCAACGGGAAGATCGGAGGTTTCGTTGTCGAAAAGTATATTGATGAACGACCTTCTCAGCTCCCTATTTCGGTAATTTTCATCTCCAGGATTATACCGCCTATCGCCTTCTTTACTTTCCTCTCCATTAAATCGTCTAAAGAATTGATTGACTTGTTTGGTAGATGCTGCGAACCTACCATCGTCCTTCAGTGTTCCGGAGCTGTTTAATACTTGCCCCGGAACTTGCTGAAAGGATGAAATAAATAAGAATAACAGAACAATTTTTAATTTCATGCGGAAGTCTCAGTCACCCTCACGTCTCCAAGCATCACATCCCAAAACTCGATGGTTCTACCGGCGATCTGTGTTTGCTTTTTCTCCACGTAGATTGTGATGTCCTTTTTAGTTGTATCTCTGTAATTTAATCCAGCTTCCACGGAAGTACCTTCGAATCGCTGATAGATGGTAATTACACCTACATACCGGCCGTCAGGCTGCCGCTCGAGGTCGCTAATATAATGAATGTCATACCAGCTGATATTCACCCGATCGTAATTAAGTGCCATCAATCGCTCAAAGTATCTACGCACTTTGTAGTAAGCGATTTCACTTCGGTTTATCGAAGAAACACCCATTTCAGCGTCGGGCGCAAATAACTCCTCTGCTCTATCCATCACTCTCGTTGCTTCAGAAAACTGAGTCTCCTTGCTTCCAATGATACTGATGTATTTGCTCAAGTCTTTCACCTTCTCCAATGCAAGGGAGTCAATGGCTTGCTTTCTGGCAGGGCTGATATTGTCGTTTTGCGCCACGACAACCATTGAGGATGCCATGAACAGAATAAGTAGGGATAGAATATGTTTTTTCATGATTGTTTGCAGCTTATCGTTTGTAAATTACCTTCTTCTAAGTTCTAATTCTGTCACTCTACCGCTTCCGTCTAACCGGATATCGCTGATAAAGTTCAAGTTCTTCTTGGTGTCCTTTAAATAATTCAAGTACTTGTCTATAGTCGTTGGTTCATCATAATCTTTGATACCCGATTCTTCGTGAATGACAATCAATACCGGTGTATTCTGATTTGAAAACATGCCCAGTGCTTCACGAATGGTGTTGTTTGCACTATTGACATTTGATGCATTCACAATAGCATTAAAATAGCCTTCAAGCTTACCAGCTGCTACTTCTTCAGCAGATGGGGCTGGCGGTGCAGGTTTCGGTGCAGGAGCAGGTTCCTCTACGGGTACCGGCGCAGGGGCGGCTTCTACTACCTTTTTCTTACTCTTACAGGCTCCTAATGCCAATAATCCAATCAGCATCATGGTTAACAACCGGTTCATTGGGAAATTAAAACTTGTTCTTTTCATGTTTAACTTTAATAGATAGTGTGGAAATTTAAAGTGCTTATCCAGGGTTATGTGCTGGCTACATTTATATAAAACCTTTAAGTACTTTATTGGGTGATCGGGTAATTAGATAATTAAGTTTTAAGCTTCAAGTCAATTTTGATTCATTGATAATCTGCCGTCATAAATTTGCCTTTAGATGAATTGTCCGTGAGATTCCTTGCTTTCAAGGTGCGAATATATAAGATTCTTTGACATTCAGGAAAACATTTTTCCAGCGGTTGAAAAACAATTTAATCGAACAACTCCGCCAATTTATTTTCGAGTGTAATGCCCCGCAAATCCTTTGCCAAGATGTTTCCATCCGGATCTACCATATAGGTAGCGGGAATCGCGTTAATCTGATAGGTTGCCGCAGCCTCTGAATTGAAGTATTTTAGATCCGAAACCTGAGTCCATTTTAACCCGTCTTCCTCGATGGCTTTTATCCACATATCTTTGGTTCTATCCAAGGAAACGCCGAACACTTCAAAACCTTTGTCTTTGTACTTCTCATAAAGTCTCACTACGTTCGGGTTTTCATCTCTACATGGCTTACACCACCCAGCCCAAAAATCTATCAACACATATTTCCCTTTCAGATCCGATAGTTTAACCAGATTCCCATCCGGGTCTGGAAGTTCAATTTCAGGTGCAGGTTGCCCAATGGAAAGTGCCCTCAGTTCTTCCAGCTCCTGCTTCCACGAGCTGATCATCTTCATATCCGGATATCGCTGGGCCAACACATCCACCAAACTATCCAAATAGGCAAAGTCGTTCCTGGGATTTAGCATGCCCAGACCGGCCAATGCCGCAAAGCTACCTTCCATCCCGTTGATCACCTCTTTGAGGCGTTGCGCATGGTTTGACTCCAGTGCCATGGCCTTTTCTTGGATCCCTCGAATCGCTTGCTGATCCCTATCACCCATCGCCTGGTAGTACTCGTCATTCAGCGCATTAATTTCCTCTTGGTAAACCCCCGTCAGATCATCTATCTTACGCAGCATCTGGGTATCCTTCGCTCCGGCAATCTCCAATTCTTCCGTAGCTGCATCGTAGGTAATCTCCACATCTTCGTGGTACAAGGCCAATCGGATCGTCTTTTCGTCAAAGAGATTCAGGTCGTAAAAGGTAGGCCCCTCTAGACTTACTTGATAGGTAAATTTACCGTTCTTATCCAACGCAATCGTATCCAGTACAGATGCGCCCTCTTGGGTATATTCTGAAAGTACCAACACCCCCTCCGGTGCATTTTTGATTTGGCCGGCAACCTCAACCTGTCCGGTAAAGGCTTGCTCCTTTTCCGCACAGGACAACATACCTACGGAAAAAAGCACCAAGAATACCACGTAATTTTGAACTATTTTATTTGTCATTTTCACTTAGTCTAACATTTCGGATAATAACTTCGACGCAACCTTCGGGTCTGCCTTGCCTTGGCTCTTCTTCATCACCTGCCCCATAAACATGCCCATCAACCCTTTCTTTCCCGCACGGTATTCATCAACCTTTTGCGCATTCTCTGCCAGAACCTGTGCAACGATAGGTTTCAGTGAACCCTCGTCACTTTGTTGAATCAAGTTTTGTGCGGTCGCAATTTCCAAGGGAGCTTTATTAGGGTTCCTTAACAGCTCTGGGTAGATTTTTTGAGATGCCGCAGAAAAACTAACCTTTCCTTCGTCAATAAGTTCGATCAGGGCTGCAATACCTGCCGGCCTAATCGGAAAATCCACAATATGCAAGGTGAGCTCATTAAGGTAAGACTTTATGGGACCCATCATCCAATTTGAAGCTGCTTTGTAATTTTTGGTCAATTGACATAAATCTTCAAAATACAAGGCGATCTCTTTGCTATCCGTCAATACCCCGGCATCGTACTCGGGTAAACCGTAGCCTGTAACGAACTTTTCAAAAAGCTCTCTTGGCAAAGGAGGCAAACTGACCTGAATGGCATTTAGCCACTCTTCTGAAACCACCACCGGACTCAGGTCGGGCTCAGGAAAGTAACGGTAATCATTTAAATCCTCCTTGGTTCGCATCCCGCTCGTTGTACCCGACGTAGCATCAAACGTTCTCGTTTCCGATATAATTTCCTCTCCGCTCTCAGCCAGCATAATTTGTCGTTCAAACTCATGCTCTATCGCCCTTGCCACATTCCGGAAGGAGTTCATATTTTTAACTTCTACCTTTTTACCAAACTCGGTGGTGCCGTGCAGGCGAATAGAGACGTTGGCATCACAGCGCAACGAACCCTCTTCCATATTGCCGTCACAAATATCCAGGTATTTAACAAGCTTTTTAATCTCTGTCAAAAACTGATATGCTTCTTCCGAAGATCGCATGTCCGGTTCAGAAACAATCTCTATCAAAGGCACTCCGGCCCGGTTAAAGTCTACCAGGGTATCTACTTCACCGGCCAAATGGATGGATTTACCAGCATCCTCCTCCAAGTGAATTCGGGTGAGGGCAACGGTTTTCCGCTCCCCACTGCCGAGGATAATGGGAACCTTCCCACCTACACAAATGGGATCTTTATCTTGCGTAATTTGATATCCCTTTGGGAGGTCGGGATAAAAATAGTTCTTGCGCGCAAAAATATTTCTACGGGTAATCCGAGAATCACAGGCAAGGCCCATTTTGACGGCAAACTCTACAGCCCGCTTATTAACTTTTGGCAATGTTCCGGGATGGCCCAGTGTAATGACTGATATATTGGTATTGGGCATGTTTCCAAACATGGTGGAATCAGCGGTATACATTTTACTGTTTGTCAGCAGCTGAGCGTGAACTTCTAACCCGATGACCAATTCGTACTTTTGCTTAACCTCAGGTTCTAAGGTTCTTTGTCTTTTTTCTTCAATCATAGCCAATTCACTGATTTGGGGATCAAAAATGGTAGAGATTTGACCCAAAACCAAATCTTTACAATCATTAATTACATCAACGGTCAGGAAAACATCTCCCTAGCCTGCTCCTCCACCCGGGCGAGCCCGGCGAGGTTTTTGCCACCAGCCGTCGCAAAAAACGGCTGTCCTCCGCCTCCTCCCTGGATATGCCTGGCCAACTCTCTAACGATCTTGCCAGCATCAAGTTTCTTTTCATCCACCAGTTCCTCGGCAATCACCACGGCAATCTGCGGTTTTCCGGATATATCCGCTGCAAACACACCCAAAAACCGCTCTCGTTCGTTCTTTAGCTCAAAAGCTAATTTTTTAAGAGCATCCGCATGGGGCAATACAACCTGTGCCACCAATACCTCCATATCCTCTACGGATTGAATATCGCCAATCAAGTTAGCCTTTAAACGAGAAGCTTCCTGCAGCTGCATCGCCTCGAGTTCCTTGCGAAGCTCACTCTTTTCCTTGAGAAGCCCCGCCACACTCTTCTCCAAATCTCGCGGCGATTTCATCATTTCCTGAACCTCTCGAAGTATCCTTAACTGCGTATTCACATAGGCCTCTGCCTGGCTTCCTGTCACCGCCTCTATCCTTCTAACTCCAGCGGATATGGAACCTTCCGTTACTATTTTAAAATACCCGATATTTCCGGTAGCCCGAACATGCGTTCCGCCGCATAACTCTACCGAAAAATCACGTCCAAAGGTAATCACCCGAACAAACTCACCGTATTTCTCTCCAAACAATGCCGTGGCACCCATCGTTTTGGCCTTATCTATGGGTATATTCCGAAGTTCCTCCAAACCGATGTTATCTCGTATTTTTTCATTGACGATCGCTTCCACCTGCTCAATTTCGTCATCGGTCATCTTGGCAAAATGAGAGAAATCAAACCTCAACACTTCATCATTTACCAATGACCCCCTCTGCTGTACATGATCGCCCAACACCGCCCGCAATGCCGCCTGCAACAAGTGGGTAGCAGAATGGTTTTTCATAATCTGTTGGTGCCTTGGCTGGTCTACTTCGCACCAAAAAACGGCTTCTGGGTCAGCGGGAATCCGATCGACCAGATGAACAATGAGCTCGTTTTCCTTTTTGGTGTCCAAAACCTGCAGGGTTTCTGTATCGCTGTAAATGGTTCCTCTGTCTCCAACCTGACCACCACTCTCGGCATAAAAGGGTGTACGATCCAACACGAGTTGAAACTTCTTACCCTTTTTCTCTACGATTTCCCGATATTTGACGATCCTACTTTGGGAGGTTAGTTGGTCGTATCCTACAAACTCCGTACCTTCTTCGGTAGCAACCATTATCCAATCTTTCGTTTCCTGCTCGGCAGCCGCCCTGGAACGGTCCTTTTGACGTACCATTGCCTGGGCAAATCCCGCCTCATCCACTGAGTACCCTCCCTCACGTGCAATCAATGAGGTGAGATCCAATGGAAATCCATAGGTATCATACAATTCAAACGCCTGTTCACCTGGAATGACGTGCTTGCCCGACTGTGCGAGCTCCGATTTGATCAAATCCAAAATCTTCAGGCCTTTTTCCAAGGTCCTCAGAAAAGACTGCTCCTCTTCTAAGATAACCTTAGACACAAAATCCAGTTGATCGGATACTTCCGGAAAAACTTCTCCGAAATGATGGGCCAGTGTGGGCATTAGTCTATGAAGAAAAGGCTGCTTAAAGCCCAAAAATGTGTACCCATACCGAACCGCTCTACGAAGGATTCTTCGGATCACATAGCCGGCTTTGTTATTGGAGGGAAGCTGACCGTCTGCAATGGTAAACGCTATTGCCCGAATATGATCCACGATCACCCGAAATGCGATATCCACGCTTTCCTCATCGCCATAGCTTATCCCGGAAAGCTCTTCGACCTTTGCAATGAACGGGGTAAAAAGATCCGAATCATAATTGGAGTGTTTCCACTGAATGGCTCTAACCAACCGCTCCAAACCCATACCTGTATCAACGTGCTTTGCGGGCAGCTCTTTTAAGGAGCCGTCTTGGGTGCGATTGAATTGAATAAAAACCAAATTCCAAATCTCGATGACTTGGGGATGGTCTTGATTCACCAAATCTTTTCCATCAAGACTGCTACGCTCCTTATCTGTCCGTAAGTCAATGTGTATCTCTGAACAGGGACCACATGGACCTGTTTCTCCCATCTCCCAAAAATTATCCTTCTTGGATCCAAATAATATTCTGTCCCTATCGATCCAATCGGCCCATAATTCCACAGCTTCCTGATCCTGCTCCAAACCATCGCCCGTATCACCACCAAATACCGTCACATACAGGCGATCTACTGGCAGCTTATACACTTTAGTAAGCAGTTCCCATGCCCATTCGATAGCTTCCTTTTTAAAATAGTCTCCGAATGACCAATTTCCAAGCATCTCAAACATGGTGTGGTGGTAGGTATCCACGCCCACCTCTTCCAAATCATTGTGCTTTCCCGAAACCCTAAGGCACTTTTGGCTGTTAGCTACCCGAGGAACTGCTGGCACCTCATTTCCAAGAAAATAATCCTTAAACTGGTTCATGCCTGCATTGGTAAACATCAGCGTGGGATCGTTTTTCACAACAATTGGTGCAGAACGAACAAATTGATGCCCTTTGGATTCAAAAAATTCGATAAAAGTGCTTCTTATTTGTTTTGCGTGCATGGTCTAATTGCTTATTTGACTATATTGGAAATCGTGTTAGGAAATTGTCTATATTTGCGGATCTAAGAGCGGGCAAATCAGCCCTTCTGAGATGCTTTCCGCCCCTTTTTTTCAAAAGGAATACAAAATTAGAAGTTTTACCATTGAATATACTACATGAGTAGAATAAAATATTATTACGATCCGAAGACGTGTAAATACGAACGATATGTACGCAGTAAATGGGATATCACCTTAAATTCGCTTGGATTTTTATCGTTGGCATCCTTGTTGGCAGTCGGCATTTTAATCGTTTTTAGCCATTATTTTGATAGTCCCAAAGAACTGTTACTGAAAAGGGAAAATAAGGAATTAAAGTTGTACTACGATTTAATGGATCAGGAAATCGGCCGCCTCACCGCCATGATGGAAGACCTACAGGAACGGGACGATAACCTCTACCGAGTAATTTTTGAGTCAGAACCGATTCCAAACTCAGTGCGCAGGGCGGGATATGGAGGTACAGACCGCTTCCAAGAAATCAAAGACAAAGGACTGAACCAGGAAAAGATGATCATTTCGGTGATGGAAAAACTGGAGAGCCTCAAAAAACAAATGTTCGTACAGTCCCGTTCTTACGACGAACTTTCCGAAACAGCACTAAACAAAGAAGAATACTGGGCATCAATCCCCGCCATTCAGCCCATCCACAACGAAGAGCTCAATAGATTAGCCTCAGGGTACGGCATGCGTATCCACCCCATTCTTAAAGTGCGAAAAATGCACACTGGTGTTGATTTCTCCGCCCCCAAAGGGACCCCAATATATGTCACAGGAGATGGGGTCGTAAAAACGGTGCGTACGGAATTCGGCGGTTACGGTAAACACATTGAAATTGACCATGGGTTCGGCTTTGTGACCAGATATGCCCATATGAATGATTTCGGTGTAAAGGTAGGTCAGCGAGTAAAACGGGGAGACCAAATTGGAACTGTGGGAAATACGGGTTCGTCCACGGCTCCACATGTCCACTACGAGGTTATCAAAGACGGCAAATACATGAACCCTGTCAATTACTTCTTCAAAGATTTGGAACCAGCTGAGTTTGACAAAATCTTGGAATTGGCGTCAAGGGAAAACCAATCGCTATCCTAGTACGGAGAGCTTCACTGGAACCTACATGGGGCAAAAACCTTTCAGGAAATCAGGAAATGTTTCCGGATTTTCCGAAAGGTTTTTTTATTGATATTGATTAATTTTGGTAAAAAAATCGAGATTTGCCGTACCGGGAACGTGACATAGAGAAGAAATACTACTCGATCGGAGAGGTTGCTGAGCATTTTAAGGTAGCCACTTCCCTGATACGCTATTGGGAAGGAGAATTTGACATCATTCGACCAAAAAAGGACAAGAAAGGAAACCGCCGGTTTACGACCGACGACATAGAAAAAATCCGGTTGATCTACCATCTTGTGAAGGAAAAGGGATATACGCTTCAGGGGGCACAGGATATCATCAAAAGGGACCTGCACCAGATTCCCGACAAAGCGGCAATGATAAACAGGCTAAATCAGATTAAGCATTTTTTGATTGAAATCAGGGAAAATCTCAATGGAAAAGACGATTGATGAAGACCTCTTACATGCTGTGGCCCTGAGCCTTGTCCCCCAACTTGGCCCCGGGATTTATAAAAATATCGTCAGTTACAGCGGATCTGCTAGGCAGTTTTTTAATATGACAAAAGGAAGAGCTGGCAAAATCCCTGGGGTAGGCCCCAAATTGCTGGGTCAGTTAACCGACAAAACCACCTATCTCAGGGCAGCGCACGCTTTGTTGGAGGAAGCACTGAAGATGGATATCTCAGTGACTACCTATTTGGACAAATCCTTTCCCCAGCGTTTAAAATCATTTCCAGATTCCCCCATATTGCTATTTTCCCGCGGGCAATTAAACCTCAATCCCGCTCGTACTGTAGGCATTGTGGGCACCAGAAATGCCACTGCCTACGGCAAGGCCGTTACCGCCAAAATTGTGGAGGACTTAGCGCCCTATCAACCTACCATCATCAGTGGGCTTGCCTATGGCATAGATATTGAAGCCCACCGAGCGGCATTGCAGCACAATCTCCCCACTATTGGCGTACTAGGCACGCCGGTAAACAAAATTTACCCGGCTTACCATGTCCAAATCGCAAATCAAATGATGGAAAGGGGTGGCCTCGTTTCGGAATACAAAGTGGGTTCCCCACTTAAAGCAAGCAATTTCCCCCAAAGAAACCGGATCATTGCAGGCCTTTCAGATGCCTTGATCATCGTGGAAGCTGCCAAAAAAGGCGGAGCCCTCATCACCGCCGAAATTGCCTTCAGCTACAACAAAGAAATTTTTGCAGTACCAGGGAACCTACAATCAACCTATAGCGAAGGATGTAACAACCTAATCCGAACGATGAAAGCAGCCATCTATATGGGTCCAAAGGATATTGCAGATACATTCTCCTGGAGTGTAGGCCAAGAGGAACCAGCCAAAACACCTATCGTGCTGAATTTGGATGATTTTGACCCCATGGAACGCAGCATCCTGCAGCTTCTCTCCGAAGAAAAAGAACTGGACATAGACCAACTAAGCTGGCGATGCCAAATCCCCATTCCTACCCTTGCTTCCATATTGCTTGGCTTGGAATTTCAAGGGCTGTTAAAATCGCTCCCTGGAAAGAAATACCAATGGGTATCTCAAAAAGGGAGGTAAAACTACCTATTTGAGAGACTTATACAAATCGATAGGCGGGTCAAAAAACCGCTTTGGCTATCCGATAAGTAGCATCTGCCTTACTCATCGTGTAGTAATGAAGGCTAGGCACACCCGCTTTCACCAATTCCCTGCTCTGCTCTATCGCCCAGGCAATCCCCACTTCCTTCACATCTGCATTGGTTTTACAGGTATCCAGCTCATGCATCAGGGCATCCGGTAAATCCAAGAAAAAAGTCCTTGGCAGGTTGACGATCTGCGAAAGGGTGGTGATAGGCTTCAACCCCGGAATGATTGGCACAGTAATTCCAGCAGCTCTGGCCCTTTCCACATAATTGAAATACTTTTGGTTATCAAAAAACATTTGGGTAACTACGTACTCCGCCCCTGCATCAATTTTTTGCTTTAAGTACTTTAGGTCATAATTTAAACTGGGTGCTTCAAAGTGCTTTTCGGGATAACCTGCCACACCAATGCAAAAATCCGTATGGAAGCCTGTTTCTGTTTCATCATGCAGGTAAATGCCGTTGTTCATGTCAGAAATCTGCTTTACCAACTCATACGCATATCGGTGCCCATCTTCCTCAGCGATGAATTTTCCCTCCGACTTATCGGCATCTCCTCTAAGAGCCAACACATTCTGAACCCCGATAAATTCAAGGTCGATAAGGGCATTTTCAGTTTCTTCCTTTGAAAACCCGCCACACAATAGGTGGGGAACAGGTGCCACGTGAAACCGGTTCATCAATGCTGCGCATATCCCTACGGTACCTGGCCTTTTCTTTGTACTTACCTTCTGCAGCAAGCCTCCGGGATGCTGTTTGTAGATGTATTCTTCTCGGTGGTAAGTAACATCTACAAAGGGAGGCTTAAACTCCATCAAAGGTTCAATGCCAGCCAGCATATCGTGCAGGCTCTGACCTTTCAACGGAGGTAAAATTTCGAAAGAAAAGAGCGTTTTCTTCGCCTGATCAATATATTCTGTAATTTTCATAACCTGTCGGCACTTCCGCCGTTCCTAGTTGGGTGCTAATTATTGATTTTGTGATACGGTGATGGGCAGTCAGACTTCGGCCGTAACCTTTGGCATATATCCCAAATTAGGAGAGAGCCAACGTTCGGCCTGTTCCTTAGAGACGCCCTTTCTGGCAGCATAATCGATTACTTGATCCTCTCCTATCTTTCCTAGCCCAAAATACTTGCTTTCGGGGTGCCCAAAATAAAATCCGCTCACCGAAGAAGTAGGATACATCGCGTAGCTATCCGTCAACGTAATCCCGATGCGTTGCTCCGCTTCCAACAAATCAAACAAGGTACGCTTTTCAGAGTGCTCCGGACAGGCTGGGTAGCCTGGTGCAGGGCGTATGCCCTTGTATGCCTCTTGAATAAGCTCGTCATTGCTAAGGGTCTCCTCCGGCGAATAACCCCAATACTCCTTCCGAACCAGGAAATGTACATACTCTGCACAGGCTTCAGCCAATCGATCGGCCAAAGCCTTTAACATGATGTCGTTGTAGTCGTCCCCTTCGATGGCAAATTCCTCCAACTTGGCCTCTATACCCAATCCGGCTGTTACCGCAAAGCAACCCAGGTAATCAGTATCCGTCGGGTGGATAAAATCTACCAAACTTCTGTTTGGCACACCTTTCCCCTTCTTACCCTGCTGTCGCAGAAAGGAAAATTTTCGGGGTGAATCACCCGAAAATTCACCTGAAACAACGACATCTTCACCCTGTCGGACCACCGGAAAGAGACCGATCACTGCTTTGGCTGTAAGCCATTTTTCAGCCACGATCCTGTCCAACATGGCGTTTGCTTCATCAAATAGGCGCCGAGCCTCAGCGCCCACTACCGGATTATCCAATATTTTAGGATACTTCCCGGACAACATCCACGTACTGAAAAAGGGCGTCCAGTCAATGTAGCCACGTAAGGTTTGCAAGGGTATGTTCTCAAGCGTTGTGACTCCCAATTTTCTGGGCCTTACCGGAGTGAAGCCATCCCAATCTAGTTGTGTAGGGTTTAATTTTGCTTCTTCAAAGGAAGCCATTTGTTTTAGCTCCTGCTTGGCTTCGTGCGCTATCCTCAGCTGTCGATAGGTTTCTTTGATTTGGACCCGATAGGCATCCCTCGTGCCTTCGTTTATAGCTTCTCCGGCTATAGGTACTGACTTGGATGCATCGGTCACGTGAACCACCGTACCGGAGTACACCGGATCAATCTTAACAGCAGTATGTATTCTCGATGTAGTAGCCCCACCAATCAAGAGCGGTATCTTTAGACCTCTGCGTTCCATTTCAGACGCTACATGCACCATTTCATCGAGCGAAGGCGTAATCAGACCACTTAGCCCGATTATATCTACCCCTTGAGCTACCGCTTCATCCAAAATTCTTTCTGCCTCCACCATCACACCTAAATCGACGATGTGGTAGCTATTGCACGCCAAAACCACCCCTACAATATTTTTCCCAATATCATGGACATCTCCCTTCACCGTGGCGAGGAGTATTTTTTTAATAGATGAAGATCCATTTTCACGGTATCCAACCTCGCCCGCCTTGGGCATAAATGGTTCCAAGTAGGCAACTGCCTTTTTCATCACACGGGCGCTTTTAACCACTTGGGGCAAAAACATCTTCCCTTCTCCGAATAAATCTCCTACGACATTCATCCCATCCATCAAGGGGCCTTCGATCACCCTTAGCGGGTCTCCCAAATGAAGCCTTGCCTCCTCTGTGTCTTCGATCACATGGTCTATAATTCCCTTCACCAA
The DNA here is from genome assembly GCF_017811155.1 of Lunatimonas salinarum. Lineage (GTDB taxonomy): Bacteria > Bacteroidota > Bacteroidia > Cytophagales > Cyclobacteriaceae > Lunatimonas > Lunatimonas salinarum. The sequence continues at coordinate 95,686 of NZ_JACVCV010000012.1, read as the reverse complement.
TGCATACTCGATCCGCTTTGCGATGGGCTCTTGCCTCCATGAATCATCTTGCTTGGCCTTTTTACCACTTGCCTTTACGGTCTCTGCAAAATCCAGCAAACGCTCGGTGGCATCTTCCCTCCTATTCCAGATCACGTCTTCCACGTGTTCCAAAAGGTCCTTTTGAATGTCATCATACACCTCCAGCATGGTGGGGTTGACGATTCCCATATCCATGCCATGTCGGATCGCATGATAGAGAAACACCGCATGCATCGCTTCTCTCACCGGATTATTGCCACGAAAGGAAAAGCTGACGTTACTTACTCCCCCACTCACCTTGGCACCCGGAAGATTTTGCTTGATCCACTTGGTGGCACGGAAAAAATCAATCGCGTTCATTTTGTGCTCATCCATTCCCGTGGCTACCGGAAAAATGTTCGGATCGAATATGATATCCTGGGGATTAAAGCCAACTCGCTGGGTAAGCAATTCATAACTGCGCTTACATATCTCAATTCTCCGTTCGTAGGTATCTGCCTGGCCCTTTTCATCAAAAGCCATCACGACCACTGCGGCACCGAATTTCTTAACTGTCTTGGCCTGCTCTAAAAATTCGTCTTCTCCATTTTTTAAGCTAATGGAATTCACGATGCCCTTGCCCTGCAGGCATTTTAATCCGGCAACGATAATGGAAAACTTAGAGCTGTCCACCATGATGGGGATACGGCTGATTTCGGGCTCCGAAGCTATAAGGTTTAAATATTTCACCATCGCTGCTTCCCCGTCCAACATGGCCTCATCCATACACACATCCAAAATCTGTGCGCCACCTCTCACTTGATCTAAGGCTACCTCCAGCGCCCTATCGTAGTCCCCCTCTAATATTAGCCGGGCGAATTTTTTGGAACCTGTCACGTTGGTTCGTTCACCGATGTTGACAAAATTCAGCTCCGGTGTAAACACCAAGGGTTCAAGGCCTGACAATTTTAATTGGTGGATGTTTATCGGCTTGCTCGTCATGTGATTTACGCTTCAATTTGTTGAAAAACAAGTTTTCTAGGGGGGAAATCCTTGGCCGTCTCTGCTATTAACTTGATATGATCCGGGGTGGTACCACAGCATCCCCCCAAAATATTCACCCAGTTTTGCTCCAAAAATTCCCTTATTTGATCGCGCATCTCTTCCGGTCCTTGGTCATAGGCTCCAAACTCGTTGGGTAATCCCGCATTTGGATACACGCTCACCAAAAAAGGGGCCTCCTCAGCAAGTACTTTCAAATAAGGCCTTAATTCTTTGGCTCCCAGCGCGCAGTTCAGTCCGACACTAAACAACGGGACATGGGAAATCGAAATCAAAAACGCTTCGGTTGTTTGCCCAGAGAGTGTCCTACCAGAGGCGTCGGTGATGGTACCCGATACCATAATGGGGATCCCCCCATCCGATGGCGAAAGTGGTATTGATTTTTCCTCGTAAACTTCCTGTATGGCATATAAAGCCGCCTTTGCATTCAAGGTGTCAAACACGGTTTCTACCAGCAGCATGTCTACCCCCCCATCCAGCAGGCCCCTTACCTGCTCCGAATAGGCGGCCACCAGTTGGTCAAATGTAACGGCACGGTAACCAGGGTCATTGACATCCGGAGACAAACTCGCTGTGCGATTGGTAGGCCCTATCGCCCCAGCCACAAAGCGAGGTTGTTCTGGTGTAAGGGCGGAAAACTCGTCAGCTACTTCCTTCGCAATCTTGGCCGATTGAACATTTAACTCATAAGCCAAATCCTCCAAGCCATAGTCTGCCTGAGCAATAGAGGTACTGCTAAAGGTATTGGTTTCAACAATATCCGAACCCGCTTCAAAATAGGATCGGTGAATCGCTTTGATTATATCCGGCTTGGTGATGGAAAGCAGATCGTTGTTACCCTTTAAGGGCTTTTTTATATGGGAAAGGGAAGGTATCCTGAAATCATCCTCCGTAAGGGAATACCGTTGGATCATGGTGCCCATGGCACCATCCAGAATTAAGATTTTTCGCTCCGCTTGCCGAAGCAATAAGTTGGTTTTTTTCATCGAATAAGCGTTCATTTAACCTTTGCCTACTCAAGAAAGAACCGAAAGAAAAGTGATACTTTTATTATCCTACGGCTCATCTGCTTCCGGAGTATCCGGAACGGGAATTAGCACCTTGTTTGCATCAGGTTGCTAAGACATCTTCGGGCCCTACCCTCCGTCTTTCTTGATAAGCAATCTCAAAATTAGCAGGATTTTCGTTAAAAAATTCTAATGATCGCCAAAAGTTTTCGTCAAAAAGGAGATTCTATGGCTTCAATACCCCTGCAAGTTACTCATTGCCATTATGGTCTAACGACCAAATTGAAAATACCCAATCCGGGTGATCTATAAACGGATTCCTATTTCCCTGGAAATGGGTGAAAATTTGGTCGTTTCGTTGCCGTTCGGTATCGTCTACCGGATCGGTGGCATGCCAGCTCAGTAAGGTAGATAGCTTCCCGAAAAGTGGCCTTTTGTTTTGTCGGGGCAGGACAGAATCCACCAACTCCAAATCGTAGTCCGGACCTTCGTATCGAACTGCCATGTAGAATAGCATTCGAGCAATGTCTCCCTTCACTTCGTCTGGGGGTTCCCAGCTCCAAATGCCCTTACCCTGTTTGTTCCTTGTCTCCACTGTTCCTCCATTGTCAAAATACACCTGCTCACCCATGTGAAAAGAACGGGTGTTTTTTGCAGAATTTACAGACCGGTCAGTTGCGCGTATGTGGTGAAGGTCAGTGTAGGCGGTATCCGATGGATTTGGAAACCCGTGCGACTTAGGCCATACGTGCTCTCTATTCCACGAATCGATCAACGTGTAGCCCGCATCTTCATAAGCAAACCTGGTCCCCCTATCTCTAAAGGAGACGGGCTGAGACCGTCGAGAGTACAACAGGACAATATTCCCTTCCTGATTCGGATCCCCATCGATAACCGGCAAAATTTCCCATAGGTCACCATAAGAAAATCTTTTGTGGTTTCGAATCGCACGATGCAATGCTTGCTTCAAGGGCTCCCCGGTAAGCCCCTTCACACCTGGGTAATAGGTAGCGAGGGTATCAAGGGTACCTAATGTGTTTGTAGCCTCTAACGAATCTCCTTCCTTTGGCAAAACAGGACGATAGACAGCGCAGAACTGAAGCAGTCCAACTGGGACGAATAAAAACAAGGTAATCAAAAATACTCTCTTGCTCATATACATTCACTGCCCTCAGGGACGAACACCCACACTTACCTGCATATAAGGCCCCTTCATAAATTCCCTCATAGGCACACCTCCCAGGTTATACCTACCCAGCGGATATTCATACCCCCCATGCAAGGAATAAACCAAGTCAAAAAGCTTAAGTGACGAAAGCGGCATAACATAGGAAATGATCACCTCTGGTTTCGCCATTAAGCCATGCGCCACGATTGTTCCATCATGGAGGGGTTCCTCAAAAAGTCTTGGAAAATCAGTCTTAAACCTGCTTTCAAGTGTGTACCTGACCCCGCCGTACCCCATCCCACCCAAAACTCCAAGCTCCAGGTTTTTACGCTTGTACAACTGTCTTCCCAAGTTGGCGTAAAACCGAATGCCATTTAGCGTTTGCGCATAGGCCTCATTAGCCGTCCCAAAAGAAGAGAGATTCCAAACCTCCAGCCCATACATCGTGCGCGCATTTTCGCCAATAACTTTCACGCCTATATTTCCTCCTACCTCAGGGAGTGGTTCATAGTTGTTATTTTGTAAAATTTCATTGAATCTAGAATTACTTACCCCATTGGATCCGTAAAAGAAATGAAAGCTCATGGTAGCATCGTTGTAAAAGATATTACGATCTGGAAGGGATATACCGGCACCGACCCTCAAAAAAGCCCCGCTTTGAATATTATCAAAAGCGAGTCCGTTTCGACTCCATGCGCGCTCAAATGGGCTAAAAGAATAACCGAATTTTGCTATCACAGATAAGGTTTCTGCCATAGCGGGGATATCCAAATCATAACCTAATTGGAACCCAATCTCTGTAAGAAATCCACCCAAATACTCGGATCCTTTATGAATGTTGTTTTTGCGAAGGATAAACCCTTGAGCAGGATCGGACAGAATCGCCACCAATTCATCCGGCCTATTGGCCTTAAGCATTTGAAAGTTCATATACCCCACTCCCATGGACATATAATGCAGAAACTGCACCCTGCCCTCCTCGGTAAGTGCGTACCCTACATTAAAGTAAAATCGAGAAGTACGATAATCTATCTCAAAATCCCCATAGTTGGATTTCGGACCATTACTTTGGTATATCTCGGCACCAAAAATGAAATCATTGACACGGGTGTGATAGCCCATCCCGAAAGAGCGATATCCATTCCTAAGCGGAGAAATTCCCTTCTCGGCGAGCATTTCGTTAAACTCCCGGACGTTAGCCCCAGAAGTACCGTAGGTCATGAATAACGATGAACGACGAGAGCTACTTTCTTGCGCATGCAGATGAATAAATGACAAAAAACATCCGAAAATAAGGGAGATAAGACGCATAGCAACCATAGGGAGGCAAAATTACACGCAAAATCCAACAAATCCATGAATCCAATCAGGTTACATCAAAATGGCTTACCAAAGACATCAACCTAAATTGATCCCTACAAAGGTCAGAAAAAACGAAGCAGCGAGAGCCTATACCGAGCCGACTATCATTGTACAAGAGCTGAAAACCAACATCGATCAGTAATCGCTACATTCAAACGTCAAATAATCGGGTCAAAGGTATTTGATAATCTTCGCATACAGGTCTGCGGGATTGAAAGGCTTGGCGACATAGTCGTCCAATCCCGACTGGCCCAATTGTTCTTGTACTTCCGAAAAAGAGGAGGCGGTAAGGGCTATCAAGGGCACACGCTTTCCTTTTCCTTTTTCCTTGGATCGGATTTCCTTTGCCATCTCCAAACCATCCATAACAGGCATCTGTAGGTCTATAAGCAAAATATCAAAGTCCCCACCTTCAAAAAGCTCCAGAGCTACGCGACCATTTGGGGCGAATTCGATTGTTCCTACGCCCCATTTGGTCAGGTATTTCCTAAGCAGAACCTGATTCACCAAATTATCTTCTGCCACCAGAATACTGATGTTTTGCAAATCCTTGAGGACCTGAACTTCCTGCTTACCTTTGGAATAATCCTTCTTGGCCAGATCGAAAGTAAGGTCAAACCTAAAGGAAGTACCCTTTCCCTCAGTAGATGCTACCTTAATATCCGACCCTAATAAAAGTACCAACTTTTTAACAATCGCAAGACCCAATCCGGTACCTCCAAATCTACGGGTGGTGTCCGAACTCGCCTGGGTAAAGGCTTCAAACACGTAATCCAACTTATCGGAAGGTATCCCAATCCCGGTATCTATCACCTGAAAAGTGATCGTTACTTCTTTATCGGTTTGTCTCGCCAGAGTCATTTTAATCTCGACCTTACCAGCCTTGGTAAACTTCACCGCATTGGAAATCAGGTTATTTAAAATCTGCGAAAGGCGCACCGGATCTCCCATAACTTGCCGGGGGAGTTCGTCCGAAACATCAAGCAGCAGCTCCAAGGATTTTTCCCTGATCTGATACGCATAAGAACGGATGATTCGATTGAGGAGATGCTGTGGCTCAAACAATACATACTCCAACTCGACCTTTCCGGAATCTATCTTATTGAAATCCAATATGTCGTTGATCAACCCGAGGAGGTTTTCAGCAGAAAACTGAAGTGTTCGGAGGTTTTCCAGTTGATCCTCTCGTGGATCCTCTTCCAACAACAAATGCGACAGCCCTATCACCGCGTTCATCGGTGTACGAATTTCGTGGCTCATTACCGACAAAAATTGAGATTTGGCTTCCAAGGCCTTCTCAGCCCGCTCTTTGGCTATCAAAAGCTCCCGTTGGGTTTCCTTTAGTTTGGTATTATCCCGAGCTATTCCGGAATAGTACTTCACTTCTCCCTTTTCGTCTTGAATAAGCTTTCCGCTAACACTAAAAATACGGTAAGAACCATCTCTGTGGCGCATTCGGCAGTCAAATATGGGCCTTTGCTCAAAATAAGAAAGGGGATTTTTTTGAGTGAATTGGTCCAAGGCCACCCGGTCATCCGGATGCAAATAATCCAAGAAACCACCACCTGTGAATTCAAAGGTCTCATACCCCAAAAACTGCCTAATATTTGGCGATACGTAGCTTACCGACAGTTCGGTATCTATCGAAAAGATGAGCTCGGTAGATTCCTCGACTAAATTTCGATATTTTTGCTCACTTTTTTCCAGCGCTTGCTGTATAGCCCGCTCACGGGTTATATCACGGATAATACCCAAAAAATACTCCAGTTCATTGCCCTCAAAAATCGGCATGGCGATCAGCTGATAAACCCGCTTCATGTATTTCAGCTCCATGGTGGCCATTTGCCGGCCTTTTTTGGCCTTCTTAAAAAGCGGCAGAATCACGTCAAAATTAGTGGTATTCGCTTCCTTTATTGTTTTCCCCTCAAAGTAGGCCTTTTCCAGACCCCAATACTCAAAATTAGGTCCTTCTGCCACAATGTACCGATAGCCTGGATCTATAAGAAACACATTGGTATAGGGAATATTTGAAGCCAAAACCCTGTATTGGTTCTTGACCTTCTCTATCTCTGCACGATCTTTCTTCTTCTCTGTAATATCCTGAAAAAGTCCCTCGTACCGACAGATTTCCCCGTTAACTACCCTGATTTCACTTACCTTGTCTTCCACCCACAAATAATTGCCTCTTGAGGTTTTGATACGGTACTCACGCGCCCGTGCAGGCTGTTCACTTTGTTTGAATGACGCAAGGTAATCCGCAACGTCTTGGGGATGTATCAAATCCAAAAAACTCACCCCCTCCAATATAAGCTCTTTGGCCTTGTATCCAAACTGATTGATATTCTCCGTTACGTAGGTGATCTGAAAGTGTTTGGTCGGATCCAGTGTAAACAGCACCGCAGGGCTTTTCTCTACGATTAATTTGGCCTTTTTTGCCAACTCCTCACGCTCGCGGTCTTCTGTAATATCATCCACCAAAAACGAAAAACCAATCGGTACGCCTGATTTGCCCTGAATAATAGAAAAATTAGCCCGGCAGTCAAACACCTTTCCCCTGTTATCTTTTAACCGTAGGGTATCCTGGGAGACACCATCCTTTAGGTACTTTTCCGCCAGAGATGTCAGGGTTTCAGTAGGTGCATTAGTCGGCTGAAACAGTTGATCTATACTACCTTTGAATCCACTTTCCAGCCCACTAAGCGCCTGAGCCTCCTTGTTCATGTAGATCACCTGGTAAGACAAATCGGTTACGAATATGGCCTCATTTACTTGGGCTAGAATTTGAGACTCCAACAATAGATTCTCTTCCAAGGCCTTCCGTTCAGTGATGTCTGTGCAGATGCCAAAAACCTCCAACTGCTTTTGTGGGGTAAGCTGATTGACTTGTATACGGTAGGATATTATCCTCTCCTGCTGATTGGGAAGCAAATAACGAAACTCCCCGGAAACCTCCTGACTGGTTTTAAGGACCCTTTTCAATTCCTGTCTGACCAACTTCCGCTCCTCCGGGCCTACTAACTGAAAAAATTCATCCAACGCCATGGAATCATGCTCCTCATCTAGCCCGAATAGTCTCCTAAGCCCCTTAGACAGGTAAATTTTCTTCTCCGAATTCAAAAATCGCCAGGATCCCGACTTGGCCAAAAGCTCCGTTTCCTGCAACAGTTTCTCATTACGGAACCTAGTCGATTTTTCGCGTTGACTGATGATCGCATATCCAAATACCTCTCCCAATCGGACCAACGAATTGAGATTGTCCGAGCCCTCCATCGCGTTGTGTCCGTCCAAATAACTACAAATAAAGAGGATACCCAAAAGTTCATCCTGTACTACAACGGGAACCAAAATCATGGATTGAATACCGCCATCTAACAGTTGATGCCGTTCTGTCGCAGTGGAATTATGGTACCCCATAGAGGAAAAAACCAAATAACCTTCTACGATCAACCGGTCCAAAATTTTTCGCTTTTCTTCAACGGACAGTCCGTCAAATGGCTTATTGGGTGCTTTTACGCCGTCTCTGTGCCATTCATACCCACTCTCAAAAATCCTCTTACCTCGGTCAACCAAAAACAACGCACAGCAATCGGAGTTCAGGTACCTACCTACTACCGAAAGCCCTTCAGCAAATACATCTGAATAAGTTAGGGAATTCTGTAGTAGAAACAGAGTGGAAAGATTGCTCAAAAGCGGATCCAAAAAAACTCCCCTTCCAACCTCCTCGTCGGTATCCGAGTATTCAGGTACTCTCAAAGGAGGCAACGCATCAGGCAGCCCACCGTGCGCTCTGCTTCCCAGTGCAAAACAAACCCTACCCAGCCCATCGATCTGCCGCCCTTCTATCGTCCATGTCATGGATGACCAATCTTCAAATTGTTCATTGATTGAATCTAATTCAAGACCTTCTAGGGCTGAAAAGAAATCGACTAGCCTTTGGCGTAGCTGCCCCTGCGGATCAAAATAAGACTCCCAATCGCATGCTGAACCAAGTGCTCCGTCTGCAAAAAGAATCTTATCCTCTGAAAAAATCAAAAAGACCTCCTGATGACCAAGTCTTCTATCCAACACCTCACTTTGAAATTTAAACCCCATATTGAAAAATAGCTGAATTTACACCATTGGTCGCCAAACCCAATGGTTTCGTTTGAAAGATAAAAGTAATAAAATAAGTTAATTTTATTTAAATCAGGGATTTAAAAAATACCACTACGCTAAAAATTATTGTTAGAAGCCCCCTCCCTTCGTGTCCGACTATTGGATTTTGCCCTTAAATTTTCCAATCTCGCCGTTTTTAAACACTTCATTTTCGAAGACCATCACCGGTCCCGATTTGCAAAAATCCATGCACTTCGTTTTAACAAGCTTAAAGCTACCTCTATGTGGATCCAAGCTCAGGATCTGCTTTAGGTCTTTCATCAGGGTCTTACAACCGGCCTTTTTACAGTCCGACCCAGTACAAACAAACACAAATTTCCGGTACCTACCCATAGCTCATCCAAGGTTTGAAACAAACTGTAACAATAAACCGCAAATATAGGCACCATAGGTTCCAATAGCATATCCTAACACAGCCAAAAGAACCCCCACCGGAGCCAATGAAGGATTGAATGCCGACGCCACGATGGGGGCAGACGCAGCCCCTCCCACATTTGCCTGTGATCCCACTGCCACAAAGAAAAATGGTGCCTTGATCCAATAGGCCACCAATAACATGACAGCCACATGAAAGAGCATCCATAGCATCCCGATGACAAAAAACAGCGGATTTTCCAAAACCGCGGCAAGATCCATTTGCATACCAATCGTAGCTACCAAGATATACAGCAGCACACTTCCCAACCGGGATGCCCCTGCACCTTCGAGGTTACGCGCCCGGGTAAAGGAAAGTAACAACCCACCTGTGGTCGCAACGATCACAATCCAGAAAAATGCATTATCCAATGAATACTGAATTAAATACGGATGGTTTTGCCTCACATAGGGGCCGACCGTATCTCCCACAAAATGAGACAAACCAGTAACGCCAAAACCTAAACCTAAAATAGCCATGGTATCGGATAAGGTTGGCACCCGCATGATTCCTTCACGGTATTTTTCTACCTTCTGCTGTAGCTCAACGATCGCCGAATTGTCTGCTTTAAAAAACCGATCTATCTTTTCCGGGATACCCGCTCCATAAAGCAACACTGCCATCCACACATTCGCTACGATTACATCAACTGCAATCATTTGGCTAAATAACACCGGACTTGCTCCAAATACTTCCAACATCGACGTCTGATTCGCACTTCCACCAATCCAACTACCGGCAATGGTAGCCAAACCTCGCCAGGTCTCCTCCGCACCTTCGGCACCCAGTACCTCAGGAACAAACCAAGACACCACCCACAATGCCAATGGTCCACCAACTACAATACCCATACTGCCGGCAAAAAACATGGTCACTGCTTTGGGCCCAAGTTTTAGAATTGCTTTCAGGTCTATACTAAGCGTCAATAATACAAGGGATGCTGGAAGCAAATACCGAGAAGCCACAAAATATAAACCTGAAGCCTCTCCGGAGATTACTCCAAATGTATTCAAAAGTGCTGGAATAAAATAACACAGCAGAACCGTGGGAACAACACGAAAAAACCTTTTAAAAAACGGATGTTGACTAGAGGAGAAATAAAAAACAAATCCCAGTATTGCCACTAAGAGGGCCAAAACCACGGCATCATTTGTTACTAAGGGTGTCCGTTCTTCCATGTACAATTTTCGTTAGTTCTTTTTCCAAATGCTTTTGACCTTGCTGATTGCGGTTCACGCCACCGCCTAGTTGTGATCCCAAAGATAAAGAAGCTCACTTAAAATCATGGCCGTTGCTCCCCAAACTACTTCATTGTCTATATCAAAATAGGGCGCTGTCAACGTAGTCAAACCTGATCGCAACGGCTTTTTCTTTCGGATATTCGCACTAGCCAAGTATTCAAAACTACAAGTGATTAGCCGATCAACTTCGTAGGGATCCGGCTTAAATTGCGGCTTTTGTTCCGTATATCCCAAAAATGGAAAAACAGAGAAATTACTGGGCGGTATGTACAGCGATGACAGCTTTCCGAAAATTTTTATTTCAGAAGAAGACACCCCAATTTCTTCATAAGTCTCTCTTAAAGCGGTATTCACTAAATCCTCATCATCCGGATCCCGCTTGCCTCCCGGCAACGAAACCTGACCACTGTGCACTCCCACATAGTTGGGACGCTTGACAAACGGTACCATACAACCGCCTTCGTCCGGATAAAACAACACAAGAACCGCCCCCTGACGTACATGGGTACCGCTGACTTGTTCAAATCGCTCCTCATCCATCGGCAAGGGTGCCATCAGCATCTGCCCCTTTCTTCCGGGAAGGGGCCCCTTCATAGCCGCTGCCAATTTGGTGAGTACTGTATCCAAATCCATCATTCCCGTTTGACTTTGAACTTTTCCTCTAAGTAGGCATGTCGCGCATAAGAGGGCGCAACAAAGGAACTTTCGTATACCTCGTAGGAACCCTTATCGATAGAAACGAGCCAGAGCATGGGAGAAAACCCCTGATCTCCTTCGAAATATCCTGCAACCAATAGTGTCTGCCCGTTGATCCAAACAGCGTCTTCAAACAAGCCCGAAGGCCCAATAAACAGGAGGCGCTCTCGCATTCCATTCGCCTTGTAGTAAGTGACTTCAGCATCCGGTTCGTACAATACTTCTCCCCCATCGTCAATCCTCACCTTATAGTCGTAAATATCAATCACCCCAAAACCCTCCGGGTTGGACAATTGAAATGATTCCAAATTACTCTCGGTACCTGCCAATGGATTTACTTCAGGTCGCTCCAAGTGGTCGAGTGCAATAGTCTGTACCTTGGTAAAACTAGCCGCATCGCCTACAAACCCTTGACTGCCCCAATGGGTGATCCACTCCGACAACATGCCTACACCGATTTCAAGCAGTTGCTGGCGCTCGACCAATTCATCTACCTCTGGGACGTCTGCCTGCTTCTCAGATTCGCTGCGTCCACAACCGCATGCGACAATCAGCATACATCCTAAAACAGTCCCTAATCCCGAAAATCGATTACCACGTTGCATAGCACGTCATTTTTTTTTACCAAAGTACGATAAATAAAAAAAGGTCTGAACAATGCCCAGACCTTTTTCACTTATCAAACCTATTAAACCTATTGGGTTTTATTCAAAATTTGAATAAACTTGCTTGAAAGTTAAGCATAAATTCTATTTCTGCAAAAAAACAACTTTTAGGAAAAACCAATTTCTACACGGATGGTACTTCAAGTTCTTTTTTATTCATTGATACGCTGAACGACACCATGAAGGCTACTGAAGATCCATTTATGGACACAATTATTGACGAAATTCTGAAGGGATATGAGTCTTATATTAACCGATTCAATGAATTTTCACAAAGAGCCCCTATAAACTTCCGTCAACGCAACTGGAATGAACTCCAGCAAAACCACAAAAAAAGGCTGAGGCTCTATAAGGACGTCTTGCGGCTCACCATCCAAAACTGCCAAGAAATACTGAGTGACCGCTGCGGAGATAAAGCATTATGGTCGGATCTAAAAACACGTTACAGCGAGGCGATCGCAGGCAGACCGGACGAGGAGCTTGCCGAGTCCTTTTTTAACTCAGTCATACGGAAAATTTTTCCCCGCCTGTCTATAGATAATGACCTCATGTTTGTGCTGCCTGGGCGCATTCGAAAGCCTCTAGAGCCAGATGAGTCGCTTTTTCACACGTACCCGGGTACCTGGGATCTTACCATCATTTTCCGAAAGATGCTTGAAGATTTTGACTTTGGCGTGCCCTATTACAATAAAGAAGAGGATATTGCATTCTTAGTGAGCGGAGTCAAAGAGGTAATCCTCACGCGGTACGCGCCTTCGCTGGAGACCAAAATCCAAGTTCTAAAAAACGTTTTCTTTCGGAACAAAGCGGCCTATTTGATCGGGAGAACGTACATTGGCGGAAAGTGGATGCCTTTTCTGATTCCGTTTGTTCATAACGAAAAAGGGGTTTTTGTGGATACACTTATTTTTAATCCCAACATCATGAGTGGCATTTTTAGCTACACCCGCTCCTATTTCATGGCAGAAATCAAGGTGCCCGCCCAGGTGATCAGTTTTTTAACCTCGGTGATTAAGAATAAAAAAATTCATGAGCTATACAATGCAATCGGCTTTAACAAGCATGGAAAAACGGAGTTTTACCGTGATTTTTTGGAACACTTGTCAAATAGCGGGGACCAGTTCGTGCTTGCGCCTGGCATAAAGGGCATGGTGATGACGGTATTCACATTACCTTCCTATAATATCGTCTTCAAACTAATCAAAGATCATTTTGATCCGCCCAAAAACATGACACGGCTGCAGGTAAAGGAAAAATACAAGCTTGTATCCTTGCATGACCGAGTGGGAAGAATGGCCGATACCCACGAGTTTGAAAACTTTCACCTCCCATTGGATCGGATACATCCTGAGCTACTTAAGGAGCTGAAAAACACCGCTAATTCACTTCTGGAAATAAATGGAAAAACTCTAATCATCAAACACTGCTACACCGAACGGCGAATGGAGCCGCTTAACCTTTACTTAGAATCCTGTTCTTTGGAAGAAGCCAAGCAGGTAGTCGAGGAATATGGAAATTCAATCTTGCAGTTAGCACAAGCCAATATCTTTCCGGGCGATATGATGACCAAAAATTTCGGTGTGACTAGGCAAAAACGGGTCGTCTTTTACGATTACGATGAGATCGAGTTTCTCAAGGACATGAATTTTCGGGAAAAGCCAAAACCAACGTCCTACGAACAACTCTATGCAGCAGAACCATGGTACGATATTGCGGCCAACGATGTATTCCCGGAGGATTTCAAACGCTTTATGATCGGACGCGCAGATGTGCGAGCCCATTTTTTTCAATTCCACGAACGCATGTTCGATCCAGATTACTGGAAACAAATTCAAGACACCTTAAAAAAAGGAGAACTTATCCATGCGTTTCCTTATCCGGAAAATATCCGGTTCCGGCCAAATGAAGGAATCTAGCCTCAAAGATCAAGTTTCATACCAACCTGCATACATGGGGTAGTTACCGGCAATCCTCCCGATTTCGCCTTTCATAAACTCACCGGTCTCTTTTACCTTTTTAGCAGGAATTCCCGCATAAATACTGTTCGCTTCAACGATCGTACCACCTAGAACTACAGCACCCGCCGCAATCACCGAGCCTTCGTGAATTACTGCGTGGTCCATCACGATAGCTCCCATACCTATAAGTACATTATCATGCACGGTGCAACCATGAACGATTGCTTTGTGCGCAATGGATACATTATTACCAATATAGGTCCCCGCCTTCTGATAAGTGCAATGGATCACCGCGCCATCCTGAATATTTGTCTGATTGCCGATTCGGATTTCATGGACATCCCCACGAATGATTGCGTTGAACCAAACTGTGCAACGGTCTCCCATTTTTACATCCCCTACAATAGTTGCATTATCCGCGATAAAGCAATCATTGCCCCAATTGGGCGATTTTCCGTTCACTTTCTTGATGAGTGCCATGATTCCGATTATGATTAAATATGCTGTGTGTGTGAGTTCAAGAAGCCAAATCTAATTTTTTTTCAAATAAAGTGAACCTTTTCGCCAAATAATAGTTTACGTGTATATACATCAAATTCTGGACCAAATTAAACTATCAAGAACAGTTATGAGACTATTTAAAATTTCAACCTATCTTTTTGCGCTTTCTTTCATAGCGCTTTCATGCGGTAAGAGTGCCGATACCGTTGAAACCGGCGAAGCGGCAGAGGTTGCTCAGGGAAGCGGTAGTACCCTAGCGTTGGATACCAATGCCAGTACAGTAAACTGGAGGGGATACAAACCAGCCGGTCAGCACTACGGAATCATCCCAATTGTCTCTGGCGACCTGAAAGTCGAAGGCAATGCGGTTACCGCAGGTAATTTCACCTTTGATATTACAAAACTAGAAATTCACGATTTGGAGGCAGGATCGGAAAATCACGGCAAATTGTGGGGCCATTTGCAATCAGACGACTTCTTCGACGCAGCGAATCATCCGCAAGCCATGTTTGAGATCACGGCGGTAGAACCTTTCGCGGCAGGTAGCATCGAGGATAAATCTGAATTTGAGACAGACAACACGCCAAAAAGCGCCTCTGAGATCGCTCCCGATAGCCCTACTCACTGGATTAGTGGAAATCTAACCATGAGAGGAACCACAAAAAACATTAAATTTCCTGCGAGCGTTTCTGTAAGTAACGGAGCGGTGACTGCAAAAGCTGGATTCAACATCGACCGAACAGCTTGGGGCCTTTCTTACGGAGACGAAGCCAATGCGGTAGACAAAGCTAAAGACCAATTTATATATAACACCGTAAGCGTTGATTTTGAAATCAAGGCAAATTAATTTGATTACATGATGGCGAAAGGGCTAGCGGTATCGTTAGCCCTTTTTTTATTCTTTTGCGTAAATTCGTTGCATGAAAAGTGGAAAAGATGGCATCCGAGTACCTTGGGATATGATGTGGGTGAAGCGCCTTCTTTATTGGACACAAAGTAACTACCCCTACCTTAGCTATTTTTGCTCAAACAGTATCCCCTATCCGAAGGGGGGATTTAAGCACCTGCTGCTAGCAGGTTCCGAATCCATCGATTTCGAACAGATAGCGCATACGAAAGGGCAATGGATAGGAGGCATCATCAGCTATGATCAAAAAAACCAGTACGAAAAGCTCGAAAGCCTAAATCCTGCTACGTTTTCCTGTCCTGATTTATTCTTCTTCCGAGCTATTTTAAGGGTAGAATTCACGGAAAATGAAGCGCTCATCTATCATCCGGAGGCCGCGGCGATCGTTGCCAACATCAACGATTTCCGACTCCCGTTAACTCCCCTATGGAAAACCTCCCCGGTGATTCGGACATTAACATCCAAGGATCGCTATTTTGAAAAATTCCGTAAAATCAAAGAGCATATACGGGCAGGCGATATTTACGAGATGAACTACTGTATATCTTACGAGGGCGATTTTTCCGGTATAGACCCAATACAGCTTTACCTCAGACTAAATGAGTTATCCCCTATGCCGTTTAGTGGTCTCTGTGCTGTTGATGGCAAGTACGTCTTAAGCGCTTCACCCGAGCGTTTTCTGAAAAAAACCGGAAATGTACTAGTCGCACAACCGATTAAAGGCAGTATCAGAAGGGGAAATACCCAAGACGAAGACGACCAACTGGCCGAAAGGCTCCGACATAGTGAGAAAGAGCAGGCTGAAAATCTCATGATTGTAGATCTGATGAGAAATGACTTGTCAAGAGTGGCCCAAATAGGCACTGTCCAAGTAGAAGAGCTGTTTGGCGTGTATCGATTTAAAAAAATTTCCCAAATGATTTCCACCGTAAGTTGCAGCTTAAAGAAGACTGCGACCTTTAGGGATATCATCGAAAAAACCTTCCCCATGGGAAGCATGACGGGGGCTCCAAAAATCAAGTCGATGGAACTGATTGATTATTATGAAGATTTCAGACGTGGTTGGTTTTCAGGAAGTATGGGATACATCGATGATTTGGGGAATTTTGATTGGAACGTAGTGATTAGAAGTGTACTAATGGACGTCGCAAGCGGAAGGTTCTATTTTGGTGTAGGAAGTGCCGTCACCATAGATGCCAACCCTGAGAGCGAATACGAAGAATGCCTATTAAAATCACAGTCAATTTTTGATGTATTTTTGAATCGATAACTACAATCTTGGTTATATTTACCGGCTTAATTGAAAACCTGAGGCTTTAACTCCTTTCAACCAGAACCAGTTAACGAATACTTTACCCCATCAATTTATTAATTAAACCCATTAATCCCTGCATAGATGTCGAAAATAGACTATGTTTTAAACTCCATCAAGGAAAGAAATCCAGGTGAACCGGAGTTTCACCAAGCCGTATTAGAGGTCTTTGACAGCATAGAACCCGTACTGTCAAAGAACTCGAAATACTTAGAGGAAAAAGTATTTGAAAGAATGGCTGAACCGGAGCGTATCATCACATTCCGGGTTTGCTGGACAGATGATAACAATCAAATCCAGGTAAACCGAGGATATCGGGTACAGATGAATGGGGCGATGGGACCCTATAAGGGAGGACTGCGCTTCCACCCTAGCCTAAACTTGAGTATTTTGAAATTTTTGGCTTTTGAGCAGACCTTCAAGAATGCGCTAACAGGGCTGCCTTTGGGTGCCGGAAAGGGAGGCGCTGATTTTAATCCAAAGCATAAGTCAGACCGGGAGATCATGCGCTTCTGCCAGGCTTGGATGTTGGAAGCATACCGTCACATTGGCCATTTCACCGACATCCCTGCCGGGGACATCGGTGTGGGAGAAAAGGAAATTGGCTACCTTTTTGGAGCCTTCAAAAAAATTAAAAACGAATTTCAGGGAAGCATTACGGGCAAAGGTCCCCTTTGGGGCGGCTCTTTTCTTCGTCCAGAGGCTACCGGGTACGGATTGGTGCACTTTGCTGAATACATGCTGGCGGAAGTTGACAAAGACCTGGCAAATAAAGTCTGCCTGGTATCCGGGTCCGGTAACGTATCTCAGTTTGCCATCGAAAAACTAATACACGATAAGGCCAAGGTAGTCGCATTTTCTGACTCCACAGGCTTTATACACGATGAAGAAGGTGTGGATGAAGAGAAACTGGCGTTTTTAAAAGTACTAAAAAATGAAAAGCGAGAGAGCATAGCAGGCTACGCTGAAAAATACAAGTCTGCCAAATACTACGAGGGAACTGAAAAGCGTCTCTGGTCGATTCCAGCAGAATGTGCGTTCCCCTGTGCGACTCAAAACGAATTGGATGAGTCAGACGTGCAAGACCTGAGTAAAAACGGTGCGATCCTGATTGCGGAAGGAGCCAATATGCCGCTTACAGACGCCGCCATCAAGGCTGTGCAACATTCCAACATCATCTATGCCCCCGGCAAGGCGGCCAATGCGGGGGGAGTAGCCATTTCAGGACTGGAAATGACACAAAACCGCCTCGGTCGTTATTGGTCAAGATCCAGAATGGAAACCGAACTGCGGGTAATCATGCAGGGCATTCATGAAAATTGCCAGGACACCATGAAAAAATACTCGCTTGATGCACAGGATTATCTCAATGCAGCCAACATCGCCGGTTTTGAACGCGTGGCAAAAGCCATGGTAGCACAGGGAAGCTGGTAAGAAGGCAGTAGCAGTCGAACCCAAAAAGTTCCACAGGCACTATTCAGTCGCTGCATACTAGAACAACCCACTAGTAGGCCATTAATCGAAAAAGCGATTCCCTGATAGACCTGTGATAACGATATGCGAGAAAAACAATTAGAGACAGACAAATAAGCGGGGCTTCCCCGCTTTTTAATTTAAAAAGATGCATGTAACTTCCCACTGTAATTATCCCCTCAGACGTGGAAGCCACCCGGAAAATTATTCATGTTGACATGGATGCGTTTTTTGCATCAGTAGAACAAATGGATAACCCCGATTTACGGGGAAAGCCGGTGGCGGTTGGTGGCAATCGGGAGCGAGGTGTAGTGGCAGCAGCATCTTACGAAGCAAGAAAATTCGGAGTTAAATCTGCGATGCCCTCTAAGATCGCTGCACTGCGTTGCCCGGGATTGATTTTTGTAAAACCTCGTTTTGAGCGGTATAAAGAACTATCGTACCAAATCAGGGAAATTTTCCACGAATATACGGATTTAGTGGAGCCACTATCCCTGGACGAAGCCTTCCTCGATGTAACGGAAAACAAGCCCAAAAACCCTTCGGCTACACTAATAGCCACGGAAATACGCTCCAAGATCAAAAGTGAAATAGGGCTGAATGCCTCAGCTGGCATTTCCTATAACAAGTTTCTGGCAAAGGTAGCCTCTGACCTGAACAAACCTAATGGGCAAGCCGTGATCACACCCAACCAAGCCACTGCATTTCTTGAAAAGCTTCCCATTGAGCGCTTTTTCGGTATCGGGAAGGTCACTGCCGAAAAAATGAAAAAGCTGGGTATCCATCAAGGTTCCGATTTGAAGCAATATTCTCTGGATTTCCTTACCCGGCGATTTGGGAAATCAGGGCTTCATTATTTTGAAATTGTACGCGGAATCCACCACAGCCCTGTCAATCCCAATAGGGATCGGAAATCAATCAGTGTTGAAAACACATTTGAAAAAGACCTCTTTCTAGGCGAACAACTCCATGCCGCCCGGTATAAACTCGCCGAGGAGCTGCTCGCTCGGATGGGAAAGAATCAACTTCGAGGGAGAACACTTACCCTGAAATTAAAATACAAGGATTTCACTCAACAAACTAGAAGTAAAAGCCTTCCAAGATACCTCCAAAATCCCGACATCCTGTTGTTTTCGGAGGAGTTACTCAACCAAGAACCACTTAAAATGCCCTTGCGGCTCATGGGACTGGGAATTTCCAACCTTGAGATCAATGAGCCCAAAATGGGTGTTCAGCTTAGAATAGAGGGACTGTTTAACCCACTGGATGATGAAAAGGCCTAACTTATGCAATAATCGGACAAGCCAGCTATTCAAATCCAAATGGGTTACCCAGCCAAAAATCCCCGTGATTCTTAACGCATCTTCAGCAGGGTATTTCCACCCTTCACCAGATTAATGTCCATCATTGGCTTATTGCTGCTCCAAAGTCCAGCCGTAAAGTCAGGAACCTCTACCGGCATAGACCGATTAGCGACAGACCAGCCGGAAAGTGGCACGATCGAACTCCAGGTCGCGGCGTCGTAAACGTTCATGTCCAGTGGGAGTCCATTTCGAAGACAGTCTATCAAGCGCCAATCCATGAGGGTATCCATCCCTCCGTGGCCACCTACCTGCTTTGCCATCTCTCCTACTCGCTTGGTAATCTCGGGCGTATATTTCGCTTCCAGTTCGGCAAATTCCTCCTGTGACAACCATCCCTCGTGGCCGGTGGCTATTCGTCCCGGCTCGGGGTACTTCATAGCGGCTCCCTTGGTGCCGCTTAGTAGATGAATACGGGAATATGGGCGAGGAGAGGTGACATCGTGCTGTAGCATGATCGTTTTACCCAAGCTGGTTCGGATGATACTGGTGTTCAGGTTTCCCCGGTAGGGCCTGCCTACGTAAGGTTTCCAAAAATCATCAGATTGTGCCAGTTCCTCCGCCTTCTTTCCCATCATAAAATCATCCGTAGAGACCGATACCAAGAAATCCATTTTGTCCCCATAATTGATATTCATAATCTGGGCGATGGAACCAAGGCCATGCATGGGATACAGGTTACCATTTTTACTGGCATTTTCCTCCAACCTCCACATGTTGGAATACCCTGTTTTACTAAAATTAGCCATCAACAAGTCATGGATGTAGGCACCTTCACCGTGCAGTATCTCTCCAAAAAAGCCCTGACGAGCCATATTCAATGTAAGCATTTCGAAGAAATCGTAGCATACGTTCTCCAGTAACATGCAGTGCTTCTTCGTTTTTTCGGAGGTTTCTACCAGCTTCCAGCAGTCCTCGAGGGTTTGTGCGGAGGGAAGCTCCGTCACCGCATGTTTGCCGTGTTCCATCGCATAAATTGCCTGAGGGGCGTGCAAGGCCCAAGGGGTGCATATGTACACCAAATCGACGTCTTGGCGATCACAAAGCTTTTTCCAGTCTTCAGGCCCACCCGAATAAAGATGCGGTTTATGCCCCCACTCTCCCACGGTTTCATTTCCCTTTTGTACCCGGTCAGGGTAGAGGTCAGATAGGGCTGTAATTTCCACACCTTCTATGCGGGACAAGCGGCGCAGAGCCCCGGAACCTCGATTACCAATACCGATAAGTCCTACACGTACCACGTCCAACTTGGGCGCTGCATATCCGGACATATTGAAGCGTTCCCATTTTGGGGGATTAAACGATTCTGCACCAATGCTTCGGGGGGTAAATCCGGCAAGGCCTGCGCCTGCCAATCCGGTTCCTGCCACTCCGGATAGTTTTAAGAAATCTCTTCGATTGGTTTTCATGAGTTATTGTTCGTTTGAATGTTGATTCTTCAATATAGCTGCCTTAATGGCAAAATGACGAAAGTGGTTTCGAATGCGGATATTTTGTAATCTAGACCCAGTCGCCATCAGGATGCTGGATGAACTTGTCTACTCAACAGAATTTCAAGGAAATGAAGCACTATTTATCCCTTATTACTACTTTCTCTGGCTTGCTTTCCGTCTTCATCTCCACCCTCAAGCTAGCTTTGCCATCCGTCACAAATCCGGCATCGATCAAGATACTGTTTTTTCCCCGCTTCAACAAAGGAATTTTTCGATCTATCGGAATGGTTTTTACAAGATCCCAATTTTTCTCGTAAAGCTCGATCTGTCCCGCTCGTCCGAGCTTAAGCACTTGCCCACGATCCATGGTGACGGGGATTTCCAACTCAGCATAGTTGTTAATTTCTACTTTTATGGATTCAATTTTTGAGCTCCTATCTCCATCGCCAAGTTTTAGATCGATGATAAACATTAACTCTTGTTCATCGTAGGGATTGTCAAATTCAAATACCGAATAGACCGGCTCGCCTGGCTGCCTGATTTTCTGTTCATGAACGTATCTTTCAATCTTGTATTGATAAAGACTCCACTCACTCGGACCGACGGGCTTCAAATGGAATTCATTTTTAATATCCTCCATGCGCTTTTTCTGATCTTGGCTGAAGGCTCCCGCCATACGGGCAGTCTCCCAAGTTTTGATCGCATCAAAAATAGCATCACTCGCCTTGTTTTCGGCAACCTGATTAAGATTTAAGTTAAATGCAAATCCAGCATCAAATCCGGCCGCTCTTGCCAAAAGCCACTCCGTATCTTCTATGCTGGTCTGCGAATTCATACTAAACCATCCCAACATGGCAGGAAGTAGATTTCGTCGGTAAAAATCCTGATTCATCAATCGATACTGGGTCTGGCTTTCCCTAAACCCAGCATACCAGGGTTCTCCCCAATTATAACGGGTATTGATGTGCCAATTGAAATGACTTGGATTACTTGCGTCATTGATGACTTTGCCTCTGAGATCTTCGTTCAAGTGATCATACCACGTCTTAGTAAACAAAGACCGGGCATACTGTCCCATACCGGTTGACCACACCCCTTCCAAGCCATCAAAAGAAATCTGTAAAAGACCAGTTTCATTAAATAGGTTAGCCAGTGTGATTGCAATCTCCTCAGATAATGCTGCATCACTAAGGAAAACCTTATATCCATGATCCATCAATTTTCCGATCTTGGTCCCCGCCTTGTGGGCAGAAGCACGCGTACCGAAAGCTCCCCGGATACATCCCTTCAAGTGCCAAGGTTGGTTTTCCGAGACCTCATCGTAGCGAATGATCTCATCGCCGATCTGTACCGACTTAAGAGCGTTGTTTTTCATTTGGTTGAAAAACAGCGGTGATTCAATAAATATTTCATCAGCATCTTCGGCTAAATCCCGGACAAGACTACTTTCTCCAACCTTAGCCAATCGTTGGTCGGGGATTGGAGTCACATACGGATCGTTTGTTTGGATAAAATTACTCAATGTGTGTACTCCCAACGAAATACCCTGCTGTCTTGCCCGATCAACACTTCGCTTCATGCTCTCCCAATTATCGGGAAAAGCTTTTTCAATAAGCGGAAAATGGCCCCAAGACTTAAATGGATGCCCATGATACAGATACTTCAGACCGGCCTTTTTCGTCAAAGCAAGGGCTTGATCCAAATCGTCCTCTGTAAATCCAATAATAAGGTAGGAAGCTGTCGCTTCCCTAGCGGTTTTTGCCCACTCTCCACCAATCATAGGATGGGGCAGACCTTCGGCCAGTTCCATTTCCCCTATAATTTCCAGAGCCTTAGCAGGTGGACACCCAAAAACAGCAATTTTACTCCCCACAATGCCCCCATCCGAAAAAGCTGGGGCTAAGTAGTGGGTGTGGCCCCAATTTTCGATAATCCGGTCATTCTGCCTGCTTCGGGTATATGCTTGTAGGATGGAGCCCCCGTCAATCGGTTTAGCGGTTTGGCCGCGGTAAAACTTCTTCCTTCGCCAATCTGCTTCGACATCGGTCAGGTTACCCGTTTCAAAAATATCGTAAGCTGGCTCTATATCGTCTTCGGTCGTTGGAAACCCTCCAAGGGTCTTGACATTGAGCGCTTGAATGCCAAGAGCGAAATCACTGTCCCTCACCACACCTACCGACTCGCCTATCACCTCGCTGATCGTAGTAGGAAAAGGTCCCCAAACGATCAAATCAATAGCCACATCGGAGCTTACGGAAATCAATTCAAAGGAAAGGTATTTGGGATTGGACTTTACAGCTAGTTGTAGAGCCGTTTTTCCAATAGGATAATCTAGCGAAATTTGATTACCAGAAACATGCATCGCATCAGGCAACCAATACTCCCCTCCAACCCGGATACGTACCAAACTTGCACCATCGAGCGAATGCTGCTGCAAATAATCCTTACCCGATGCCCTATCCTGCAAGGTAGTAATTTGACCTTTTTCATCAAATGTAACCCTTAAATAGTCTGTTTCTAAAGTGACTTCTTGAGAAAAAGACAAAAAACTTTGAAACAACAGCAAAAAAAACACCCAACTTACCTTTTGCATAATATCAAATTTTTCCTGAAAAATACGGGCCCATAAATCTCTTTTTCTATTTATATCTTGCCAACCTGGAATTGGATTTCCCTGCTTGTCTTTTTCTTTACTGTTTAACGGTAAATCCCAGATTTTTTGATCATATATAATCAATCCCTTTTCCGCTTGAACAGTGGCCATTTCAAACGTTTCAATAGGCCGATTCCCATCGTTGCTGCGAATTAGGTATTCACTTTTCGAAGTTCTGTGAAGTTGTGTAGTAAATGGCACTTCTAGCACTAAAATTTCCTTACCATCAACGCTGATTTTATGAGGCTTGATAGTGATAGAAGGAACAGTTCTATCTTGAATTTGTCTAATGAGCTCAAAAACTTTAGTATCGATATATTCAAATTCGGGATTGATTTCTTTGGTTTTGTCTTCGATGCCAACAAATAAAAACCCTCCTTTTTTGTTGGCAAAAGCCACTACATCTTTAGCAAGTTCATCGTATTTTGCGGCAAAATTTTTCAATGACTTACCAAAAGCAATTTTGTCTTCCAAATCCTCTTTAAAGTCAAGAATTTCGCATTCTCCCTTTGCCAAAAGGTTGTAAAACCACTGAATGCTATGTCGGGTAAGTTTTTCCATTATTCTTGAGCCGATTGTGTTAATATAAAGGTCAATACGCTTCTATACTTCCAGGCTTATTTACTTTCTGTTGATTCACCTTTAACCCTGATTTTTTCGCTTTACTTTCTATCAATTGCTTTTGTGGTCAATGTGGTAGGTGTAGTGGATGTATGTTAAAATGAAAGGGGTAATGATTTATTGACTTTTCTGCAAAGAGACAAGAAAAAAGTATTTCTACATATTTCTGATTTTCGGCAAGTTAATTCTTTGCAATCATGTTTTCAATCTATAGGTTCGTTGGTTAGGTTTTAGTCTTTCTTGGATTTGGGCAGTTTTTGGGTTTCCGTCTCCAGGTAATTTACAAAGTGCTTTTCTGCTTCACTGAGATCAGAAGCAGTGAGCGCTTTGTATTTTTCATATTCCTGCTGAGCCTTTTCCAGCATCTGTTGATGACTGATTTTGCCTGCATGATCGAGGATTTCATTTCCGGTCATGCGAAGGAAATCATCCAGTCGGGCAATCCAGTCTTTCATATACATCGGCTTGCGATTGAGTGCCTGCAGCTCTGCCAATTCCAAATAGGCCGTTACCATCCGATTGAGGATATTCAGTTCTTCGGCATTGAGGTAATTCTTCGCGATTTCCAGCTCCTGCTTGGTGGGCTTTACTCCTTTGAAATTGGTCAGACCCAGATTGGGTTTGGAGGCATCGATCCGTTTGTAGATCAGTTCGGCAGCAGTATGTCCATGAGCAGCCCAGTGCATTTTGTTTTGGACAGTCTGAAAAAACAGCACCGAAAGCTCACTTTTTGGGTCATAATCAATGCTGGTGGCATAGATATCCAAGACCTTTCTCCAGAAGACTTTTTCGCTACTCCGTATGTCGCGGATGCGGGCCAGAAGTTCATCGAAATAATTCCCTCCTCCGGCCTGTTTGAGAAGTTCGTCATTGAGGGTAAAGCCTTTGATCAGGTATTCTCTCAATCTTGCCGTAGCCCATTGACGGAATTTGGTGCCCTGAAGGCTCTTCACCCGATAGCCGACTGAGATGATCACGTCAAGATTATAGTAATTCGTCTCGTAGCCTTTGCCATCAGCGGCAGTTGTTCGGAAATTCCGAACAACTGAGATCTCATCCAATTCGCCTTCTTCGAAAATATTTTTGATATGCTCACTAATCGTGGATTTGGATTTTTGAAAAAGCTCACAAAGCTGGGCTTGGGTCAGCCATACCGTCTCATTTTCCAGCCGGGTTTCTATTTTGGTTTTCCCGTCTTCGGTCTGATAGATTAAGATGCTGCTGCTTTCCATACTTAGCCCATGAGTTCTTTGAGATACCGATCCATTTCAGCCTGAACCTCTTTTAATTCAATTTCTAGCTTATCGATCTCCTGCTGCACGGCTGCAATATCCACCTCAGGCTCTTCCTCGAAGGTGTCCACATAGCGGGGGATATTGAGATTGAAGTCATTTTCTTTGATCTCGTCAAAGGTGGCCACATAGCTATACTTATCCTGCACTACGCCCGGCTGAAACTTCCCTGCCTGAAAGTCCCGATAGGTATCTACGATGTGGGTGATATCAGACTCACGAAGTTTGTTTTGGTTTTTGGCCGCTTCGTAATGCTGGGAAGCATCGATAAAGAGGACACTTCGACTTCGCTCGGTGTCCGGCCCTACTGTTCTGGCTTTGTTGAAAACCAGGATGGCAGCTGGAATACCGGTACCAAAAAAGAGGTTGGCAGGCAGCCCGATTACGGCTTCGAGCAAATTTTCTTCGATGGTTTTTTGACGGATTTTCCCTTCTGAACTTCCCCGAAACAGCACTCCGTGAGGCACGACCACGCCGACTTTTCCCCTTCCCTCATAAGTCGTCTCGATCATGTGGGAGATAAAGGCCCAGTCTCCTTTGCTTTTGGGAGGAATTCCTCGCCAGAAGCGATTGTATCGGTCCGTTTCCGGATCCCAAGTGATGGTGGTTTTCTCCCCGTCTTTATCCTCCACCTTTCCCCATTTATCCAGGGAAAAAGGAGGGTTAGCCACGACCGTGTCAAACTTCATCAGTGTGTCGCCTTCTTTCAGCTTGGGATTGCGGATGGTATCCCCCCAGCGGATGGTGGCATTATCAAAGCCATGCAAAAACATATTCATGACTGCCAAGGCCCAGGTGCTGCCGTTGGCTTCTTGCCCGTACAAAGAAAAATTGTCGGAGCCTACTTCGTTTCCGGCTTTTATCAGCAAGGATCCTGAACCACAGGTAGGGTCACAGATACGGGAACCGGGTTTGCTTTTGGTGAGTTTGGCCAAAAGGGTGGATACCTCGGAGGGTGTAAAAAATTCCCCTGCCTTTTTGCCTGCATCGCTGGCAAAGTTTGCGATTAGAAATTCGTACGCACCTCCGATGATATCCGCGCCTCCCAAATGCGAAGGACGCAAATCCAGTTTGTCTGAGTTGAAGTCAATCAGCAACGTTTTCAAGCGTTGGTTTTTATCTTTTGGCTCTCCCATTTTGCTGCTGTTAAAGTCAATGTTTTGGAATATCCCTGCACCGTCTTCACTGTACAGTTTCTCCCGGTTAGCTTCTTCCAAGTCGGTTAATGCAATATTGATGAGTTCGCCAATGTTGCTCTCATTTCTGGAATCATATAAAAATTTAAAATGGCTGTGCTCCGGCACAATAAAACGTTCGTGCTGCATGGCACGTTTGGCACGTTCCACATCACCGTTGTACTTTTTCAGGTAGCCTTCCATTTTATCGTCATGCACATCGCTGAGGTATTTCAAAAACAGCATGGTAAGTACATAGTCTTTGTAAACGCTTGGGTCAATGCTGCCTCTAAAGGTGTCGCAAGCTTTCCAAACTGCATCGTTTATGTCTTTCTGGGTAATTCTGGCCATATTATTTACTAAATGCGTTAATGAGGAGTTGTTGAATTTGGATTTCCCGCAGTGATTCTATTTGGTGCTTCAGGGACTTTTCCCTGTTTCGGAGCTTTGTGATTTGCAGGATGGTGTTTTGGGTTTTGAGGTCCGGCACTTGTATTTCAAGCTGCTCCAGCACTTGCTTTGAAATGGATGGGATGGAGGTGCCTATGGCTTTTGCCTTTAAAAGTGACTGCGTGCTGTGGTTATTCAGAAACCAGGCCAAGTACTGAGGCAATACATCGTTGTTGGTAAGCCTTATAACAAAAAACGAAGTGGAAGCTACTGCCGGTTCGTTGTGGTTTTCAAAGACAGCCGCAAAGTTTTTGGTTCCTTTGGCGGCAAAGAGCACATCTCCGTGTTTCAGCAGGTGCTTTTGAGCTACCTCCTCCGCTTTCAGATCGGGGTGCAAAACAGCATGCAAGTCCCCATTTTCGTCAAAATACCGGGACTGCAAATACACCAAATCGCCATCACCGGAAGGCTTGGCGAAGAGCCCGGTTTGGATCTGTGTAATATCTTTTATTAGCGTTTTCAGAATTTATTTCTTTGTAATGACGCTACAAAATTAAGTGAATTTCTCTGACTATCCGGTATTTTATGAATTTTATTTTAAGTAAGTGACCTACAAAAAACAGGAGGTCGAAGGTGTCCTTGTCTTGTGATGGATGTTGTTTCCTTCTCTAAACAGACTGGTTACCTTTAAAGTAACGTCATACACATGACTCTCAGCCAAGCTGTGTCCAAGCAAATGCTATATAGAATTTTCGACTTAACTACTTTATATTGCCCTTCTTCAGTTCGGAAACGGCGTAATCCACCGCTCTAGCGGTCAGTGCCATGTAGGTAATGGATGGATTTTGGGTACCGGTAGACGTCATGCAGGCTCCATCGGTTACAAACACGTTTTTGCAGAGGTGCATTTGGTTCCACCCGTTCAGCAGTGAGGTTTTCGGATCCCTGCCCATGCGTACGCCACCCATCTCGTGGATATCCAATCCTGGCGCCTGCTTGCTATCGCGCGTAGTAATACCATAGCAGCCCGCCTTTTCAAGCATGGCAGCCCCCTGCTCCAAAAAGTCCTTCAACGATTTTTCATCATTGTCGTCGTAACCCACGTCTACCCGCAAAAGAGGCATGCCCCATTTGTCCGCTTGGTTTGTATCCAGATAAACGCGGCTTTCTTCTTTGGGAATGGTTTCCCCCTGCATCATCATGTAAACGGACCAATCTCCCAGTTCCGAGTTTGCCTCTTTGAAGCCCGGACCAAAAGCCTCGTTTCTTGCCCCACCCCATCCCTTGCGGCTGGCAGAATAAAAAGTCATATATCCGCGAAGAAATTCCATCTCCTGCTTTTTGACATTTCTAAAATTTGGCAGCATCACGGCAGTGGGCCTTCTACCGTAATAATAGGAATCCAGATGTCTGTCTGAACTGGCAGATAAGCTCCCCCGGTAATTGTGAAAAGCGATGTATTTGCCCAACAACCCATTGTCGTTGCCAAGCCCATTTGGAAAGCGATCAGAAGTCGAATTCAGCAAAATCAGGTTCGAATTCAACGCAGAGGCATTTACAAAGATGACCTCGGCAAAATACTCCGTAGCCTCAAGCGTTTCGGAATCGATCACCCGAACTCCGGTTACTTTTTCTTTTTGATCGTCATAAATCAGGGAGTGCACGACTGAATGAGGGCGCACCGTCAAATTGCCGGTTAATGTAGCGGCAGGCAAGGTGGCCGCATTGGAGCTAAAATAAGCCCCGAAAGGACACCCTCTTTGGCACAGGCTTCGTGCCATGCACTGACCTCTTCCCAACCGGATATGGTGTTCGGCGGGTTCGGTGAGATGCGCACAGCGACCGATTACAAATTTGCGATCGGGATATGCGGCCAATATTCGCTGCTGAATGTCCCTTTCCATTTTATTCATCTCCCAAGCAGGCAAAAATTCGCCATCAGGGAGTGTGTCTAATCCGTCCTTATTTCCACTGACGCCAACAAACCGCTCCACGTAGCTGTACCAAGGTGCCAGGTCGTCGTATCGAATGGGCCAATCCACTGCAAACCCATCTCTCCCCGGCCCTTCAAAATCGTATTTACTCCATCGCTGAACCTGTCGCGCCCAAAGCAGGGACTTCCCTCCCACCTGATAGCCTCTAATCCAGTCGAAGGGCTTGTCCTGCACATAGGGGTGTTCCTTGTCCTTCACAAAAAAATGATCTGCATCATCGCGAAATGCATAACAACGGGACACCACCGGGTTTTCCTCTCGAACGGACAAAGGCATAGCACCCCTTAGCGGGAATTCCCAAGGATGGGTATGCATGGTTGGATAATCTTCCTTGTGAACCACGTTTCTACCACGTTCTAGCACGAGGGTCTTAAGCCCTTTTTCACATAACTCCTTAGCAGCCCAGCCCCCGCTGATTCCTGAACCCAATACTATCGCATCGTACGTATGGTCATTCATGATATTTCTTTTACTCGTATCTTAAAGATTCTATAGGATCCAGTCGACTGGCCTTGTACGCTGGAATGTAGCCGGAAAGCAACCCTACCAAGACACATATACAGAACGCTACTATAATCCAAAGCCAAGGGATAATAAAGCCTCCTGGCCCTACTAGGTTACCTACTACATTCCCTATCGAGATTCCTAAGATTACCCCTAAAATACCGCCCAGTATACATATGACAATGGCTTCTATTAAAAATTGCTGACGTATTCGAAGTGGCGTTGCTCCCAGCGCCTTACGAATCCCTATCTCCCGGGTGCGCTCAGTCACGGAAACCAGCATGATGTTCATCAGACCGATTGCTGCACCCAATAAAGTGATAAAACCAATGCCAAACCCTCCTATCCGCAAAAAACCGGCAATCTCTTCTAATCGCTCACCGAGTGTCTGCGATTTCACTACTTCAAATGACTCCTCCATCCCTACGCCATCGCCCCGCACACTTCGCATCATCCCGGTAGCCTGACCCATTTCATATTCCATCTTGAGCGGATCTGAGGTGGTGACCGTAATCGTGTAACGAAAAGTACCCCGTGTATCCAGATTCTTTGCATTCAGCAAGGGAATAATGATCGCTCTATCGGCTCCTGTATCGCCGCCTACGCCTCCCTGTTCTTCCATCACGCCCACGATTGTATACCTCCGTCCAAAGAAAGAAATGTAATCGTTGATGGGATCTTCTTCCGCTGAAAAAAGCGTCTTGACGATCTCGGTTCCGATGATGCATACATTGTTGCCGTACTGCTGCTCCACGCTGCTAAAATTCCGTCCTCTTTCTACTTGGATACCATTGATTAAAAAATAGTGTTCGTCGCCACCCGTGATTCGGCTATTGGGGTTGGTTTTCTTGGATTTGCGCTTTACCTCTACCGAGCCTCCCACAAAGGTGGTCACAGTGGATATTCCCCTTTCATTGTATTTTTGCTGAAAATTGACCGCTTCCCGGTAGGTGATGGGGGCGTAATTTTTTTCTGCTACGCCTGCGGTGGTTGCCCTACCTCCTGAGACGCCACGAGACCGCAAATTGAAGTTGTTGGAACCAAATCCAGAAAGGCTTTCCTCTATCTGAGCTTTCATGGCATCAATGGCCGTGAGCATCCCCACCAAGGAAGTGATGCCTACCGCAATGATCAAACCAGTAAGAATGGTTCTTAATAGGTTGGTTTGAACCGACCGTAGTGCCTCCTGAATGTTTTCGAACAAATTCATCTATCGTTCAGTTTAGAACATTTCTCACTTCATTTCGAATTTTAATAGCCTAATAATACGAAAATCTGTAAAATATCAATGCATGCGGTCCCCCCTAATTTCCAGATCTTGCAGTACCTCCTTCTCAAACGCAAGCCATTCACTCCAGCGTCTGTCCACCTTTTCCTTGGGGTAGTAGGTTTTGGCCAAGTCGATGAAGTTTACATAGTGGCCTGCCTCTGAGACCATCAGCTCATAGTAAAAGGCCTTTAATTCTTCGTCTTCGAGGTTTTTCCAGAGAATCTTGAACCGCTCACAGCTCCTCGCTTCGATAAGGGCGTTCATCAGCAGATGCTCAGTCAGGTGCTCCATCCGGCTGCCACCCTTTCGAATAAACTGCTGCAACTTGGCCACATATTCATCCTTTCTAGGTTTACCAAAGGGTATGCCACGCTTTTTTAATTGCTTCATTACCCGGTCAAAGTGTTCCCATTCCTCCGCTACCACGGGAGTCAACACTTCAACCAACTTTTCCAGCTCAGGAAACCTGACAATGAGGGAAATACAGGAAGAAGCCGCCTTTTGTTCGCAATACGCATGGTCTACGAGTATATCCGCGAGGCTCATTTTTGCCACATCTATCCAACGCGGATCGGTCGGCAATTGGAGGCGCAACATTTTTTGTTTGGTAGTCTCTTTCCAATCCATCCTATTAATCGAAGAAAGCCCAGGTGATCCCTAAATCCAAGCTCTGTTTCAAACCGGTGAAATAGGGGGTCACAAAATACCCATTTTGTTCCATCATGCCCGCATTCAGGTGATTGTACCTAAAAAGGACCCTCGTACGGTTAATGCGAAAATTGAGAAAGACATCCACCACAGGATAGGCGTATACATTGAACTGATCCTGCAGGTAAAACTGCTGCGTAGAGGGCATGTAGGCATCTGCCAAGTTATCACTGCGGTACCTCCCCTCCAGGCCCAGCTGTACATAGATGTTGTCATCAAACAAAGGTCCATCAAAAAAGAAGCGGGTATTGGCGAAGATATCCGGGATTCGGAAGGCATCTGCCGCACCACCGGTAATGGCGGTGTATACCAATTCGGTCTGCCAATGAAATTTACCCGAAAGGATGAGGTGGTAATTCACTCCTGGCATGACCATAAAGGCCTCTCCTGTGGCTTGCGTAGGAAGCGCCTCTTGATTGTAATAAATGTAGTTGTTGATCCGATTGATGGTCAAATTAGGTCGTAGGCGAAAATTCGGAAGATCCACCTTGATCACCCCTTTCGCCTGGTCCACACCTATACTAGAGAAGGAATGGTCCCAGCGAAAATGGTTGCCCCTATACCGCTCTTGGGCCAACATCGGTCGATACAAGGCCTTGGTATAGCTCAGATCAATGAACGGGGACACAAAAAGCCCGTGAATGCGGTACCCATCCGGCACCAAGTACTCTCCTTCCGCTTCGAAAGACCATTTCTCATTGATTTCACCCCGCAGGGCACCGCCCAGATAAAGTTCCGTAAAGGAATTATTGCTTTCGAAAAAGCGGCTCGCCATTCTGCCAGTCCGCAATTTCAAGTACGCATTGTAGTAGACCGGGCCAAAATCACCCTTAAACCCTATTTCATTCTTCCATTCCGAAAAATGATGGTGGTTGTTGGTGGTGTCCCGTTTGCTATGCAACAGTGTGGTGTCGGAAGAGTGAAATCTATTGGAATTGAAAAACAAAGAATCACTGCTTGACAGACGGGAGAAGAAGGTTACTTCCTGCTTCTTTTTGTCAAATACATGATAGGCTTGCCAACCCTTTAAAATTTCATATTGGTGATAAATCTTGTATTCCTGCCTTAAGTCAGATGCCCGAGAATTCCGAAGCCAGACCTTTGAGTCCTCATAAGTAAAGTACAGAGAAGTACTGTCTATTTCCGGTGGGATGATGCCTCCCTGTTCATTGACACGATGTTTCATGCGCGTGAAAGCGCCAAGCAGGAAATACTTGTCATTGTCTGACCGATAATTCGTGTGGAACGAGTAGGAATCGTTCACTACCATATTGTCATCCCGCCGGGTAGGGTTCAGCATCTTACGGGCACGGATGGTACCAAAATTAATCCCTACATTCCACTTAGGCGTGATGTTTCTGGTAAATGCAATATCAAGCTTATTTCTGTTACCCCCTCCAAAAAACGCATTGAGCTGGGTATAGGGGGATTTGGTGTTAAAATACCGGATGCTGTCGGCGGAATTATGGTAGATATCGTAGGCATGAAACCCCGAGCTGCGGCCTATCTGCCGGGGCACTTCATAAAACACCGGTTTGGCTGCACTGCCTAAATTTCCCAAATCCTGGTATTTGTACCAGGTATTGGCCACAGGCTCGTAGTTGTGAAATCCAGTCAGGGAAGTATCTATCTCCACTTGCTCGAACCGATTGTATCGAAGGAATTTCTCGTAGTAAAACAACGACGTCTTGGGTCCATACACCATCTTCGTAGAGTCGTCCAATAGTCCTCTTCTCGGAGAGTCCCCATCTTCACCACCTTGGGGAGGTCTTTGCTGCCCCTGTTGCTGACCTTGGGGTATTTGTTGTGCATATGCCGAAAGCCCCCAAAAGGCCAACATCCACAGAAAAAATAAGAGCTGCTTGCTATTCACCCGGGTTGTTCT
This sequence comes from Lunatimonas salinarum, assembly GCF_017811155.1. GTDB lineage: Bacteria > Bacteroidota > Bacteroidia > Cytophagales > Cyclobacteriaceae > Lunatimonas > Lunatimonas salinarum. The sequence goes on along the minus strand of NZ_JACVCV010000012.1, from coordinate 62,478 downwards.
TTTTTTTCACCGTATCCAAAACCATTGTCGTTATCATCCGTCGGTCCGCCTCGGACAAATCCATCTCCATAGGTAACGCAAAAATGGGGATTTCTGTCCAAAAAGGAAGAAATTGAGGCACGTTAAATTTAACCGCATCCTTCTCGGTCGTAAGCAGGCATGGCTGCTTGGCGATGTGTTTGCTGTACAGCGCTACCATGTCCTTGATATCCGAGGCACGATATCGGTGATGATCGGGGTAATCCCGTACCTCCAATACCTCGTGATTTTTACGCACCTCCTCCAGAAAATCCTGGTTCGAAGCAATTCCAGTCACGACAATCACGGCCCTTCCAATGGTACTGGGACCTCCGGAGATCCGAAATGGTGCTCCATACCGAATACCGGCAAAGATAACCGGTGCTCCCTGTTGGGCGTAGGTACTAATTTCGCTACGGTAAGCCTCTTTTTTGTCCTCAGTCATTGTGGAGGGGCATTTCGTTACCACCACGAGGTCAGCCCGTCCTGCTCCTTTTCTACTTTCCCGAAGCGTACCCAAGGGCAGAATGCGGTCTTCAAAAAAAGGCTTGCGAAATGTGGTCAGTAAGATCGAAAGATCGGGCTTTACATAGCGATGCTGAAACGCATCGTCCAAAAGAATGATTTCCGTTTCCGGACGTTCAGCTAACACATGCGTGATAGCCAAAGCCCTAGACTCCCCCACCGCAACAGCTACCCTATTGCCGAATTTTCGAAATATCTGAAACGGTTCATCCCCTATATCCTCGGGACTCACTGTGGTGTCAGCTAGCAGAAACCCTGAGGTTTTGCGTTTATAGCCCCGGCTGATCACTGCAAGTTGAAATCGATCCTGCAAATTCCTGATCAAGTATTCCACCGCCGGTGTCTTTCCTGTACCTCCAACCGAAAGATTACCTACCACAATTACCGGTACGGTGAAGGATGTACTCTTCTTGGATCCTATTTCAAAAAGGTGATTTCTCCATCCCGTTGCCAGGGAATACAGGGCAGCCAGGGGATAAAGAAGGGGATCGTAAAAGCGCATTGGAAGATTTTTGCTAGCTTTGATTGATAAACAAGGGCAAATATATGGTTTATTTTATAAGGGACGTGATATCCTACTTGGAAACCTGGGCACCCCCAGCCTACCAAGAGTCGTATGATAATGCGCAATTGATCGTAGGAAATCCGGATGCTGAGGTGACCGGCATTCTCTGTACATTAGATGCCACGCAAGAGGTAGTCGCCGAGGCAATTGAAAAAGGCTGCAACCTGATCATTGCACATCATCCCATCGTATTTAAGGGGTTAAAAAGTCTCACGGGAAAAAACTACGTGGAGCGAACGATAATCAAAGCCATCAAAGAGGATATCGCAATTTATGCGATCCATACCAACCTGGATCACATCTTGGGAGGTGTAAATTCCAAGATAGCCGAAAAAATCGGTTTGAAAAATACCCGTATACTATCTCCAAAATCTGGTGTTCTGTCCAAGATGGTCACCTTTATTCCTGCTGCACACACTGCGCAGGTATTGAAGGGGCTGTTTGAAGCCGGAGCGGGAGAAATCGGCGCGTACAAGAACTGTAGCTTTCGAGTGAACGGCGTCGGAACATTTTTGCCAACAGAAAAGGCAAATCCAACAGTCGGTAAACCGGGGCTTTCGGAGGAGGTATCCGAGGATCGTGTCGAAATACTCTTCCCCAGTCACCTAAAGGGACGTATCTTGGCCAAACTGCGTCAAGTGCACCCTTACGAGGAAGTAGCTTATTACCTTCATACGTTGGAAAATGAAAATCAGGAGGTAGGGGCCGGCATATTGGGAGAGCTGGAGACGGAGGTCGAGGAAACGGCTTTTTTGGCCTTTCTAAAAAACGTGATGAATCTTTCAGTCATTCGTCACACCAAGCTGCTGGGTAGGCCAATCCGTCGTGTAGCCCTATGCGGTGGGGCGGGCATTTTCTTGCTGGAAGCGGCGAAACGGACAGGTGCAGACCTGTTCATCACGGCTGATGTAAAGTACCACGAATTTTTCGATGCTGATAACCAATTAATTATCGCGGACATAGGGCACTATGAAAGTGAATTTTTTACAAAAGAACTATTGAAAGACAAATTGTCAGAGAAATTTACTAATATTGCACTCTATTTGTCGAATGCAGTCACAAATCCCATAAGCTACCTATAATTGATGGAAAGTACCGTTGCACAGAAACTAGAAGCCATTCTTAACCTTCAAAACATAGATTCCAGATTAGACGCAATTTTTAAAGTCAGAGGTGCGCTTCCCGAAGAAGTTCAAGATTTAGAGGACGAAATTGCGGGTTACGAGACTCGCCTGTCAAAATTCGAATCGGATATTGCAAGTCTGGGCGAGGAAGTCAAAAAACACAAAGACGCAATCAAAGAATCCGAGAAGCTGATCAAAAAGTACCAAGAGCAGCAAATGAACGTCCGAAACAATAGGGAGTACGACGCCATCACCAAGGAATTGGAACTGCAGGATCTGGAAATTCAGGTTTCCAAAAAGAAAATAGGAGAAGCGCAGTATCGGATAGAAGAAAAGGAAAAGGACATTGAAGAAGTCAAAGAGGTTCTCAAAGATCGCAAGCACGACTTGGATCAGAAAAAAGGGGAATTGGATGTGATTATCTCAGAGAGTGAATCTGAAGAAAACAAACTAAAAACGGATCGAGAAAAAGCTTCCAAAAAGGTAGACGAGCGATTATTTAAAAGCTACCAAAAAATTCGGCAGAATGCCAAGAATGGGTTAGCGGTCGTGTTGGTGAAGCGGGGCGCATGCGGAGGTTGTTTCAATGTCGTACCTCCTCAGAGACAAGCGGAAATCAGAGAGAAGAAGAAACTGATTGTTTGCGAGCATTGCGGACGGATTTTTGCCGGTGTGGAAGAGGAGGTAGAAGAGGATACCGGAACAAAGAAAAAGCGAAGTAGAGCGTAAGAATTCAATATACCAAGCCCGATTTAAATCGGGCTTTTTTTATATTCGCCGTAATACGAAAACATTTCTTGTTGGATTTAGTATATTTACATATATTAGACCCATGAGAAAAACGTTGGCAATCATATTTTTTTTGGGAATAGCCTTCTTGTCCGAAGCAAAAGACAAGAAGGAAAAAACCTTTTTGGTGATTTTTAATAAAAGTGAACTGCGCCTGCACCGTACCAGCAGTGCGAAAATTGAACTGACTTTTCTGGATAACTTCGAGACGAAATCCTATTCTGGCAATTCGGACGCTGCCTTACTCATCACCGTTCCCTTTGAAGATTGGGATGAATGCGATATTGGAAAGGCATTGGTGATCCTAGGAAATGACCGAATGGTTAAACTGGAAGAGGTTGCTTTTCGAATCATTGACTTAAAACAGACCGATCACATGTACGCGCAGCTCCTCTCCAAATCCACTGACGAAGCTAAAACGAACAATAAGAAACGGATTGCCTCAGTCAAACTATCCCTTTGATACTAAGCCGGTGATCCGGTATATCCGATCAATTCGTATCCTTGGTCACGATGATAGTGCAATTCGTAGCAGCACAGATTTTGGTGCTTGAATTGATCCATCTCCTTCAGTGGTTTTTCTAATAATAAACACATCAAAATCCGTATCGCCCGCCCGTGCATGCAGAGGAGCAGGTTTTCTCCCCCATTTCCGGTAATGTGATCCATTGCCCTAGATAAGCGATCTGCCACTTGCAGAGGTGATTCTCCTCCTTCAATCTTATAATCGAGTTGTCCACTTGCCCATCGGCGTAACATATCCTGATAATGGTGGTGGCCGCTTTCATCCATGGGTATGCCTTCGTACTTACCCCAACTGATTTCGTTTAGTTCCGGCATAGAGATGCTGGGAATCCCCTTGTTCAAAAAGGGCTCAATGGACTGACGGGTCCGAATAAGTCCGGAATAGTAAATAAAGTCAATCGGCAGATGCTTGTTTTGTTCAAAAAACGCAGCGGCTTGCCTACGTCCGGTGTGGTTTAACGGCGCATCAATCCCACTACCCTGCACCACGCCTCTCAGGTTGTAATCGGTCTGTCCGTGACGGACTACATAAATTTTTTTACTGCTCAAGATTTACTTATTTTTGAATTCAGGTTCAAAGAAAAAGCTTTTATCGGACAAAACATGCTATTTACTTCAAAACCAGACCTCGATTTTTTGAATAAAATGGGTCGAAACACCATGGTGGAGCATCTGGGCATCACGTTTACGGCAGTAGGCGAGGACTTCCTAGAAGCCAAGATGCCCGTCAGTGACAAAACCAAACAACCTTTGGGCTTGTTACATGGAGGAGCCAATGTGGCCCTTGCGGAAACCCTTGGCAGTGTCGCGGGAATGCTGGCAATCAATCCGGAAACACACTACTGTGTGGGATTGGAAATCAACGCCAACCACTTAAAACCCGTTAAAGAAGGGATTGTGACTGGAACCGTCAGGCCGGTTCACCTCGGCCAGAAAACGCAAGTTTGGGAGATAAAAATAACCACGCCAGAAGGCAAACTTTCCTGCATCAGCCGGATCACGCTTGCCGTGCTGGAAAAAAAATAATATGAGTACCGTAGCAGCAACGAATACTTTTACCACATCCGATTATTTGGAAAATCTATGCCTTACCGCACTGGAAAGTCGCTTCCAGTTAGCTGTTTGGAGAAAGCCCAAGTGCTCCAGAGTGGAAATAGTGCTAGAAAGTAGCGGTGATATCGTACACGTGGACACGGAAATCGAAAAATTACCCTCCGGTTTTATTTTACACCCTTTTTCCGGGTTGGAGAATGAACGGGCATTTTTTATACCTGCGGAAACCTATCTAAGCATAGACTTGGCACAAAACACTTCACACGTTCTTCCGGAACACCTGATGCATCCGACCTCCAATCAGGAAGCCCCATTAAAAGACAAAATTTGGAATGTATTAAAGCGAGAAACTAACACTGAATTAGCAGCAAATGAGTTGCAGACTGAAAAGCCCGCATTTTTAACCATGGTAGAAAAAGCGAAGCAAGCTATTGCGGGTGGGTCGATGTTTAAAGTGGTTGCTGCAAAGACGAAGCATTTACCATTAAACGACCGCTTTGATCTCATAGGGACCTTTCTGGCGCTTTGCAATGCCTACCCAAATTCCTTTGTCAACTTCTTTCACATACCGGGCGTTGGCACTTGGATAGGCGCAACCCCCGAGATACTTATTCAGACCAAAGGTGCTGCCTTTCACACCATGGCCCTGGCGGGTACCCAGCGAGCAGTAGGCGAAAACCCGCTAAAAACAGCCGCTTGGACTCAAAAGGAAATAGAGGAACAAGCCTTGGTAAGCCGGTATATCGTCAGCTGTTTCAAAAAGATCCGCTTGCGTGAATACGATGAAATCGGCCCCAAAACAAGTATGGCAGGTAACCTCCTTCACCTAAGATCCGACTTCTTCGTTGATATGGAAACCACCGGATTTCCTCAATTAGGGTCTGTCATGTTGAATTTATTACATCCGACATCAGCTGTTTGTGGCATGCCCAAAGATGCCGCAAAGGCCTTTATAGCGGAAAATGAGGGGTTTGACCGACGCTTTTTTGCGGGCTACTTGGGGCCAGTCAATATAGGAGAGGAAACGGAGATTTATGTAAACCTTCGTTGCGGGCAGATAATGGCCGACAGCGCCATCTTATACGCCGGTGCTGGAATCACCGAGGACTCTGACCCAGAGAAGGAATGGGAGGAGACCGAGATGAAGTGTGAGATCATCCGAAAGTACCTCATTAACCCCGCAGAAGCGTGATAGTAGACGCCATTAGTGACTTGGTCAGCATTTGTGCGCGGCATGGCGTAACGGAGGCTGTACTCTCGCCAGGCTCCCGCTGTGCCCCCATTTCTTTGGCATTTGTCCGGCATCCTGACATACATTGCCGCACGGTATCCGATGAGCGGTCCGCCGCCTTCATGGCACTTGGAATGGCCCAACAGCTGGGCATACCGGTGGTACTGGTATGTACGAGCGGATCCGCCGCCTATAATTACGCTCCAGCGGTGGCGGAGGCATTTTTTCAACATATCCCTCTGCTGGTGATCACGGCTGATAGACCTCCTGAATGGATAGATCAGTGGGACGGCCAAACGATCCGGCAGCGAGGAATTTTTGGAAGCCATGTAAAGCGGAGCCTAGAGCTACCCGATTCGTTTGCATCCAAAGACCAATTGTGGCACCTCCATCGGTTGGTAAACGAGGCGATTTTGGAGGCAACTGATTTCCCCAATGGCCCGGTACATATCAATGTGCCGTTACGCGAACCATTCTACCCCTCGCAAGGCGAAACGTTTGACTTCTCGCGGGATGTCCCCGTTTCAAAAGTACTGAGAGGTACCCCTGCCCTGTCAGAAACTCAACTCTCCCAATTGGCCAATGACCTGCAAATGCATAAACGGATCCTAATCGTTCCAGGCCATCAAAAACCGGATATCCAGCTATCGGCAGTCTTAGCGGACATTCATTCCTCCCGTTCGGCTGTGGTGATTTCCGAACTGATTTCCAACCAGCAATTTGAAGGGGCAATTTCGCACCCAGACTTCCTTTTGCCAAACGTACTGGACAAAGACCGCTTACAACCGGATTTGATCATTACTTTTGGAAAGAGCCTTTTATCCAAAAGCCTTAAGCAGTTTCTACGAAGCGCCGTTGCAAATCATTGGCATATACAGCCACAAGGCTATATCCCTGACCCCTATCAGAAACTCACCAAAGCCATATACGCAGATCCATTGGCCTTTTTGCGCTGGTTCATAGCCCAAGAATACCAAAGTGACAGTTCTTTTTCCTCCCAGTGGACAGAAGAGGAAAAAAGCATCGGACAGCGGTTGGATCGTACGATGCAAAATGCTTCCTTTGGTGAATTCAAGGCAATCTACCACTGCTTTAGGCACCTTCCCCGCCCTTCTAAGGTCCATTTAGCCAACAGCATGGCGGTACGCTACGCAAGCTTCCTGGGTATGGCAGCAAGAAATATTGAGATCATCGCCAATCGGGGAACAAGTGGAATTGACGGATCTAGTTCGACCGCCGTGGGCTGTGCGTTTACAACCCATGAAATCGTAACCTTGATTACCGGTGATATGGCGTTTTTTTACGATAGAAATGCCTTTTGGCACAACTACAACCTTCCCAATCTTCGCGTTATCGTCTTAAACAACCATGCAGGTGGAATTTTTCGACTAATTGAAGGACCAAGTTCCCTGCCCGAACTAAAGGAATATTTCGAAACCCAACAGTCCCTAAGTGCCAAATCACTGGCCAAGGAATACGATTTTGAATACCTGTCCGTGATGCAAGAAAAGGAGTTGCTTTCGGCACTTCCTGTTTTTTTTGAACAGTCTCCCAAACCAAAAATCCTAGAGGTTTTCTCCGAGTCTGCGACCAACGCCAGAATACTCCAAGAAATCAAAGCTTCCCTAAAGTAAGTAGATGTTGGTTTATATGGCAAAAAACACCGCTGCTTAGGCCCTATCACACCCATTATGGCCCGTCGTAAATAGGCAAACTCGCTACATTTCCGCAGGCACAATCATGGGAACCATAAAACACAAAATACAGTGTGAAGAACCTACGCCATATGAAAAAAATTTGGACAACTTTCCAATAACATGAATGAATTTTTGGTAATTTTCGAAATCGATCAGAAAAATCGTATTGAATACCCTCAAAACACCTTATTTCCATGCAGGCGAATTATAATGAAAACGAAAAAGCTCCTCTTAACAGCATAGAAGATTGGGAGGATGATCTGTTGGTCAGGTACCCTGAACCCAAAGATAAGCAGCCAAAAGCCAAAGAAGATTACCGAAATTACCATGATTCGGAGCGGGTAGACACGGTACGTGAATTCTATCGGTTAAACCACAAATATCAGACTTACGATTTTGTGGTGGAAAAGGAGAAGGAATTCCTGAAATTTGAAAAAAAAGAAATGCCCTTTTGGGACGCTGTTGCTTACCTCAACACATTGGTAGATGACTCTGACCCAGATATCAACCTGGATCAACTCCAACACCTGCTACAGACCTCTGAGGCCATTCGGGCGGACGGACACCCCGATTGGTTTGTACTCACCGGATTTATCCATGACCTGGGAAAGGTGCTTTGCCTTTTTGGCGAACCCCAATGGGCGGTAGTAGGAGATACTTTTCCGGTAGGGTGCAAGCACACCGATGCAATCGTTTATCCAGAGTTTTTTGCCGATAACCCGGATTTCTCCGATGAACGGTTCAACTCTACCTACGGAATCTATTCGCCAAACTGCGGACTAGATCAGGTGAAGATGTCTTGGGGACACGACGAATACATGTATCAGATGATGAAAGACTACCTGCCTGAACCGGCACTTTACATGATCCGATACCATTCCTTTTATGCGCAACACCGGGAAAATTCGTACGACCACTTGCTCAACGATCACGACCGGGAAATGTTCAAATGGGTGGAGAAATTTAATCCGTACGATCTATACTCCAAGGTGCCGGTACCACCCGATGCAAAAACCCTTAGGCCCTATTATGAGGATTTAGTAGCTAAGTACCTTCCCGCGACGCTTAAATTCTAACTGGAATGCGCCTTCGATGGGTGCTTCCATTAAGCTTTAGCCAGTTCAAATCATAAAACCCTCCCCAAAGCGACATCCCCTGCCGCTTTGGGGAACTTTATAACCTAACCACCGATCAGTACATGCTTACTGTTGTTTCCTTTCTTGGATTTACCCTATTTGTAGCTATTTTTTCCTGGTATAAATTAAGAAAGGACGACATTAACTCCCGGGATGGCTACTTTTTAGGTGGGAGAACGCTCACCGGAGGCGTTATAGCAGGATCTATGATCCTGACCAATATTTCTACCGAACACCTCATCGGGATGAATGGATCAGCTTATAAAAATGGGATGATTATCATCGCATGGGAGGTGACTTCCGCAATCGCTTTGGTAATTGCAGCCTTGTATTTTTTGCCCATTTACCTGCGTATGGGGCTGACGACCATCCCCCAATACCTCGAAAACCGATACGATGGAACAACCAAAGCCATTGTAGCCTTTCTACTGATGCTCTCCTTTGTGGTTACGCTGCTGCCAATTGTATTATATACAGGCGCAATAAATCTTGAGAGTATTTTTAACGTCTCAGATGTATTTCAAATTAGCAAGGAGGAGGGAATTTGGCTTACCGTAATCGTCATTGGTGTTATCGGATCTATCTACGCAATCTTCGGGGGACTAAAAGCGGTAGCGCTTTCTGACTCTATTAATGCCATTGGTCTCGTGATCGGCGGCCTTATGGTGCCGGTATTTGCATTATGGGACATCGGCAACGGAAATATCTTGGAAGGCTTCCAAAAAGTATATGATGCCGCGCCCGAAAAATTCAACGTGATTGGTGCAGCAGATTCTGTTCTCCCATTTAGCACCCTATTCACCGGGCTGATGATCAATCAAATCTATTTTTGGGGCATGAATCAAACGATCATACAGCGGGCATTGGGTGCAAAAAACATGGCAGAGGCCCAAAAGGGCTTGTTATTTACCGGCATTTTTAAAATCCTAATCCCATTGATCATCGTTTTACCCGGCATTGTTGCCTTTTATTACTACGGTGAACAGTACTACGAAGACCAAGACTTCATCTACCCTGTGCTGTTAATGAAAGTACTGCCTTTGAGTTTGACGGGCTTTTTCGCAGCCGTCGTTCTTGGAGCTATTCTAAGTACGTTCAACAGTGTGTTGAATTCCGCCGCTACGATATTCAGTTTGGATATTTTTAAAAAATTCATCTCTCCTGCTTCTACAGACAGAACCTTGGTTCGCGTCGGTCGGATCAGCTCCATTGTGCTGGCGATTGCAGCCATCTTGGTAGCACCCCTCGTTGGCAATGCTCCGGAGGGTCTGTACCAGCTAATGCAACAACTGAACGGAATTTTCTTTATCCCCATCGCTTCCATCTTGATCGCAGGCTTTTTCATTCCAAAAATTTCCGCGGCCGGCGCCAAGGTAGGCTTGATATTAGGACTTAGCTTTTACCTCTTGACCACTTTTATACTCGAATTGGACATTCACTTTATCCATATTTGGGGAATTGAATTTATCATCAACATGGCAGCCATGTACTTGGTAAGCCTTAGGTTTCCGCCGAAGTCACGAACCGCTCATGTAAATAAAGTACATTTGGATTTGCAGGAATGGAAATTTGCAAAACCACTTGCAATTGCCCTCGTCTTATGCGTTGTGCTGATCTATGTGTGGTTAGCACAATAATTTTTTTTTTCTTTTTTTGGAAACTTTATCCAACAAAAAACTATTTATCATAAAAACATACGCATTCAATTTAAACTCATTAATTTTGCGTTTTGATTAATATTATGAAGCGTTTCTTGCAGTTTTTATTAAAAAATGTTCTAACCAATTTTTTGGCCATATTTTTGGTGTGCCTGTCTATTGCTGATGGAGAGGAGTGGGATCACGAAATCGTATATCAAGATACTCAAATAGCGGCGGTAGATTACGACTACGTCGATTTCCCAACTTCACTCATCCGAAACAATACCGTCAGTTATTCCAGCTTACAACGGATAGCAGACGTTTCGCCATTTACCATCGATTTTAGCAAGAAAATCACGTTTCCGTTATCAGAAGCGCAACTAAACCAACTAAGTTATACACTATTACACCCGTTTCTTTCCCACCTAGTCGAGGTGGTTATCTGCAAAAACGCCCCCTGATTTTTTTTCTCTAAATTCTCCTTTTATTCCGAATCAGGTACCCTCCTGAATCAAGCAACCCAAGGTAACATTCTCTTAAAAGTGAAATTTTGCTTTTGGCAATGCGTCATTACTTGTTTTTATAAACTAATAACTTCTTATTTACACTATCCATGGAAAGATCCTTTTCCTTCTCCGAAGCATTTGCTTCTACACGGTTTTTACCTGTCCTTTCAGGCCTAGGTATTGTACTTGTTTTGTTCACCGCGTCTTGCAGTCCTGGCAACGGCAAAGACAATAAAGCGGACAAGTTATTGGAAATTCCGGTGCTTTCGCTGGATCAGATGACTATTGAAATACCTCAAACCTATGTGGCGGATATTCAAGCAAGACAGTTTGTGGAGGTTCGGTCAAAAATCGAAGGCTTTATAGAAAAAATACACGTGGATGAGGGGCAAATTGTAAAAAAAGATCAGCCTTTGTTCCAGCTGACTTCCACGGAATACAACGAACTGGTCAACTCGGCTACAGCCAAACTGATGCAAGCAAAAGCGGAGGAAAAAGGAGCCTCACTGGAGGTAGAACGCCTGAAAATATTAGTAGATAAGAATATCTTTTCCTCATCTGAATTGGAACTGGCTCAATCGCGGTTGGACATGGCTCGGTCTGCCATCATGGAATCCGAAGCCATGCTTAAAAATGCCCGCTTAGGGCTTTCTTACACCACCATTCGGGCTCCCTTTGACGGCATGGTAGATAGGATACCCTACAAGACCGGTAGCTTGGTCAACAGTGGTGATCTTCTCACAAATATTACCGATATCGACGAAATATTCGCCTATTACAAGATCACTGAGAATGAGTACCTGGAGTACATGAGAGGGCATATCGATAGAGAAAACTTTAAAAAAGAATCTACCGAAGGCCTAAAAAATGCCCTTGAAGAAGCGTTGGAAATGGAAAAGGAAGAGATTTCCCTGATCCTTTCAGATGGCCAAATCTATCAGCATACTGGTGAATTGGAGACCATGGAAGCCGATTTTGAAAAGGGTACCGGTTCAATTGCATTAAGGGTGCGCTTCCCTAATCCCGATGGCTTGCTCAAACACGGGGCTAGCGGGAAAGTGCAGATGACGAGGCCATTGGAAAATATCTTTTTGATTCCTCAAAAAGCAACCTTTGAAATACAGGACTACACCTACATATACCTGGTAGACGAAAACAATAATGCCCAAATTAGAAGCTTTAGGCCTAAGGGCAGGTACGGCCTTTTTTACATCGCAGACGATTTCAACGAGGGAGACAAGATCATTCTGGAGGGTATACAACTTCTTAAAGACGGTGTTGCCGTAAGCCCCCAAGCGACTGATCCTACCGATGTGTATGAATCATTGGAGACCATTGCCCAAGCGTCATTGTAATTTCGTCAAAAAGAAAAAAGTAACATGTTCGACATATTTATCAAGAGGCCTATCCTGTCTACGGTAATCTCTGTTTTGATTACTCTATTGGGGTTGCTAGCCTTGATTTCACTTCCCGTCACCCAATTTCCCGAGATTGTACCTCCATCGGTGACCGTTACGGCTAGGTATACCGGAGCAAATGCGGATGTATTGACAAAGGCTGTCGCTACCCCCATTGAGCGGGCTATCAATGGGGTACCTAACATGACGTACATGACCTCGGTCAACACCAACGACGGTGTATCGCTAATCACGGTATATTTTCAAGTAGGTACGGATCCCGATCAGGCGGCGGTAAACGTTCAGAACCGCGTTTCCACGGTGTTGGATGAACTTCCGGAAGAGGTAATCCGTGCCGGTGTACAGACAGAAAAGGAAGTAAACTCCATGCTTCTCTATTTGAATCTGATGACCACGGACACTACACAGGATGAACGGTTCGTGTACAATTTTGCGGACATCAACATTCTGCCGGAGCTTAAGCGAATCGACGGGGTGGGATTTGCCCAAATCATGGGATTCAGGGATTATTCCATGCGCATTTGGCTCAAGCCTGATCGACTGGTATCCTACGGATTGACTCCTTTGGATGTAAACGAGGCGATTAGAGCCCAAAACGTCGAAGCGGCTCCGGGTAAATCCGGAATCAGTTCCGATCGCGAACCACAGGCCCTGCAATATGTATTGAAGTATACTGGTAAATTCAATACCGAAGAAGAATACGAAAACATCACGCTAAAGGCGCTTCCGGACGGATCTCTTCTCAAATTGAGAGATGTGGCGGAAGTGGAATTCGGATCCCAAGAGTACAGCATGGTTTCCACTACAGATGGGCGCCCTTCTGCCTCGATCATGATTAAACAGCGCCCGGGGTCCAATGCGCGGGATGTCATCCAAAATATCAAGGATAAAATGGCTGAACTGGAGGAATCCTCCTTCCCTCCTGGAATGGAATACAACGTTTCCTACGATGTTTCCCGATTCTTGGATGCTTCTATCTACGAAGTGGTAAAAACCTTGATAGAGGCGTTCTTGTTGGTGTCGATTGTGGTGTTTATCTTCCTTCAGGACTTTAGATCTACGTTGATTCCCGCAATAGCGGTTCCGGTATCGTTGGTAGGTACCTTCTTTTTTATGAACCTATTCGGCTTTTCGCTCAACCTGCTGACACTGTTTGCCATGGTATTGGCGATCGGAATTGTGGTAGATAATGCCATTGTGGTGGTAGAAGCTGTGCACGTGAAGATGCATAAGGATGGTCTCAATGCAAAAGACGCCACCTTTGCCGCCATGAAGGAAATTGGTGGGGCTATTATCGCGATTACGCTAGTCATGTCGGCGGTGTTCGTTCCGGCGGGATTTATGACAGGGCCGGTAGGCATATTCTATAGACAGTTTTCGCTTACCCTTGCGATAGCCATTGTCATCTCAGGTATCAATGCACTTACGTTGTCTCCAGCCCTCTGTAGCCTTCTGTTGAAGCCGGTTCACCATGAGGACAAGAAAGGATTGCTAAGCCGCTTTTTTACCGGTTTCAATGTGCGGTACGATCGCTTTTCGAGCCAGTACGGCAAGCTAATAGGAGGTACTGCAGGCAGGAAGTCGGTCACCTTCGGCATATTGGTTCTATTCTTCCTATTAACATTTGGAGCAGCCAGCATTCTTCCTACTGGTTTTATCCCAAATGAAGATCAGGGCATGGTCTACGTTGCGGTGACCACTCCTCCGGGATCCACGGTGGAACGTACCCAGCAAATCATGGACGATATTCAGGCGGCGCTCTTACCCTTTGACGAAGTAGAAACCATATCTACCCTAGCTGGATTCAGTCTCTTAACGGAAACCGCCGGTGCTTCCTTTGGCATGGGGATGATAAATTTGGTAGGTTGGGGAGAAAGAGATCAAAATGTCAATGAATTGATCACTAAATACCAAGATCGTACCTCTCATATTACCGGAGCCGAAATTCAGTTTTTCTCCCCCCCTCCGGTGCCCGGATTTGGAAATGCCTCAGGGTTTGAGCTGAGACTACAGGATAAAACCGGTGGATCTTTAGACCGCACGGCAGAAACCATTTCCGGCTTTTTGGAACAACTGAATGAAAGGCCCGAGCTTAAAGAAGTCTTCACCAACTTTGATCCTAGTTTCCCCCAGTATCTCTTGCGGGTAGACCACGATAAAGCTGCTAAACTGGGCGTATCGGTGGATGAGGCCATGGATGTACTCCAAAGCTATATTGGTAGTTTTTATTCCTCCAATTTTATCCGATACGGGCAAATGTACAAGGTAATGATTCAAGCATTACCCGAATACCGAACCAATCCCGAGTCATTGTTGCGGATGTATACCAAAAACAATCAGGGCGAGATGGTGCCGTATTCCAACTTTGTAACCATGGAACGAGTATACGGACCAGAGCAGATCGGAAGGTATAACATGTTCCTTTCTGCCATGATCAACGGAGATGCCGCAGAGGGATATTCTAGTGGAGATGCCATCAAAGCGGTAGAAGAAACTGCCTTGTCAGTCTTACCCCGAGGATTTGACATCGACTGGTCTGGAATTACGAGGGAGCAGATTGACTCTGGCAATCAGGCCATCTATATTTTCCTAATTTGTTTGGTATTCGTGTACCTGCTGTTGGCTGCGCAATATGAAAGTTACCTGTTGCCTTTTCCTGTAATTCTTTCCCTGCCTGCCGGGGTATTTGGATCTTTCCTCCTATTGAAATTAACCGGACTGGAAAATAATATTTATGCGCAGGTATCGCTCATCATGTTGATTGGTCTACTCGGCAAAAATGCCATCCTTATCATTGAAATTGCGGTTCAATCCCGCCAAAAAGGGATGGGGATTTTGGCGTCCGCAGTCAATGGTGCAGTAGAAAGACTTAGACCCATTCTGATGACTTCGTTCGCGTTTATCAGCGGGCTTATTCCGTTAACCATCGCTTCCGGTGCAGGGGCAATCGGTAACCGAACCATCGGAACAGCTGCTGCAGGAGGCATGCTTATCGGAACCCTCGTGGGTATTGTGCTCATTCCTGGACTGTATTATGTTTTCGAGTCTTGGGCTACCGCACTGAAAAAATCGAAGGAAGAAAAGCCTTCTGAAAAACTTGTTGCTGAATTAAAAAACATCTGATACCAGCCATAGCGGAGAAGGCCTTGCCTTCTCCGCTTTGAACTCTGAAAAAATGAAACTCTTCAAATATTCTATATATAGCTTCGTTGTGATAATTCCCCTGTTGATCGGGTGTGCCCCAAGCAGAGAACCCTTGACTCAGTCCTCACTTCCTGATGGATTTGGTGCCAATGTGGGTTCAGATACCTCAAACTGGGGGCTGGTACATTGGCGGGAATTCTTTAAAGATCAACAACTGCAAAGATTGATTCAAGAGGGACTTTCAAATAACCAAGATGTCCTAAAAACCTTTTATGCCATTCAAAGGGCCCAAGCAAGCCTTCGGCAGGCAAAACTGGGGCAGTTGCCTGAATTGAACGCATTTGCCGGTGCCGGGGTGACGCGGTTTGGAGAATATACCATGGATGGGGTGGGAAATGCCGACTCCAACCTATCCCCTACCGTACCGGAGGATAAGCAAATACCGGATCCTTATAGAGATTTTACCTTAGGGCTGGATTTTAATTGGGAAATTGACATCTGGGGCAAGCTGGCCATGCAAAAAAGGCAGGCTGCAGCTCGCTTTCTGGAATCGGAGGAAATGTATGCCTTGGCCAAGACTAACCTGATCGCGTCGATCGCCGAAGCCTATTACCTCGCTGTTGGCCTTTCGGAGGAGATCAGGATTCTGGAGGAAAATATTTCCATTCAGATCAACCAATTTGAATTGGGCAAGAGCCTAAAAGAAACTGGCCAGGACAGTCAGCTATCACTCGATCAGTTTGAGGCACTTTTGCTGAATTCAAGAGGCGTATTGCTAGACAAAAGAAAGCTTCTGCAGCAGGCAAAATTGACCCTGATGCAACTCACCGCTACAACCGATGACAACATAAACGTCCAATATTTTTCCCAAACGGATCACGTGCCCGAAGTGCTAAATATAGGTATTCCATCCGATTTACTGCGGTTGCGACCAGATGTTAGGGCCGCGGAACGGAACTTGGAGGCACAAAACTTACAAGTTAGCATAGCTCGTACAGCCTTTTTTCCCTCGTTCAATCTGGCTGGACTTGTGGGATTCAACGCATTCGAATTTGGCCGGCTGTTTCAAACGCCAGCGTCCGGAGTATATCAGCTAGGAGGCGGACTTGTCGCTCCCATCTTTAATCGAAGTAGGATACAGGCTTTTTATCAGACCGCAAAGGCCGATCAACGGATTGCACTCCTAGATTATGAACAAACTGCGTTGGTCAGCTACTTGGAGATCCTCCGCTTAGTCAACGACTACCAATTCCTTACCGAACAGGTAACTTTAAAGTCTGAGGAGGTTGCTATCCAAAAAAGGTCGATTGATAACGCTACCACCATGTTTCGAATAGGCTACGCGGATTACCTTGATGTGATCAACTCCCAAACCCGTTCACTCGAATCTGAACTTGCCTATGTGCAGCTTCAGGTAGACAAGCTTCAAAACTATAGCCAGCTGTATCGTGCATTGGGAGGTGGATGGCAATAAGCTTAGATGAACAACTAAAAAATTGGCGTGATTTAACACGTAATTGTAGAAAAATAAAAAGAGTGCGGTGATAAAACACCGCACTCTTTTTATTTTGCCCAATAATCAACTACGGTCACATCGTCCAAATGCGGCATAAGAACCTCGACAAAAGCCTTGTGCGCCGGATGAGGTAAGTAATCGTCACGATCCTTTTCTGTTTCAAACGATACAAAGAAACAGTGGGTTAATCCTTTGTTCAATCCTTCGGGGCTATTGTTCGTGCCCCATTCAAAATCCTTGATAAGGCTGATTTCATCCTTTAGGGCAATGAAAGCATCTTCAACTTTTTTGATATCTTCCGCAGAGGATTCATCTTTGAATTTAAATAACACCACGTGCCTTAGTAAGGGCTTTTCCATAGTTAGTTCTTGTGTTTTAGTTTCATCTTCCACCTCGATTTTGCCGTCACTGGCAGGGCTACATGCCCAAAACAATGCAACCAAACAAAAGCTACTGAAAATTGGGACGCAAATCTTTTTCATTGTTTTTGATTTATAGATTGATTCAAGTGGGAAATTAACCAAATTTTACCAATCCTACAGTTATCTTCCGCATTTAATTGCTTGCATGGCAGTAACATTGGCAGGTTAGGTTTTTGGACTTAAAAAAAATCACGATTTATGCCACACCGCATTTGACGTTTTTCATTGATTGCTATCGTTTTTTTTTATACTTTTCATGAAAATTTCGAAAAAACACATCCATTTTATCGACATTTCTTAAAACAACCTTCCAGTTACATATTTGTAGCAACCAACGTCGTAATTTTTATGTCAAGAATCAAAGTAGCCTGTGTGATTGATGATGATCCCCTGTATAACTTCGGAATCAAAAAACTATTTGAATTCACCCAATTTTCCGAAAACTGCCTTTTTTATAAGAACGGACAGGAAGCCATTGACGCACTCACAGATATATCTCTGTCCGAAAATTTCCCCGATGTGTTATTAGTGGACATCAACATGCCTATCATGAATGGCTGGAAATTTTTAGAAGAATACGAAAAACGCAACCTAAAAAGGGACGTAAGGATCTACGTAGTATCCTCCTCTATTAACCAAGAAGAAATAGACCGAGCAAATGGGTATGAATTTGTAAATGGCTACATTTTCAAGCCACTGACACTCGAAAAGGTCAAGGAATTAAAAGAACAAATAGAAAACTCTTAAGGCTTTTTATGGCCACTTTCATAGAGTCCATTGGCCTTCAGTGCTTCATAAACCACTTCTAGAATGCCGGTACGGATATTCAATTGATATAGTTTCCTGTTTTCTCTGGTGGGGTTTACCCGATTGGAAAGAAAGATGTATACCAAGTCGTTTTCGAGATCTATCCAGGTGTAGGTGCCGGTAAATCCAGAATGTCCAAAACTAGTGGCAGGGGCACTGGGAGCCGCATTTCCATTTGGGTCTCCCGGTCTGTTAGGCCGATCAAACCCTAGCGCTCTGTAATTAATGCCTTGTTCGCAATATACACAAGCCGAAAATCTGTGCACCACACCGTTTTGGATTAGCGTTTCACCCCCATATACTCCGTCATAGAGATAAAGATGCATCAGCTTGGAGAGCTCATTTGCGGAACCAAACAAACCGGCATGCCCACTGATTCCACCCAACATGGCTGCGCCCTCATCATGCACGGTACCATGGAGCTGTTGCCGGCGAAACAGCGAATCATATTCCGTAGGTACCACCTGGGATAAGGGGAACCGTTCGTAGGGGTTAAAAGTTAGCCCTTGAGCTCCCAAGGGATTATAAATGTTTTGCCTGATATAGCTAACAAAATCCGTTTTTGAAATATGCTCTACCACCTTTGGAGCCAATATAAACGATAGGTCACTGTAGACATACCCTTGATCCGGCTTTATGCCTGAATCCATAATTTTTCGATAAATCTTGTCAGTATATTTTCGGTGAATATATAAGTGATTAGCCACTTTCATGGGAAATCTACCTGAAGAATCCTGCTTAAAGGTATACCACTTGAATTTCCCATTTTTTCGCTGTGTTTCCTGCCAAAATGAAATCCATGCCGTAAGCCCTGATTGGTGGGTAAGAATATCTTTGTAAACCAACGTTTCCTTATTGCTCCCTTTCGCCATTGGTAAGTATTCGCCCAGTTGTCTATTCTCATCAAATTTGCCCTCTCCCTTCAAGTGCATGAAGGCGGCCAACGCCGTACTGATCTTGGTAATGGATGCCAAGTCATACAAATCGTCCAGGGATACCTTCTGAAGCGAATCAAATCCGTGATGTCCATAGGCTCTGTGAAAGAAGACCTTCCCCTCTTTGGCCACCAGTACCTGCGCTCCAGGGGTTGCTCCTTCCCTGATAGCCAAATGAACCAAGGAATCTATCCCTGCAAGCTGATCCGAAGGAACACCAATACTTTCAGGTAACCCATAAGCTACTCTGCTACCACCCGATAGCTCCAATCCGGCTCCTAAAGGAAAGACAGCAGAGACCCGTACCGGCAGCGTACCATTTGCACCAATCCCGCCAAAGATCATCTGGGAAACCAAATCCTGGGTGTCTTCCGTTTCCTGGTAGGCGGCTACTACTGCGGACGCATTGGGTAAATCCACCAGTTCGTTCAATGCATATACATTCCCAAAAACAGAAACAACCACCTCTTTATCTTGATTAAGCTGCTTTAAGATCAGATTCATTTCCGGCGTTATCCCAAAACGATCATTCCCCGCCCGTAAGGAAATACCGTGTACGCCTACGATAATCCGATCGTAAAGAGATAAGTCCCGAATCAATCGATTTATATCCGCCAATCCCGCTTCGAAGGGCAGATAAAAATGATCCATTGCTTGATATCGCGCCAACCCACGCTGAAAAGCCGTTTCATGGGAAACTCCCATCGAAAGGCTAGCCGTACGGTATGTACCTAACCCGGCCAAAGGGAGGATATTTTCGTCATTTTTCAGTAAGGTTAGCGAACTTGCTGCCAATTCCCTGCTCAAATGGCGTGCGCTGGGGGTTTTGAGGTCATCGATCAATGAGGTTACTTCCACCGGTTGCCAGCTTGACAATCCTAACCAAGCTTTTGCCCGAAGTACCTTTCTTACGCGTGCGTCAATCTCCTCGGGTGCTATTTGACCTGCTTCAAGGGCCTTTTTTACTTCTCGAATAGTTGCAGGTACATTCATTGTATTGAGCAACATGTCGTTTCCTGCAAGCAGCGCCTTCACATCTACTACGCCTGGTTCATAATATTTGGCCACTCCCTGCATATTCAATGCATCGGTAAACACGAGACCTTCGTAGTTCATCTCCTTTTTAAGCAGGTCGGTTACTACCGTCGGACTAAGTGTGGAGGCTAGATTGGGCGTACTGTCCAATACCGGTATGTGCATATGAGCCACCATCACACTGCCTAAGCCCGCTTGCATCAACTGGCTAAACGGGTACAACTCCAACTCTTGCAGCCGCTGCTTGGAAAAATGAATTACCGGCAATCCATAATGGGAATCTACATTGGTATCTCCATGTCCCGGGAAGTGCTTGGCAGATGCCAAAACCTGTTCGTCCTGCATCCCTCGCATATAGGCCAAGGCCTTTCGGGCTACCCGCTCTTTGTCCTCTCCAAATGAACGGAATCCGATTACCGGATTTGCCGGGTTATTATTGATATCCACCACAGGAGCAAAGTTCACATGCAATCCAGCCCTTCTGGTATGCTTAGCCACTTGTCTCCCCATCTCATAGATCAATGAATCATCTCGAATAGCTCCTAGGGCCATTTGGTAGGGAAAACGCAGGGTGCTGTCCAAGCGCATGGCAAGGCCCCATTCTCCATCAATGCTGATCATCAGGGGAACTTTGGATTCCCGCTGAAACCGGTTAATCATATGTGCCTGGCGTACCGGCCCCCCTTGAAAGAAAATCATCCCACCTACCTTATACCGCTTTACCAAATTGCTGACTGAGTCAACGTGCACAGGCCCCTTGTTGGAATAAACCGGAATCATAATCAGTTGGGAAATTCGCTCTTCCAAGTCCATTGATTGCAAAGTTTCCTCCACCCAGCCTTCCAACCCCGGATCCAAGTTCAAATAAGGCACCGGATGGGTTTGGGATAGCACGGGTATTGGTTCAATTGCCAGTATCCAACTCAGCCACACCACGGTCAAACACCCTTTTGGCAATCTCTTAAGGAAGGGAAAATAGGGAAAAAACATAGACATTAGCGAATAAATTACAGCCCTTTCCATCCGGCAATACGACTGGAAAGAAGGATTTTTTTTGAAAGATACGGTATTTTCCTTCGATAGGTAAACTCACTTAGCGGAAAATCTCTATATTGACCGAAATTGTAAATGGCATTTCTCACTGTTTAACCCTTCGGAAGACCTATGAGTCCTGGTTTAGTCTTTGGAGTAATTTCCGGATACTTTCTTCTACTTCTCCTAATCAGCTACCTCACATCGAGAAAGTCGGACAGTATGACTTTTTATACAGGCAACAGGGAATCCCCTTGGTTTTTGGTGGCGTTTGGTATGGTAGGTGCCTCTTTGTCAGGCGTTACTTTCATCTCTGTGCCGGGGGAGGTGGGTAACACCAATTGGAACTACCTGCAGTTGGTAATGGGAAATATGGTGGGCTATGCCGTTATCGCGTGGGTGCTAATCCCCCTCTTTTATAAGTTAAACCTTATTTCCATCTACGAGTACCTTAAAACCCGATTTGGAATCAACGCTTATGTATCCGGTGCAACGATTTTCCTCATTTCCCAGACGATCGGCGCATCCTTCCGACTATTCTTGGCCGCCACGGTACTCCAACTGGCATTCTTTGAAGGGTTTGGAGTCCCATTTTATGGGTCTGTGTTTGCCACCATGGTCTTGATCTGGCTTTATACATTCAAAAGCGGCATCAAAACCATCGTCTGGACTGATACCCTTCAGACTACCTTTCTACTAGCTGCCGTGGTTATCAGCATTTTGGTAATCGCAAATCATTTGAATATGGGGGGATTTGAGTTACTGGAACTTATCGGTGAAAACGAAAAATCAAGGATATGGGTCTGGGACGGAAACTCAGGTCAAAATTTCTTTAAGATGTTTGCCGCCGGCATCTTCATCACCATTGCTATGAACGGGTTGGATCAGAACGTGATGCAAAAAAACCTAACCTGTAAAAATAAAGGAGAGGCTCAGAAAAACGTTTTTTGGTTTTCTGTATCCTTCTTTTTCTCCAATATCCTGTTTTTAGCACTGGGCGTTTTGCTTTATTATTACGCGCAGGTAAATAACATCGTCGTGCCTGCTGCAACCGATGAACTGTTTCCATCACTTGCGTTGAATGAGTTTGGAACGCTGGCTGGTATTGTTTTCTTACTGGGCATCACCGCAGCTGCATTTTCCAGTGCAGACTCTGCACTTACTGCTTTGACTACTTCCTTCTGCATAGATATTATCAACCTCCCCGAAAAAAAACACCTAAACCAAGATCGAACCCGGTTACTGATTCATATTGGCTTTACGTTTTTGGTGTTCCTCACGATCGTGGTATTCAACGAACTAAATGACCGCAGTGTGGTCAGTGCCGTATTCAAAGCAGCGGGCTTTACGTACGGTCCACTTCTCGGCCTTTTTGTTTTTGGGCTCACAAACCAAGTGAGTATTAAAGACCGCTTTGTTCCCGTGGTCTGTTTGCTCAGCCCTGTATTGTCATTTATTCTTGACAGTAACTCAGAGGCTTGGTTTGCTGGATACCAATTTGGATTTGAAATTCTGTTGGTAAACGGGGCTCTCACCTACCTAGGCCTTTGGGTACTGGCCAAAAAGTAGGCTTATTTATTTGAGAAAGCTAAAGGGAAAAAGAAAAATAGCCAGAATGATGGAGAGTGTGAGGGTTACACCAAATCCAAGCAGGCGAAAAGGCAACAGAATCAGCCAAATCAGCGGATATAGAACCAGCAACAAAACAGCAATGGGCCAGCAAAGAACGAAAAGGATAGCCCAAAGTACCAAACTCATAAATAGTCTCATAGCGTTTTGCGATAGGAGGGATTAATCCTATCCTTCCATTTCTTACCAATGACGTGCCAATTGGCCTGAGGGGATTGTTTTAGGTTTTTTTAAAAAATTATGCCCACAAACGGACGAATGTATGTTCGTTTGTGGGCATGTTTAGACTTGGCAAGCATCGTTATTTCTGCTTCGAAAGGAACGTGATCAGAGATGCAAATTCTTCGTAAGACAGTGCATTTGCCAGTCCCGCCGGCATCATGGAGTTTTCCATCTCTTTACGCTCTACTATATCACCTACAGGCAAAGTATACGCCTGACCGGTAATATTTCGAATGACAATTTTTTCTGCGCTCTCTTCGGTTACAAACCCCATGTAGGATTTATCGTCTTTGGTCTTGATCAACACCGTGGCAAAACCTTGCGAGATGGATGCATCCGGCTTTAAAATTGACTCGGCAATTTGATCCCTTGTCATGATACTACCAATTTGGCCCATGAAGGGACCCTTCATCGCCTCGCCCACCTCTAGGCTATGGCAGGCCCTGCATCCCTGCTGCTCGAATATAGCCTTTCCAAGTACTGCGTCACCGGGCAGTTCCTGCACAGCCAATAAAATATCCTCGATGGAGGAGGAACCTACCTGGCCTTTTTGATTCTTTATTTTTTCCAGGTCAATATCCGGCTCTTCCAGCATCTCAGCTACCGTAAAATCACCGCCAAATTCAGTGATTCCCATTCTATTTTTTTCATTAAGCATCCCTATAAAGGCCATTCGCTCGGTACCCCCTTTGCTCCATTCTTCTATAAAAAGCTCTTTGATGGGCGCCGACGAACGCCACAGAACAGATTTATAATAGGGCCCATGTGTATCGGGGCGAGTACCCCACCACCACGATCCATCGTACGGCGCTTCACGGGTATACAATCTGGCCAAAACACCCAAAATCTCCCTTCGAAGGGTCTCATCGGGACTGCCTTTGTATTTTTCAATTAAGCGGTTCACGACGCCTGTATCGTGCATATAGCGCAACGCCCAAAATGCCAAAGTCTGACTTGGAGTACCGATGGCGTCTACACAGGCATCACCAGCCTTTAAGGCTATCAGGGATCTCACCGCAAGATGGGCCTCTACAATGGAAGCATTCGGGTCTGCGTGAGGCCCCTCTTCTTTCCAGGCAGGTGCGGCAAAAGAGGAGGGAACCGACGTACGTAACAATGCGGGAATAGCTTTGGGATCCTTTATGCGTCCCAAAGCTACGATCGACGCCCTTCGAACGGTCGCTGAAGTATCTTCCAAGCCTTGTATGATGAGATCAACCGGTGCCGCAGTCAGTAGCTCCTTGCGATCCGTAAATGCCCGGATGACATGCTCCCGTAGCTCGGCAGATTGGTACAGCTCTTCAAACTTGTCCACTCCATCCACTCCCTTGATCTGCGTAAAGGCATATAAGGCTGCTACTCGGGTAGCGAGTGGCTTATCCTGGTCCTTTACAACCTTAAAAACAGCATCTGATGCCCTTTTTACAGGTCTGTTAAGCAACTCCTGTTGCGCATACAGTCTCGTAACGGCGCTTCCACTACCCAGGTACCTTATCAGCTCTCTGAGGGAAGCCTTTTTAAGATTGGGGGCCGCTTCGTATTTCCAATCTGTTGGTACCGCCCTAACTACAAAGCCCTTAGCAGGATTACCACGATAACCGGCACCATCCCATGCCGCCATATACATCCTCCCGGAGCCATCCACATCTAGGTCAGTAATCTGAGGAAGTTTAATGAAAGGCACCTCCTCCTGTGTATAAGAAGGCCCATCTGCCTTAACCCGATGAATGTAGAGCTGATTTCTTCCCCAATCCGCCATCATTGGAACCTGATTATACTTTTCAGGCCACCGATGGTCATCGATGAACAGGGCGCCCGTTCCTGAGCCACCTCCCAAATCGACCAAGGCAGGAATGATCTCCTCTGTAAAATGCTTGAACAGTACAGGATAGCCGTATTCCGCCGATTGAATCTGATGGCTGAACCGGATATTCCAACCACCGCCGTCATTGGTGTTATCTCTGGTAAACATATTCATAAATGGGTCGATTGCCACATCATAGATGTTGCGCAGCCCATGGGTGTAAATTTCCATTTCGGTACCATCAGGACGTACCCTCAACACCCCACCACCTAACATAGTCAAGTTGGTACCCTCCCGGTCTACGGCTCCGTGGAAACCGAAGTCTCCGACCGCCACATAAATCCAGCCATCTATCCCCAGTCGGATACCGTTTGTTGCATGGTCGGTTCCTCTTCCTTGAAGAAACTTGGGAGAGCTGATATGTTCGATCAGTGGATGCGACGGACCATCCGCCACTCCGTCTCTATCGGTGTCTTCAAAAACTACCAGGTTCATTCCCGCTGCTATTCCATCTTCCCCAAAGACGGTATGTAACACATACAATTTGTCCTTCAAGGCTATAATTCCCCGGGGATTGTCTACCTTGGCAAAAGTGGTATAACTGTCTACGATCCCGTCTTGGTTACAATCCACCAATTTAATGATATGCCCCTTTTCGGGTTCCTTCCCAAGGGATCCCATCATATCCACTCCTACATATACATCCCCTTCATGAGAAACCGCCAAGCAAGCTGGACTAGGGGTAATCTCCGGGCCGGAAAATGGGGTAATGGATAACTCGGTGGGCCATTCCAAGGCGGTGGCCAACGAATCCAATGAGGGTAGTGCCGCCGTTTCGGGAGCAGGTTCACAAATCACTTCAGGTTCCTGGTCGGAACAAGAAATGGCCCCAATTAGGAGTGCAAAAACAAGTAGTTTTTTTAGCATAGTCATACGAGTATTGAACAAAAATAGGCCGTTAACTGAATCAAACCAATAAAATTTGGAAATTGTGGTCAAGTGAGGCTTTAAAAGACCATAGCAGGTAAAATTTGGAGGAGCCAAACCAGGCAAGTAGGTAAACTAATCCCAATTGGCAACCTACCTTTAATCCAAAAGCCCAATAAAATAAAAAAGTCCATGTAGATGATCGATATGATCTGGGGCGGTGTTTCCTGCAAAGGCCAAGACCTGCAACTTTCCCTTGCTTGATTGTCCCACTTGCTGCATACCTAACGGACCTGTATTAAGCCATGGACTACGGGATGCACCAACTTCCCTTAAAAGGAAATCGACACACTCCGTGGTACTTGCGAAAGTTCCAGGAAACACACTGCTATGGGTCAGTACAAATTGCCTCTCTCCTATCACGGCATCTGAAGCCAAGCGTACAAAGGCTTCCAAATCCCCTTCGTCAATCTTACCTCCCTGATAAATGGGTGTACGCACTGGTAAGTAACCCGCATGCAACCCATCCAAAAGCAATACCCCATCTATCAACAAATAGTTTTCGGTTCGTAATATCGCCCGCACTGCACCATAACCCGCACTAAATCCAGAAAGATAAATACGGCGAATGGGTTTCGAAAGCTCCTGCCTAACGGCGGCAACCAACCTATCAAATGATTCCTTTCTCTCCAATGGGCTTCCATAGGCCTTTGAACCATTTCCCAAATTAACGGCAACTCCCACCCAACCATGATTTTGCTGCAATGCGTGACCCACTACCCCTTCGGCACCATGAAAGTGTATTAGCAGGTTGACCGAATCCAACGGTTCAATTTCCTCTTGGGTAGGCAGCAATAAAACCGGATCTCGGTGAAAAATGCCTGAAAGCAACATTCTGTTCCCGTTGAATTCATCCCCACCTACCCGATCGTGTGGCCGGATAAATTCCTCCATCGGGGAAGGGTATTGCGACAGCATGCCGGTAGGTTGTTGCCCTCGACATCCCAGCACACCCAGTAATATACATAAAAGAACTTTCCTAAACATACCCACATTCGGTTATACCTTCCTCATGGCAACGGCTAAAAGCAACCCGAAAACCAAAAGAAACCAACAAAGCATTCATGAAATTAGGGCCATCAGAACAGGCCTAAGGAACGCCCAAGCTAGCTACGAACGCCTTCTACCTCCGGGATCGTAATCTCCAACGGTACGCCCAGAATTTCAGCCCCGGCTGTAGTAATCTGATAGGCATCTTCCACCCGGATGCCCCCAAAATCACGAAATTGAGCGACTTTCTTGTAGTCGATAAAATCCTGGTGAAGGCCTGCCGCTTCCCATTGGTCCATAAGCTGCGGAATAAAATAAAGGCCCGGTTCAATGGTGAGCACATACCCCGCTTCCAACTCCTTCCCCAAGCGCAACGAGCGAAGGCCAAACTGGGTGCTCTTCTTCAGCGAATCGGTATAGCCCACATAGGGTTCCCCTAGATCCTCCATATCGTGAACATCCATTCCCATCATATGACCTAATCCGCACTGAAAAAACAGCGCATGGGCTCCCTGAGCGACTGCTTCATCCAAATCTCCCTTCATAAGGCCGATAGACTTAAGGCGCTCAGCCAAAGTCCGACAGGCCAATAGGTGTACGTCTTTAAAAAACACCCCTGGCTTCAACGCTTGAACGGCGACCTGATAGGCATCCAACACCATCTGATAAATCTCCCTTTGTTGCGTAGAAAAAACCTTTCCTACGGGAATGGTACGGGTGATATCCCCGGCATAGTGCATATCAGACTCCGCTCCAAAATCTCCCAGCAACATGCCTCCATCCGCTAATTTTAGGGAATATACGTGGTTGTGAAGTATTTGCCCTTGCGTCGTAATGATGGGGGGAAACGAAACAGACCCCCCACCAGCCGTGGCCTCTTTTAGTACCATTCCCAATAGCTCATATTCGTACATCCCTGCACGTGCCTCTCGCATCAACACTTGGTGCATCTTCACAGAAAGATCCACCGCCCGGGTGATTTCCTCGATTTCCCGTTTTGTCTTGATCGACCTCAAGGAGACTACCGATCGGATAAATGAGTCAGACACTTGCTTGGAAACTGCGGCTGGGGAAATCGCCAGCCATTCTGATAGTTTAAGCAGATTTTCCGGTCTATAAGGTGGTAAAAAATGCAGCTGATCCAAAGGAACCCCTTTTAGGGCATCTGCTACAGCTGCCTTAGGGAGGGTACTGCTTACCCCCACGGATGCCGATAATTCGTTTAATGTCGCATGGGCACCAAACCAAACCGAATCCTCCGTACTGATATCATCGCCAAATATAATATCCCGATCCTCTGCTATGTTTATGATAGCGGTCAATCCACTTTGATTCAATCCAAAGAAATACAAAAAGGTACTATCTTGCCTAAAGGGATACCAATTATCCTTAAAGTTCATAGAGCTTTCTTCGTTGCCCATGAACAGCAATATCCCTTTACCCATCAGCTTTTTCAGCTTTTGACGACGTTCGATATATACCTCCTTTGGAAAACATTTCATTGGTATTCAATTTAAGGATAGCTATTATAAGGATTTGGCTATGGCAGTGACCTCTGCCTCGTCCCAAACCGGCAATTCCGGTCTTGAAATTAAGGATTCTTCGATGATTTTCAACACCTCCTGACGCTCCTCACCGATCAGTGGCAAGCGGGGCGCCCGGACATATTCAGTTCCCAAACCGGTGGCCACTTCGGCTAACTTTATGTACTGTACCAACTTGGGGTGAATGTCCAATTCCAATAGTGGAAAGAACCATCGGTAAATCGTCAATGCCTCGGCCACACGGCCCTCCTTTACCAACCGGTAAATGGCTACCGTTTCCCTAGGAAACGCACATACCAATCCGGCTACCCAGCCATCTGCTCCAAGCACCAAGCTCTCCAGTGCGAGAGGATCTACTCCTCCAAAAACCTTAAACCGATCTCCGAATCGATTTTTCATCTTCGTTACTTGATTCAGATCCCTTGTGGAATCTTTCACCGCCAGTATATTGGGGCACTGTGCCAATTCCTCGAACATATCCAACGTCACCATGATCTTGTAGTCGATCGGATTATTGTAAATCATAATGGGCAATTCTGTGGCATGCGCAATTTCTGTAAAAAACACCACTGTCTCCCGTTCATCTGCCTTGTACCGCATAGGAGGAAGGGCCATATACCCACTCAGGCCAAAGTCCGCCGCCTTTTCAACCAGTTGAATCGCCTTTTTGGTTGCTTGCTCGGCGATAGTAAGGACAACTGGCACCCTACCGGCCACCCAATCCACCGTTTCCTTGACCAATACTTCCTTTTCGTAGTCACTTAGCGTACTGGCCTCGCCCAGACTTCCTCCCAAAATGATCCCATTTACCCCTGCTTCCAACTGCGCCTCAACCCCTTTTAGGAACATGTCAATATCCAGTTTATCGGTTGCGGTAAACTTGGTTGTTATTGCCGGAAAAACTCCCTTCCACTTTAACATAGCTTTAAAATTAGTTTGTATCGAATCGTTTTTTGTTATAATTATTTAGGGTTTGTTATTCGCGGAACAATCTACTTGCCACCACTCGGTAGCTTCTCCAGCAAAAATTTCTTCATTGTCTCGCGTAAGTGAAGAGAAGTGTTCTCTCTTTCGTTAATTCCGTGTGCCCTCATTGGATAGGACATCATGAAAAACATCTTGTTGTGTTTAACCAGCTTATCTACCAGCATTTCAAAACTCTGGTAATGAACATTGTCGTCTGCGGTGCCGTGCATAATCAGCAGGTCTCCTTGTAGTTTTTCTGCGTGGTGCAATGGAGAACCCTCCCGGTAGCCCCATGCATTATCTTCCAGAAGCCCCATGTAACGCTCTTGATACGTTGCGTCGTACAAGCGCTGATCGGAAACAAATGCGATCGCAATCCCTGTTTTATAAACATCCGGGTACCTGAACATGCAGTTGAGTGTCATCTGACCTCCTCCGCTCCATCCCCACATCCCCACACGTTCATTGTCAATAAAATCGTAGGTTTCAAAAATCTTCTTGGCTGCTTTGTATTGATCTTCCGAAGCAAGTATGCCTATTTGTCCATAAATAGACTTACGCCAATCCCGCCCACGAGGGGTACGCGTGCCCCTGTTGTCGATACTGATTACAACATAACCTTGCTGCGCCATATAATGGTGCCAGAGATCACCGTTCTGCCAGCTGTCCTGTACCGTTGAACCGGCCGGTTCGCCGTAAACATAGAATAGCAGGGGATACCTTTTGGAAGGATCAAAGTCAGCAGGCTTAATCATGAAAGCATCCAAAACAACCTCCCCTATATCCACTTTGAAAAATTCTTTGGGATTGAGATTTAATGCCAAGTATTTGTCCTTAAGCTCTCGGTTATCCTCCAAAATGCGGATTGAACGATGATCCGGAAGATTGACAACGGAATATAAGGGAGGTGTTTTCGCATTTTGAAAGGTATGAATAGCGTACCGGGAATCAGGTGATATCTGGTATGCATGCTGTCCGGGATAGGCTTCTGGGGTGATTCGTTCGGCCTTACCAGGCTTATTCAGCGAACTGCGGTACAAATACCTTTGGGTATAGTTTTCAGGAGAAGCAATGTAATAAACGTAACCACCCCTCGGGTCAATGTGACTTATCCCTACCACATCAAAGTCCCCCTCTGTGATCAACTTCATGGAACTTCCGTCCCTCGCTACTTTGTACAGATGCAACCATCCATCCCGTTCACTGGTCCAAGTGAAGAATTGGTTGTTCTCCAGCCATTGAATGTTATCGTGAATATCCAAAAATGCCTCGTCGGTATCCTCTAAAATTTTCGTGATCTCCATCGTATCCACATCCCCTACCCATACCGTGTTGGTGTTCTGCCTGCGGTTGAGTTGCTGCACCATCACCTCCCTGGAAGCTGGAATAAACTCCATCCGCGCAAGGTAATTGTTTTGAGGGTCTCCGGGAAAATCAAACCAACGGGTATCTCCTCCCTCCGCAGATACTACTCCAATCTTTACCGATGACAGCTTTTCTCCCACCTTGGGATAGGGCAATGGAATGGGCCTAGAATAGAGGGAATCAATGTTATTGATCAGGTAGAAAGTACCTACATCCTTGGCATCTGATCTCCAATACGCGATGGTTTCACCGTCCGGACTCCAGCGAAAGCCGTCTCTACAGCCCAATTCCTCCTCATATACCCAATCAAAGGTTCCGTTGATAATCACATCACTTCCATCATGGGTCAATTGCACAATTTTGCCATCAGCCAACGTCTCCACAAAAATATTGTGTTCGCTGACATAGGCCACCTTAGAGGCATCGGGCGAGAATTTGGTAAACATCAGCGAACTGGAGGGCATCCCCTTTCCTAACTGCTGCAGCTTTCGGGTAGCCACGTCCATCACCCAATAATCGCCTCTAGTATGAAAACGCCAGACTTTTCGGGTGTTGGTAAAGATTAACAGTTTCGTATTATCCTCCGACCACTCGTATTCGGCAATTTTCAAGGGTGCAGTCCCCCCAGCAGGAATGAGGTCACTAGCTGATACCAGAATCGACCTTTTCCCGGTGCGGGCGTCGTAAATCACCATATCGTCACCTCCTACTTCCGCGTTAGACTCTATACTTGAATATCCACGGGAGTCCTTCATCCACCGAATGGGGCCAAACCTTTTTTGACTGTAAGTAGCACTTCCAAAGACGTCTTCCAATCTCAACTCGTTCTGAGAATAGGCTACACAAAAAACGGTAAACTGAAAAAAGGCAGTAATTATCAGAATCAGAAATCCTTTCATGTGTCTATAATTGATTCTTAATGGGAACACCTTGTCCCGGTTTACCGGGATGGAATCTCGCATATACCCTAGTCATCCAACGGTGTGTCACTTGCGTCATGCTCGATTTCGTAAGGCTATTTAAATGGTTTTATTTTAAACTAATACATCTGAAACCACGCACCTACGGGGAGGTTCTGAAAACTTGGTATAAAGTTAAGTTATACCGCACGAGTAACTATTCCATAATCTTATCCAAATCATATGATATTTTAACGTTTTGTCGGATTTCATGTGCCGTCCATTGTTTTTCAGCGGCCACTACGTGTGATGGCCGATCGAAATGAGCGCCAACTACCGCATTAGGTAGGTCCAGCGATTATAGGTCTTTCGATGTTTGCGCTTTTGTTATTCCTGCCTCTTAGTAACCTCTACACCGCCGAATCAGACATTAAACTACCGTTAGCAAATTTGCGCCAAGTGCTCTTTAAGAAAAACAATATTGGAAAAAGGAAACTAAACTGCGCTTTAATCTGGATTTTTGCTAACACTATTTCGAAATTCCAAAGGAGTCATTCCAGTCACACTCTTAAAATGCTTATGAAAGTTGGATAAGTTATTATACCCCGAGCTGTAACAACACTCCGAGGTATTAAGGTCGTCTTGGCACAGCAAACGGCAGGCATTGGCTATACGCACTTCTATCAAAAACCGGGAGAATGTCTTCTGACTCTTGTACTTAAAGTACCTACAAAATGCCGTTGGCGACATATTTACCATGGCTGCGACCTCCTTTAAAGTGATTTTTTCATTGTAGTTGGTTCGCACGTAGTCAAATACCACGTTGATCTTAGAGATGTTTTCCTGCACCGAGTGAATGGGCAGACCCAAAGAGGACACAAAATCCAAGTTATTATCTTTGGATATATGCTCCAAAATTTCCAACAGGCCCAAGACTTTCCCAAATTGCTTTTTATTGGGTAGTGTCCTTAGGTGTTGGCCGACGATATCCTGCATTTCCTTGGAAACCTTAATGCCGTAAATCGACGAATCTACGAGCTTCTGTATGGCATAAGCTTCTGGTATATCTGTCAGGATGTTTTTGAGCACATCTTGATTGAAAAATACCGAAATAGCCTGTACTTTCTTGCCTTGCCCTGTCAGAAAATCCAGTTCCTTATTTCGAAACACGTGGGGCAAATTTTTGCCCAAAAGGTATATCTCTCCCTTTTTAAAAGGCACCATGCTTTCGGACACGAACAAGGCACCTTCTCCCTGCAAAATCAACGTAATTTGGAATTCTTCGTGGAAATGGATAGGTTCGAAAAAACTATCCAGGTCCCAACATTCCACACGAACGGTTTCTTCTTTTAATCTAGGTACTTTGAAATATAATGGCTGCATAGCTCTAATCAATTGGGTATTTAAGAATTTCAAAACCGATAACCCAAGTTAGTGCAATAGTTGATTTAACGCAAAAAAGCATAAAAAAAAAGATCCAAATGCTAAGATAGTACACTTATTGGCTAAGATTTGAAAGTGTTTCCAAGTGGAGATCCGCTACATTTAACTTACCGTAACTAACCTCAAACTACATGACTTTTCCAAGTATATTTAACGATGTCGTAGGCCCGGTGATGCGTGGCCCGTCGAGTTCCCACTGTGCCGCCTCTCTTCGCATAGGGCGCTTTTGTCATGACCTGATGTCAGGCAGCATTTCGAAGATTGACATAGAGTTTGATCCGAACGGAT
The DNA here is from genome assembly GCF_017811155.1 of Lunatimonas salinarum. Lineage (GTDB taxonomy): Bacteria > Bacteroidota > Bacteroidia > Cytophagales > Cyclobacteriaceae > Lunatimonas > Lunatimonas salinarum. Next base: position 29,223 of record NZ_JACVCV010000012.1, on the reverse strand, counting down.
CATTGGCTACCACCCACAAAGATCAAGGTTCGGATATGGGCCTGTTTGGAGGATTTCTGGGATGGGAAGCATATGACGAACGTTTACTTCACTCAGAGATGCACCTGGGTGCAGCGGGTATTCAATGTGATATACATATACGGAATATCGGTGCAGAGCATCCCAATACCTACAAGATCAACCTCAAAAACCCCTGGGAATCCCACGAAGTGATTGGCATCTCTACAGGAGGAGGCATGATCGAGATTACGGAAATAGACGGGGCGTCGGTTTCCCTAGCAGGAGATTACTTTGTCACGCTGATATATACCGATCACCCTGAACCGTTGATTCGGTTTATCGAAGACACCTGTACTTTTGATGAACTGACCCTTCGAAAGGGAAAAAAATCATTTATCGAAATCAAGTCCCAACAGTTCCTGAACCCATCTATCCTGGACAAGGTGGCGAGCTTGGCAAATGGAAACGAGGTAAAGGAAATAAAACCTGTCCTTCCAATTCGTGCGAGAAAGGATCTGGAGGTTCCCTTTATCACCTGCGAGGAGATGCTGGCCTATAATGAAACGGAGAATCTGCCTCTTTGGGAGCTAGCCGTTCGCTATGAAAGCATCCGGGGAGGAATTTCCGAAAAAGAAGTATTGGCCAAAATGGAGGAGATACGGGTTATCTTGAAAAATGCGGTAAAAACCGGGATGGCAGGTACTACCTTTGAAGACCGCATTCTGGGACCGCAATCGGTGACCTTTAAATCCATGATGGATGATAAGAAGTTGATAGACGGTCAGGTACTGAACAAGATTATTCTCTACGTTTCGGCCATTATGGAGGTTAAGAGTTCCATGGGAGTCATCGTAGCAGCGCCCACAGCAGGATCATGTGGCGCCATGCCAGGGGCTGTTTTGGCCGTGGCAGATACCCTAGGCCTCTCCGATGAAGATACGGTAAAGGCGCTATTGGTGGCTGGATTGATCGGAATATTTATAGCAGCGCATTCTACCTTTGCGGCCGAAGTAGGCGGTTGTCAGGCAGAATGTGGCTCTGGATCCTCTATGGCGGCCGCAGCGATCGTCGGCCTGGCCGGTGGGAATCTAACGCAAAGCCTATCGGCTGCTTCGATGGCCCTTCAGAGTTCGTTGGGTATGATCTGTGACCCCATTGGAAACCGTGTAGAGGCTCCCTGCCTGAATAAAAATGTCATGGCGGCATCAAACGCCCTCTCTTGCGCCAACATGGCGCTCGCCCACTACGACCATCTCATACCGTTGGATGAAGTGATAGAAACCATGTATCAAGTAGGTAAAAGCATCCCCAACACCCTAAGGTGCACAAATTTAGGAGGCCTTTCCATTACCAAAACTGCCAAGGAAATCGAAAAGAGACTGGGACAGCAGCATTTTTACAAGAGCTGTTGACGAGTGCTACGTAGTCAGTAAAAGCCTAGTGATAGATAAAAAGGCGATTGGGTAGTTCAAACCCCAATCGCCTTTTTTTATTGGAAAAATCACTTAGAATCCAATGCAATGGTCAAGCTTCTCCCAAGGTATGGATCGTATTTTGGATCAACCCTTTTACCTCTTTACCTGTTTTATCCAATAAGTTGAAATCGATTTCCATCACCCATGTAGGTTGGATCTCGGGCAAAGTAAGCTTGATTGTCCGACCATCTTTCATCAACTCCACCTTAGACACCTGTAGTTCCTTTTCATTATGATGCGCTGATCCATACTTTCTTGATCGCAATAGATCCCAGGTTTTTACAGTGTAATTGGACAACTCCTGCACACTGCTAGGATCCAGCTTGTCGGTAAAGCTCAGCACGATCCCCGATTTGTCTGCCTTGATGTCAATCGGAATGTACATCGGCTTTTCGGTAACCCGTATCCGATAAAGGCCGCCTAGCTGTGGCTGAGAGGATCCCCAGGCAGAAAGTCCACAGGCATACAATTGTCCGTCTCCTGGATTAAAGCGCCCCCGCATGATTCCGGTGGCAAACCGCTTGATCGGCAATTCGAATACACCGCCCTGATACTGCCCTTCTATTTTCTCGTGTGGAACGACAAATATCTTCCCGTATCCATAAGAAAGGTTCAGCAACTTGCCGTTAAGTGGACCCCATTTTTCGCTGTCCACCCAAAGTAACTCTGCGGGAGATCGATCGATATCCCGCTCCACCCAAACCAAGGGCTGCACCATTCCCGTATTTGAGCTATCTGGAGGTGGATTAAAGCCAAACATATTCCCGTAAAAACCTCCCTTTTTTACCCAGTTGATCCGATTCATTGGATTCCAATGTCCTTCCTGATCCGTGACGATAAAGGTACCATCCGGGTTGAGGCAAACGCCATTCGCAGCCCGAAAACCAGTAGCAATGGTTTCAGTCCTCTTCCCGTCACTGCTTACCTTCAGTAAGGTACCATGCTGCGGCACCAAGGCTTCTCTGGCATGGCGGGCACTTTTGGCATAATACAGGTTTCCCTCATCGTCCGTCTGAAGACCCATCGCAAACTCGTGGAAATGGTCTGTCACCTGATGATCGCTGTTAAAGCTTTCATAAAAATCCGTCTCCATATCCCCATTGAAATCGTGCAACCGGACAATCTGATCCCTACAAGTGACAAAAATCTGTCCTTTGATTACCTTCACCCCTAGGGGTTGAAATAAGCCGGAAGCAATGCGCTGCCAGGTTAGGTCAGCAGGAGTCTTGGTAAAACCCTCCACTAGCCACACATCGCCATCCGTCGAACATATTACACCTTTGTTGGTGTCCGTAAAAAAATCTATCCCACTTAGCCGAAATTGGTTCTTCCAGGGGCTATCAAAGGGGGGGTTCAAGATGTCCACCTGAAAAGCTCCTTCCTGTTCTCCCACGATTGCCTTCGTCTTCAACTTTTGAGGATACCTACCTGAAGCACCCTTGGTATCGGTCTGCAAAGATTCCTGTTGGCCCCAGCTTTTGGCCAGCTCTTCAAGCCCTTCCAAACCAGGTTTACCCATCAGCACCGTAATCCTTCGGGTCGCAGCGGGCTGTACTTCCAATGTGATCATTTCCTGAGAAGCTTTTATACCGGTACCACCACCTACTACAGCCACGGCTGTACCTGCCTTTGCCACCATCATCAGCAATGGGGCATTTATTCCCGAAAGCTCCAATTCCCGGACAAAGACCGGCTCATCTCCGATGTATTTCAGGCCGTAGGATTCGAGTACCTCGGTGGTTCCTACAGAATAGGATAGTACTACCTTATCCCCAAATTGGTAAAGCCCCTTATACTGCGCCCAATCACGGGGAAGAGGCCCAAATTTACGCCCGTCCCTTGCAGTGAATCGAGGATCGTCAAAGGAACCCGATCCTGGCTGGGCCCACCCTGGGAGCGTCTTGGTTTCGACATGAAGGTCTCCGATAGTCCGGGGTGAAATATTGTGCTTCCCATTAAACAGAATTCCTTCCCAATCAATGAACCCTTCTCCTGTCCAAGCGCCAGCCACCCGCATCAGGTCATGGTCGAAGGCCAACCAAGCTTTTCCTGCGGCAACACCACCGGTTCCCTCATCCAGGCGAATAGCAATGCCCTTATACGCAAAATTGGCATAGGAGAAATCTTCATCCGGAAGCGGCGCAGGAGTACCTCCTGACCGGGGGCGTACAGGAGCGTCTTGCCCTGCAAGCTCATACGTATTTATCAGAAAGTTCCCGTAATCCATATCCGCCCATGGATGAAAATCTCCCGGCAACGGCCCCGTGCTATTTCCCTCAGGAAGTGTAGCCAGGTAAGCATCGTCTATTTCTGTATATTGATCCGGATTATCTTCCTTTAAAAACCGCTCCCTTATGTAGTAGATGATATCATACTTTTCTAAGGGTGTCAGATGGGTTTGTGGTGGCATGGATCCGTAGCCTCGTGTCAGGGTCTGGTAAATCGAATAGGGATCTTTTCCAACCTTGAAAGCTTCATTCCAAAACTTAAATGCTGTGGGGATGGAGCCTTCCTGGTCTGCATCTCCATGACAATTGAAGCAATTGTTGTTATAAATATAGTCACCCACCCGAAGAGCTTCATCCTGCCGATTGGTGAGGCCTTCCAGTAACGCTTTATGGTCAATGTCCCGTTCATAATCCGGAAGGTCTGTCAGAGATAAGATAAAGTTACCGGCTGACCCAGCTGTTCCGTTGTCTTTCCCCGTCTCTTTACCGCAGGAGGTGAGCAGTACTGTCACCGAAACCAATAATGCCAAGCCAGCAGCTGCACGAATCACACGTAATGTTAGTTTTCCCATTATAAATTTAATACACTTTATTTTCGTACCGTTAAATTAGTCTATAAATCCGACAATCTACCCCAACAAGGACCCTCCTCTCGAATATCCAACCATAAATGACATCAATGTTCCAGCCTTCGAGGGCTACAGTCGGCTGATCATTGCGGATAAATTTCTCCGGCTTCCTAGGTTCCGTCCCAAAGGCATCAACCTTGGTAGCCAACGAGTAACCAAATCCAACTTTATTTACCGACAGCTCTGAATCTAATCGGGATTGGTGCCACTTGCCAAAGAACGCGATTTCGTATCCGCCTTCCTTTAGAAGCTTTGGTAAGGTTACTTCGTCTCGCTGTAACGTGGCACCAAAAAACCCGATATTATCGTAAAATCCACCGCGATAAGGGTTCCCTCCCGTAAAGAGTACTGCCCTAGCTAGAGCGCAAACAGTCGCAGCTGCTTTATACCCAGTAGCATACCTTTCTGTCGCTGGTTTGGAAATTTCAGCGCTCACTGAGAAATCTCTTTTCCTGACGTACGACAATCGGCACATAGCCAAATTCCATGCCTGCGGGCGGAGCCACGATCAGTGCTGGGTCTATTGCCACGAGACTTCCTGTAGACGGCGGTGCCATGTAATCCTGATCGATTCCCCAATACCGATGCAACTGCTCCACGAATGCCTGAAGGCGCTTTTTTTCTGCATCAGACCAACCCAAATGCTGAAAGGAAGGCTGATCCACAAATCGATACCATTTATAAGTAACGACGGACCCATCCTTCAGTAAGGCAGTAAAAGCCTCCGAAGCGGGGCCCGGATTTACCCAGCCTCCGGTACTTGGAGTGGAATAAGGCGCTTGCTTATCTATGATAAAATTTCCTTCTACGATTTCATTTCCGTTGCGCCAGTTCACATATTCGGCTTCGGTTTCAGCGCCAGGAAACTCAATCTTAGCCAATACTTCCGGCACTTCATCCAGCCTAACAGGAACGCGTTTATCTCCCTGTTGCTTAGAATACTGAGGTAAATGCCCTGCTTCCGCATAGGGATTCTCTCTCCAAGTAAGTCCGAAAGCATTCGAATCCGTGGTGATGGTCTCGAATACTCCTTCCAAATTCGTCAGTTCCTTTTGTGCATTTTCCTTTCCGTCCCGCTGATCTAGTTTGATAGGCCTAGGGCTTAGTGTAGGCTTCCAAGCATGCGCTTCATCGAACTGACCTGAATAGGCCTTTCCGGATTTCTTCCACTCCAGGAGGTAATTAAACAAGGCATCTTTGGAGTAATAGGTTACATCCTGAACGAGCACCGAGCGACCACTTTCATCTAACGGAAATTGCAACCTAGGTATTTTAACATACACGTCCCCATTTTCCGCAGTCCACTCATAGGAAGGGACGGTATTGATTTCCATGGCTCCACCACCTCCCATGATGCCCTCACGGGCATCGAGGCCCATGCCTTCAATAATTGGATAGTCTTTGGAAAGGCGGCTCCACATTTCGGGTATATAAAAGGCTACCGGCCCTTTGAAATTCTCTGCATTCAAAAAAAGTGTCCAACTGTGATCACCCGTGGCCGGTGGTCCCGATCTTGCCTCGGTTAACGGAAGCGCCATGTGGGTATAACCTAGGAATTTCCCTTGAAGATCCCCTTCAAAGGTGATACCATCCGGCGGCACAAGTATCCGGGCACTCAACTGTGCGATGCCCAGCTGTTCTTCCGGCAAAGCCTCTGCTCGGTAGAAAAACGGCCACCCGGGAGAGGCGATCTCCGAGTTATAACAATCCGGCACTCCATTCATACTGAATTTAGGTGAACCGTAGTGGTACCTGTTGCCACGCCAATACCCCAATCCGCCCTCTTGCGTTTGAAATACGCTGGCCCACGTAGGCCCCCTCGGGGCCCATGTACGGGCAATGGTGCCTTCCGGGCAGCAAGGAATATCTTTATTGTCCGGATTGTCCGGTGTAATCCAGTTACCCGGCAATCCGATTTGAAACCCGGCCAACGGCCTCTCTACCAAGGGCCATACCGCCGTATAAAAACCGATCCCCGCACCAAAGCCTGCCGGCCGTCGGGGTGTTTGGTATCCAATATAACCGTGTAACCCATTTCCCCCCTTGATCACGTCGGCGTAATCGGCCGAAGCGGAGTTGACCGAAAACTGTTTCCATCCAGCCGAAAACAATCCCGTGACTAAAAGCGCGAATAAAATCAACAGGTACCTTGGGAATTCAAACGTCATAAATTTCAGGTATTTAATAAAGGAATATACGGGCTTTGGGACTAACCCAAAACCCGTAAAAGAGATAAATCACACTAGCTGATTAAAAGACACCCTCCCGGGTATCCCACCAAAGCTGTTTACCGTAGAATATATCAACTTCAACCACCCTATCAATGGGGAAATTTTCGTTAAACGCAATCTCATTGGCAGGATACGCCATTTTGAATGGAGGCCGGTTGTGGCTCATGGCATAGTCATTGGTGACATTCTCCAATCGAGGCACGTCCGTTCTCCTAACTTCTGCCCAGGCTTCTACACTCTGCTTGAACAGCCCAATCCAGTTCTGCAATCGAATTTTTTCCAAGTTTGAGCTGGCTCCGCTGCCCCAAGCCACTTCAGGTTCCTGTAGATAGGCGTTGGTTGCTTCGGTGGAAATACCATTGTCCTGCATGGAAACCCGAATTCCTTGCTCATAGGCTTCTCTTGCGGAGCCACCGGTAATCAACCCCCTTTCGAGTGCTTCTGCACGGATAAACCAGACCTGTGCAGCATGCATGAAAGGCGAAAAGCCCCTGTCATCGTAGCCAAATCGATCGCCAATATGGGAAACGTTTTGGTTGTTATTTAATGGAAAACCGGTCTGTCCTATTCCCATTCGGTAACCATTGAAAAACCCGTTTTGATTGGGATCAGCATAGACAGGAAGCCGAGGGTCGCTCAGATCAGACATAGGCTGGATCAAGTCGTGATTGGTTCGGTATTGATCCTGCTTATTGGTAGGCACGCCCAATCGCGCCCTCCAAGGCTCCAAGTTGTTGGTTGCAATGCCTGGCCATCTCAAATAGGCATTGTCGGCATTTGTTTCAAATATGGGAAAGGATGAGGGATTGCCAAATATTTGACCTAAGACTTGGGCCGCCTCTGCGGGTTCTACCAAAGACATACGCATGGCAACGCGCAACCGAATGGAATTGGCAAATTTTCTCCATTTCATAATGTCGCCCGCATACAGGAAGTCGCCTACACCGATTGCAGGACCGGATTCACTCAATTGCGCCTGGGCTTCCTCCAGTTCGGCAAGAATTTGCGTGTACAATTCCTTATGGGTATCGAAGCGTGGGTTGAGAATGTCTTCGTCCTGTAACCTAAACGCCTCTGTGTAGGGGATATCTCCCCACATATCCGATACCTGATGGGCAGTGAATGCCTGCATGATAAGGGCGACGGCGGCTAAGTTGGTATTTCCTTCCCGAAAAGCCGTGCGACGGGCATCGGCAAAATATGCCATGGCCCTGTACAGGTTATCCCACTGCCCGTTGTTGATGTCTACCCGAAACTCATAGTCGCCTGCGCCAATAGCGGCCAACTGTCCTGACCAAGTGCCCGTATAGTAGATACCGATCCGCTCCCCAAACAATTGACCCGCCATGACGGTCATCCCCGAACCGAAAATGGTGGTAGCCGGTACGGCGGAGGGCTGATTAGGATTGATATTCATTTCTGTCCAACTATCCATACAGGATGTTGATATCCATAAGGAGCAAAAGAGGATCGCTCGAATGATATTGTTTGTATGACTTTTCATAATTTTTGCATTTTTTAAAAGGCTCGTTTTCTAATTTATTGATATCCCGAAGGATTCGAAGATCAGAAATTTAGCCTGATGTTAAACCCGTATGATCTCGTGGTAGGCGCCATGAAGTTCTCAAATCCGGTACCACGTTCACCTCCACCCATCTGGGCAGCAGCTTCTGGATCCAGTCCCAATTCCTTTGCCTTTGCACTGCGGTGTAGGATGGCTAGGTTTCTACCAAACACGGAGAAATTAATATTTTGGAATTTCCAAGCTTTTAGCGTGTAGCCAAAAGTCAACTCGCGTAATTTCAAAAAGGAACCATCAATGATGGAGTACTCGTGGTTATTCCATACCCAAGCACCATTGTAATAGTCTTGCGCCGAAATTCGTACGTCGTTTGGCGTACCGTCTCCTTTAACGCCTTCTACCACGATACCTTCAGCACGCACGTTATTTTGAACCGTGTTTACGAATGCGCCGGTCGGATACGAGTGCCAGTAGGTACCGCTAAAAAAGTCTCCCCCCACACGAGCGTCCAGCAATGCGCCAAAGACGAAGTTTTTGTAGGTGAAGGAATTATTCAATCCACCGATCCAATTTGGTGTCACGTTCCCTAAGATCTTTTGTTGATTGGTAGTGGCAGGAGTTCCATTCGGCGCAATGACGATGTTACCCGCATTGTCCCTTACATAGGGTAGACCGCTGATATCTCCCCAAGGCTGACCGGGTGTTCCCACCAATCGGGCCCCACCAAAACCTGGGCCGATGGTTATGTTCTCTAACCCTTCGTATAACTCAGCCACCAAACTACGATTTCGGGCCCAGTTTACCGTAGCATTCCAACTGAAATCACCTTTTTGCATCACAAGGCCTCTCAGGATCAACTCTATTCCGGTATTCTCGATCTTTGCGGCATTGATCAGTTGGGATGCAAATCCAGTAGAACGTGCTGTGGGAACATTTAAGATCATATCCTCTGTCACCTGCCGGTAGTATGTCGCATCTACCGAAAGTCTATCGCTGAAAAACCTAAAGTCTGTTCCGATTTCAAAGGAAGTGGTCATCTCTGGTCGGAGGTTTGCCGGAGGACGCACGGCCGGAGAGTTGAACAACGCCACATTGTTGAACAGTGAGGTGCTGTAGGTACCCATTAGCTGGTAAGGTTCCGTATCGGCACCTACCTGCGCCAAACTGGTTCGGAATTGCATGTAATTGAAATTCTTGGAACCAATGTCAAAAGCATCTGTCAAACTGATAGAGAGGTTGGCAGAGGGGTAAAAATACGAGCGATTTGCCGCGGGTAACGTAGAACTCCAATCATTTCGCGCCGTCACACCTACGAACAGATACCCATCGTATCCCAAGGTAGCCGAGGAATAGATACTGTAGTTTTCTTTGCGGTAATCGGTCATTCCCACTCCGGGAGTACCCCTCACGTTTGCAATGTTAAATAAGTCTGGAACAATCAAATCCGGTGCGCTCAGAAACATGCTGTTAAACTTATTTAACCTGAAGTTACCACCGACCAGACCGATCAAATTGAGTTTGCTGGTTAAGTCCTTGTTAACATCCAGACGAATATCCGTGTTGAACTCCTGCCTGTTTTCATCCCACTGGGAAAACTGTCCTCCCCTTCGGTTATTGATGTTTGCTCGGGTTCGGGAAAGGGTGATCAATTTTCTTTCTTCGTTATAATAGTCCAGACCCACGATGGTATTGGCGATCAACCAGTCGTTTATTTCATAGGCTGCTGTAATATTTCCGAAAAATCGCTCCCTATTTAGTGAATTGGTTTGATCCAAATCATAGAAGAAGTTGTTCACATTCCGATTATAGCCGCTACCCTCTTCGTTCACGTGCTCTTCATAAACCTTCCTAACCTCATCCAAAGGGATATGACGAAACGCTCCCCAAGCCAGACGGGTCATGGAACCATAAGAAACCTCCGGAATATTATCACTCTTTCGATTGACATAGTTAAAGGTAGATCCTACTGTCAGCCTTTCATGCGGATTCAAGTTGAAATTTGCATTGAAGGTATTGACAGTCTGATCGGTATTCAAAAATATACCCTGCATACTTCTGTTTGAATACGCCACTCGACCATTGGCTTCCTTGCCACTTGCGGTAACGGCCACCTGCGTAACCTGATTGGTTCCGGTCTGGAAGTAGTTGTTTTGGATATTATTGGGATTGGAGACCCAAGGGGTATTTGGACCTTTGATCCACTGATCCAAAAGAAGCCCTGTATCATATCTTGGACCCCATGAAGTAGCGTTTTCATTTACTCCTCCACCTATCCCATTGACATAGTTATAACTGAATTGCTTGGCATATTCGTTGTAGGATAGATTGGATCCGGGGTTATTCTGTAGGTATCTTTCGTAATCGTATTCTCCACCGCGTTGTCCGATACCGTATTCATTTTGAAAGTTCATGAAAAACGCCGGCTGATCAAACACCGTGGAAGTACTCAGCTCTACACCCAACCCCTGTCGGCCTTTGGTTCCCTTTTTGGTTTCAATCAAGATCACCCCATTTGCTGCCCTGTTTCCATACAATGCCGCCGCATTGGCGCCCTTAAGTACGGTAAGGGAAGCGATGTTTTCCGGATCGATATCGGCGATTGCATTGCCAAAATCCCGTCCGCCTGCACCGTCCAGGTTACTGCTGGTGTTATCCATTGGCACGCCATCCACGACGAATAAAGGCTGATTACCAGCAAAGGAGGCATTTCCCCTGATTACTATCCGGGTAGAAGCACCAATTTGAGAACCACTTTGGCTGACCTGCACACCGGCAAGCTTTCCGCTAAGCGCATTCAGGAAATTGTTGTCCTGCGTGGCCAAAAGGTCGTCGGCGTCCAAAGCCTGCACGGTGTATCCAAGTTCCTTTCGCTCCCGCTGCACTCCCAGGGCGGTGACCACTACCTCATCCAGGCTCTTAGAATCCTCTTGGAGGGTGATCGTGAAAACCGATTGGGATCCGATCTCAACGGTTTGCGTCTCAAACCCAATAAAGGAAAAAGAGAGCCGGTCTGCACCTGCCGGAACGTTCAGGTCAAATTGACCATCTATGTTGGTCACGGTTCCTACGGTAGACCCTACGGCCAATACCGTAACTCCTGGAAGCTGGGTGCCAGCAGGATCTTGTACGGATCCGCTAACCCGCCGCTGTGCGAATGCCTCCGGCGCGAGTCCGGACAGTAGCAGCATAAAAACCAAATTGGTAATCATACCGCATCGTTTTAAATGGGTAAATGTTGCGTTCATGTGTTTGTGATGTTTTGGTGGCGACCCGTTTTGGGGAACATAGCGCAGTAACGCTGCCGATTGAGAGGTCTGATTTACTAAGCTCCCCTTAGGCGGTCCGGTAAATAATTTGGTTAGGTTTGTATTAGATACTAAAATTACATGGACTAAATTGGGAAACACTCCATCATCTTAGCGAAAAAATATGTTATCTTAACTTTCTGCATATTTTTCAAAAAATACAAGATGGTCTCAAAATTATTGAGTACAAAAAGAATAAATTTCAGTCTTTTATACTGCAAAATCTCCTTCTTATTTTTGATCTGGATTGAATCATTCGATTCGAACTGTCCAAGAATGTCGGTTGAATAATTTAACCAACAACACTATTTTTGGGCAAAGCCGATGATAGTTCCCTTTGCATCCAGCCACTATAGCCTAATCTATACAGGATTTCCGACCGCATTTTTGCATTGCCCTACCTTTGGGATACTCAGTTGGATTCGACACCGAAAGCTTAACCTTTCCCATCTGAGCGCGGGTATTCTAGTTGACTGCTTTGAACCCGAATAATCCCCTTCCAATAGACAATACCCTTTTACCCAAGCAGTCCAAGTTACAATGGCAATGCATTTTTCGGTCCTGGCCTCGTTGAGTTTGAGACCTTTCATCTAAATTGAGTAAGCCTTGATCTATCTATGAAGACTTCGATCAGGCTGCCCAAAAATTGGGGATCACCGGGCAAGCCTGATCGAGGTCTTTATTTTTAGGAAAGTTGAAAAAAAACGCTATCGGACGACTTTCATAATTCCCTGCATCACATAAGCATGTCCTGGAAAGGTACATACGTACATATAGTCCCCGGGAACCGTCGGAGCCTCAAAGTAAATGGTCTCGGTACTTTCGGGTGACAAAATATTCGTGTGAAACAACACCTCATCAGAGTTGGGGATATAGTTTTTCTGCGAACCTTCCAAACCCATTTTCAATGCAGCCTCTCCCACCGGCACTGCCATCCCCGGCTTTACAATCACCAGATTATGTAACATGTCGTCATCGTTGTTAAAGGTGAGCTTGACCTTGCTGCCAGCCTTAATCTCGAGATTCTCCACGTCGTATTTTAATCCCGGTTTCGTACCTATGATCAACGTTTGATCGGGGCCATCCGACCAAGTAGAGGGCATCGATGTAACACGTTTGGCAGAATTGCCACCGGATGGTGGCGCTGCATTTGGCGGCATCTTGCTCGTCGCTGCGGCTTGATGTTGCTGGTGCGATGAATGATCCAGCGGTGGTGCAGCCTTCACCAAGCTCGAGAGGTTGATTTTTTCTCCCGCTGGAATCTGATTAAGCGTATAGTATCCCACTGCATGGAGCAACCCCGTTCCCTTATCCGATTGGATCCCCTCGGCGCTGATTTCATGGATATAGCCCTGCTTCAGACCATCTACCACCAGTCGGACCCTTAAGCGGTCTTCGGACACAATCGCACCTTTTATGGCCAACTCTTCCAACTCAATCACCGGACTACCGTAATTATGATGGTACTTGTAAGTAAAAGAAGAAGCTTTATAAGATGCCAAGTCTTCTGCTTTCGATTTGTCTATGGGCATGGTAAACTCCAATTCAAAGCCATCGGGCTGTGCCTTTACTGTCTTGATCTCAAAAGGTGTCCTTCCGGTCCACATGAGTCGTTGCAACCCAAAAGGCGCCTTACCGGTTGAACCCCAGCCCCTACTGGTCATACCGACAAACATGGAACCATCGTTCCCCCATACCATACGCAGAATACCGGAAGAAAAACCCTCCCTAAATGGAAAAGCAACCCCCTGATACACGCCATTTACCTTTTCCAAGGCTACCCGAAATATTTTGCTGTGCCCCTGATCACCTACAAAGAGTTGGCCGGTAAAGGGACCAAAGTTGCCACCGGATTTATCCACCAAGATATCTGAGGTCGAAATGCCCATCAGCCCATGGGGCAGCCATACTGAAGGGGTTTTAAATCCGGGGATATCGGCTGCGACCTTATGCATGGGATCACCTGTGTCTGGAATATCATTCATGGTCAATTTAACGGGGGACCCCTCCAAATGACTCCATCGCAACCCCTCGGGATTGCCCACAAAATCGCCTACTTCCACGTGGGTGATCCGTCCGGATCCTACCCAATCTCCCTGGTTTTCACCATAAAACACATCGCCCTCTGCATTGTACCCAAATCCCGCCGGCGATCGCATGCCGGTTGCTATGGGGACCATCTTTCCATCTGGAGAGACCTTCATCATCCATCCCCTCCACTTAGACTGGCTCGCCCCGTGCCCAATCCAGCCAAGATTTAAGGTGACCAGCATATCTCCCTCCGGCGTAAAAAGCGGCCCATAGGAATACTCGTGGTAATTGCCTGCAAGTGGCCAAGAAACGATCGTTTCATAGGCATCTGCCTTTCCATCTACATTTAAATCGGTCAGCTTGGTAATCTCGGATCGCTGGGTGGCATAAAAACTACCTTGGCGGTAAGCAAGTCCCAGTGGCTCGTGCAGTCCATAGGCAAAGCGTGTAAATTTGGGAATGCGCGTACCCTCCATGTACGGGTTTTCAATTACCCAGATCTCCCCTCTGCGGGTTGAAACACCCAACCGGCCATCGGAAGTAAACGCCATCCCTCCGACTTCCAGCTCAATCCCATCTGGAATGGGTACATCCACAATCGTGTAATAATCCTGCTCTTTGGCTGAACTCGCAGGGTCTCCGGCTGCTCCCTGTGCCAATGCGTTACTGACATTCAGGAGATATACCGCTAGCAGTACCAACGGCAAAAATATATTTCGGTCAAAACCAGCTCTAAAAAGCCACAATCGCAAACCTGTAAATCGCATCGTCATGGTATTTGAATATTTTAATCAATAAATTAAGCTATACTGAATGGTTTGGCTCTCCGTGGAAGTAGACAACGGGACCATTAGTTCCTGTCCGGCCGCTGTCTCCCGGATAGTCATACCCGGCATTTCAGGATTGGAAAGCTTTAAGTAATAACGTCCGTTATCTACCCGATAAAGTCCTTCTCCAACCGCTTCGATGCTGCCTCCTGCAAGAATTCTTGCCCAAAAATCAGGGCTCTGCCCCAAGTTTTTATAGGTCAGGATACGGGTTAGGAGTTTACCCCCCATCTCTGGCTCAAAACGATCCTCCACGGCGACCTCGTCAAACACATATTTAAAATTAGGACGTCGGTCACGGTTAAGTACATATCCCTGTATACGAAGGAGATCCGAGCTGAGTGAGTCAGGCCAGACGCTCTGCGGGCTCTCAAGCTTGGCAATGGTAGGGCCTCCCGCTAACTCTACCAACGCACCGGTCGGCACCATCAACTGAGATTCCCCTCGCTGCCTCCACATAGGTGAGGTGTCTAAAAACTCCCCGCGCCAGACGCTCAATGGGGCACCGAGCTGGAGGTCATAGGCAAAGTGGGCACCACTGGGATCCCCTACACCCACGGTATGGGTACGCTTGCGGTCATGATGGTTTAGAAACCCTCGCAATACCACCGGTTCTTCTTTGGCATCTACATAAAAAGGCTTCTGAATTACATGCTGAGCGTAGGAATTTGGACTGTGTAATGGACTGCTCTTTATGCCTGGACCTTCCACAAAAAGGCCCAACTGTGGCCTTCTACCGGGATAATTGTTTTTGTAAAAAATCAACTTGATCGGAACAGCCCCTTTTTCCAAGTGCACAGTCGCACTCCGGGGAGCTTCGGTCGGAAACTGAACGGCATCTTCAATCAGTACCTTTCCATCCAAATAAAGACTGGTATTTCCGAATGCACTGAGCGAGAAGGTGTAATTACCGGCCTCCAAAATCTGTAGGCTTCCGTTATATTCATAGGCGAAGTCCCAGATCCCGTGGCCTAAATCCCAGTTTATTTTAGCCAACTCGCCGGTTTCGGTCGGGCCACTATCCTGAAACTCTCCCAGAGACTGAAATTTCCCTTTGAAATAACGGTAGGTCAGGCCGGTAATTTCGGGGGCAGGATTACCGTATAACTTATACTTCAGATTTCTGACCGCGACCGGCCCATGATCTCCCTGAATCATGATGGGACCCAGGGGCTTTTCGTCCTCAAACATGGCCGAAGTAGTTGGTCCGGTTACTTCCACATTTTCGTGGATCAGCACCCCATTTTGGAACACTTGAACAAATTTCGCATTTTTCACCTTTTCGCCATGGGCGTTAAAGCGTGGTGCTTCAAAGACAATCCTAAAATGCTGCCATAGACCGGGAGCCTTGCTCACATTCGTCCGGGGGGCTTTTCCCTCGTAGGTACGTCGGGTTTCGGTATTAAACCGCTGGTAAATACCTCCCGCATCGCCGGAATTGACCACCTCCTTGGCCCAACTATCCAAAATCTGTATCTCGTACCTACCTTGAAGGTAAACACCGGAATTCGAACCCTTTGGCACCATAAACTCAAATTCCAACTCAATATCGCCATGCTCAAAATCAGAGACGAGATGGGGACCATTTTTCGGCTTAGGAGGATTTACCAAAATACCCAAGCCCTTCTCTGTGGAAATAAAGTCCGCCTGATCCCAATGACCCTGTACGTTCCCTACCTGCTTCCAGGTTTTGGGAATAGGCCCAAAATCCTTCCAGTCTTCGACAACTGTGACTTGCTGCGCATGCATGCTGCCCGAAAAAATCAGCATAAGCACTAAAAGAAAACTACTGCAATTCCGTGAAT
Source organism: Lunatimonas salinarum (assembly GCF_017811155.1). GTDB lineage: Bacteria > Bacteroidota > Bacteroidia > Cytophagales > Cyclobacteriaceae > Lunatimonas > Lunatimonas salinarum. The sequence goes on along the minus strand of NZ_JACVCV010000012.1, from coordinate 13,170 downwards.
ACATAGGATAACATTTTAATTTTATTCAGTTCAACCATTTTAAATTAGTAACCATTAGATGAGCATCCGATCCCAAATACCCAAACCACATTCGCTGGGTAACGGAGCGCACGCCTCATTTTCGAGGACCATCGAAGCAACCACTCCCAACAAGTGACAGAACAGCTGACGTTACTCCCTTTGGACAAGATACCCCTTTGCTTTCTCTGCCGAGATCAACGAATCCAGTGAAGCTACCAATTGCGGATGCTCACTGAATAAATTCTTGCGTTGCCCGGGATCCTGCGCAAGGTTGAACAGCAGCCCTGGGGTTTGAAAGTTTTCATATCCTCTCAGTTGGGCAAAGCTCTCCGGCATGGCCGAATGCTGACCCGTACTATCATTGATATACAGCCAATCGCCCTTCCGGACCGCCCACCTGCTTTCCATGGTATTATGGATCAAATGGGCTCTTTCAGGGACGCCTTCCTCGCTACCCAAGGGTGAGAAGATTGGTTGGCTGTCGGGTGCGACACCTTCAGGCAGGGAAACACCCAGTAAATGACACAGTGTAGACATGAGGTCTATCTGAGATACCAACCTGTCCGATACCAATCCCGCTTTGACATGGCCCGGCCATTTTACCAATAGCGGTACACGGTGCCCTCCCTCCCAAACATCTCGCTTCAACCCTCGAAAAGGCCCCATACTGTAATGGCCATAGTTCTCCCCCCTTGCAAAGGCATACCGTTCCGGCCCGTTGTCTGAGGTAAATACCACGATGGTATTTTCCTCAAACCCCTTATCTTTCAGCGCCTGTAACACCTGACCCACCACCCAATCGGTTTGGTACACAAAATCGCCGTAGGCCCCGGCGCCAGACTTACCGTCAAATTCGTCATTCGGAATTATAGGCGCATGCGGGGAAGGCAGGGCAAAATAAAGGAAGAAGGGTTTTTCGTCATGTTGATCCCTGATCCATTGGACAGTCCTCTCCGTAAGTGTGGGCAATACCTCGTAGGGGTTCCAACCCTTGACCTTGGGCCCAGGCCGGAACTCCCATTGTCCCTCCTTTGTGTCAAATCCTATATCATGGATATCCATAACCTCCGTAGGCGCTTCTAAAAATCGGTCATTTTCCATCCAAGCATAGGGAGGAAAGTTGATGGTCCCATCCCCAAAATAATAGCCAAAGCCACGGTCTAGGGGTCCCCCTGATACCGGTATAGTCCAGTCCAAATCATCGGGGCCATATACGGCTACTTCTCTTCCAAATTGCACGGTTTGACCGGAAGGAGGGTTTTTAAACGCCCAGTCCCACCCCAAATGCCATTTTCCGATGCAGGCTGTCGAATACCCATTTTCCGAAAGAATATGGGCCAGTGTCACATCGGTATCGTGAAAGAACGGTTTTCCAAATGAATTTACTATTCCGTGCTGCCTCCTCCAGTGATACGTACCAGTAAGCAATGCATACCTGCTTGGGGAACAAATCCCCGAGGAACTATGCGCATCGGTAAAACGCACTCCCTCCGCTGCCAATTGGTCCAGATAAGGGGTAGGGATTTTCGACTCCGGATTTTGAATATGGAGATCACCATAGCCCATGTCGTCGGCATAAATTACCACGACATTTGGCCTCCTAGGTTGGGGATTCTGTTCGCATGAAAAAGCGAATAAGCCTGCAAATAGTGCGAAATACGTGAAATAGGGCTTCAGATAGCCCTTGTTTGCTGCTTTCATCATCATGGTTGGGGGATCCTTCGGTCCAGAAGCTCACGAACGGTCGAATCACATTTGCTATTGTAATGTGAAATAAGATCGGCATACATTGGGTCAGCCGCTAAATTATGGATTTCATCCGGGTCGGTTTTATGGTGGTACAATTCCAGGTAGTCATAGTCGTCGTAGCGTATAAACTTGTACTCTTCATCACGGTACCCCGATGTCTTGAGCAGCTTGGGATTATTTTCGAGACGATGCTCTGCATAAAACCCCTGTCGCCAATGAGATGGCGTATTTTTATAAAATTCGGTAAGACTCTTTCCCTGGTATTGGCTGGGAATGGCCACTCCTGCAAGGGATAAGATAGTAGGGGGAACATCGACATTCAACACCATTTCCGAGAGGGTTTTACCTCTTCCATCCTTCGGAATCCGGGGATCAAACACAATCAGTGGAACGCGTATCGATTTTTCGTGCAGTAGCCATTTACCGGCATACCCTCTTTCGCCTAGAAAATACCCATTATCTCCCATCAGAATGATCACGGTATTCTCTGCAATACCGGCTTCATCCAGCGAGTTTCTTATTCTTCCCAAAACACTATCCACCGCGCTGATCATTCGATAGTGTCCTTTTACCATATCTTGGTGCTTTTCGGGTGTATCAAAGCGCCAATGCCAACGCTCCCTATTCATCGAAGTCTGTAAAAACTCCGGCAGCGTGTCGAAGAAAGCCGGATCTGCCGTACGATGAACCGGAATAGCCACGTCCCGGTATAGGTGATCGACGTAATCGGGCCAAAAATATTGCTCCTTGGCACCATCATCCGCATGGGGCGACCAGAAAGAAAGGGATAGGCAAAAAGGCTCATCCTTGTTGGATTCGATAAAATCAATCGCCAGATCGCCATTGATATCTGCCAAATGAACTTGCTTTCCGTCAATTTCACGTAGGTAAGGCCAAAATGTCTTTTTGGACTCGTGAAACATGGCTTCTTCCATTCCGGCATTCACCTTCACCCCAAATTTGCCCACAAAGCCGGTGCGATACCCCGCATCTTTCAACAGTTTGGGATAGCTTACTTGCAGGTACCCATCTTGTAGGGGTGGCTTGCCAAACGTAAAATCATGCGTTCGTTCGTACAACCCGGTGAAGAGGGAAGCCCTACTAGCGGCACAAATAGCGGTCGTCACAAAGGCATTTTCGAAATAAAGCCCCTCTCCTGCAAGGCGATCCATATGCGGTGTATGGATTATTTCATTCCCGGCATACCCCAAGGCATCCCATCGTTGATCGTCCGTAAGGATAAAGATGATGTTAGGACGCTTGGGGTCCGGTACAGCAACACCCGCCGCCGCATCTTTGCCGCCGTAAAACACCGCCAATATCATGGATAATACAACCGCTATCTGGGCAAGTGGGTACCCAAAAACCGTGTTAGGAGTCTTCATTAAATCTTTCGTTAGATTAAAAGCAAAAGTATTTACTGCGGAATGTATTGTTGGGTCAATTCGTCGGAATCTCCGTATTGTTGCCGCAAATCCACCAGCTTCTGGTGCAGCATGGCTTGCACCTCCGAATAGGCCGGATCACCGTATATACTCTTCATTTCATCTGGGTCCGTCTGCAAATCATACATCTCCCATTCGTCCACATCGTGGTAGAAATGGATTAACTTATACCGATCGGTGCGCACCCCGTAATGCCGCTTTACATTGTGTGGGCCAGGATACTCGTAATAGTGATAGTAAATGGCATCTCTCCAGGGCACATCCTTACCGGCCGCTACCGCTCTCCATGAGGTGCCTTGCATGTCTTGAGGAATGGCTACCCCTGCGAAGTCCAAAATAGTCGGCGCATGGTCTAGGTTCAAAACCATCTGCTTCACCTCCGTTCCTGCCTTAATCTCCTTTGGATACCTAACCAAAAGCGGTGTACTCAAGGACTGTTCATACATAAACCGCTTATCATACCATCCATGCTCTCCCAGGTAAAACCCCTGATCAGAGGTGTAAACCACCACGGTATTGTCCAGTAGTCCCTGTTCCTCCAAGTAAGCCAGTACCTTCCCTATGCCATCGTCCACCGATTTGACCACCTTGAGGTAATCTCTCAGGTAACGATGGTACATGAACTTGGCCAATGCTTCACCATCCGGCCTTTCTGTAAGAAATGCCTCGTTTGGAGGGCCATAAACAGCATTCCAAGCGGCCATTTCCTCCTCGCTCATACGGCCAAAAGGTGCCGGCAAACGGCTTTTTTCTCCGGTAAATGGGTTCTTCTCAAACTTCATATCCCAACCCCAATACATATCATGGACGATTTCCATTTCCTGCTCGCGCGCAGCAGTGCCCCGTCCCTCGTAATCATCGAAGAAATTAGAGGGAAAGGCAAATTCTACGTCTTCATACAGTGACAGGTACTTCTCTTCCGGCATCCAGTTACGGTGTGGTGCTTTGGTATGATAGTTTATGGCAAAAGGTTTGGTGCGATCCCAATCTGTATCCAACCAATCAATAACAAACTGAGGAATCAATGCTTCACAATGCCCCTCAAATTTCACTTCCTCTACGCCGTTTTTGATAAACTCCGGATTGTAATAATTGCCCTGTCCGGGTAGTGTAAGCGAATAGTTATAGCCCTGAGGCTTGCCGCCCAAGTGGATCTTACCGATTAGCGCAGTTTCGTAGCCATTTGCCTGCAAAAGCTTAGGATAACTTTGCTGGTCCCAGTCAAAGCCTCCCACGTTGTCAATCTTTCCGTTGATATGACTGTATTTTCCGGTTAGTAGTACCGCCCGACTGGGCGCACAGATTGAATTGGTGACAAAACTGTTTCTAAATAACGCCCCTTCCTTGGCCAATCGGTCCATGTTGGGAAAGTAGGTGCTGTCCAATAGTCCGTGACCATACGCATGCAAAGCCTGCTGGGTATGGTCATCCGTCATAATAAACAGAATATTTGGTCGCTGCTGCTCGGGTTCAGACGTTTGACAGGAAACGAGCACCCAACAAAACATCAAGGCACTAAAAACAATATTTCGCATGGATTTTTTGGTCTTTTTTAAGCAAACAAGTTACTAAAGGTTTTATCTATCCCCTACTGATTTGGTGTCAAAATAGGAAAAACTAGGAGGCACCCTCGGTCAATCGGGGTGTTTGGACGGGCACATTGCCCTCGTTATCATAGGGAATACTCCCGTGATTACCGATTTTTAAATTCCAACGATCGATGTACCACTGCGCCGGATTAAACGGATCGTTTATTTTATCAAGCAATTGCCACAACCTGCTATCCAACCTCTCCAGAACAGCCGCATACGTTGGTTCAGATACCAGGTTATTCATTTGCAAAGGGTCCTTGATGTCATCAAACAGCAGCCAAGGCCCCTCCAATGAACGGACATAGGTGTATTGCGCGGTTTTGACGGCTCTGTATTCCCTACCATATTCACTACCAACTCCCCAAGGAGCAGGATGCATATAAAGTACCGCATGATCGTCTATTTCCCGGTTTTCGGTAAGTACTCGAGAGAGGTCGTCTCCTTCGTAGGTGGCCGGTATAGGAATATCCAGCATGCCAAAGATCGTGGGAAAAATATCCGGTGTGGTAATCGGGGTTTCAATGACCCTCCCCACGGTACCAAAACGTGCGGGATAACGGATCAGCATGGGTATCCTCGCAGACTCTGCCAAAGGAACCTGCTTGGCCTTGGGCCGTACACCATGGGATCCGAGCATCTCTCCATGATCCGAAGTAAACACGATGAGGGTGTTTTCATGGATACCCAACTCTTCCAGCGTCGCCAGCAACTCTCCGATGCTTTGATCCAAGGCTTCACAATGCGCATAATAACCTTGGGCTTCCAATTTGACTTCTTCCACCATGGATTCCGGCACATTGGCCGGAAGGATAAGCTGGTCTAAGGGATACCGTTGTTTGAATTCCTCCGGTGCCGTATGATGGGGAAAATGAGGTGTGCCATAAGACATAATCAACGCAAATGGTGCTTCTTTACCGACCCGGTCCTTGATGTATTGCTGGGCGTCCTTGGTCTGTGCAAACACATCATAACCTTCCCAATAAAGCTTTTCGTTGGAATCTCCCGCATAATAATGGGAATGATTGTAGTTGTGGTCGCAATTACCCACTTTCCAATATTCTGAAAACCCCTGACGCCGGGCCTGCGGGATAAAGGCATGCCTGCCATGACCGTCCAAGTGCCACTTTCCGATATACGCTGTGCTGTACCCCCTGTCTGACAAGGCTTGACCCAGCCCATATTCCGACTGCGGAAGGTGGGCATCGTTCAAAAACATGCCCGTAGAGGTTGGATACCTCCCTGTTATCAGGGATGCCCGGTAAGGTGTGCACACAGGAATGACCGATACGGCGTTTCTGAAGTTAAAGCTCTCCCGGGCAAGTTGATCCAAGTGAGGGGTTCTGACGTTTGGATCACCGGAATAGCCCAAGGCCGATGCCCTCCATTGGTCCGCCAGAATGTAAATAATATTTGGCAGCTTCTCCTTTGGTTTAGGGGCACAACCCATTAAAGCCACAAGGGTCAAAAAACAAACGTAAAAGGGCATGAATCGCATGGTTCTTATTTTTGGGTGATAAATAGCAGCTGGCATCCGCCCATTAGGCCAGATTTCAACAAGGGGGTACGTGCAGAAAACCGGCTCTTCGCATTGGTATTTGTAATCGCAGGCAGATTCGGATTTCGGAGATCACCCACAATGCGGTTATTCCAGGTATTCGCCACTTTGACGGTTAGGTGATTCTGACCCTCCTGTAGGAAAGGGGTGATTCGGACTTGGTACGGAGGAAGCCACACAACGCCAGCCTCTTTCCCGTTGATAAATACCTGCGCCATTTCCTCGATGGCTTCAAACTGCAGAAAAACCTCCATACCAGGTTCCAAGGATTTACTACCCAGCGAAAATTCCCGTGAGTAGGTAGCCGTTCCGGAATAATACTTCGCTTCTTCCTCCGACATGTCCGACCAACTGACCAACTTCCCAAGCTTTAGGGGCGCAGAGGCTACCGCATAATCATCAAACGTGATCGACCAGTCCTCTGAAATATCGAGCAGTGCCGTCCCCTTATCATTCAAGTGATCTCCGGAAATCCCAAACTGTAGGTCCCTAACCAAGTCTCGATCGCTATCGGGCATGGTGGCCGCCCGGAATACCACAAAACGGGATGCGATGGGATCCAAATTGAAGTCAAGTTGAATGCCGTTAGGTAACTTGGTAAAAGCCACCTCGCGTTGTATCATACCCGACTCCGCATCCCAAATTTCCGGTATCAAATTAGGCGAAACGCGAAAGGTCAGGCTTACCCGTTCGTGTTGTTCACTGCTATTGGAAATAAAATAGATTTCTTCCTCCTCGGTGCGCCGGTGCACAAAATCGATGTGTCTATCCTGATTGTTTACGCCTTCCACGTGTACATCAGGCCGCACACCGAGCTCATCCAGGACTTCCTGTATGGATCTTCCCCAATAAACCCTCCCCTTTCCGTAGGGATGAGTGAAAACTGTCTTTCCATCGGCGGCACCCCAAATTTTATCTGCCAGCTCCCTGACCTCCTGATCAACCGCGGGATAACCTTTTAATGATGTAGCACGCAGCGGCTTGGGTCCGAGTACCACAGCCCCATTGGCAATCAATTTCTCAAGCTTTTTAAGTACTTCTACCGAAATGTCTTCCCGATCAGGAAGCACCAACAGCCTGTACGCGGCGCCGTGTGGGAGCATAAACCTTCCATCTTGAGTTTCCAACCGGTTTGTGATGACATCTTCGTTGATATAATCGTACTCGAATCCCGGCAATGCACCGGTAACAATGGGCCTTGGCATACCGCAATGCGGGCATTTGGTTTCGTCATAAAAGTACGAAGGAAAAAGTCCCGGCATATCCGGAGTATAGTTTGGATCCATCCGCTTGGGCGGTACCAGGTTGGGCGCATCGTCTCCGTAGTAGAGCAGCACATCCGCCACAAAAGTACCCTGCCTAAGCAGGTAGGACGCCCGTGCAATATAATCCATAAAAGGACGGGAATACTCCCACCAAGTAGCGTTTACATTGATATGCTCACCGGCATGGTACACAAACCCCGGCTTCCCGGCAATTTCCGGATTATGGGAAAACGTGTGGAAGACGACTTGATTTAACCCCTCACAAAACGCCACGTCCACCAACTGCTTAAAGTCGGTAGGGCCGTGCTGCCAGTGATTCCATCCGGTGAGGGATTCGGATGCTACGATCTGCTTCCCATAGATGTGTGCCGCACTGGCAGCTTCCTTAGTGACCCAATGCCGCTGCCGGTTCCAAAATTCCCCCATGGGCATGTGGGAACTTCCCAAGGCTTTTAGAGGCTCAACACGGGGGTGACCGCCATGCCCTGCTTCGGTAATCATTTGGATACCGTGCTTATCGCCTATCTCCACCGCTTGCGCATAGTGATGTTCGATTAGCAGATCACTCACCAGGCGCTTGTAATCCCCCTCAAATCGCTTCTGTACGGTGGAGTCTCTCACAGAAAACCCCTGTAATATCGGCAAAAACGGAAGAGGATCGTAACCATACCGCTTGTCAAACTCCTCGATAAAAGCAGGTGTCCAGTCCACCATTTGCCACACCTCGTAGCTGTCTAAAAAGATAAATTTAAGTTGCTTTTCATCCGTACTGATTTGATCCAATCGGGAAATCAGCTCATTCAAATGCCGGTCGGTGGCCTGTCGGCTCAAATGGTCAATAATCAGACCCGACGAATTAGGGCTCGGAACGACCAACGGCTGCATGGTATTGCAGCTGAAAAAGGATAATATCTTCCATTGTCCGGGCGGCACCGACCACTCCAGTACATTTCCATCGGCAACAAGATCACTCAGGTTGATGACTTCGCTGTGCGCAAAGGATTTGTCTTGGCTGTCGGGAATAGCCAAGACGCTGATCAATTCACAATGCTCGGCCATGCCCCTAGGTGATGCAGGGTTTTTCAAAGGCAGTTGGATGGCCCCCGGACCGTCCGTCAAAACTTCACTGTGCAGCAATTCCTTGCTTCCGTCTTCCAATGGCGTCCAATCACCTCCTGAATTCCAACTGCTTGCCGCACTAATTCCCAAATCCAATCCCAACTCGTGACTGGTATCCAACGCCAAGGACAGGTATTGCAGCGATTCGGAGCCTAAAAAGGGCGGCCCGGCTGGGATCATGCCGTCCGGATTGATCAACGCACCTAGGTCCCACACAATGGCCCCACGCATGCCCTTCTCTTTCATCTGCCTCAGCTCGTGCACCAGCTTTACTGTGTCTACGTATCCGTTCATCCAAGTCCAAAGAGCCATGGGACGATTCTCGACGGGCGGATCCAAAAAATCCTCCTCCGAAAGCACAGAAGTGGGTGCCTTCTCCCTTTCGTGCGAGCTACATGCTATCGTACCAAAAAAAGTAATCGATATCGCAACTGCAAGTAGCTGAACCATCGAAAGATTAGGCAGATGTATCGGTAGTTTTTTCCCCATAGAAACCATTTGAACAGATAAAACCTAATTTAGGTGGGTAAAGGTAACGCTGCAACGCTTGGGATGCTTCCATCATGTTAACGAAAAAGTGTGGTATTTTAGCTTTTGAGCGCCGGGCAACGGATGTGGCTTATAACCTAAATCCAAGCAGAAGTTTACCTGTTTTGTCGGGCCGTCTTTAGTAAATTTTCACAATCTATTACACGTCGTATCAACCGGTCCGCCATTTTTTCATGCTGGGCATCGATGGGGATAGACGATTTTCGAACATGGTCTGATGGATAGGTTCCTTGAAGAAACAGCAGTCGCTTAAAGAAATGAATGGAAGCATCCAAATGCTGATTGGAAAAGGCCAATACCGGCAGAATTTCGTGAAAGAGGGCTTCAGCATCAGCCTTTCTTCCGCCGACCCAGCGTTGGTAGATTTCGGTATAGATCCAGTGCATGCCGGTCGGCATAAAGGCATGTACTCCCCGCTCCAGGCCGTCTATCAGTTGGGTTACCGCCCATCCCCCACTCACATGCAGAAGCCCTTCCGTGAGCAATAACAGGCGTGAGTACTTGTAGCCTGCCATAACTGTCTCGACCTTAAGGCACCTAAATGCCGGTACTGTATCAAACAAGTCACAGATAAGGGCCTCGGGCAATCCAGCACCTACCGGATCCCAATCCTGCAACATGATCATATCCACGTCGATCTCCGCCAACGCATAAAAATCCGTCTTAAATTGTTGCTCATTTTGATAGGGAATCTGGAAAAGCACCTCCCGACATCCAATGTCCAGGTAGCCCTTTAGCAGCGATTTGCATTTGGCCATATCCGATTCGGCGGCACCGGCAATCACCGGAACTTGCTGATTTACCTCCTCCAATACGGTCTGCACCAGGTTAAGGCGCTCCTGATGGGTAAGGGTGTGTACTTCCGCTGCCATGGCGGGCACAAGAAATCCCGCTACACCGGCACGCAACGCTTCCCGCACGTTTTTCTTGAGCGAGTTATAGTCAATGGTGCCTGCCGAAGAAAACGGCGTGTTCAATACCGTCACTATGCCGTGCAGGGGGTATAAGGATTTATTCATTTTTGGTTTCATACCGGCTACTTTTATCGAGCTCTCCATTCAATACGCTTCAATCCGGGCCGTACCACGATCTAACAGTTCGAGGATTCGACTCCTGTTTACTATCTCGCCGAACTGCCCGGCAGCACCTTTTTGTTTGCACACCACAGAAATCACCCCGGCTTTTTAATCCCCATAGGTACCTCCGCTAAGTAACCCGCTACGTCCAGATAGCTATAGGGAGTGGTGTGAGAGGCGCACCTCGCTAACCTAACGGTTGGCGAGGCCGTCTACTCGACTATGGGCTTTTCTTCCTTCTATGATCTGTTTATAAGATTTACGCCTACATTGATCATCATTTCCTTTTCTTCAGGTTTGCTTTCAGCAATTAACAAAGTCAAAGCGACCAATGCGTTTTCACTGATTCTTTTAGTACCATCTGGATAATACAAACTTTTGTTCTTTTCCAAATACCAAATGAACAGCCACGCTGCAATTCTTTTGTTTCCATCTGAAAATGAATGATTTTTAACCACGAAATATAAAAGATGTGCAGCTTTTTCTTCTAAACTTCGGTATAAATCTATGCCATCGAATGTTTGGTCTATGGCTGAAATTGAACCTTTAAAGGATTGGTCTTTTTCATTTCCAAAAAGACTTGACCCACCGAATCTTTTCTTTAATTCATCCACAGCATGTTTTGCTTCTTCGTAGGATATTCTAAAAGTAACTTGGATTGGGGTAACTGGTAAACTTAGTCTTTGATGGTCATAATCATCCAGAATATCTAGGGCAGTGGAAAATTCAGATAAAACTTCAAATATGCCCTTAGTCTGATCGTCTGAAACAAGACTTTGGATTGTTCTATTTACAAGTTTAATTGTTTTTTGGAGCTCCAGTAACCTCTTTTCGTTAAATGTATAGCCTTTTACCAAATGATCTTTAATGATCTTGTTGGCCCAAATTCTAAAAGTTGTACCTTTTTTGGAATTAACTCGATACCCCACAGAAATAATCAGATCCAAACTATAGATCTTTATCTGTCTCTTTACCGCTCTTTCTCCCTCTTGTTGAACTTGTGTAATTTTTGCACAAGTTGCCTCTTCATCCAATTCAGAGGTCTTGTAAATATTTCGGATATGTCTGACTATTGATGTCCTATCAGTGTCAAACAATTCAGAAATCTGATATTGATCCAACCAAAGGGTGTCATTTTCAAGAAGCACTTGAATAGAAGGAGCGTCCTGACCAGACTGATAAATTACTATTTCACCTGTTTGCTTCATGAGCTAAACCTGACCTAATTACATTGCTTTGGGTTTTTGAGATGTTTGATTAAATAAACTTCTTGTTTTCTCGGCAGCTGGAAAATATTGTCAATTATACTTACTTTTCAAGAAATCTGTAATCTTCATTTCGAAGTTAATATAGGGTGGAAAAATTGCACTCAATGCACCTAATAGGCCAGATACAAATATGTTCGGGCAACATGCATCAACCATTAATTCATTATTACGGAGGGTTATTTGGGCGCCAATTATGCCAGATTTTTGAACAATTATACTTTTAAGAGGCTTAGAGCCAAATGTATAAACTCTGTAATTGGGGAATTGACCTTCAAAAGTCAAAACCAATTGATTGATGTCCGGTAACTGTTCTGTTTTAATTATCATATTTTCCTAGTTGTTCCAAAATTTAATTTACGACTTAATCCTAAATTAGTTATGTTCTCGAATTGCATAATTGCCCATAACGGGATTCAGCTTGGAGACGGCGGGCATTTGGAAACGTTCACTTCCAGCCTACTCCGAACTTCTTAGAGATACTAAACTTTATATTTACTCGGAACCGCCCGCTGTCTTCCAAGGTGATGTTATGCTGCGTTATTCTTTAATCCTTATCGTTAAGTAGACTTTTGATTTTACATTTCTGCCATTATGAATTGCAGATTGCCAATTTGAGGTAATTTTTGAGTCCCTTTTGAGGTCCTCCAACAATTCGTTTGACTTCATTTTTTCTCTTATTAACATCCTTTCTGAATTGACTTCACCATTTTCATCAACTATCATTATTAAAGTGATAAAATCTTGGTTTTCAACTTCGGTTTTTGAACGGTCAATTTCATAACGTGTAAGGATTTGCTCTATAGAATCATTTCCCCATTTATATTCGGCAAACTCATCAGGTGAAAGATAAACGTCTGGACTTTCTTTAATTCCTAAACTAATTTCATTTTGGCTAATGACCCATTCCTTTCCATTTAGTTTTTCTCTTTCTGAATAAAACTTAAATTTGCCGTTAAATATTCTGAAGGTCGTAGTATCCTTAAATCCTTCATTTTCTAAAAGCTCTCCTACGGTATATTCTTCTTTAATTTGCAAGGTATAGTGCCCTACTAAATTGTTATTTGTAAAAGGATTTTCACTTATAGAAAGAATAATTTTTTCGACGGAGTATTTGATTTCTGAGCCGTCTTCAATATCATTCCAATCGACATATTCTACTTTTTCAATATCAAGATTTTCATTTATGTGAAAAACAATCTTATGACCTGAAAATCCATCATTATATTTATTCGTGATTATTATGAAATTGTTGATTTTATCTATGGTAAGGGCATTCTTCAGCAATCCCTCCAAATTTTTTTCGATAAAATAATCATGAGGAAAATAAATATTGTCTTCCTCATAAACATAGTGATATGGAGAGACTATAGCTTTTCCATAGAACCCACTTTCTTGATTACATGAAAGAATCAAAACAAAAAACAATACGATAATTACTGTACTAGTTGCTTTCATAATGCTGCATAACGTTTTCGGGGTCGAGTAGGCAAGCGCATTTCAGCCCAAGCCTCTCACAGAACCGTACGTGAAC
>NZ_JACVCV010000129.1 GCF_017811155.1 Lunatimonas salinarum | reverse complement strand
CGGTTCACTGGATTGTAGGTTGCGATTTGAGGTAATAGGAAAGCATAGATTCGTACCCCTTTCGTCTTAGGCGTGACAAGGTGATAGTCGTGATCAGAATCGGGCTTTATTCACTACTTGTTTATTTTTCAGCGGTGTTCATGAATGCATAGCATTTGGGCGACTGCCCATCCCCCTTTTCGGGTTCCTCCACGCAGCCTGGCCCCTCGCTAAAAATGTCCAAAGGGACATTTTCTTCACGCTCGGTCCTACGCATAGGCGTGGTCTTGATCCACTCCCAATCGGATCAGGTTTTTGCGTTTCCGCTCAGGTCCCGCCCGCTACTACCGGCCCGAAGCTCCCGCTTCGTCCTCAATCATGCCAGATACAGTATCTAAGTCGGTTTCTCAGCCACTCGTCGAGTGATT
>NZ_JACVCV010000128.1 GCF_017811155.1 Lunatimonas salinarum | reverse complement strand
AGGGCAACCCCCCATCCATGTCATTGTAAAAGGCAAAATGATAACCATTTCCCTTCCTGTCAAACCTTAAGTTGGCACCTGTATGCTGCTTCTTATCGAAATATATCCTATTAAGTTTGTTCTTATTTGCCATGTCAAAAAAAAAGAACCTATTACTTTCTACTAAGCCGAATAGCCCTGCAAATCGGCCCAGTTGTTCGTGGTAATAAGAAACATGTTTTTCAAGAAGGTATTTTCTTGGAAGTTTGCTCTCTTCATAATCCAGATAAAATGCCGGAGTGACGGTTAGGTCGGGAGATATCCTCCAGATAGTGTCATAATGAAACTCCCAAAAGGATAATTCATTATCGTTAATCTTATATAAGCGTTGATTGGAGGATAATGCGATGCTTTCCGAAGACTTTTTATCAA
>NZ_JACVCV010000127.1 GCF_017811155.1 Lunatimonas salinarum | reverse complement strand
AGGGCAACCCCCCATCCATGTCATTGTAAAAGGCAAAATGATAACCATTTCCCTTTCCCTTCCTGTCAAACCTTAAGTTGGCGCCTGTATGCTGCTTCTTATCGAAATATATCCTATTAAGTTTGTTCTTATTATCCATGTCAAAGAAGAAGAACCGATTACTTTCAAAAAAGCCCGTTAGCCTTACATATTGAGCTTTTTGATCATGCTGGGAGATAAATTTATCAAAAAGGTATTTTCTTGGAAGTTTGTTCTCTTCATAATCCAGATAAAATGCCGGAGTGACGGTTAGGTCGGGAGAAATCCTCCAGATAGTGTCATAATGAAACTCCCAAAACGACAATTCACTGTCGTTAATTTTATATAAGCGTTGATTGGAGGATAATGCGATGCTTTCCGAAGACTTTTTATCAA
>NZ_JACVCV010000126.1 GCF_017811155.1 Lunatimonas salinarum | reverse complement strand
CACAAGGCACTTTCAAGCAACAAACCTGCCTTTTCTCTCATTTGGTATGCCATCGCTGTTTTGCCTAATTGATTAAGGAAATTCAATATCCGGGTTTATTTTTTTCAGCGGAACCAAGAATAGAGAGGTTGGTATTCTTGGCTTCAAAAAAGCAGATCGATAGAGATTAGTATCCTGAAAACCAATCCTCTACCAAAAAATAACAAGGCTCAACATACATCTTTTTGCGAAAAAGTGACCATTCACGGGATAAAACCTACCATTCACGGGAAATAGCCTTAAACCTATTTGATTTTTAATAAATCTTTTTAAAATTTCCCGTATGTTAAACTAAAATTATTTAAATCATGAAAAAGAAAAAGACATTACAAAAAGCTACAATGGCAGCAGGTGTTGTAGCCATGAGCGTTGGTTTATTCAA
>NZ_JACVCV010000125.1 GCF_017811155.1 Lunatimonas salinarum | reverse complement strand
TTACAATACAACCAAGCTATTCCCAAAACTAAAGATGCTGAAAGCGGACGGGTCGTACATAAAAGAGGTCGCCAGAATTGAAAAACAGGAATTGCTGATCCTTGACGACTTCGGTATCCAGCACCTGGACGAAATGGGAAGAATGGCACTGCTTGAAATCATAGAAGATCGGCACGGGAAAGCATCAACAATAGTAGCATCCCAACTTCCGGTAACAAAATGGTTCGAGACGATAGGTGACAGCACAATAGCAGACGCAATCCTTGACAGGCTGGTACACACCGCACACAGAATCGAACTGAAAGGAGAATCAATGAGAAAAAAACGATAACTTTAACCGCCAATAAAACGGTAACTGAAAACCCTAAAGAAGAGGGTGGTCAAGATCACCGGATTGGTGGTCAAGATCACCGGAATTTACA
>NZ_JACVCV010000124.1 GCF_017811155.1 Lunatimonas salinarum | reverse complement strand
ATCTACCGACGTTGCTAAGATCAGCGCAAGGCCTTTATTGCGAGTGACGCAGGAGAGTGGCAACCTCAACGGTGAAATTGGAAAGATATACGCTTCGCGATATAAATAGAAATATGCCTTCGGCGATATATTTGGTTATAGGTACGATAGTAGGATCGCTCCGGATCTTCGGTTCTAGCGACGAAGTAGACTCGAACTTTTCACGAGTCTTATGTCTTGCATCTTATGTCTAACGTCTCATATCTAAAAATCTCACATCTCATATCTAACCATCTACCCGCACCTCAACCACCTTTGGGTTTTGGCGGGAGGGGGATAGCAGGATGAACAGGGTAAGCGGCCAAAACGGGGACAATGGGGCTTTTTTTGTCCCCGGGTTGCCACCCGGGGCTATAATCATGCCACCCCGTTGGGGTTGGACCGAATG
>NZ_JACVCV010000123.1 GCF_017811155.1 Lunatimonas salinarum | reverse complement strand
CAGGCAATTCGGTTGGTTGCGCAGCGCTAGACATCTCCGGGTTTTGGCGGAAGTGATAGGGCACCATGAACATGCCCGCGGCCAAAACGGGGGGACAAATTGATCTCTAAGCCCAGGCTATAAACATGTCACCCCTACGGGATAAGGGAACCCGGCAAAGTCCGTCATTGCGAGTGACGCAGGAGCGAAACAATCTCTTTAAGCTAGCTCAAGGGGCTTGGGGTGGTTTTGAGAAGGAAGCTCAGTTTCGCCCATTGCAAATTGGCAAGTATATCGGGGTGTAGTTGCAAACTACACCTAGAGCGGGGGCTCGCTTCGGATTCGTGGTTTTGGAAAGGAAGTGGCATCGTAAATTTTCCGAATCTTACATCTCATATCTAACGTCTTACGTCTACCTCACCACCCTTCTAACTACACATATCCACAAAGAAAACGACC
>NZ_JACVCV010000122.1 GCF_017811155.1 Lunatimonas salinarum | reverse complement strand
GGTCGTTTTCTTTGTGGATATGTGTAGTTAGAAGGGTGGTGAGGTAGACGTAAGACGTTAGATATGAGATGTAAGATTCGGAAAATTTACGATGCCACTTCCTTTCCAAAACCACGAATCCGAAGCGAGCCCCCGCTCTGGGTGTAGTTTGCAACTACACCCCGATATTTCTGCCAATTGGCAATTGGCGAAACTGAGCTTCCTTCCCAAAACTACCCCAAGCCCCTTGAGCTAGCTTAAAGAGATTGCTTCGCTCCTGCGTCACTCGCAATGACGGGCTTTGCCGGGCTCTCTTACCCCGTAGGAGTGACATGTTTATAGCCTGGGCTTAGAGATCAATTTGTCCCTCCGTTTTGGCCGGGGAGATGTTCATGGTGTCCTCCCACTTCCGCCAAAACCCGGAGATGTCTAGCGCTGCGCAACCAACCGAATTGCCTG
>NZ_JACVCV010000121.1 GCF_017811155.1 Lunatimonas salinarum | reverse complement strand
GGTCGTTTTCTTTGTGGATATGTGTAGTTAGAAGGGTGGTGAGGTAGACGTAAGACGTTAGATATGAGATGTAAGATTCGGAAAATTTACGATGCCACTTCCTTTCCAAAACCACGAATCCGAAGCGAGCCCCCGCTCTGGGTGTAGTTTGCAACTACACCCCGATATTTCTGCCAATTGGCAATTGGCGAAACTGAGCTTCCTTCCCAAAACTACCCCAAGCCCCTTGAGCTAGCTTAAAGAGATTGCTTCGCTCCTGCGTCACTCGCAATGACGGGCTTTGCCGGGCTCTCTCACCCCGTAGGGGTGACATGTTTATAGACTGGGCTTAGAGATCAATTTGTTCCACCGTTTTGGCCGCGGGCATGTTCATGGTGCCCTATCACTTCCGCCAAAACCCGGAGATGTCTAGCGCTGCGCAACCAACCGAATTGCCTG
>NZ_JACVCV010000120.1 GCF_017811155.1 Lunatimonas salinarum | reverse complement strand
AAGGGAAATGGTTATCATTTTGCCTTTTACAATGACATGGATGGGGGGTTGCCCTTTTGGCCTCATGGAGAGGTGCCCGACAACAGGGTTTTTAAATTAATCTATCCCCATGAGTTTTTGGCACATTTTACAGGTGAAATTTCAGCTGAAAAAATCGGATTACCCCTTCATACCTTGGACAAATCAGACAACCCTATATTGATGATCGTCAAACTTAAAGATTGATTGCATGAGTTATTATTCTCAAGCTTTTAAAAGCCGAAGACTTCACCCCAAAGTTTTCCAAAAAATATTTAAAAGTCCTATAAATTTTCAATCTCAATCATTTTATACATCTCAAAATTAAAAATGAATACAGATATAAAAACGAGCAAGTGGCTGCGGTGGGTCGCTGCGGGAGCATTCGGCGTCATGCTGGTATTTAACATCATGATCAGCTTGGA
>NZ_JACVCV010000011.1 GCF_017811155.1 Lunatimonas salinarum | reverse complement strand
CCGCCACATTATTGAAAAGCCCTTCGTGAAATCGAAGGGCTTTTTTGCGTTTAAGCGAAGATTGGTAGGGTTGGACAAAGAGGGAATTGTCTCTTTTTTTCTTCCGCATCCCAATACATCGTGCAACATACGTGTCTACTATCCGGCAAGTATGTTCTTTCAAAATCCCCATTCGCTTTTTCCTAGCTAAAACCGTTGTTCTTACCTATATTTCGTAGGCTTTTCATCCGTTAAAAAAGACTGGGATATGGAAAAAACTGACAAATCATTCGAAGAAATAGAAAAAATCCTGCAAGATGTAGGGAAGAAGATCGAACACCTTATTGAAAAGGGGGCGGAAGCTTCTGCGGAGTTGCGGGATGAGATCGAGGAAAAGATTGAGGAGTTGAAGGGAAAGCGGGATTCTTTGGAGAAGGAATTTGAGGAACGCAAGGCCTACTACAAAGAAAAATACCAAGGTGCGCGCGAAGAGGTGGAGCCGCGAGTAAGTGAATCACTGAAATACCTCAAGGAAGCCTTTCAGGCGTTAGGAAACGCGATCAATGCACTGATGAAATCGAGCAAGGAGTAGTCGTGATTTAATAGGGTCTATCTTTCAAGCGAGATTCCCCCCGATAATCTGGGACAAGTTGTGATCGCTGAAAAATTGCGATACAAACATGAAATAATGAGAAAACGGTATTTGCTGGCAAAGTTTTGGTTAATTTTGCCCCCATGAATTACCTATCAGTAGAGGGACTAACGAAGTCGTACGGGGAGCGGGTGCTCTTCCAACAAATTTCTTTTGGAATCGATCAGGGGCAAAAAGTGGCCCTTGTGGGTATAAATGGCGCGGGTAAATCCACGCTCATGAAAATTATAATGGGGGTAGAGGTGCCGGATGCCGGCACGGTCGCTGTGAAGCAAGGGGTGAAAGTATCCTATGTCAATCAAAATCCCGTTTTTGGACAAGGCTTGACCATATTGCAGGCACTTTTTGAGGATACCACCAATGAGACCTTGCAGGTCATCAAAGCTTACCAGCAAGAAATGCTGGCGTCTCAGCGGGGTAATGATAATCAGGATAAACTTCAGTCGATTTTTGAAAGAATGGATGCCCTTCAAGCCTGGGACTATGAATTTCAAGTGAATGAAGTATTGGGAAAGCTTGGGCTCCATGATACCGGTATTTCTGTACAGGAGTTAAGTGGTGGGCAGCGGAAGCGGGTGGCTTTAGCCAAAGCGATCCTGGAGCGGCCCGATCTAATGCTACTAGACGAACCGACAAACCACTTGGATTTGGAAACGATCGAATGGCTGGAGGAGTACCTTTCTAAAGCCAATCTATCCCTCCTAATGGTGACCCACGACCGGTATTTCCTGGAAAAGGTGACCAATCAGATTTTGGAGCTCGATGATAGCCGGATATTTCGGTATGCGGGTAGCTATAGCTATTTTTTGGAAAAAAAGGAGGAACGAAAGCAGGTAGAACTTTCCGAGCAGGAAAAGGCTAAGAGCCTTTACAAAAAGGAGCTGGATTGGATACGAAGGCAACCCAAAGCTAGGGGTACTAAGGCCAAATACCGAGTGGATGCCTTTGAGAACACCAAGGAAAAGGCTTTTCGTAAAAAGGACGAACGGGAAGTTACCTTAGAGGTAAAGACCAGCCGTCTCGGCAAGAAGATCATCGAAATCGAGGACCTTTCCAAATCCTACGAAGACAAGCAGATTCTCGATAAGTTTAGTTATACCTTCAAACGGGGAGACCGAATCGGCATTGTGGGGCCAAACGGTGCCGGGAAAACAACGTTTTTAAAGCTTCTTACCGGAGAAGCAGCTCCTGACAGCGGAAGTATCAGCATCGGAGAGACTACGGCATTTGGTTATTATCGTCAGGAGGAGACGGCTTTTGATGACACCAAGAAGCTAATTGATATCGTGAAGGATGTTGCCGAAGTAGTGACATTGGCGGGAGGGAGTACGATCACCGTAAGTCAGTTTTTGACCCAATTTGGGTTTCCACCCAAGCAGCAGCATACGCCTGTGGGCAAGCTAAGTGGTGGAGAAAAACGGCGTCTTCAATTGTTGATGATACTGATCAAAAGTCCAAATTTCCTTATTTTGGATGAGCCTACGAACGACTTAGATATCGTTACCCTGAATACGCTCGAGGATTTTTTGGATCAGTTTCCGGGCTGTCTACTCATTGTGTCCCACGATCGGTATTTTATGGACCGGTTGGTAGAACATATCTTTGTGTTCGAGGGTGAAGGAGTTGTAAGCGATTTCCCCGGCAACTACACCGATTTACGAGAGTACCAAAAGGAACAGCGAACTGAAGCCAAAGACGTAAAGCGTACTTCGGAGCCGGAAAAGGCTATAGAGACATCATCTTCCTCCTCCGGTTCGGCTAGAAAAGCCAGCTTCAAAGAGGTGAAAGAATTTGAAGCAATCACGCAGTCGCTAGAAGAGCTCACGCAGAAAAAGGAGGAATTGGTGGGTGAACTAAGCTCAGTAGGTGAAAACCATACCCGCCTCTTGGAACTCTCAACGGCAATGCAGCAACTAGAAGATGAAATTGGCACACTGGAAATCAGATGGCTGGAACTAAGCGAACTGGATGGGATTGAGTGACCCCTCCCTCCAGTTTAACGATGCCTTAAAAGTTTCGGTCTAAAAATCTCCGTCGTCAAAATCATCATCTCGGTCTCGACCGCCGTTGCTTTTCTCCTTGAATCCTCCAAATCGGTAGGTAAATGCGATCGTTCCAATCCGAGTTTCCCGGTTGTAAACGCGCTCCTGTACGAACCGATTATCTTCATTGGTGATCCGGAAGATTCCTGTATTGAAGATATCACTTACATTGAGACTAATGGTGCCTTTGTCATCAAGGACGTTTTTGCGAATACCGGCGTTCAATCCCCAATACGGTTCGATTTGACCCTGTGGCAGCACGATTGGGCCCCGGTAATTTCCCTGTACCTGAAAGGTGAAGAGGTTAGGTATGGCCATGTTGGAAAGCAAACTAACCGTCCAGCTGTAGTTGCTGTTGTTAAAGCCCTGTTCGATATTGTTGCCAATGATCTCTGAATAGAAGAAATTTCCCGATACCGTGGCATCCCACCAGTTGGCCAATTGCATTTGGTTGATAACCTCCAGGCCGGTCGCATTTCTGCGAAGGGCGTTTTCCCTCGTTTGTATGGCTACATTGTTGTCGGTAAGCCGTATGACCCGGGTGTGAACGTTAGTGGACACACGGTGATACACCGTGGCATTAAAAAGAAATTTTTCAAAGCCTTTCATGTAGCCAAATTCATAGCTATCGGTAAATTCGGGCTGCAGAAATGGGTTGCCCACACTCAGATTTAACAGGTCACGCACTCGATACAAAGGTGATAGTGACCACATGTTGGGCCTGCTGATCCTTCGGCTGTAGTTTGCGGTAAATTCATGCTCTTGGCCCAACTCATAGGATAGGTAAAGGCTCGGAAACAGGTTGAAGTAGTTATTGACAAAAGGTTCCGATCGGCTTGCTTGCGTACCGGTTGTCTCGGTATATTCTCCCCGAAGTCCCCCTTGAAATCCCACTTTTCCCATGCGGTTTCGATAACTCACGTAAGCGGCATATACCTCTTCGTCAAATATAAAGCCGTCGCTGATGGAGTCAATGGGTGTTGGGATGAATGCGTTGTTTTGGTCGCCCTGCATAAATTCCTGACTCCGATCCCAGAGGGAGAACGTACCCTTCAATCCGGTTTCTAGGCTACCTCCATCTGGAAATGGCTTGATGTAATCCAACTGAAGAACGTAGAGGTCACTTGTCTGCGGGACGGTGTTGATCTGCTGTAGATTGTTTGCAGGAACGGCTTCGTTTGATTCATTGAAAAACAACTGTTCGTAGTTTTCTACTTGGGTACGTTCGTCTCTGGAATAGGATAGTGAGGTGAATAACCGTTGCCCCAGTGTATCGATATCCCAATTGTAGTTTACACCGGTTTCCGCATTAAAGCTTTCGCGGGTATCGTTTTGATTTCGAACAAATAGGCTGTCCTGCTGATTTAGGCTGTTAAGGCTGCGTTGGTTGAGGTTGTTGAATCCGGTTCGGTCCCGAAAGTTACCCTGCGCATAAAGGCCAAAGGTTTGGTTTTCAGTGATATTGTAGTCTATGCCAGCCCGAATCAAGTGGTTGCTGTCGAATCGTTCGCCGTAGGAATCCTGATCCAAAAATGGCGAAATGCCATTTATCCGATTTTCGCGGAATGCGTCCGATTCTCTAAAAGTTCTCCGGTCTTGATAATTGTAGGAACCGTAGTAGTTGACTTTTCCTGCGCCGTAATTTAGATTTACTCCTGCATTGTACTTATCTCTCGTACCTGCTGACACATTTACCTGGCCATTGAGACCAGTTTTTTCGTTCTTTTTTAAGATGATATTAATAATTCCTCCCACACCGGCGGCATCGTACCGAGAGGAAGGGTTGGTGATCAGCTCCACGCTCTTGATACTGTTTGCGGGGAATTGGGCCAAGATTGATTCCGCATCGTCTCCCGAAAGATTGGAAGGACGGCCATTGATGTAGATTAAAATATCGCCACTGCCACGCATACTGATACCCCCCTCGTCGTCCACTTGGATGGAGGGTAGGGTTTCCAGTAGTTCTGATGCCGTTGCGCCTTCTGCGACCACACTGTTTTCTACATCGTATCTTCGCTTGTCGATGTCGGATTCAAAGATGGAGTTGACGCCCTCTACCACCACTTCCTGGAGATTTGCGGCGTCCGTTACAAGTTTAATGACTCCTAAGTTAACATTTCGGCGCTCCCCCAACGTTAGGTTTTGAAAGTGGCTTTCGTAGCCAATAAAACCTACTCGAAGGATGTATTGCCCGGGTTTGGCTTCGAAATCAAAGGTTCCGTCCAGGTCACTCATACCTCCTGTAATTACCGAAGAATCCAATTGGGAGAGGAGGGCTATATTTGCAAATTCCAACCCTTGACCACTGCTTTCTTCGATGACCTTTCCACGGAGGGAAACGTCTTGGGCTTGGACTTGGGACAGCGTGAAAAAAAGGATTAAGAAATACGTAAATTTGATCATGGCATTAAAATTTCGGCTAAACAGACTATTGTCATCCAATCGGCTAACAATAAGAGGCTACACTTGGGAGATCAGAATGCAGAAGGTCACCCACAAAAGTTACTGTTATTACCCCCATGTAATGTTAAAACCCCTTATAAATCAAATTGTTTGATATATGTGTATATACAATTAATGTACCGTAGAGCTCGGTATTGAAGGCTATTATTTGAAGAAAAAGTGCAGCCGGATGAACGGTGAATAAGTAAAGGGAAAGGTAAAATTATTGTCGAAATGACGCTTAAAAATTTTCCAATGTGTGTAAAATCAGCCTGTCTATTACCTCGTCAGCCTGTTCGGAAAACGTTCTTTCAATCCTATTGGCCACAATGGCATTTAGGCTAAGGACTTCGTGACCGAGCATACGGCCCATGGCATAGTAGCCGGCTGTTTCCATTTCAAAGTTCGTTAGCCGGTTCTGTTCGAATGAAAGTTTTGATAAGGTACTCATCATGTCCGGGAGGGCGGGTTTGATACGGACCTCCCTTCCCTGTGGGGCAAAAAAGCCGGGACAGGTAACCGTCATGCCCTGCAGCAGGTTATTGGCTAAGCGACTAAGTAGGTATTCGGAACCTTTGACACAATAGGGTTTGAAGGGTAATTGTAGACAAGTTTGCACCTCGGTGGCAATGTGTGATTCGTAAGCATTGTATTGGATGGGATAGAAGGTCATCAGCGAATCCAATCCTACTCCAAAGGTGGATGCCAGGAGGCTGTCTACTGGAACATCCGCTTGGAGACTTCCTGATGTCCCTACCCGCACTATTTTCAATGTAGTATGTTCCTGTCTAGCAATTCGGGTTACCAAGTCCACATTGACGAGTGCGTCAAGTTCTGTCATGAGGATTTCGATATTGTCGGTACCCATACCGGTGCTAATGACGGAAAATAGTTTTCCTTTGTAATAACCAGTGTGGGTCACGAACTCACGCTTCCTGCCCGAGTAGATGATCTCGTCAAAATACTGCGAGACCAAGGGGACACGATCGGGATCTCCGACCGTAATAATACGGTCGGAGAGGTGTTCAGGCTTTAGGTGCAGGTGATAGATGCTTCCGTCCCTATTTATGATCAGTTCAGATTCAGGAATTGGCATTGGCCTGACAGGGAGTAGTGGGCTTGTCAGACTTCCGGTAAAAGCCTTTGTAAGGATTGTATCCTACCGTATTTTTTTGGTAGTAACCGGTGCCATCGTAGGGCCTTTTTTCTGGGTGTTCGATGCATTCAGTAGAACAGGCACCTTGGTATTCCCAGCCACAGGACTCACATATCGGAACATGAATGTTGCATACGGGATTGGCACAGTTTACCATGCGATCCGATTTGGTACCGCAAACATAGCAGGTAGAGACCACCGTAGGATTCACTTGGTTTACATCTACTGCCACCCGATTGTCGAAGACGTAACACTTTCCTTCAAAGTCCTCTCCTCCTGCTTCCATCCCGTATTTAATGATCCCCCCATGGAGTTGGTACACGTCTTCGAAGCCTTGATCCAGCAAAAAGGCAGAGGCCTTCTCACACTTGATGCCCCCAGTGCAGTAGGTGAGAATTTTCTTGTTTTTTAAGTGGGCGAGTTCTTTGACTTTTTCAGGAAAATCCCGGAAGTTCTCTATATCTAGCCGAAGTGCATTCTTGAAGTGGCCCAGCTTGTGTTCGTAGTCGGAGCGCACATCCAGAATCACCACATCTTCCCGGTCTTTCATCGCTTTGAATTCCAAGGGTTCGAGGTGCTTGCCTGTTTTTTCCCTCGGATTGAGGTGTTTCAGACCGGAATGCACGATTTCATCTTTGGCCCGCACATGGATTTTAGCAAATGCATGCTGATCGTGGGTATCGATTTTAAATTCGGTATCAGCAAAGCGGGGGTCTGATTTGACGTAGTCCATGTACCGTTGGCAGTCAGCCTCTAGGCCCGATACGGTGCCATTTAGACCTTCGGAGGATACGATAATTCTGCCCCTAATATTGTTTTCAATACAAAATAAATGATGCTCCTCTCTGTACGCTTCAGGGTCTTGAATTTGCGCGTAACAATAATAGAGCAGAATGAGGTATTTCTCGTTTTCCATGACGTAAGCCCTGTTTCAAGCAGGGTGTTTAGGTGATTCGATTTGGATGACTTTGGTTAACTTTATTCCAGTTTTTTAGCGGGATTTCCGAATACAGTGGCTTCGTCCTCTACATCAGCGATGACTAGGGAACCGGCCCCTACCCGGGCATTTTTACCGATTCTAACGCCAGATACGATGATGGCACCAGAACCTATGAATGCGCCTTCTTCGATTTTAACCCCGGAATTGATGATGCTACCTGCTCCTACCTGTACGTAGTCAGCTACTTCTACTAAATGCTCCAATAGCGCACCTGAGTGGAAAATGCAGTGGCTGCCAATCACGGACCCGGTTCCCAATGCTACTTTGGCGTTGATAAAATTTCCATGACCTATGGCAGCGTCCGTAGAAATATAGGCTGCTTTATGTACCGCATTGATAGGTTGCATTTTTCGACGTTCGTTGAGCAACTTTACCAAATACTTTCGGTGACTTGGGTCGTCTACGGCCACGAATGCTTCACATTTTTTCCCAATAAGCTTTAGGAACCCATCATCTTCTGTACTACCCAGCACAGACACATGGTTGATTTCTTTTTGATGCATGGATTCATCTTCGTCCAAGAAGCCGTAAACGATCACATTGTGGCTATTGAAGATCTCCAGTGCGGGATGTGCGATCCCTTTCGCTCCTAAGATGATGACGGGTTTTTCCATGCGGTTCTTTTAAGCATGCAAAATTACGGCAAAAAGAGCTCGGAAGCAATATTCATTTCCCGGATGGTCGAAGCAGGGACTGCCCTACTTTACAGTCCAAGCATTTTCTTCCCTTGCAGTAGTGATTATATAAGCCGATCATTCCCTGCGAGTCGAATGCCTGTACTGGTTTCCAGCCTACCTTTTCGAATTTACCGGTCACCGAGTTGGATTCGGCGGGGATTTCCTGAAGCATACCGAAGCATTTTTCCTGCCAGTCTAGGTTGTCCATAAATTTGCCATAGGCATACCAAAGAGGAATCATGAAATTCATAGCTAGCAGTGACAAGGTTCCGGAAGTTACGGATCGTTTGGAGTACTTTTCAGAAAGCTTTCCAAAATGGTAATGGCTGTGCCAATATGGAGAGACTGTGAGTTGGAATATGGCCGAAAAATCACTCAGACCGCTCGTTTCATGTATCACTTGGGAAAATATATGGGGACTATTGGATAGCAGTGCGGCCAATTGGGCCAAACGAATCGTTGGGTAGTTGGCGGGCCGAACGCCCATAAACTTCCATTCGGAGGGATATAGCTGAGGGCTTAGCCCGTATTTCTGTCGGTAGAACTGGTATTCTCTCACCAGGCTATCCACGTAGCCGTCAGCAGTTCCCGGTGTAAATAGTCCTTCGCTGTAGCCACTTAAGAGTCCCGATTGGCCAAAAAGCAGGGCTTCCTGTGCCACATGTCGGTCACTGTGTCGTTTGATCAGCTTGTAGGGGAGGCTTTTGGCGAGTTTGAGCATGGCCTGTTGATTGGTTTTGAAACCAAAGCACCAAAAGAGCCATTGGTAGGTAGTTTCCTCCCAGTCTTGCTTGTTTTCCGCGAGCAATTCCAAGACCTTGAGGCTTTTCTCTTCCATTCGTTCGATCAAAGATTTTTCCAGCATGGAAAACTTCAGGATATCAGGAACACTTTCCAGCTGTCCACTGCAGAGGATGTGGCTGGGTGAGGAGAGAAGACGTTCGTAATTACGAACCACGTCCAAATACACCTTTCCGCTAAGGGCTAATGTAGGGATGGTCGTCCCATCTTTTCGTTGGATTTCCACATCGTGTTCCCATACTACATGGAGTATCACACTATTGTAGGCAGGATCATGCTGGTGGTCGTGGGCTTTCCAATCAGAAGACTTGAGATGGATTTCTACATGGCCAAAATAATCCACGTTGCCTATACGTATATGAGCTTCTTTGAAATCAGGACCCTCGTGATGGTTTTGGTATCCAATCTTGAGTATCTGAAGCTCGGCATGGTCTTCGGACACACACTGCCTTTTGTCGAAGTACTGGTATTTCCAGACCAGATGAAGAAAGTCTTCGTGAAAATTTGCCATAAAAAGTTGGTTAAAAGCGCTCCATTAAGGTATGAAAAAATTTTTTTAAGCAAAAGAAGGGCTGTGCAAAAAATCTTGCGCAGCCTATTTCTTTTTACTTGGTATAAAGGATATTACGCATGCTTTTACCTGATTTTCTGCAAGGAGTCGGCCATTTCATTCCGAAGTTTGAGCGCTTCTTTTTCGGCAGCTTGGGCAAAATCTCTATCCGATGAGGCGTAGATGATACCCCTTGAGGAATTGACCAAAAGGCCCACTTCTGAGTTCATCCCATGCAGCGCCACGTCCTGTAGGGATCCGCCCTGTGCACCGACTCCCGGAACCAAAAGAAAATGCTCGGGAATTAACTTTCGCACTTCTGCGATCTTTTCCCCTCGGGTAGCTCCCACTACATACATCATGTTCTCCGGTGTTCCCCAATCTCTGCTTTTAAGTAAGACTTCTTCAAAAAGCTGTCTGCCACCTTGGTTACTAAATAGTTGAAAATCAGTACTTCCTTCGTTGGAAGTAAGTGCAAGCAGGATGACCCATTTATCTTCAAATCCCAGAAACGGTGTGACGCTATCTTTGCCCATGTACGGTGCAACGGTGACCGCATCGGCTTGCAGCGTATCGAAAAAGGCCTTGGCATACAGGTTTGAGGTATTGCCTATATCTCCGCGTTTTGCATCCGCAATTTTCAAGACAGAGGAGGGGAGGTAGTCCAACGTTTTTTCCAGACTCTCCCACCCCCTAGTGCCCAGGGCCTCATAGAAAGCGGTATTGGGTTTGTAAGCAACGGCGTAATCGATCGTTGCATCGATTATTGCTCTATTAAATGCAAAGAAGGGGTCTTTTTCCTTCTGCAAATGGGCAGGTATTTTTTCCATACTCGGATCCAAGCCAACGCATAGGTAGGACTGTTTCTCCCGAATTTGGGCAATTAACTGATTCTTATTCATAGGTCGAAAAGTTCTGTCTAATAGGTGTTGCTCAATCAGCGAAGGTCGATCACCTCGACTTTGCTATTCGCGTTTAAATCAAATACAAAGTATTCGTTTGGGAGGAGCTCATTCTTACGTACCTCCTTGAATTTGTATAGGAAAATGCCACCCACATCATCTTTGATCTCCCAGGCTAGCAGGTCTTTTTGGTTTTTCTCGATATACAGTTTGACCTCCTTAAATTGCGAGCCTTTTTTATCTGTGGTGAGTAGGATTTCGTAAACAGGCTTTCGATCCATGGTTTTTTCCCCCAACAATTTGGAGGCATAACCCCGCTGATAGATGGTGTAAATATTGGAAGGGGTAAGCTCATCACTGTCTTTATCGACACTGTTGATAGTCACTTCTTCGTATTTGCTGGATTTAATATAGGTCCAAACGGTATTGCCATCGTTATAAATTTCCTGATCATCCAGTACCAAGCGGTATTTGTCTCCCTTAACGGAAACCTCTCCGGTATTTGTTTGGATCACGCCCTCCGTATCGGTGGAGTAGGAGTATTCAAAGGTAGCTTTAAATCCGTTTAGCTCCTGGTAACGCTCGCTGACCTCGGTTAAAATAGTTTGGGCACGTTGGTCGGTCTGCCCGAGAAGGTCCAGCATCACGGCTGTGGTCAGGAAACTGAGTAAAATAACTGATTTCAACATCTTTACGGGTTACTTAATTGTTATAGGCTATTCAATAATTGTTCCAAACTAGTTTCGTCCTGAATGAGAACCTCTCTGGCTTTGCTGCCTTCGAAGGGGCCCACAATTCCGGCTGCTTCCAATTGATCCACGATCCTTCCGGCACGATTATACCCCAGCTTGAGCTTACGCTGAATCAGCGACGTGCTGCCTTGCTGATGTCTTACGATCAGGCGCGCCGCATCGTCAAACAAGGGGTCACGATCCTCTAAGTCGATATCACCGACCCCGCCATCTCCATCTTCACCGACAAACTCTGGTAGTAGGTATGCGTCGCTGTATCCCCTTTGCTCACCAATCCAATCGCAGACCCGGCCCACTTCGGGGGTGTCCAAGAATGCACATTGCAAGCGGATCACATCCGAGCCCATGGAAAGCAACATATCACCCATGCCGATCAATTGCTCCGCGCCCCCCGCATCCAAAATGGTGCGGCTGTCGATTTTGGAGGTTACCCGAAAAGAAAGCCTGGCCGGGAAATTTGCTTTGATAATACCTGTGATCACATTTACGGAAGGACGCTGTGTAGCGACCACTAAATGGATTCCGATGGCCCTGGCAAGCTGCGCCAAGCGCGCAATGGGCCCTTCAATTTCCTTTCCCGCAGTCATCATCAGGTCTGCCAACTCGTCTATTACCAAGACAATATAGGGCATAAACTGATGTCCTTTCTCAGGGTTTAGCTTTCGTGCAACAAACTTGTCATTGTATTCTTTTAGATTTCTGCAACCGGCGTCTTTCAGTAAATCGTACCGATTGTCCATCTCTATACACAGGGAATTCAGTGTGTAAATGACTTTTTTGGTGTCTGTGATGATAGCTTCATCGGCATTCGGGAGCTTGGCCAAGAAGTGCCTTTCAATCTTGTTGAACAGCGTGAGCTCTACTTTTTTGGGATCTACCAATACCAGTTTGAGCTGGGAAGGATGCTTTTTGTAAATCAATGACGCCAGGATCATGTTCAGTCCGACGGATTTTCCCTGACCGGTGGCCCCCGCCATCAGTAGGTGGGGCATTTTGGCCAGATCTACCACAAACACTTCGTTGGAGATAGTCTTCCCAAGTGCTACGGGCAGGTCCTTGTCGCTGCGCATGAATTTTTCCGTTCCCAATACCGAACGGGCTGCCACGAGTTCCCGGTTTTTGTTGGGTACTTCAATGCCTATGGTACCCTTGCCGGGAATCGGTGCAATGATACGTATTCCCAGCGCCGCCAAACTCAGTGCAATGTCATCCTCTAGGTTTTTGATTTTACTGATTTTTACGCCGGGATCTGGAATGATCTCATAGAGGGTAACCGTGGGGCCAATCGTCGCCTTTATTTCCTGGATACCTATCTTGAAGTTGACTAGGGTTTCCACGATCTTATTTTTGTTCTCCTCTAATTCTTGTCGGCTTACCGTTACCCGCTGCTGATCGTGCTCGTTCAGTAGATCCAACGTGGGATACTGGTAGTTAGGCAGATCCAATGTTGGATCGTAAGGAGAAAGATTCTCCACTTTGTCCGCAGTTTTTTCCGTTCCTTGCGGAACCTCGACAGAAAATCGGTCTGATGCCGTTTCGTTCGTTTCCTCCGCTTCCTGCTTTTTTTGGGGAGTGGGGTCTAATCGCACGGAAGTGTCTTTATCTTTCTGGACAGGAGCAACTTCGTTGGTGTGTACCTTCCATGTGGACTCGTCGGGGATTTCATTCAATGCTTCTTGGCCGAGTTCTTCTTCCTCCAAGCCCGCTTCCTCTTCCATGGGGGGTTTTTCGGAGTATCTACTTCTGTTGACAGCCGAAATATCGTTATCGCTGCCGTCCAACGTACTTCCTTTTTGGGAGTCGTGAAACCAACTAAGCCGGTCAATGTCGTAGAAGAAGATGATAAATATTAGCAAGGAGGCAAAGATGATAATTAGGGTTCCCCAACCCAAAAAGCCGTCTGCCAACAACGCCAGTTCGTATCCTAGGCCACCACTGAGAAATCCTAGGTAACTGACACCATCCATCAAATGGACCACGTACCCCAACAAAAGGGCTAACCAACAAACAAAAAATAGGGCAAATACACTGAAGCGGGACAAGGACATCAGGCTTTTTTTGAACGATAGCCTAAAGCCCACTAGAAATAGAAACGGTGGAAAAAATAACGCACCCAATCCAAACCATCGGAAAATAAACTGGTGGGCAATCCAAGCCCCTGTGTAACCTAGCCAGTTTTCCACCTCTCCTAGCCTTGTAAACACAGGTACACCCTCGTTGCTGACCACCACGCTTTGATCGGCTTGTCCCGAGAAAAGATAACTCAAGAAAGCCAACGTAAAAAAGACGGAGGCAAAAATCAACAATACTCCAGCCGCAACCACCCAGCGTTTGTCCTTTAAAAAGGCTAAACGGAACCTTCTGGGTGTCGTTTTTTGACCCGTAGATCCTTTTGAATTCTTGTTAAAAGTGCTTTTTTTATAGGTGTTAGCAGCCATTTATTCCCAGTTTGTACACTTTCAGCTTAAAGTAAGCAAAATTTCAATGTTAATTAGGTGACTTCTGATAAAAACGGGACAAGCCCTGTTTTATTTTTTTTACCAAGCAGGGACCCTCATAGATCATGCCCGTGTAGATCTGGACCAAGGACGCGCCAGCCTGCAGCTTTTCCAAGGCATCCTCCGGGGAAAATATGCCTCCAACGCCAATAATCGGAAACTTTCCCCCGCTTTTTCCGGAAATGTATCGAATGATTTCAGTACTTCTTTCCCTTAGTGGCCTGCCACTGACTCCTCCGGCTCCAATGGTTTCCAATTGTTGGCGATCGGTGCTGAGGTTGCTCCGGTTTAGCGTAGTGTTGGTGGCGATGAGTCCGTCTATGCCCGTCTCCAAAACGATTTCCACGATATCATCGAGCTGACCATTGGTAAGGTCCGGGGCAATTTTTAACAAGATAGGCTTCGGATTCTCTTTTTGGTCATTTGCGCTTTTTACTTCGGTGAGCAGTTTTTTTAAAGGCTCTTTTTCCTGCAATTCACGCAGGTTTGGGGTATTCGGGGAACTCACATTTACTACGAAATAATCCACGTGCGCATGTAGCGCCTCCAGGCAATACAGGTAGTCGCCTACGGCATCCTCGTTTGGAGTTACCTTGTTTTTACCGATGTTGCCACCGATCACAATGCTCGATTTTCTCTTTTTAAGCCGTTTTACCGCTTTCTCAACACCACCGTTGTTGAATCCCATTCGATTGATGAGGCCTTCATCTGAGGGTAAGCGAAACAAGCGAGGTTTTGCATTGCCTTCCTGTCCTTTTGGTGTCAAGGTGCCAATCTCAATAAACCCGAAGCCTAGCTTTGCCATGTCGTCAATGACTTTTGCATCCTTATCAAACCCCGCGGCAAGGCCAACTGGATTTCTGAACTTGATGCCAAAAACCTCCCGTTCCAATGACGGGTTTTCAAATCGGTACATTCGCTCAATAATCCATCCAATGATGGGCAGCCCAAAGGTTTTTCGGATCCAAGAAAAGGTGATTTCGTGGATTTTTTCCGGAGACTGAAGAAATAGTATGGGCTTGATGATTGATTTATACACGGGGGCTCAGGTTTTTTCAAGTTGCTAAATTATGGTTTTAATGTGAAAAAGGGTTAACGCCGTGGCTAAATAATATCGATTGTCAAATCCGGGGATGGGTAAAAAGTACTTGTAATCAGTTGCTTATTGTTGGCTATCTCCGAGGATGAAATTCATTCAGCACTTGGCGCAGATAATCCCTGTCCAGGTGGGTATAAATCTCGGTGGTGGTTATGCTCTCGTGTCCTAGCATGTCCTGCACGGCCCGAAGATCAGCGCCTCCTTCTACCAAATGGGTGGCAAAACTATGGCGAAACGTGTGCGGGCTGATGCGCTTGCGGATACCCGCCTCTGCGGCGAGTTTTTTGATGATCAAAAAGACCATCACACGCGTCAATTTTTTTCCTCTACGGTTCAGAAATACAAAGTCTTCGTGCCCTTTCGCCACAGGCTGCAGGTGTCTGACCTCTTTTAGGTATAAGTTCAGGTATTTTTTTGCATCGGTACCTACAGGGACAAGTCGCTCTTTATTTCCTTTTCCCAAAATCTGTAAAAACCCGATCTCTTCATAAATCTGGTTTACCTTTAAATTAACCAATTCGGATACACGAAGGCCTGAACTATAGAGTACCTCTAGCATGGCTCGGTTTCGGTGCCCTTCCGGACTTCCCAAAGGGATCATTTCCAGCAGCCGTACGATTTCTTCGTAGTTAAGTGTTTCTGGCAGTTTTCGGGAGAGTTTTGGCGATTCCAGGAGCTGGGCGGGGTTTTCCGTAATTTTATCTTCGTATACTAGGTAGTTGAAAAAGGCTTTTATTCCTGAAAGGATGCGGGCGTGGCTAAACTCGGAAATTTGCAAGTCGGCCAGCGTGGCTATAAAAGGGCGAAGATGTTCAATGCGGATATCTTTTGGAGCGACATGGGGATACCCATTTTGGATAAAGCGGGAAAGCTTTTCGACATCTTGACGATACGCCAAGATCGAATTTGTACTGAGCGATCGTTCAATTTTAAGGTAGTATTCGAACGCCCGAATTTCTTTCTCCCACTCGTTCATATGTCAAATGTATAAAAGAAAAAGGTCCGGTAAATAAACCGGACCCCTTTTTAGCTGATTTTGCTAAGGGTATTACAGGGAAACCCTGTTACCTGTTTCCGCACTTTTTAAGATAGCCTCCACGATGCGGATATCCCGTAGGCCTTCTTCCCCGGGTACCCTAACAGCCGTATTTTCCAAAATCGATTTGGCATCGTTGTCCATCTGCATGGCTTGCTGCATGGGGACTTCATAGGGATGATTGATTTCACCCAGGGGACTTGTACCTTTCACGCCGGCGTAACCAGAGAAAGGCTCCATGGCGAGGGTTCCATCTTCGCATTCAACAGTTAGGAAATTGGTGTTTTCGGCAAAACTCGTTTTGATTTCCGCCATCACGCCTCCGGGAAACTCCAGCACGGCCTCTACAACGTCCGCAAGGCCATCTTGATAAATGTCAGGGCGAGTGGATGTTGTTTTTGCCGAAACAACGGCGATTGGCTCCATTCCGGTTCCACAGCGGGCGCCTTGAATGGAGTATACTCCCATGTCGTAAATCACGCCACCTCCCATTTCCTTTTTTTGCTTCCAGTGGTCGGTGCGGTTTTCACGGTATCCTGCGGCACATTTTAGGCTCTTGACTTTGCCTAGCTTGCCCTCGTTGATGATTTTTCGGTATTCCTGCGTATTTGGCTCATGATGAAGCCGGTATCCAATGGTAAGTTGCACGCCATTCTTTTTGCAGGCGTCGATCATGTTTTGACATTCTTGGGACGTAACCGCCATGGGCTTTTCGCACCAGACGTGTTTGCCTGCATTTGCAGCGCGGATAACATATTCTTCGTGCATGGAAGGAGGTAACACGACGTAGATGGCATCAATATCAGCGTTGTCTTTGATGCTGTCGAAATTATCGTAGTTGTAAATGTTTTTGTCCGGAATGCCGTATTTTTCTTTCCAGGCCGATGCCTTGGAGGGTGTTCCTGTCACGATTCCGGCGAGGTAGCAGTTTTCGGTGAGTTGCAACGCGGGTGCTAGCAGGTCTGTACTATAATACCCCAGTCCGACGAGCGCCACCCCAACCTTACTTTTTTTAGTAGGAGGCGTATCTCCTTCTGCTGCTGTCTTTTCGGTCTTTTGTGTGCAGGAGACCAGGATACCGGGTGTCAATAGGGCCAGGCCGCTGCCTACCGCCATTGTTTTGAGAGCATCTCTGCGTTTGTTTGATTTCATGGGTAGTATTGGTTATCGGTTAACAAAGGTTTGATAGCTTTTTACCGGTATTCCATATGTCCGATAAAAACGTCAATATACTAAAAATATGCCTCCGTTCAACAGACCCGGCGTGTTCGTTCTTACCAATAGATGTACCTTTGCGGGGTTTGCATTTGTCTACCCCTTTAAAATAGCCTAATTTTACAGAAATTTATTTTTATGCCCACACCGGAGATTTCAGTTGTAGTTACAGTATATAACGAAGAAAAAAATATTCAGCCATTATTGCAGGCTATATATAGCGCTCTTAAGCACTTGGATTACGAACTCATTATCGTCGATGATGGCTCCATTGACGGTACCGTTAGCGAAGTAAAGCGGTTGGCAAATAAGCGTACTTCGCTGTTGATTTTTAATCGAAACTATGGCCAGACCACTGCTTTGGCTGCGGGCATAGACCAAGCGAAAGGCCGGTATTTGGCTACTATGGACGGGGATTTGCAAAATGATCCCAGTGATATTCCCATGATGTTGGAAAAAGCCAAATCTGAAAATTGGGATGTGGTGGCAGGTAGAAGGGCAAACCGAAAAGACGGTTTTGTGCTTCGAAAAGTGCCAAGTAAAATTGCCAACTGGGTAATAAGAAATACCACCAAAGTGTACCTCTCTGATTACGGATGTACCCTGCGGGTATATAAGTCACATATTGCCCAGCATATGGGCTTATATGGAGAGTTGCACCGGTTTATTCCCGTGCTGGCAAAGCAACAAGGAGCCAAGATGACAGAGGTAGCTGTAAAACACCATCCTCGGATACATGGGCAGTCAAACTATGGCATAGGGAGGACCTTTAAAGTGATGGCGGATCTGATCCTCATGCTTTTCTTCCAAAAGTATTTTCAGCGTCCCATCCATGTTTTTGGGACGGTAGGTTTACTGGCGTTTTTCCTAGGAGTATTGGTAAATGCGTACTTGCTCATACTGAAAATCTTAGGAGAGGATATCTGGGGACGCCCCATATTGTTGGTGGGTTTTATTCTTTTGCTGGGTGGGATTCAGTTAATTACTACCGGTATTATCGCCGAGATCATCGTGCGAACCTATTTCGAATCTCAGGATAAAAAGACCTATCGGGTCAAAGAAATATTCAAAGGTGAATAGTAAGCCCGTCAAACTACTCGTCAAGTTGCTCTTGACGGCGATAGCGATTTACTTAGTGCTTTCCAAAATCGATGCCCAAACGACGTGGGAAGTGATCAGAGAGGTCAATTTTGGCTGGCTTGGGCTCGCTCTTCTGTTTTACAT
This sequence comes from Lunatimonas salinarum, assembly GCF_017811155.1. GTDB lineage: Bacteria > Bacteroidota > Bacteroidia > Cytophagales > Cyclobacteriaceae > Lunatimonas > Lunatimonas salinarum. Next base: position 194,191 of record NZ_JACVCV010000011.1, on the reverse strand, counting down.
TGCATCCAAGGTATTCTGCGCATTTCGCTTAAATGGCTATTTCAGAGATATTGGGATATTCCTGCCCGAATGGCAAAATGTCAAGCTGTATGCCATTGGTATGTTTTACAACCTCTTTTTGCCAGGGGGAATAGGTGGTGATGGATACAAGGTTTATCTGCTCAAGCGGCGTTTTCAGGTTCCGGTGAAACCGCTTATTCAAGCAGTGGTATTGGACCGGGGAAATGGATTGGCGGTGTTGGTTTTTTTATTATTTGCACTCCTAGTCTTCGTAGAGCTAGATTGGCCTTTCCCGGTATCCCAATGGGTGATGGGCTCGGTTGGAATGGCGTCGGTCATCCTAGCGCTATATTTAATCATGATGTTGTTTTTTAAGAATTTTATGGGCAGTATTTTTTCTACTACGGCTTATTCTACATTGAATCAGGTATTGCAACTTTTCAGTGCATTTTTTATTCTCAGATCTCTCGGGATTTACGATCATGAACCCACCTACTTGTTGGTTTTTTTGATTTCAAGTATTATTTCCGTGTTGCCTTTGACGATAGGAGGCGTAGGCGCCCGGGAACTGGTGTTCGTGTATGCACATGGGTATGTGGGAATAGATAAGAATGCCGCTGTGGCCTTTAGTGTGGTTTTTTTTGTAATTGCCGCTGTTTCATCTCTGAGCGGTATCTTCTTTAGGTTTGACGAAGAGAGTCTTGATAATCAAGGGACTTAATAACTTTTGGGCATGTTTTTGGCCGTAGGGAATGTCCTGATCGGTGGCTGAATTAATTCTTTGGAGCAAAAAATCATCTTTTTTTTACTAGCAGAAATCCAGTTGGCAGGTTCACTTCGTATGTCCTTTCAAAATTAGAAAATGACATAATGATAAAGCGGGTTGTAATTTGGGTATTGGTTTTGGCGGGAGTGTCCGTGACCGCGTTGGCGGCACATATTTACTTGGTCAACAAAGGTATAGATCATAAGGGACCAGCGTTTGCCATGGGCAAATTTATTTTTGAGCAGGAACTGGATGGGGAGGCTCAGGCGGTATTTTCCGATAAACTAAAAGCCCAAGGGGGCATAAAGGACGTTCGGGTCAATGCAGAAGCGCGGTTCTTTATATGCCTATACGAACAAAAAAAATGGTCATCTGATGCCATCATTCACTTTGTGGAGGAACAGTTTCAGGTCTACGCCTACCGGTATCATCCCAGTGCCGAGGAGTTGGCAAGTAGTTGCCCAGCCATTAGTCAGGATTCTTTCATCTTTCGATTAGGTGAGTTCTTTGAGCATTTATTAAACAAAAGATAAATCAATTTAAACCAAACTAACAAGACAATGGGACAAACAACAAGAATATTCATGGCAGGGTTTACCTTTTTATGGCTGGCAGCGTGTAATGTCGATCAAGTAGCGGATACGATGCCTGAGACGAATGCCAGCTTTTATGCAGCGCAGTTGGGAGGGGATGCTAGAGTAAATGACCCGGACAATCCCGGTCAGCAAATAGAGCAGGGCTATTTGAATTTGAGGACAGTCGTGACCAACACCGTAATGGAAATCGCTACAAACGACGGAGGGGTCTACGACGATTTACAGCCATATTTCAGTGTTCTTTTGGCAGAAGTCGGTAGGGGTGAGACCTCTGGATTCTCTACTCTGGTAACTGATTTTACGGATTTGCTGGCGCAGGCCACCGGTGCAAGTAATATTATGTACGATGGGCTAAGCATGGGAGATGCCCATGACCCCAACAGAAATCCGCGTATGAACGGATTGATCAATGACAGTGATTACGATCTTTTTATCCAAGCAGTGGTGGCTGGAGCTGCCCAGGCGGGCATTACCTCACCGGATGTTATCGGTCCGGTTGGGCAGCTTTTGGAATCACTGCGTGATCCAATTGTGCAGCGTGGGGCTGAAGAGCAGCTTGACCTCTATACCAGGCTTGGTGGTTCGGGAATGATCGAGGATCCAGATCGTCAGGGGGAGTATGTGGAAGCAGGGTATTTGGCTCTTCGTAAGGTGGTTACCAGCACGGTACTCGTGATTGCTACAAATAAAGGTGGAAAATACAATGACCTACAGCCCTATTTTTCGGTACTTCTCGCAGAGGTAGGGGATGGAGATCTTTCTGGATTTCAGGGTTTGGTGACGGATTTCAGCGATTTTCTCGCTGCAAATATCGGGTCTCGGCAAATTGCCTACGAGGGATTGAACATGGCCGATGCACATAATCCTGAGGTAAATGCCCGAATGACAGGTAGGATTACTGCGACGGATTATGACTTGTTTGTGGAGGCGGTAGTGGAGGGGGCACTGGAAAACGGTGTTCCAATGGAGGTTATCCAGGAGTTTGGGGCGATTCTTAACAGTGGCGGACTAAGAGGAGCGATCATTCAAGCTTAAGGGGTCACGGAAAATATCGGGCCCTATGCATTACCGTAGGGCCTAATCTATCTCCCTGATTCTTTTTCACCAATCAGTTCCCTTTTATTATTATCCCAAAGCGCAATGAATCAACTTATCGTATTTAGCGTGACATATCAAGATGCCGAGATCGCTATTCGGGAAAAGTTCTCCTTTGACGAAACTGCTGTAAAGTTCTTTAATCAGTTGGCTACAGGTAGGGGTGTGATGCAGGAGTGGATGATTTTGTCCACCTGCAACCGAACCGAAATCATCGCATGGATGCAGCTGGAGCAAGTGGCTGCTGTTTTTGAAGTAATCGCCCAAGCAAAAAAATCAACGGTTGAAGTGGTTCATAGGGTATTTAGAGTGATCCGCGATCAGGACAGTAGCTTAATGTACGTTGGAGAGGTAGCTGTGGGGCTACGTTCACAGATTCTTGGAGACACCCACCTGAGTAATCAGCTAAAAAAGGCTTATGGTCTGGCATGTAATGAGGCAACCGTGGGACCCTTTTTGCATCGGTTGATACAGCTTCTGTTTTCTGCCAATAAGCGCATAGCCAATGAGACGGGATTTAGAATGCACCTTAGTTCTGTGCCCCATGCTGCTGTGCAAATGGTTTCGGAATACCTGTCGATTTTTGCTTCACCGCGGGTGGCAGTGATCGGATATGGGCAGATGGGGGAACAACTGGTAAGGCACTTGGTGTCACGAGGCGTTCGGGATCTGACGGTTTACAATCGAAGTCTTGCAAAAGCCTCTGATTTTTTCCAGGCCCAAGGTATACCGGGCCAGGTACGGAATTTGGCCGAATTGCCGGACCAGCTAGGTAGTTATGACATGGTGTTTTCAGCTATCCACTCGCCGGGGTATGTCATTACAGATCAAATGGTGCAAGGACAAGAACAAACAAATTTTACCATGATGGTGGATTTATCGCTGCCTCGGACCATTGATCCCCTTGTCAATGAGCGCGTGGAGGTGGTGTGTTTAAGCATGGATCACATTCGCGAAGTGACCGAAGGTGCTCGGCGGCTAAAGGCTTCCAGTGTCTCGGATGTGAAGCGAATACTGAAAGAATACTTGCAGAATTATGTGGAATGGAAAGCAGACTATCAGTACCTGCAGATTCTAAAGCAACTGAAGAATTACCTATTCCAGACAAAAGGATCTGGGCAAAGGCTTTACCAAGTACGAACCAGTGTAGAGGTGGAAAGGGAGGTGAATACAATACTTAAGCAGTTTGTGTTTTTGGTAAAACAGGCGACTGATTCTAGGGAAAAGGAATTTTATCTAAGCAGTGTTTGTGAAATTATGAGAGAAGGAAAAATTAAAAGATGAGGTACCTGAGAATCCAAGTAGTGGCGACCTCACGTAGTTATCCATACCCGGCAGAATAGACGATGATTGGCAATCATGGAAACAGTGAAAAAATGGTGAGATATTTTTTGGTGGGATAGTGAGTTGGATAGCCCCGTTGGTAGTTCTTCGGGGCATTTTTTCGTTCCAGTTGAGTTAAACTTCGTTTGATTCACGAATTGCTTTTTCGTAGGCTAATTAACTGAGGGTTGGAAATGGGATTTGCAGTCGAAACGGATTCACACGGGGCATGAAGGGACTGTCTTCCAGCGTGTGAGCTTTACTCAAGCGATTATTTTCAGTAAAGACATTGACAGAGATGGGTCTGGGTGAAAATTTCGCACTAGGAAATGCATCCGATCCTTTTTTCGAGTTTGCTTACAAGGCAATAGGTCTTTCTTACACCAATATGAATTACTAGGACGAATTTGGCGGGAACTATTCTGCCAATGCAATCGGGTTGACCTTTTCCGGGGTCTTTACGCGAAGAAAGTAGTTTGAAATTAAATCAGAAGGTGCTGAAGTAATCAACGGATCTTGCGTATAAGCGCTAAATTCGTCGATTACTTTGGTTTTCGGGAGGATTTTTTTCTCCCTTCCCCGGGTGCTTCAGCCTGTAACACCTCTTGGTGACCGGCCAAGATTTTTTTATTGGTATCGTCAAAAAGAATGGTGCTGTAGAATAGCGGCAAGGAAAAATCGCCATTTTCCCGCATGATTCCGTATTTATCATTTTGCCGTATGAGGATCTGATCGTATGCCTCCCGTCGTAGTTCATCGAAGATCGGAGCCTTGATTTCCACACCCATAGGGTTTATCAACCCGTATTTACCATCTTTCTCCGTCAGGTAATAATTATCGGTCGTTAAGCTGATTCGGTCGTAAAATTCGGGTAGGAGTTCCTTTCCTTCCTGATCGACTAGGTTTGCTTTGCCGCCTTGATAGACGATCGCCAGGCCTCTGAAAAAGTCACCGGTTTTATCGTAGCGATGGGGGACGACGCTATCGCCGTTCAGGTTCACAAAGCCCCACGCAAATCCGCTTCTGGTAGCAGCAAGGCCATCGGAAAATCTCTTTACCTCATCAAATTGAGCTGGAATGACCAGCTGCCCGGAGGCGTTTATAAATCCGTATTTACCACCAACCAAGGCACCATAAAGGCCTTGGTTTCCTGGAAGAATTCGGCTGACATTTGTGGTAGGTTGCACTTCCCATTTGCCGGCAGGTCCCAACAATCCGAGCTTCTGATCCCGGAAGTAGACGTTGTAATGGTTTCCTTCTTCGATTTTCACCTCCGTCATGCCCACGATATCTAGCAGGATTCCGTCTTTTTTCATAATCCTCCGGAGCTTTCCATGGATGTACTCGAGCAGTGTGCCATTTTCCAAGGCAATGCGATGGTAGCTGGTGTATTTGATATCAGCGGTATTCGTTTGGGCTTTTATAAGCATATATTGGCTGCCATCATGAGCGAAAAAATGGTTGTCGCCTAGGTATTCCATGGTGTCAATAATGGGATCGAGGATGTATTTCCCGTCTCTGTTGATGAGTCCATATCCGGTGGGTTCTTTTGAAATGATTACATCCTCGGACACATCCTCCAGCTCCAAGAACATCCTATCCGGCTCCGAAGAAAATGGCAATAGATAACCTTGGGGTGTTTTGGCAATCAACTGGCCATTGCGGGCAAGTCGGGCGGATTCATAGGGTCCGAAAGTTCGGGTTTGCTTTGTGCCTCTATCGTATACATGAAACATGGGGCCTTTCTTGCCCATTAGCAGGTTAAAATAGGACTCAATATGCTCAAATTCAGGTTCAAATACCATGTCTCCGTATTCATGCAAAGCCCCAAAATTAGTGCCTTTTGAGACAATGACCCACGGCTCGAGAAATTGGTGTAGCGTTACATCTTTTAAGGTGAAAAATTCCTCGTAGTCCTGACTGAGGAGGCTTACTTGATTATTTTGCATGTTTACCCTCAGGGAGTTGCCTAAATAATTCAGGTCGCCGTTCTCAATCTTCCTGAGTAATTTGTAGTCTGAATTGTAAATCTCCCAGGTCTGACCCTGAAGGGTGAAGTTAAGATTCAGGAAACCGAAGCAAAAAAGAAAAATGAAATTGGTTTTTGGAATTTTCATAATTTAAGGACACTTTGTCAGGGTGGGTAAAAATAGAGAATTCATCTGTCTTTTCAACCACCGTCCTAAGGTATCCTGAGAAAATAAAAAATTGATTGGTGAAGGATATTGCGGTTTGCCTAATGATTTTCCCTTTCGCCGGTCTTTTCCAAGTCAAAAAGATCGGTGATCAAGTCAATCATACTTTCCGCTTGGTCTCGCTGACAAGCGGCACGCAGCTGAACGACCGGAATTTTAATGATCTTTTGCATCATGCTCTTGGTGATTTTGTCAATAATGGCAAATTCCTTTGGATTAGCGTTTTTTAAATGTCGTTCAAGTTCTTCCTGCCTTATTTGCTCTAACGCATTTTTTAACTTATTGATGGTGGGAGAAACCATCATTTCTTTTTTCCAATTATAAAATTCGGCGATGCTCTCTGAAATAATCGATTCTACCGTAGGAATGGAAGCTATACGTTTTTCAAGGGTTTCACTTGCTTTGCTTTTGATATTATCTACATTATAAAGCAAAGCACCAGGTACATCCTCTATGGAGGTGTCAATGCTTCTAGGGACGGAAAGATCTACAAAAAGCTTATAGCTTTGTATATCTAATCCCTGTACAAATCCTTTGGTAATGAAGGGTTCGGACTTCATGATAGAAGAAACCACCACATCTGCCTCGTTTATGGCCTTGTACACATCCTCAAATGGAATCACCTGAAATCCATACTCCTCTCCGAGTTCCCTCGCCTTATCAAATGTGCGATTGGCAACGGTAACCACGGCAGATGGGATATGCACCATGTTTTTGGCTACATCTTCGCCAATTTCTCCCAAGCCAATCAGCAGAATGCGGGGATTAAGTGTATTGGAAGTAAGTTCTTCAATCAATTCAACCGCAGCGTACGATACGGATGCCGCGCCATCGCGAAAGGCAGTTTCCTGCACTACCCGCTTGTTGGTAAAAAAGATCGTGTGCATTAATCGATGCAAAAATGGTCCTGCCATTTCTAAATCGGCGGAGGTTTGATAAGCACGTTTTACCTGATTGGCAATTTGCATGTCACCGATCACTTGCGCCTCCAATCCTATCGCCACCCGAAACAAGTGATTAATGGCATCCTGATCGTCGTTGAAGATTTCAAAGTACTGCAAGTAGGAAACAGGATTGGCCAATCCTCGTTCTACCCCCATTAACTTGATGATCTCAATAGATAGATCCAGTTCATGGGAATAATAAATCTCAGTACGGTTACAGGTAGACAAAATCAATGTATCTGTCACACTAAAGAATTCCTTCAGTTTAACCAGCAATTCTCTTGAGGAACTTTCATCAAGGGATAAAAGCTCTCTCGTTTCTACAGGTGCACTTTTATAGGATAAACTTAACGCTCGAAACTTATTTTGCATGCTGACTACTGATCTTATCGGCAAATTTATCACAGAATTAGGACGAAGTAAACTAATCCCGCTTCGGTACTCTAATTTAGAAGGCGTCTAAATAATTTGCCTCGATTATTTTTTTTCCTTCATGTGTAGGAAATATAAGGCTAAATGTTGTAAAAAAATTCCCTACAATGTAAATTTCGACGTACTCTTGGTCATTAACCATGAAACGAGCCGTATTTCGCTTTCTAAGGATGTATTTTGGCTTTTCAAGAAGGGAATCCAGAGGTTTTTTTTTGGTCTTTCCGGTTCTTGTCACTTTATATTTTGTGCCGGGCATCTTAGCTAAAATTTTTCAGCATGCGGAGAAGAATCGGTATGCAAGTTACGTTGCCGAGGCACAGGCCATTGCCGATAGGCTGGAACAGGATTCCGAAGCCATTGCGGTCATTGGCGAATTCGCTACCCGTGAAGCAGTAAATACCTCATTTTCACAAGACACCTCCAAGACCACAAAGCGGCAATTTACCAAACCACCGGCACCAGCCTTAAACGTGGTAGCGTTTCATCAAGCCGACTCTATCCTTTTGCAGGCAGTTTCCGGAGTGGGCCCTGTTATTTCCTCCCGAATTATAAAATATAGGGATCGCTTGGGTGGCTTTTACGATGCCGGTCAGCTGTTGGAGGTGTATGGAGTCACCGAAGAGTTGGCAGTCAAGATATACGAAATGTTTCCATTTACTCCATTAGTTCGGGAAAAACTTGCCATGAACGAATTGACAGCTAGGGAGCTTGCGCGGCATCCTTACATCGGAAACAGTGAAGCCAAGGTAATCTATGCGTACCGAAATCAGCATGGTCCTTTTTCCAGGCCGGAGGATCTTTTGAATATCAAAATTTTTACCGAGGAATGGGTGAACCGACTCATTCCCTATATGGCGTTTTAATTTTTATTTTTCGGTTTGCGGTTGGATATTTGCGGTATGTCCTTTTTGCCAGAATCATCGTTTCCAGAATTAAATCTTCCTACGGCCGACCTATCGATTTTTGAGATGGGAGGGAAGCAGTATGTGTATGATCCTATTCGGAAAAAGGAACTGGTTCTAACCCCGGAAGAGTGGGTAAGGCAGCACTTGATTCATTATTTGATCGTGTTTATGCACTATCCGAAAAGCCTGTTTGTGCTGGAAAGGGGACTTTCTTACAATAACCTTGCGAAACGGTTGGATATTATGGTTATGGATCGGAATGGAAAGCCTTTTCTGATCATCGAATGCAAAGCGCCAGAAGTAGTATTGTCCCAACGAACACTAGAACAGGTATTCGTGTATAATCAGCGGCTGCGGGCTAGGTATATTGCGGTATCGAATGGACTAAAGCACGTTGTTTTGGCTTATTCCATGCAACTACAAAACTATGTTCCCATGAAGTCTTTTCCGAAATTTGATGAATAAGTGATATCCAGCGCTAAAATTGCATACAAAATCATGATTTTGATCATAGATTTTGGTATATTTAGCCATTCCAACGCGAGAGTAAACCAGTAATGACAGTTAAAACGAAAAACGTTCCCTGTGAACTTTGCTTAAGTAGGAAGTTTTCCATGTTTGCAGGATTATCGGATGAACATTTATGCAGCCTTTCGGATGCCAAGAATTTTATTTCTCACAAGAAAGGTCAGATTTTATACTACGAAGGAACCAAACCGCTGGGTGTGTTCTGTGTAAATAACGGTGTGGTAAAGATATTCAAAACAGCCTCCAACGGAAAGGAACAGATCATACGTCTTGCCCAGAAGGGAGATTTTGTTGGATACACCTCGTTAATCGGTGAGGATATGTATTCTACTACAGCGACTATAGTGGAAGATGCACAAATCTGTTTTGTACCTAAAGAAACGTTCCTCAATGTCTTGTCCGAGGATGTAGAATTTCATCGACGAATTACCCAAGCCCTTTGCCGAGACCTTGGCGTAATGGAGGGTAGGCTGACCGATGCCACTCAAAAAACCATCCGTGAGCGATTGGCCATGACCCTGCTGAAGTTAGGTGACTCTTACGGGGTTGATGGTGCTGAAAGCCAACGAATCGACATTGTGTTGACTAGGGAAGAAATAGCCGGCCTAGTCGGTACGGCTACCGAGACGGTCATTCGGCTATTGTCCGAATTCAAAAAGGACGAATTGATTGACTTTCAGGGTAAGAAGATTATCATACTGGATAAAAAGGGGCTGGCTAGGTTGTCTGATTTTTATGGCTGAAGTAGTCAGGGATTTTCGCTAAGTCGGGTGATGGGTGTCAGGGCGAGTTTTTTAAACTCTACCTCCGCCCCTTCTGCCTGTACAGCAATTTGTCCCTCGCTAGCAGTTGCATTAAATCCATGGTTGACCAGCTCACCGTTTAACCACACTTTCACTTCAGTCCCCAGGCATTCGATAATCATTTTGTTCCATTTTCCCAGTGGTTTTTCAGATCCATCGGTGAGGTTTAGGATTCGCCTGTTTTGCCCTTCTATCACGCCCCACTTTTCCTTCGGTCCACGCCGCGCTTCCATATCAGGTACGTCGATGTTTTCCATAATGCACCAAAAGTCTCCTGCGTTTTCATGCATCATCTGCACTTCAATCGATTTTGGAAACATTTTGTACAGAGATCTTGGCGTAGAGGCGTGAACAAGTATACCGCAATTTCCCGGTTTTGCAGGGAACCGATACGTTGCCTCGATACGGTAGTTTTTATAGGTTTTGTCTGTAATCAAGTGGCCCTGAGGGGTTCCAAGTGAAACCAATTTCTTATCCCTAACAATAAAGGGAACGATGCCGTCAGGATCGTCGTCGAGGTCGGGTACGTCGATATGCCAACCTTGAAGGTCTTTCCCATTGAATAATGAGATCGTTTGCGCGGTAAGATGATGGGTGGATGCTGATACGAACATCAAGATCAGGGCAAGGGATATAGGTATATGCATATGCTTGTTTTTTACGACAAATTAACGAAAAAGGCCGGATTTTTCAGTCAATCCTTCCGATAACCGATAGTTTTTAACCGGGCGATTTGTGGGCGAAAGGTTGGTCTCGGATAGAGTAAGATGACGAAAGTCATGTTTTGATCCCTCTAATATCACATAAGAGAATAAATTGCACCCCTAGATTTGTAGAAAAAAAATAGGATATGCAAGCCAGAGCTATACCCGCAGAAAACTTTGCCGTACCGGAGGAAATTCTTCAGACATTTTATGGAAAGAAGGTTCCCGAAGGTTTTGAAAAATGGCTGGAGCTTGGCTTTGGAAAGGTAGAGATGGGAGATAAGACGGCACCCAGCCTCTTTCTGGCCCATTTGCCTGCAGTATTGGATTGGCTTCACGGATTGGATTTACCAAGGGCAATTGAAAATGAGCCCTGCCATGTCCCCGTACTATTATATGACAAAGAGTTGGTTTTTGACCGACTTTTGTTTCATTACGACGGAACACCTTCTTCCGCTCGATTGATCAAGAATTTCCTCAGCTTTTTTTCCAATACCATTAAACACAGCAGGGCGACCATTATTTCGCCCAGCTTTATTCCGAAATCCAAGATGAGAGAAGAGCAGGAAATTATACAGCATGTGGTTCAAAGTACCGCGGAGGCATCCTTTATAAAGTTCAACTTTTGCCGTATTGGCGATTTCTGGTCCTATGCGGTCAAACACGAATGTACGCTGCTGGTAACGACCAAAAGCTATCAGACCGATTTGGCAAAGGTTCTTTTTCATTTTTACCGAGGGGGGATGTGGTACGATAGGCTTTCTTTTTATTTAGCACCCTAAATAGTTGGTAATATGATTTTTGTCATGTTTTTCCTTGCCATACTTGGTTAAATTGCTGATATATGTCACAAAAGGCCAAAATAGATACCGCTGATTCCATCAAGACCTGCTACCACTGTGGAGAATCCTGTAAGGATGAACTGGTACAGTACGATGACAAGGATTTTTGTTGTACCGGATGTCGTCTGGTGTACGAGGTGCTTAATGAAAACAACCTGTGCAACTACTATGAACTTGAGACAGCCCCTGGCGGATCGCAGCGGCAGGTGCAGCGAAGGGACGATCGATTCGACTATTTGAATGATGCGGAGGTAAATCGTAAGTTGTTGGACTTTCAAAATGACCAAGAAAGTCACGTAACCTTTTTTGTGCCATTGATTCATTGCGCTTCTTGCATATGGCTATTGGAAAATCTGCATAAGCTAGACGGGGGAGTGGTCTCCGGAAGGGTAGATTTTCTTCGAAAGAAGGTTCAGATCAAGTTTCGTCACGATAAAATTACATTGAGGGACTTGGTGTTGTTGCTTTCACGTATTGGATACGAACCCAGCATCAACCTTTCAGATATCGAAAAGAAGGAAGGGCGGGCCATTGACCGAAAGCTGGTGTACAAGTTAGCCGTAGCAGGGTTCTGTTTCGGGAACATGATGTTTTTTAGTTTGCCGGAGTATTTTTCGGAAGCAGAGCTTTTGGGAGAAGGCTTTAGGGGCCTGTTCAACTACTTGAACGTAATTCTGGCACTTCCGGTATTTTTCTATTCGGCCTCAGATTACTACCGTTCTGCATGGTACGCATTGAAAAACCGCGTGATAAACATGGATGTTCCCATCGTTTTGGGCATCATTGCGCTCTTTTTCTTTAGCCTTTATGAAATTTTTATTTCTGGAAACGAAGGGTACTTGGATACCTTGGGTGGATTGATGTTTTTTCTGCTATTGGGGAAATTGTATCAGCAAAAGACCTACGATACGCTGTCCTTCGACCGGGACTATAAATCTTATTTCCCGATTGCTGTTACCCGGTTATTGCAGGAAAGGGAGGAAGTGATTCCACTTACCAAGCTGAAAGTAGGAGACCGAATCCGTGTGCGCCACGAAGAACTTATACCGGCTGACTGTATCCTGATAGAGGGGGAGGCCTATATAGACTACAGCTTTGTAACGGGAGAAGAAGTGCCTATTGTAAAACGTCCAGGTGAATTGCTTTACGCAGGAGGTAGGCAAAAGGGTTCTGCCATCACGATGACCGTCCAAAAATCGCCGTCTCAAGGCTACCTTACCGATCTTTGGAATAACAAGGCCTTTGAGAAAGAAGAGTCTTACTCCCTAGAGACTCTTGCCAACCGAATCAGTGGTAAGTTTACCTTTACGATTTTAGCGATAGCCTTTGTGGGTTTGGCCTATTGGGGTATCAGCGATATGGCTTTTGGAATAAAGGTATTTACATCGGTGCTGATCATTGCCTGTCCCTGTGCCTTGGCTATGTCCACACCTTTTACCTTGGGCAACACCCTGCGGATTTTTGGTGCCGGTAAGTTTTATTTAAAGAATGCCCAGGTCATCGAACGCATGGCTGCGGTTGATACCGTAGTGTTTGACAAAACAGGGACACTTACCGATCCAGCAAGGGCGAGTATTTGCTATGAAGGAGAGCCGCTTACCACCAATACCAAGGCTATTTTGAAGTCTATGGTAGCAAGGTCTATTCACCCGCTCAGCAACCGTATCTACGCATGGTTGGACGGGGTAGAGGAAGCAATAGTCGCCAATGTAGAAGAACTGAAGGGCAAGGGACTTCGAGGCGTCTATGCCGAACAGGAGTTTCGGCTGGGATCCGCGGAGTTTTGTGGGGTAGAAACGACGTCGGTACTGGAGGGGAATCAAGTCTTTCTGGCTGTAGAGGGACAACGGTTGGGTGTATTTCGTATAAAGAGTGGACTCCGGGACGGAATTGAAGAAGCCGTGCGGGAATTGCGAAGACATAAGGAGATTCACATCCTGTCTGGCGACCAAGACCATGAGCGTGAAAATCTGCAACGAGTATTTGGTGATAGCGTGGTGATGAATTTTGGTCAAAGTCCGGCACAGAAGTTAAGCTATATCCGCACACTGAATACACAGGGGCGCAAGGCACTGATGGTGGGAGATGGGCTAAACGACGCAGGAGCATTGAAGGAGGCACATGTAGGAGTGGCACTTACCGCAAAGGCGACCGGATTTACTCCGGCCAGTGATGGGATAATGGATGCGGATGCGATAACGAAATTGCCCGATTACCTGGGCTTTGCAGAGGTAAGTAGGCGCATTGTGAAAGCAAGTTTTGGGCTATCCTTTGCCTACAACGTCGTAGGGATATCCTTTGCGGTACAAGGCCTGGTAAGTCCGGTTTTTTGCGCCGTATTGATGCCCTTAAGCAGCATTTCGGTGGTGGTGTTTACTACGCTGGCAACCAACTATATGGCGCATAAAAGAGGGATAAGAAAATAAGTCTGATTGATTATGGAAGTAATATTTGTATTAATTGGCATTAGCTTGATCATGGCCTCAGGGTTTCTGTTTTTGTTTATCCGGGCAATGAGAAGTGGGCAGTATGACGATAATTACACCCCGTCAATCCGGATACTGTTTGATCAAAAGGTAAAAAAAGAAGAAGAAAAAAAAGTACCATCAACTAAATCGAAGTAACATATGTCAGGAACTACACTGGAACGGTTTAATTACGACAATAAGATCGTAAAATATTTCGGCGCCGCGACCATTATCTGGGGGCTAGCTGGAATGCTGATCGGGGTGCTAGCAGCTACTCAGCTGTTTCTACCCGAAGCGAATTTGGGAAATCCCTACACAACTTTTGGAAGGATAAGACCATTGCACACCAATGCGGTAATCTTTGCGTTTGTCGGAAATGCGATTTTTGCAGGCATTTATTATTCCATGCCTCGTCTGCTGAAGGCACCCATGTGGAACAAGACCCTTAGCTGGGTCCACTTTTGGGGATGGCAGGCGATCATTTTATCTGCGGTTATCACGCTTCCTCTTGGGCTTACTAGTTCAAAAGAGTATGCAGAATTGGAGTGGCCGATTGACATAGCCATAGCGCTTATTTGGGTGGCTTTTGGGGCCAATATGATCGGAACGCTTATCAAGCGTCGAGAGAAGCACATGTATGTGGCTATTTGGTTTTATTTGGCCTCTTTTGTGACAGTTGCCGTTTTGCACATCTTTAACTCTTTGGCCTTGCCGGTATCGTTTTTCAAGAGTTATTCCGCTTATGCGGGGGTACAAGATGCCTTGGTGCAGTGGTGGTATGGGCACAATGCCGTGGCATTTTTCCTCACTACTCCGTTCCTTGGATTGATGTACTACTACCTTCCCAAGGCTGCCAATCGTCCGGTGTTTTCCTACAAGCTGTCGATTGTTCACTTTTGGTCTTTGATTTTTATATACATTTGGGCTGGTCCTCACCACCTACTTTACACGGCGTTACCCGAATGGGCCCAAGTATTGGGAGTGGCTTTTTCAATCATGTTGATCGCGCCATCATGGGGAGGTATGGTGAATGGTCTCCTTACCCTTCGTGGGGCATGGGATAAGGTACGGGTAGACCCTGTGTTGAAATTTATGGTGGTCGCGGTAACCGCCTATGGAATGGCTACCTTTGAAGGGCCCATGCTCTCGCTCAAAAATGTAAATGCGATTGCCCACTATACCGACTGGATCGTCGCCCACGTGCACATAGGAGGCTTGGGTTGGAATGGTTTTTTAACTTTCTCTATGCTTTATTGGCTGTGGCCCAGGATGTGGAAGACGAACCTTTACTCCACCAAATTGGCAAATACCCACTTTTGGATAGGTACTTTGGGCATTCTATTTTATGCACTTCCGATGTATGTGGCGGCATTGACACAAAGTTTGATGTGGAAGGAATTCAGTGAAGCCGGAAGATTGGCTTATCCCAACTTCTTGGAAACGGTGATTCAGATTGTTCCCATGTACATGCTACGAGCTTTTGGAGGCCTGCTTTACCTCTCCGGGGCGATTTTAATGGTATATAATTTGGTCAAGACAGCCAAGCAAGGATCCTTTCAAGAGGAAGAGGCTGACGAAGCTCCGGCACTGGAAAAGCACGTCAGCCATGGCGGTGAGTTCTGGCATCGGGCCTGGGAGCGTAAGCCTGTTTTCTTTACCGTCTTGGCCACCGTAGCAATTCTGATCGGTGGCGTGGTAGAAATCATTCCAACGATTCTCGTAAAATCCAATGTGCCTACGATCAGCAGTGTGCAGCCGTACTCTCCTCTGGAATTGCAAGGCAGGGATTTGTATATCTCCCATGGGTGTGTGGGTTGTCACTCGCAGATGATCCGGCCTTTTAGGTCAGAAACAGAACGATATGGAGAATATTCCAAAGCGGGCGAATTTGTATATGATCGTCCATTTCTGTGGGGATCTAAACGTACCGGTCCAGACCTTCACCGGGTGGGTGGCAAATATCCGGATAGCTGGCATTATCATCACATGGTGGATCCAAGAAGTATGTCTCCGGGATCCTTAATGCCTCCCTATCCCTGGTTGGCGACAAACCTACTCTCCCATGATGACTTGCCGGCAAAGATCCGTACCATGCAGAAATTAGGAGTGCCTTATCCAGAAGGATATGACCAAACCGCCATCCAGGATTTGCAGGTACAAGCAGGCCAGATTGTAGCGAGCTTAAAGGAATCCGGTGTGGAAGTCTCTCCCGAGTCAGAAATGGTGGCGTTGATTGCCTATCTACAGCGTTTGGGAACCGATATCAAAAAGTCAACAGCTTCAAACCCTTAATCATTTTCAGCCATGCATAAAGAAATATTAAGATCCATAGAAAACATCGAAATCTATCCCATCATTTCTTTGCTCATATTCGTCCTGTTCTTTGTAGGCATGTTTATTTGGGTAATCAGGGTAGATAAGGCGTATGTAAATGAAATGAAAAGCATGCCATTTAACGACAAATCAAAAAATGAAACCAGCCATGAACGTGTTTAGGTCAATAATGCTGTTAGTAGCCGGGCTGTTTGCAGGGATACCTGCTTTTGCCCAAGAGTCGGAGATTTCTTTTTTGAAGGGATTTACATCCATGAGCAGCGGAGAGTCTACACTAGTCATCGTCATGGCAGTGATTTTATTGGTGATTGTCCTGCTGATGGTCATACTGATTTACCTGGTCACCTTTTTGAAGCAGGTACTTCAGCTCGAAAATCCTGCCCTGGCGGCTGAACCTAGCTGGTGGGAGCAGTTTAATGAACGGTTTATCTCAGGAAAGATGAAGCCAATCGAAGAGGAGAAAGACTTGGCATTGGATCACAGTTACGATGGCATCGTGGAGTTGGATAATTTCATGCCGCCTTGGTTGAAGTACCTGTTTTATGTAACCATCGTGTTTGGAGTGGTCTATGTGCTAAATTATCTCGTGTTTGGAATCGGAAAGATGCAGATTGAAGAGTATGAACAGGAGCTGTATGTGGCACAGGTGGAAGCGGAGGCAAGACAAGCATTGGCTGTTTCGATAATAGACGAAACCAATGTCCAGTTTGATGCCACGGGGCCTTCGCTTGCAGCAGGGCAAGCAATCTACCAGAATAATTGCGTGGCTTGCCATGCAGTCGACGGAGGCGGTGGAGTGGGGCCCAACCTCACAGATGAATACTGGCTTCACGGAGGTAGCATTGAGGATGTATTCAAGGTGGTGAAGTATGGTGTAATTGAAAAGGGGATGATACCCTGGCAGGATCAGCTCAGCCCTGAGGAGATGCAGCAGGTGTCCAGTTACATCCTAACGCTAGTAGGTACCACACCGGCAAACCCCAAAGCTCCGCAAGGAGATAAATATGAACAAACCATTGAAGAACCTATCGATGCGCTCACAGAAGATGAACAGGGTGTAGAGGAGGTTTAAGTTGAACCGACGTTACCGGGGATAGCTTCCCGGTAACGTCTTTAGCCTACGGGCAGTCAAAAATGAGTAAAAATAATCCACATATTCAGCCAGATAAATTCAGGGATGCTCTTGCGACCGTGCAGGAGGATGGAAAGCGAAATTGGATTTACCCCAAAAAGGTTTCGGGTAAATTCTATCGCTGGAGAACCTACCTTTCCTGGGTGCTACTGGCCATCTTGTTTGCCGGTCCATTTATTCACATCAATGGGAGGCCTTGGTTGATGTTTAACGTCTTCGAGCGAAAATTCATTATTTTCGGTGCAGTCTTTTGGCCGCAGGATACTTATTTGCTCATTTTTCTGCTGTTGATTTTAGTCTTGTTTATCATACTTTTTACGGTGGTTTACGGGCGGGTATTTTGCGGCTGGGCCTGTCCTCAAACGCTGTTTATGGAGATGGTCTTTCGAAAAATCGAATATTGGATCGAAGGGGATGCCAATCAGCAACGTAAACTGAACGCCATGCCTTGGAATGGGGAGAAGATCCGAAAAAAGGGCATCAAGATGACCATTTTCGTCCTGATATCGCTATTGATTTCCCATACCGTAATGGCTTACCTGATCGGGATTGATCGCGTCAAAGAGATTGTAAGTCAACCTCCCGCCGAGAATATGGCTGGGTTTATTGGGCTGATGGCGTTCACGGGGATCTTCTTGTTCGTATTTTCTTGGTTTCGGGAGCAGGCCTGTTTGGTAGTTTGTCCTTATGGGCGTTTACAGGGAGTTTTGTTGGATAACAACTCCATCAACGTGGCCTACGACTACGTGAGAGGTGAACCAAGGGGGATGATTCGAAAGAACGTGAGTACCGAAGCCCCGGCGCTTGGAGACTGCATTGACTGTTCGCTCTGCGTGCAGGTATGTCCTACGGGTATTGACATCCGAAACGGTGTTCAAATGGAATGTGTCAATTGCACGGCCTGTATCGATGTATGTGACGAGGTGATGGAGAAGGTAGACCGTCCCAAGGGCTTAATCCGATATGCTTCTGAGACGAGCATTAAGGAGGGCTTTCAGAAGCTGATCACCTCAAGGGTGAAAGGTTACACGGTAATATTGGTTTTGTTGGTGATGGCTTTCGTAGGGTTACTGACCACCCGGACGGATTTGGAAGCGACCGTGACACGTTTTAGAGGTATGACCTATCAGGAAAGAGAAGGCGGATTGATCAGTAACCTGTATGAAGTGACCTTTATAAATAAGACATTCGATCAGCAGCAGGTAGCCTTGGTGGCCGAGGACGGAGCTTTTCAAGTGGAGGTCGTCGGCGATACCAATTGGAACCTCGAAGGACAAACCAAATTTGAGGGCCGGTTTTTTGTAACCAAAAGTAAAGAAAGCATGGTGGTCAATCAGGAAAATATCACCTTGTTGCTGCTGCAAAACGGAGAGGTAATCGATAAGGTTAAGACAAGTTTTGTGGGTCCTGTAAACTGATACGAAGAGGTAAAGAGCTGGACTCATGAAATCGAGCCTGCCTCCCGGAAGGCAGGGATTCTCCAGATTCTGATCAGGACATGTTCTGACCGCTTAGGAAAATTATAGACACATGAATTCAAGCAGGTATAAAGCATCATTAAACGAAAAAAAATGGATTGGGGAAAAGGAATTGTATTGACGTTTGTGGCGTTTGCTGCAATTATCATCAGCATGGTCACCATCTGTATGAAACAAGATGACCTGCACCTGGTCACGCAAAACTATTACGAGGAGGAAATTAGGTATCAGGAGCATATCGATAAAGTGGACAACGCCAAATCATTGGGGCTTGCTGCGTTTACCTTTGACGGTCAGGCTAAAGGAGTCGATCTGCACCTTCCGGTAGGCGCAAAAGGGGAGCTTCACCTTTTCAGACCCTCCGATGCACGATTAGATCAGAGACTGGAACTGGAGATTGGAGATGAGCATTCGCAGTTTGTGGATCTAAAGGACTTGAAACCGGGGTATTGGCTGATAAAGCTTACTTGGTCTGCCGATGGTAAGTCGTATTTTCAGGAGGAAAAAGTAACCCTGTAAGATGGTTTGGACGGCGTTTCTCCTTGGTTTTTTGGGATCCTTCCACTGTGTAGGAATGTGTGGGCCAATCGCTTTGGCCGTTTCGGCCAATGATAGGAGCCGTTTCCTACTGAACAAGCTGGCGTACAATGCGGGGCGGGCGATAACCTACTCATTTATGGGAGGCGTTGTCGGGCTGGTGGGATTTACGTTGGGTTTGGCGGGTTTTCAGCAGTGGCTTTCAGTCTTGTTGGGCGGATTGATAATTTTGATGGCGTTTTTTTATCGGAAGTCTGAAAGATGGTTGGGCAAAGTGGGCATGTTTGGCACGATCAATAAACTAAAAACCTCTTTGGGCATTTATCTAAAAAAGCGTGGCCTTTCAGCCTTTTTTATCACAGGACTTTTGAATGGGTTATTGCCTTGCGGAATGGTGTATGTGGCGTTGGCAGCTTCCCTGGCGTTACAAAGTCCTTTGCTTGGGGCGGCATACATGATGGTGTTTGGAATTGGTACCGTGCCATTACTGTTAGTTTTGATGCTGTCCCAAGGGGTGATTTCCGGAAATGTCCGGGAGAGGATGTACGGCTTACTTCCCTATTTCGCGGTGTTCGTAGGTATTCTTTTCATCGTCAGAGGACTCGGGTTGGGAATACATTATGTCAGTCCAATATTGGATATGGCTGGAGCTAAGCAGGATCAGACAGAAATGACCCTGTGTGAGTGAGTACCGTGTCAATCCGGTGTTTTTATTAGATAGCTTTGCTAAACCCTACGTTTTTTGATCGCTGTAAATAAGGGTCAAAGACCATGCAAATGTTTCTGATAAAGGCGATACCCTTTTCCCGAATCACAATTCCCTTTGCATCAAAATCCAAAAGTCCTTCCGCACGGAAGTTGCTCAATGATATCAACCATTCTTCCCTTGCAAATGGAGAATACCCTGCAGGCCACTCGGCCTCGTGATTGCAGATAAGCGAAAGGATCAGCTGTTTTAACGGGATGTCTTCCGTAGTAAGCATATGGCCTTTCACTATAGGGGATTTTCCTTCGAGGATACGCAACTTATAGGATTCTATTTTCTTTTCATTTTGTGCGTAGGCAAAGAATACATCACTGATGGCACTGTTACCGAGGCCAATCAGGATCTTCGAAGGTTTCGTAGTATAACCCATGAAATTGCGGTGCAACGTTTTGTTTTCTTTTGCCAGGCTTAGTGGGTCGTTCGGAAGGGCGAAGTGGTCCATGCCAATTTCCATGTAGCCCATATCCGAAAGTAGGTAACGCCCTGTTTCATACAGCGATCGCTTTTCGTTTTCCAGGGGCAGGAATTTTTCAAAACTTCTTTGGGCCGGGAAGGCTTCGGGGACATGGGCATAGCTGTAAAAGGCTATTCGATCCGGCCTGAGCTCTTGAACCCCTAGAAAGGTATTCCGAATGGTTTCCTGCGTTTGGTGTGGAAGCCCGTAGATCAAATCAAAGTTAATGGAATCGTACCCGATCTCTCTAGCTATTTGGGTTACTTCGGCTACTTTTTCAAATGGTTGAATCCGATGTATGGCTTTTTGAACATTCAGATCAAAATCCTGTATACCGTAGCTTACCCGAGTAAAACCAACTTCGAAAAGGGCTTTCAGGTGATCTCTTGTGGTATTGTTAGGATGCCCCTCGAAGCTAAATTCCGCATGGGGCATCACTTCAACGTGCCGGGTGATGTGCCGAATGAGGGTACTTAGGGATTCCGGAGAAAAGAAGGTCGGCGTGCCTCCGCCTAGATGTATGCCTGATAATTTAGGGTTTGGCGGGAGCAAGGAAACATAGTTCTCCCATTCTTTCATCACCGAAGAAATGTAGGAGATTTCCACCGAATGGTTTTTGGTGATGTGTTTGTTGCACCCGCAGTAGGTGCAGAGGTTCTCACAGTAGGGCAAATGGATATACAGGCTGATGCCCTCCTCTTCGCCAAAGTGATTGTAAGCCTCTTTTATCGCAAGATGCCAATTTGAAGAGTCGACATCGTTTTTCCAAAATGGTACTGGCGGATAGCTGGTGTATCGAGGGGCCGGTACATTGTACTTCTTGATGAGATCGGGAGTAGCATGAGTCTGCATAGCGTGTTTTCCTTTGGCGACAAATTTCGTCCGAGAAGCCCGATCAATTCATGATTAAGGCGCTGTTAAAAACTGATAGATGTCATAAAAAGGCCCTGGGATTGCAGGGCCTTTTTATGATTAGCGGAGAAAGTCTGCTACAGGAGTGTATGTGAGGCCAAAAGTGTCCGCTACTGCCTGGTAGACGACTTTGCCTCGGATTATATTTAATCCCGAGCACAGGTCTTGATGTGTTCGGCAAGCATCTTTCCATCCTTTGTCTGCCAGTTCCAGGGCGTACGGCAGGGTGGCGTTTGTCAACGCCAAAGTAGAAGTGTAAGGGACGGCTCCTGGCATATTGGCCACACAGTAGTGGAGCACGCCGTCAATCACGTAGGTGGGATTTTCATGTGTGGTAGGCCTGCAGGTTTCAATGCACCCGCCCTGATCCACTGCGACGTCCACCAGTACCGTGCCAGGATTCATCAAGGCCAACATGTCCCTGGTAATCAGGTGAGGTGCCTTTGCACCCGGTATCAGTACCGCACCAACTACCAGGTCGGCTGTTGGAAGTAATTTCCGGATGTTAAACTCATTTGACATCATGGTATTTACATTGGCAGGCATGATATCCGCTAGGTGCCGCATTCTTGGCAAGGAAACGTCTAAAATCGTGACATCAGCACCGAGTCCAGCCGCCATCCAAGCGGCATGTGTTCCCACGATACCTCCGCCTAGGATCAGGACTTTTGCCGGAAGGGTACCGGGGACCCCACCCAATAAAATCCCTCGCCCTCCTAAAGGTTTTTCGAGGTAATTTGCACCTTTTTGAATGGCCATCCGCCCGGCTACCTCCGACATTGGGATCAATAGGGGTAAACTCTTATCTGATTTTTCCACAGTCTCATAGGCAAGGCAAACCGCCCCGCTTTCGATCATTGCCCTTGTCAGGGGTTCATACGAAGCAAAATGGAAATAGGTAAAGAGTAACTGATCCCGTCTTATCAGGCTATACTCCTGTTCGATGGGCTCCTTTACCTTGAGAATCATCTCTGCAACCGTATACACTTCTTCTATGGACGGAAGGACGGTGGCCCCTGCTTGAAGGTATTGGCTGTCGGAAAAGCCGCTTCCTATACCGGCATGTTGCTGGACAAAAACTTCATGCCCGCGTTTGGAGAGCTCTTTGGCTCCGGCAGGTGTCAAAGCGACCCTGTTTTCGTTGTTTTTGATTTCCTTGGGAACTCCGATTTTCATTTCTATGCAGATTAATGGTGTGTTAGGGTTGTTCTGAAATATAACTAAATCAAGCGATTACGTTCACGAGCTGAATGTTTGGAATGTTCAATGAATGGTAGACAGGTGCTCGCCTTTTTCATACGTGTAGCGATGGTACAAGTTGGTGTACAGTTTTGATAAATCCAAATATAATACTGTTTTTAAATGCGTACGGTATCTTAAACAGAATTTTTACATATGGAGTATCGAAAATATTCCAATCATAAATTGGGAATAGTCACAAATTTCAGTATTTTTGGAGCAATAGGATTTTTTGTTTTCATTCGCTAGTTATTCGTAAGTAGAATTTGAGATGGAAGAAACAACCACGTCATATCGGAGAGAAAGGGTGGAAATAGATCGCGGTCAGGTCATCGAAGATTACCGTTTGGCGATGCTTAGTAGGCATGCGTCGTTGATGGGCAGGAAGGAAGTATTCATGGGCAAGGCCAAGTTTGGCATATTTGGCGATGGCAAAGAGTTGGCGCAGATAGCGATGGCGCGGTATTTTGAATATGGCGATTTTAGGTCGGGATATTACCGGGATCAGACGTTTATGATGGCCATTGGAGAGCTTACAGTAGAGCAGTATTTTGCTCAGATGTATGCCCACACCAGTGTAGAACGTGATCCTTCTTCGGCAGGAAGGCTGATGAATAGTCATTTTGCCACCCGATCGCTAAACCCGGATGGCAGCTGGAAGAATCTGATGGAAATCAAAAATTCTACAGGCGATATTTCACCTACGGCAGCACAGATGCCCCGCTTAGTGGGTTTGGCATATGCTTCCAAACTATATAGAGAAAATCCGGAACTTCACCACCTGACGCAATTTTCCCACGGTGGGCGAGAGGTCGCTTGGGGAACCATAGGCAATGCGTCCACCGCTGAGGGGATGTTTTTGGAAACCGTGAATGCCGGAGGGGTGCTTCAAGTGCCCATGATCATCTCGGTATGGGACGATGAGTATGGCATTTCCGTTACCAATGAATATCAGGTAACCAAAGCCAGTATTTCGGAGGCACTTGAAGGCTTTCGAAGAACCCCAGAAAAGGCTGGTTATGAAATATTGGTGGTTCGCGGTTGGGATTATGAGGGGTTGCTCAGGACTTATGAAAGGGCGGCATCTATCGCCCGTGATGAGCATGTTCCTGTACTGGTGCACGTAATAGAAATGACACAGCCCCAGGGGCATTCTACTTCCGGATCCCATGAACGATATAAATCCAAGGAAAGGTTGGCATGGGAAGCTGAATACGATTGTGTACCGCAGTTCAGGGCTTATATTCTGCATAATGGCTTTGCAACGGAGGAGGAGCTTGACGAGATCGAACAGGAAGCAAAGCGACAGGTGCGCATTAGTAAGGAAAGTGCCTGGAAAGCCTTTACCGAGTCGATCAGTCAGGACCTGAATCTAACACTTAGCCTGTTGCGACGTGCGGCAATGCAAAGTAGTCAGCGAGATCAGGTTTTTCAGCTTGCCAAGGAATTATCCAAGACGCTCCACCCCATTCGTATGGATGTGGTGAGTACGGTTCGGAGGGCCTTGTGGCTCATGCGGGTAGATCCGATGGAGGTGAAGGCAGAGCTCATGGCTTGGTATCAAGAAGAGTCAAAGAGAAACCTGGACCGTTATAGCAGTCACTTATACAGCGAGTCGTCCGAACGTGCCGAGCTGGTGGAAGTGATCGAACCCATTTACGAAGAAGGCGCTCCCATGGTGGATGGAAGAGAGATTCTTCAGGCCTGCTTTGATCATATGCTGACGCACAATCCGCTCGTATTTGCGATCGGTGAAGATGTGGGTAAGATCGGTGACGTAAATCAGGCATTTGCCGGCCTTCAGGCTAAGCACGGTGAACTTAAAGTAACCGATACGGGTATTCGGGAAATGACGATTATCGGACAGGGTATAGGAACGGCGCTACGAGGCTTGAGGCCTATTACTGAAATTCAATACTTGGATTACTTGGTATATGCACTAAATACGTTGACAGACGATTTGGCCAGCCTGCATTATCGGACGAAAGGAGGGCAGAAGGCACCGCTTATAATCCGTACGCGAGGCCACAGACTTGAAGGTGTTTGGCATTCAGGATCACCCATTAGCATGATTTTAGGGTCTCTGAGGGGTATACTGCTTTGTGTGCCGAGGAATATGACCCAAGCCGCAGGTATGTATAATACACTACTGAAAGGCGATGAGCCGGCAATTCTCATCGAGGTGCTCAACGGTTATCGAATGAAAGAAAAAATGCCTGCGAATGTGGGCGAGTTTACGGTTCCAGTAGGACAGGCTGAGGTTATACGAAAAGGAACCGATATCACAGTGGTTACCTACGGGGCCATGTGTCGCATTGTCGTGGATGCCGCTGAAATATTGCAATCCATGGGTATTTCCTTGGAAGTGGTTGATGTACAGACACTTATTCCTTTTGATAGAGGGCACATAATTGGGAAATCCATTGCGAAAACAAACCGGGTGATTTTTGCGGACGAAGATGTTCCCGGAGGGGCTTCTGCGTATATGATGCAGCAAGTATTTGAAAATCAAGAAGTGTATTTTTCATTGGATTCCCAGCCGGTTACGATTTCAGCGAAAGATCACAGGCCTGCGTATTCCTCGGATGGGGATTATTTCTCCAAACCGAGTGTAGACGATGTGGTGGAAATCGCATATGCGCTGATGCATGAATCTGACCCAACTAGGTATCCTAGAATTTACTGATAATAGAATCGGAAAAATCTTCTTTTTTAGTTACCTACTCCTTTGTACTTGGGATAAGGTAAAATCCGGTGTAGTGATCGCATTACTGCGTTGAAGTTGACGATCCTGCACTTGGACTTCCAGGCGTATGGTGTCATTTCTGAAAATGCTATTCCATCCGAGAGAAAGCATGGCATAGCGTATTTGCCCTTCTATGGATCTCCCGCGGTCGTCGGTGAGAATTCTGGGGAAACGTCCGTCAAACGTAGTGAAGTAAGGAGGAGCCGACCAGTCAAACTCGGTATACTGGCCACTCCGCTTGATAAAAAACTTGATAAAGATATTGTAATAATCGGGATTTTCCTGCACCCAAATGGTATCATTAACCCGTACATTGTTAATGAGGGGGGAGATGATCCAGTCACGGTTATTGAACGAAGGAGCCTCTGCGGGCCTATTTCGGTAGGTGATAAGCTGACCGTTTTGATCCCTGGGATAGATCAACTCATTGAAGGGTGGGTCTATATCTCTTGGATTTAGTCCTAAATCTCCCTCTTGGTCTTTGAAGTTTATAGTGACGATGAGGGAATCCGCTTCATTGGTTTCTACATATTCTAACGTATTAAAGCTGATTTCCGGTATACTAGGGAATCCCTCGGGAGGTGTAATGCAGGCATACGCGCCTGCTAGTACTAGGAGGATACAGGAAACTTTTATTACCTTCATTTGCTTTTTCATTTAGCAACGGTGCTGGAAGTCCGTAAAGTTGTTTAAAAATAGTTTTTAACCCTTAAAATAACGATGAAATATTTCAAAAGTTTTTCAGAATCGCTTGAAAGGCTGGAAGAGTACGGATTTGAAGACCTGGCGGTTCGGCTTTTTCGGCTACAGGCGGAGGCGAACCCTGTATACCGCGCTTACATTGAAGCACGGAGGTTATCCGTAGGCAGCGTGAAAAGCCTAGAGGATATTCCGTTTTTGCCATTGTCGTTTTTTAAAGACAAGGCAGTTTACTGTGGTAATATCGATGATGCTAGCCGATTCTATTCAAGCAGCGGCACGACCGGGCAAGTTTCCAGTAAGCATTACTATTGGTCGGAGGGGTTCTACCTAGCCCACGCTAGACGGATATTTGAAAAGTTTTATGGTCCGTTGGATACCTATCATTTGATCGCCTTGTTACCCTCATACCTGGAGCGGCAGGGTAGCTCGCTCGTTGCCATGGCAGATTACTTCATTCGAGAAACTAAATCGGATTATTCTGGTTTCTATTTATATAATCACCAAGAACTGGTAAAAACACTTTCAATTTTAGGTCAGCGTGCCGATAGGAAGGTTCTTTTATTGGGCGTAACCTTTGGGCTCTTGGACTTGGTGGACTCTGGTTTGGACCTCCCGCTGATTCCAGAGCTGATGATTATGGAGACCGGAGGGATGAAAGGGAGAAGAACTGAAATGATTCGCGAGGAAGTTCATGACCGGTTGAAACAGGCTTTTGGTGTGTCGCTCATTCATTCGGAATATGGAATGACGGAGATGATGTCCCAAGCATACTCCAAAGGGGAAGGCAAGTACGATCTTCCAGATTCAGTACGCATATTAATCAGGGATCCACATGACCCTTTCACGTATAAGCACCATAAAACGGGAGGGATTAACGTTATTGATTTGGCTAATTTCCATTCCTGCGCTTTTTTGGAAACACAAGATCTTGGGCGCTGGGATGAGGATGGTAGATTGGAAATATTGGGGAGATTTGATTATTCAGACCTCCGAGGATGTAATTTAATGGTCAATTAATTTTGCGAAGCCTTTAGAATTAATCATATTTGGTCACATAAAATTTACTCGATATGCGGAAATTAACCTTCATTGCGTTATTAATTGGCCTAATGGCCATGGGAGCCTGTGCTTCCAGCAAACCTTGTCCGGCTTATGCCAAAGCTGATCTGAACAAAGAGATAAAGGGATAAAGAATATGCTGACGCTAGTAGTCAGCATATTTTTTTACGTCATCTTCGCTAATTTCGTGATTGCCAAGGATTACGAGGCGTTCCACGACATTTCTGAGTTCACGAATATTACCGGTCCATGGATTTTTTTTCAATTTTTCCAGTGCTGCTTCCTGAATGTTCTTTTTGGCTGTGCCGTATTCCGCGGCAATGTCTTCCAGAAATTTATCCACCAACAAAGGAATATCTTCTACCCGGTCTTTGAGAGAAGGTACTTGAATTAAAATCACACTTAACCGGTGATACAGATCTTCCCGAAAATTACCCTCTTTGATTTCTTTTTTTAAATCTTTATTGGTAGCAGCTAACACCCGGACGTCAATGCGTATGTCTTTGTCACCACCCACCCGGGTGATTTTGTGTTCTTGCAAAGCCCTTAGAACCTTTGCTTGAGCAGATAAGCTCATGTCGCCAACTTCGTCCAGAAACAAGGTGCCCTCGGAGGCCTGCTCAAATTTACCCTGCCGCTGTTTTAAAGCAGAGGTGAAAGACCCTTTTTCATGGCCGAAAAGTTCACTTTCGATGAGTTCTGCGGGAATGGCAGCGCAATTTACAGCAATAAACGGGCCGGATGAACGGTTGCTTTTCGCATGTATCCAATGGGCAACCAATTCTTTCCCTGTGCCATTAGGTCCGGTAATCAACACGCGGGCATCGGTTGGCGCTACTTTTTCGATGGTCTCTTTGACCTGACGTAGTGCTTCGGAACTCCCTACCATGTCGAGTTTTTTGGAAAGCTTTTTCTTTAAAACCGTGGTTTCCTGCACCAAATTCTTTTTGTCCAAAGCATTTCGCACCGTCAATAATAGCCGGTTAAGGTCTGGTGGTTTAGGGACAAAGTCAAAAGCCCCTTTTTTAGTGGCTTCAACAGCTGTCTCTATGCTCCCATGAGCCGAAATCATGATAAACTGCGGCTGACGATCCAAGGTACCTACTTTGGTGAGCACCTCGATGCCGTCAATTTTCGGCATTTTTATATCACAGAGCACCAAGTCCACTTCGTGTTTTTGGATCATTTCAAGGCCTTGCTCCCCATCTTGGGCCTCAAGAATCTCATATTTCTCATACTCAAGGATTTCCTTTAATGTGGACCGAATGGCCTTTTCATCATCAATGATCAAAATTTTTGGCATATTTATATGTGTTAAAGGTCGAAAAAGCGTGCAAGCCTGTAAGCCGGGTTCTGTCACCTAGTGAGCCTTACGGTAAAAACCTGCTTCCTTGGTTACTTGTCATTTATCTAGTCCCGGCTTCACAACCGGGCTCAATCGATCTACCCGTTCCGTATGAGAGCGAGCAACCCCCTGTGAGATGCAATCCCACGACGGAACCTATTTGATCTTTCAACCCATAAGGTTTGCCTTGCCCCTACTGTTGCCAGTAGGGCGGTGGGCTCTTACCCCACCATTTCACCCTTACCCAACGATCAACGGAGGGCGGTATATTTTCTGTGGCACTAGCTGTAATCATGCCGTCGCCAGCATAACCCCTTCCCGTTAGGAAGTATGGCGCTCTATGTTGCCCGGACTTTCCTCCCCGCACGGACCTGGATCAGCACGGAGCGACAAGTCAGCTTGCACGGTACAAAAGTAAGGTTTTTTGGCGGTTTAGCATCTTGTGGAACACGTCCTATTCTCTTAACTACTTAATGAGGTGTCTATAGGTGGGGTCAAAGCAGGTTTGATGGATGACTTTTAGTCATTCGAACTCCATAGCGTTTGATAAGGTCATAAATCTTACTCGGTATTTAGGTCTTTTTTTCAAAAGATTTAAACCTTTTTGATTGTCGCTAGTTTTGTATCTATAAGGCTTAGACAAGCTTTTCTTCATAGTGCTGGGTTAGGCCGCCTCATCTTGGTGAGGCGGCTTTTTTTGTGGGGTATCATGATTGATCCGATTCGCGAAGATTCATCGATACCTGCGGACCGGGTTAAATTTATCCATACCTTTGTAGGTAAATATTTTCTCAGATGATTATAGTAGAAAACGCCGTATTGAGTGATGATATCAAAGAAAACTATTTTGTATGTGACCTTGCAAAGTGTAAAGGGGCATGCTGCGTAGAAGGAGATGCCGGTGCTCCCCTGGAGGACGATGAGATTGCAGTTTTGCAGCAGGATTATGAGCGCATCAAGCCATTTCTTTCCGAAAGGGGAATAGAAGCCATACGGAAAAAGGGTGTTTGGGAACTGGATCAAGAAGAGGAAAAAGGGACGGCGACCATTGGAGAGAACGGAGCCTGCGCATTTTCGTTGAAGGATTCAGATGGCGTACTGAAATGTGGAATAGAAGAGGCTTATACGGCTGGAATGACAGCTTTTCGAAAGCCGATCAGCTGCCATCTCTATCCCATTCGGGTGACCAAATACGACCAATTTGAAGCGCTAAACTACGACCGTTGGGATATTTGTGATGCCGCATGTACGTTGGGGAAAGCATTGGAAGTCCCCTTGTATAAATTCCTGAAGGGAGCACTTGTCCGCAAATACGGGGAGGAATGGTACGATCAACTTGTTGAGGAGATTGAAGGGAAATGAAATCTATAAAATCATCCATGGGTGATTTAGCAAATTCCGGGTGTACGATTTTTTTCAGGTTCCCTATTTTACAGATAGGGGTTAGTCTCTAAGTTGGGAGGAGATAGATGTCCATTTCACTTCCGTATCCTGCATACATCCGGTTCATTTAAGCAGCATAAAGGGGGGATCTCCTGTCTGCCCGTCTTCGATTTATCAAAAAAAATAATACGTTACTCTTGTCAGCCTGAAGGGAGGCAAGAGTAACGCAGAACCTCCCGACCGGCATCGCAACGCGCGATCACAAAAGCTTTGTTGTCAGCGTTTATTTTTCAATTGGTGGAGGATAACGGATTCGAACCGATGACCTCTACACTGCCAGTGTAGCGCTCTAGCCAACTGAGCTAATCCCCCAAATAATTTTTGACGAATTCACCTATCGTAACCTACTACCCTGTAAGTGGTCGGCGGCTCGCTTATGGGAATGCAAATATAGATACGGTTTTGAATTCGACAAATTATTCTGTGGAATAATTTGTCCTGGTGAGGATGCTTCTTCCCAAGGTTACTTCGTCGGTAAATTCCAGTTCACCACCTACAGGAATTCCTCTTGCGATGGTACTTACCTTGGTACCAAGCGGTTTGAGTTTTCGGCTTAGGTAAAAGGAGGTGGTGTCTCCTTCCATGGTAGCGGGAAGCGCTAGGATTATTTCTTTTACTACTTCTCCTCCGTGGGGCTGCACTACTCGGGAAAGGAGGGAGTCTATATGGATATTATCCGGGCCTATTCCCTGAATAGGGGAAATTACCCCACCCAGCACATGATACAACCCGTTGTATTGGGAAGTATTTTCAATGGCAAGCACATCGGGTATGTCCTCTACCACACAGATAAGCGAGTGGTCTCGCCGGTGTCCTCCACAAATGGAACAGATTTCCGTGTCGGACAGGTTGTGGCACACCCGACAATAGCTGGTTTTGGTACGAAGGTCTACGATGGCTTTGGCTAACGAGGTGGCAACAGACGCATCTTGTTTTAGCAGATGCAGGGAGAGGCGAAGGGCTGTCTTTTTACCGATACCTGGCAACCTACTTATTTCTGTTACAGCCTCTTCGATAAGCTTTGAAGGAAAGTTCACACTGACTGAAATTAGACGATTGTAGCCTGAATGCCCGCATCTAAGATAGATTCACACATGGGTTTCAGTTTTGCAAAACTCCCCTTTTTTACGGAGCACTTGCCCTTGAAGTGGATGATAAGGGAGCATTGCTCTGCCTGTTCCATCGTGTGATTGCAAACTTTCACCAGGATACGGATTACATGCTCGAAAGTATTTACGTCGTCGTTGAATACGACAAGGTCGTATTCCTCTTGGTCGACTATCTCCTCCAGTAGTACGTCTTCTTCGATTTCGATCAAATGTTCTAGTGGTTTCATTTTGCAAAGATAATAAATTGTCACAACTTTAGCGCGCTCAAGCCTGATTGCATATGGATATCACCCTGATTTTAGCCGTCATTGGAGGTTATTTTTTGCTCTTGTTTCTGATCTCCTGGTTTACAACCAGAAAAATTTCCGCAGAGACCTTTTTTACCGGAGACCGACAATCCCCTTGGTTTTTGGTGGCTTTTGGGATGATCGGTGCGTCCCTTTCCGGTGTGACGTTTATCTCTGTACCGGGTGAAGTTGGGACTAGTTATTTTTACTATTTTCAGATTATTTTGGGTTACACTCTTGGGTATGCAGTCATTGCAAAGGTATTGCTGCCACTCTATTACCGCTTAAATCTAGTTTCGATATATGCCTATCTCGATGATCGATTTGGTTTTTGGTCTTACAAAACGGGTGCTTTTTTCTTTATTTTATCCCGAACATTGGGCTCCTCCATTCGGGTATTTCTAGTAGCGGGGGTGTTGCAGTTAATCCTGTTCGATGCGTGGGGGGTTCCGTTTTGGGTATCCGTATTGGTGACCGTATCCCTTATCTGGCTGTATACCCATCGAGGTGGTATCAAGACAGTGGTTTGGACGGATACCTTACAGACCTTGTTTATGCTAGCGGCGGTCGTGGTGAGTATTTTTTTGGTAAAGCGTGAGTTGGGATTGGGTTTTGTGGAAATGGTGGAGGTGGTTTCTTCTCATCCTTATTCTAGGGTATTCAACTGGGATTGGCAAGAAGGGACGAATTTTTTCAAGCAGTTCTTTGCCGGGACTTTTATCGTCATTGTTATGACTGGCTTGGATCAGGACATGATGCAAAAAAACCTGACCTGCAAAAGTTTAAAGGATGCTCAAAAAAACATGTTTTGGTTTACCATTATCCTTGTAGTGGTAAACCTGATTTTTCTCTCTTTGGGTGTTTTGCTTTACCTCTATGCGGAAGCCAATAGCATTCCTCTGCCGGCAAGGACGGACGATTTATATCCCTTGCTCGCCAGTAAACATTTCTCCGCATTTGCAGGTGTGGTGTTTGTGTTGGGTATTACAGCTGCGGCATATAGCAGTGCAGATTCTACCTTAACGGCACTCACTACGTCCTTTTGTTATGATTTTTTGCAGATACAAAATAAATACGGGCTGGTAAAGCAAGTGAGTGTCCGCAAGCTGGTGCACTTGGGTTTTACGGGGTTGATGTTTCTTGTGATTTTGGTCGTAGAATGGCTAAACGACCAAAGCGTCATCAACGCCGTGTTTTTGATTGCAAGCTACACCTATGGGCCTTTGTTGGGGTTGTACAGCTTTGGGCTTTTCACAAAATGGCAACCGAGAGATAAATGGGTGCCTCACTGTGCACTGATAACTCCTTGCCTCGCCTATTTGATCTCGTTGTATTCCGAAAGCCTCTTTGGCGGATATAAATTCGGATTTGAGATTTTGATTCTTAACGGTGCGCTGATGTTTTTGGGCTTGTTGCTGTTAAGCGTCGGCCAGCGGAAGAAAAGCTAATAGACTTCCGTCTTCTTAATCGCTAAGCTTATTACCGTCCAGATGATGATTTTCATGTCCAATAAAACGGACCAATTGTCTACATAGAAAATGTCCAGTTTGCACCGGGAATAGATGTCGTAAAAAGTTTTTGTTTCACCGCGAAACCCCTTTGCTTGGGCTAGTCCCGTAATCCCCGGCCGTACCGTGTGCCTATACATGAAATTGTTTATTTCCGCCGAAAACCGATCATTCATCGGCAACGCATGCGGCCTGGGGCCTACGATCGACATTTCTCCGATCAGGACATTGATGAACTGAGGAAGTTCATCCAAACTGGATTTTCGAAGAAAGGAACCAAAACGGGTGACTCTCGGGTCATTTTTTGTTGCCTGTTTGAAATCTGCCTCAGAATTGGGGCGCATGGTTCGGAATTTGTAGCAATAGAATGGCACGTTGCCTTTTCCATGTCGCAACTGGCGAAAAAGTATGGGGCCTTTTGAATCCAACCGAATGACAAGCGCAATCAAGGGGAAAAGCCAAGAGAAAACAAAGACAAAGAGTAATGAACTCACCAGGATGTCAAACGTCCGCTTTAGCTTGTCCTGATTAGGGTTTAGAAACCTGGCTTTTTTCAGTTTTTTAAACCGTCTTTTGACCCTCCGCTTTTCTCGGTTGACGTTAACAGAAGTAACAGTTAGAATTTCAGCCATTGTCTGGTACGAACGATTGGTTTTTATTACATACAATAATGTTGCCGAATTGTTCCCGTTTGTCTTTTTTGTATTATTAAAAATGTTTTTCAAAGCTAAATAAACTTATTTTAATCTCCTAGACAACAGTAGGTTATTTTTTTGTATCGGTTATGAATGGATGAAAAAATTAATTGTGAGTCAAAATTTTGGGATGTTTGTTGAATTATTGTTAAAACAACACGAAATTTAGACCTCTGTCCTCTACGGGTGGTAAGGTTGTACGCAGGCGACACATGGAGGGAAATTAATATATCATACGAAGGTTTTCTTGTCTGCCGAACAGGCACGCATTTCGATAAACCGGGGCACGTTTTTACTGCCTAAAAGCAACATGATACCCCATGAAATGGGGACCGGGAAAATCATCGACGGGATTGCTCTCGTTCATTTGGTTTAGAACATGCGACGGACGCTTGAGAGTGAGGTGTCGGCGGGAAAAGTCAAAGTGTTAAATGGACACTAGGGTCCCAGAAATGGTCTTCAAAGTCTACCACACAGTCATTTTTTACCCGAATCCCCTCTTGTTCTAACAACTTTTGCATTTCCAGTGGGTGTCCAAAATGATTTTTGCCCGTAAGCATACCTTTGCGGTTTACGACTCTATGAGCGGGAATATCTCCTGCTACATGTGATGCGTTCATTGCAAATCCCACAGTTCTCGCCCCACTTTTTGCACCCAGAAAGGAGGCGATAGCACCATATGAGGTCACACGTCCTTCGGGAATCTGACGGACCACTTCGTATACATCATTGAAAAAGTTTTGCTGATTAGAGTTCACTGGACAGTTGGATGATTTTCTGATTGATCATTCGTTTGATTTTCTTTTCCACTGCGCGGTCTCCACTTATCAGCTGAAATTGGACTTTTATTTTTACGGCATCCCGCTGGATTGCAATTGCCTTGAGGACAAAGGAGTTTTTGGAAATGTGTTTTTCTACGGGGTTTAGGTGTCGAATTAAGCTGTTTTCCAGTGAGTCCAGGTTTAGTTTGTCGCTCAGCTTTGTTTCAAACTCGAAGGACATTTTTTTTATGTTTTGACGCGAGTGATTAATCACATGGGAGGAAAGGATTAAGCTGTTTGGTATCATAACGAGGTCGTCATCTTCATTTGCGATGATGACATTAAGCAGGGTGATGTCCTGAATTTTTCCTTTGAATTCACCCATTTTGATATGGTCTCCAAGAGTCAATTGGTCAGAAAACATAATAATCAGCCCATTAATCATGTTGGTGATATAGTCCTTGGAGAGCAGCGCAATTGCAGCCGCAACGATGGTGATGCTCGATAGGAATTCAAGTGGCTGAATATCTACCAGTACCATGATACCCAGCAGGACGATAATAACATTTAGGATGCTTGCAATGCGGTTGATACCCAACACGAAATTACCGTGTAAGCCGGTTCGTCGCTTTCTTCTCAAATAGAAGCGTATTAGTATGATCCTACCCAGAGAAATAACCAAGTTGCCGGCTACAACCACTTCAAGGGCGGTCAGGTAGCGGTTGATTTTTGGAAAGTACGGCTGGATTAGAGGGCCCAAATATTCAGACCCTACCAGCAAGGCTATGTATACGACAATTTTTACCAGAAAAATGGACCGACGCTTTCGCTCGGAGACTTCTATTTGGTCTTTTTTTGGATTCATGGGTATTTCAAAAATAAATCTTTAATTTTAAGGATTTGGAGAGATGCTCGCAAAATTATCGGTTTGAAACGTAAATAAATAATGAATGGATCGGAATATCATCGTAACAGGTAGTACGGGTAATTTGGGTACGGCGGTTATCGCTAAATTCAAGCGAGAAGGGTACCAGGTCATTGCCTTGGTTGAGCCTGGGAGTGATGTTGAGTTGGAGGAGGCAGACGATGTGTACCAGGTGGATGTGACAGACGAGAAGGCGGTACTTGCCTTTGCCAAGGAATACAATCTGCAGTATGGAGAACTCGATTGTGTGGCATTACTTGTTGGTGGATTTGCCATGGGGTCGTTGGAAGAAACATCCCAGTCGGAATTGTCCAACATGTTTTCACTGAATTTCTTTAGTGCCTTTAATATGGTGAAAGCCTTTTTGCCCGCTATGAAAAAGGCCAACCGAGGGTGTTTTCTGTTTGTTGGAGCCAGGCCGGCATTGGAAAAGGCTTCTGGGACACACGCTTTGGCATACGCTTTGAGCAAGGGATTGGTGATAGATTTGGCAGAATTTACCGCCCATGAAGTGTCTGGGACACAGATACGTTCCCATGTCTTTGTGCCGAGCATTATAGACACACCACAGAATAGAGAAAGTATGCCGGATGCGGATTTTACGCAATGGGTTTCTCCGGCTGATATTGCGGAAGCCATGCATTATGCGGTGAATACCGGGGCGTTGCGAAACATGACCTTTAAGTTATATGGTGGAGTTTGATTCAAGCTATGATAATTCAAAAAGAAGATAAACCATGTTATTTATGAACAGTAGAATTCTAATGGTGCTTTTTATGGGGTTTTTTCTACCTCAAATGCTGATGGCCCAAACGAATAACGAGACAAGGCCTCTTCCGGCCTTTAATGGCGTGAGCGTTTCCAATGGCATTGAAGCGGTCTTTGTAAAAGGAGAAAAACACGGAATTGAAATTACCGCATCGGGATTGGAGCTATCTAGGGTGGAGACTTCCGTGACCAATAGGGTGCTTGAGATGAAGATTGCCGGAGTAACGCCGCGGTCGGCAACCGTGAAAGCCACAATCACTTATGTAGATTTAGAGAATGTGCAGGCTGCTACCAGCGCCAAGGTGTTTATCAAGGACCCCTTGGCGGTCAGATCCGTTCAATTGTCAGCCGCCACCAGCAGTTACATTGAGGCCGTTATACAAGCACAGGGTTTGGTGTTGGAAGCCCAAACCAACTCCAAGATTTTTGTGAAGGGTAAAGCCTCCGATTTGAATTTTTCGGCGGCTACCAATGCAGAAATTGATGCAGAAGGACTTGAAGTTGCCCATGCGGAGGTAAAAATCAATACCAACGCAAAGGGCAGCTTTATGGTGACGGAATCCTTAAAGGGTACCGCAGCCACGCGCGGCAGAATTACTTACACCGGAGATCCCAAGATTTTGGATGTGAAGACAAATACAGGAGGCGCGATCGATGAAAAATAGTGTGGTTGCCAGGTTTGTTTTGTTTGTTACGCTGTTTTGGGGTGGCTCCCAGCACGGATTGTTTGCCCAGCAGCTTAGTGCGGAGAACGAAGTTCGTGATCTGCTCCAAGGATTTTTTGTGGCTATGAAGAAGAAGGATAGCGCAACCATTCGGCAGGCCTTTCACGTGGATGCTGTCATGCAGACGGTGGTTCAGGACGGAACTGTCGCCAGTCTAGGAACCAATGATGTCAGTGAATTCTTGAAAAGAGTTGGAACCAGCGAGGTAGAGTTGGATGAGCGGCTTTTGGCATATAGTATACAGGTTGATGGTTTATTGGCCCATGCATGGACACCATATGAGTTTTATGTGGATGGCAAATTCAGTCATTGCGGGGTGAACTCATTTCAGTTGATCCGAGCTGCCGAAGGGTGGCAGATCACCCACGTGATCGATACGCGAAGAAAGGAAGGCTGCCGATAGGCGGCCTTTTTTGTGCCGTAGGTTTGCAATCGAGCTACCCAAGGTTGATTCGGTGAACTGGTTCGGAGGCAGTTTCTTTTGGTAATTCAGGCCCTAAAAACTTGTGATATATAAAATTTGTCCTTAGAATTGTGCCTCAATTCAAGAAGTATGGATTACGCAGTACACACAATGACAGGTAAACCGGCGTCCGAATCCGTTTGGACGATTGACTGCGCCTATTTTTCTACCGGTTCAACCTTTCGTACTTACACCTCCATTACGGGTTAATCCCGTTCTGAAAACACATATCCCCCTTTTTGCAAGGTCTATTTTAGGCTTATCCACTACCTTTTAATCATATGTAAAGCAATGAAAATATTAAAATTTGGCGGTTCCTCCATTGGAGATATAGACAGGATAAAGAGCGTTCTCAACATCATAGGGAAGGAAAAGGACAAGGGTGAGATAGCGGTGGTTTTTTCCGCATTTGGTGGGGTGACGGAAGACCTGTTACGGTGTTCTGCACTTGCCAAAAACAACGATCCGGCCTATCAGCCCTTGTTGCTCGCGATGGAGAAGCGCCATATGCAACTGGTCAAGCAGCTTATCCCGGTGCAGCGACAGTCATCCGTGCTAACTTACGTCAAGGTTCGATTTAACGAGTTGGAGGATTTGTTTCACGGGATTTTTCTGATAAAGGAATTTTCTGCCAGAACTTCAGACTATGTGGTTAGCTTTGGCGAGCGGATTTCTGCTTACATATTGGCGGAGGCGCTGCGGGAGAAATCCCTAGATACGGTGTTTTTAGATGCCAGGGAGGTGGTTAGGACAAACGATCACTTTGGAAATGCTAAGGTGAATTTCCCGACCACCAATCAGTTGATCTGGGATTTTTACACCAAAAACAAAGGCAAAATGTTGGTTATTACCGGGTTTGTGTCGTCTACAGATAAAGGGGAGACCACGACACTCGGCAGAAGTGGATCGGACTATACGGCTGCGATTTTTGCCGCCGCGTTGAAGGCCGATTCTTTGGAAATTTGGACCGACGTATCAGGGGTGATGACCGCGGATCCCAAGCTGGTTTATTCGGCGATCACTATTCCACAGTTGAGTTACAGCGAGGCCATGGAGCTCTCCCATTTTGGAGCAAAGGTGGTTTTTCCGGCCACCATGCAGCCGGCAATGCGCCGACGCATTCCTATTTACATAAAGAATACCTTTGATCCCGCTAATTCCGGTACCTTAATTTGTGACGAAACAGAAAACAACAAGCTGATAAAGGGGATATCTTCGCTCAGCCACATTTCCTTGCTAAATGTACAAGGATCCGGCCTGGTAGAAGTGGTTGGGGTCAGTAGCCGGGTATTTGGGGCTTTGGCCCGTTCTGGAGTAAATGTAATCTTGATATCCCAGGCTTCTTCGGAACACAGCATCTGCATTGCGATAAAATCATCGGATGCAGCAAAGGCCAAAGAGGTGCTGGAGCAAGAATTTCATTACGAGATCATTGCTGGGGAGATGGATAAAGTGGCCGTCGTCCCCAACATGGCCGTGATTGCCGTAGTAGGGGAAAACATGAAACATCACCCCGGTGCCAGCGGCAGGCTGTTTCAGGCACTGGGAAGAAACAATATCAACGTTTCAGCTATTGCCCAGGGCAGTTCAGAGTTGAATATTTCGGCGGTAATCAAACAAACCGACCTTCAGAAGGGGTTGAACGCATTGCACGAAGCGTTTTTCTTGGCAGATAACAAGGTGCTGCACGTTTTTTTGGTAGGGGTAGGTCTGATAGGGAAAGCCTTGATGAAGATGATCAACAACCAACTCTCCAAGTTGCAGTCCGATTATATGTTGGATATCAAAATCCACGGATTGGCCAATTCACGGTATATGGCCTTTGACGAAGACGGCTTTGACCTCTCTCAAAATCCTGTGCCGTCCGAAAGAGACCTTCCGATGGATCTGAATGTGTTCCTAAATACCATGAACAGCATGAATTTCTCCAATTCAGTGTTGGTGGATTGCACGGCAAGTCAAGAAGTGGCAGACAGTTATCAGCGGGTGTTGGAATCAAAAGTAGCTGTAGTAACACCGAACAAAAAGGCCAACTCAGGTACCTTGGAGAAGTACAAGGAGCTAAAGAAGCTTTCCGGTCAGCGTAATATCAAATTTCTGTACGAGACCAATGTGGCGGCAGGTTTACCGGTGATCAATACGTTGCAGGATCTCATCTTGAGCGGTGACAAAGTGATCCGTATCGAAGGGGTGTTGAGTGGTTCGATGAACTTTATTTTTAGCGAACTTAGCAAGGGCATTCCATTTAGTGAGGTAGTGGCCAATGCCAAGGCAAAAGGATACACCGAGCCGGATCCTAGAGATGACCTGAGTGGCATGGATGTGGCCCGAAAGATTTTGATCCTCGGTCGGGAAGCAGAGCAAGAGCTCCATTTTGAAGACGTTACCGTCCAAAGCATGGTGCCCGATGACTGTGTGCACACCAGGTCGGTGGGGGAGTTTATGGAGAAGCTTCGTGCCCACGATGATCATTTTAAGGAATTGCTGGAGGAGGCAAACCGAAAGGGTGAGAAATTGCGATTTATGGCGGTTTTGGAAAATGGGAAAGCCTCCGTTGGACTGCGTTCAGTGGATGCCAGCCATCCCTTTTTCTCCTTGGTAGGTAGCGATAACATGATCTTATTTACCACCGAACGTTACCATGAATTTCCGATGATCATACGCGGTCCCGGGGCTGGGGCCGATGTGACAGCGGCAGGCGTGTTTGCAGACATCATTCGACTAGGTAATTATTCCCGATAAAGATGGAAAATAAGAAAGTAACTGCCTTTGCTCCAGCTACGGTAGCCAATGTGTCCTGTGGCTTTGATATTCTGGGGTTTGCCGTGGATAGCCTAGGTGATAAGGTCACCGTAAGTCTAAATGACCTAAACGAGATCCGCGTTACACGCATAGAGGGGGATAACGGCAAGCTTCCGTACGAAATAGAAAAAAACACCTGCGGGGTCGCTGTTAATGCCATGCTTAAAGACATGGGTTACCATGGTGGTGTAGACATAGAATTGTACAAAGGGTTGCCCCTGGGAAGTGGTATGGGTTCCAGTGCCGCGTCGGCCGTCGCCGCTTTGGTGGCTACTAACAGGCTTTTAGGAAACCCATTTGAGAAATCCGCCCTACTGCCCTTCGCCATCGAATCAGAACGGGTTGCCTGTGGCGCAGGACATGCAGACAATGTTTCTCCGGCCCTTTTAGGGGGCTTTGTGCTGATCAGAGACTATCACCCGTTGGACGTGATTCCACTTAATGTTCCCAGGGGCCTTTATTGTACCTTGGTGCATCCCCATTTGGTTTTGAATACGGCTGACTCGCGAAGTGTTTTGAAGCAGCACGTTTCTTTAAAGGATGCGACCACCCAATCCGGCAATATTGCAGGCCTAGTGGCTGGCCTGTATCAAGAGGATATGGCCCTTATCAGCCGATCATTGAATGATGTCATTGCAGAGCCTTCCCGATCTATTCTTATCCCTGGGTATGATGAGATGAAAGAAGCTATAAAAACTGCGGGTGCACTTGGCTGCGGGATTTCCGGTTCGGGTCCCACGCTGTTTATACTTTCGCCTACCGAAGAGATAGCTTGGGAGGTCAGCAGAAGGTCTCAGGAGGCTTACGACAAAGTTGGCCTGGAGATCGATGTATACGTGTCTGCCATAAACACCCGTGGCGCCTATGTTATCGAAGAGAAAAAATTGGCATAAACCCGCAGTTCCGCCTAGCTGCCAACCTCTAGTACCATGAAGTATTTCAGTACCAACGATAGAACGCACACCGTTTCCCTTCAGGAAGCAGTGATTCAGGGTTTAGCACCAGACCAAGGGCTCTATATGCCGGAATCCATTCCTGTTTTGTCACCGTCACTCATACAGCGTATGAGGGAGATGTCCTTTCGGGAAATAGGCTACGAGGTGATTGCGGCACTTTTTTCCGAGGACTTATCCGTAGAGCAAATTAGGGATTTGGTAGACCATACCTTGCAGTTTGACGCCCCCTTGGTTCAGATCGAGGAGCATGTGTTTAGCTTGGAGTTGTTTCACGGTCCCACCTTGGCCTTTAAGGACTTTGGGGCGAGATTTTGTTCTAAGCTCATGAGTTTGCTGCTGGATAAACAGCAGGTGAAAGTATTGGTGGCAACTTCGGGAGATACCGGCAGTGCCGTTGCCAATGGGTTTTTTGGTGTCGAAGGTGTGGAAGTGGTTATACTGTATCCCTCCGGCAAGGTTAGTGAACTGCAGGAAAAACAATTTACCACGCTGGGCGGTAACGTGACGGCCTTGGAGGTAGATGGTGTGTTTGACGATTGCCAACGAATGGTGAAGGAGGCTTTTCTGGATCCAGCGCTCAAAGGGAAAATGCTGCTGACTTCTGCAAACTCCATCAACATCGCAAGGTGGATTCCACAGTGTCTTTATTATTTTTATGCGGTTTCCAGGTTGCCCGAGGGGCACGGTAAGATTGCTTTTTCGGTTCCCAGTGGCAACTTTGGAAATATCGCGGCGGGAATGTTGGCGGAAAGGGCTGGCTTGCCCATCGAGGTCTTTGTGGCGGCTACGAATGTCAATAAGGTGGTGCCAGCGTACTTGGAGGGACACCCCTTTGCCCCAAAACCTTCCATCCAAACAATCAGTAATAGCATGGATGTGGGAAATCCCAGCAACTTTTACCGGCTGTTGGCTTTGTACGGTGGAGATGAGGCAATGCTTCGGGATAAAGTGAAGGGCTATTTTTACTCGGATAGCCAAACCAGCGAAGCCATGAAGGCCGTGAGAAAAAGCACGGGCTATACCATGGATCCCCATGGGGCTGTGGCGTATTTGGGCTTGAAGGATTTTATGGCCTCGCAAGAAGAGCCCTACGAGGGTATTTTTCTGGAAACCGCCCATCCTGGTAAGTTCCGGGATGTGGTGGAGGAGACGCTGGACGAATCCTTGGATATGCCTAGTCGATTGATGGATTTTATGAAGGGCGAGAAAAAATCCATTCCGATCGCAAACGATTACCAGGCTTTTCGGGAGTTTTTGCTCCAGTCCGTGTAAACGATTAGGATTGGTTATTAGGTATGCGACCTAGATTCACGCCCGGTTAAAGTGGATAAACGCTTGAAGGATGGTTTTTAGGTTATGCAGGTCTTCTTGGTCAAGTTGTCCCTGTTGGATGGATTGGAAAAGTTTATGAGGAATCGGAAGGGCTTTTTGTTTGGCTGATTTACCGGTATCCGTTAGGCTGATGATCACTTGCCTTTCGTCTTGCTCGGATCGCTCCCGTTTGATGTAACCTTTTTGTTCCAGTCGCTTTAGCAGGGGGGTCAGGGTACTGGTTTCCAAAAGAAGGCATTCTCCCAGATCCGTGACTTTTTGTCCGTCTTTTTCCCAAAGTAACAGTAATACCAAATACTGAGGGTAGGTGACTTCCAGTTCCTGAAGCAAAGGCTGGTAGCGTTTTATGATCAGTCTGGAGGCCGCATAAAGTGGAAAGCAGATCTGATTTTCAAGTTTTAGCACGTCTTCATTCATGGTCGGTAATTAGAGAAGCTGCTTGATGGTGGCTTCTATTTTTTCGGGTTTGGTGGTGGGAGCAAAGCGCTTTACCGGGTTACCGTCACGATCAATCAGGAATTTTGTGAAGTTCCACTTGATATCATCGGTAAAGAGACCGCCCAAGGACTGTTTGAGGTAGGCAAACACCGGGTGGGTGTTTTTCCCGTTTACGTGTACCTTGCGCATGAGTGGGAAGGTGACACCATAATTGATGCTACAGGTTTCGGATATGTTCTTGTCTGAGCCGGGTTCCTGATTGGCAAATTGGTTACTAGGAAAGCCCAATACCACTAAGCCATTTTTTTGGTAGGTCTGGTGTAGTTTTTCTAAGCCTTCAAATTGTGGGGCAAGGCCACACTTGGTCGCAGTGTTTACAACCAATACCACATTTCCCTTGAATTGGTCCATCTTCACAGTAACTCCCCGAATGTCGGTTGCTTCTAGGTCATAAAAGGTTGTCTCGTTAAGCTGTTGTGTAGTTGCATTTCGCTTAGAAAGGGCCTTGAGCGCACCTGTGGACCAAAGTGCCCAAAGGATCAGAACCGGCTGAAAAAACAAACGAATGAGGCGTGCACGGTCGGTGTCCAAGCCAAAGGCATCCGTTCCATTTACGTACTGAGCGACATTTCCCGGAAAAATTAGCACAAAAAAGATTCCCAACGCCAGACCTACCCAAACCCGATGCTTTTTCCAAAATACCATGGCCAAGCCGAGGGATAACTCGATGATGCCGGACAGGATGACTACCAAGTCTTTGCTCAATGGAATCCAGTTTGGTACCTGAGCTTGAAATTCTTCCCGCTGAAACGTGAAATGGCCGATGGCAGCCAAGATCATAAAGGAGCCAAGTATGATACGGAGAATTTTTTGAAGTAGATGGGTTTCTACGTACGGATTGGGTAAATATCGTTTCATATTATATCGTAAACGATATAAATAGGGTTTGGTTCACATTTTCCCAAAGAGAAGGATTCTTTTTTTGGTGGACAATTTCCGCTGTTACCAAAACAGGCGCGTATTCAAGCACTTTTTGGTAAGGATAAGGGGGTAAATGACGCGAAATGCCTAAATTCGTCGCTCAATCATCTCAAACCTACGCTATGAAGCTGATGTGGAATCTTATGGTAACGGGCCTACTTTTTTTAGGCACTTTGCAAGCACAAACTTGGTCTACGCTAAACCCTGCTAATTCCTGTACGGAAAGGCATGAATGTGCGGCTGCGGCTATCGGTGACAAGCTTTACTTACTCGGTGGACGGGGGCTGAAGGCGGTAGAAGTCTATGATCCCAATACGAACCGATGGGAAACGA
Organism: Lunatimonas salinarum; assembly: GCF_017811155.1. Classification (GTDB taxonomy): domain Bacteria; phylum Bacteroidota; class Bacteroidia; order Cytophagales; family Cyclobacteriaceae; genus Lunatimonas; species Lunatimonas salinarum. The sequence goes on along the minus strand of NZ_JACVCV010000011.1, from coordinate 150,360 downwards.
AGGGAATGCCTCCTTTTGAAATGCACCATTTTCAAGCGGTACCTTACCAAGGAAAAATATATGTGTTAGGTGCGTTTACCGGTGGGTATCCTCATGAAATGCCGGTGTCCCATATTTATATATACGACCCTGTTTTGGATACCTGGATCCAAGGTGACGAAATTCCCGCCGACCGAAGAAGAGGCGCCGCGGGCGTGGCGGTTTATAAGGATAAATTTTATTTGTTGGGAGGTGCAGAGGATGGACATTGGGCTGACAATAGGGAGTATTTGGATGAGTATGATCCGCAAACCGGTCGGTGGACCAGGCTTGCGGACATGCCCCGAGTGAGAGACCATTTTCAGGCGGTGGTTTTAGGCGACAAGCTGTATGCAGTTGGCGGGAGAAGGTCTTTTGCCAAAGAAGGGCATGGTTTTGAGCTTACCTATGCCGAGGTGGATGTGTATGATTTTCAAAGGAATGCCTGGGAAACCCTCCGGGCCGATTATAATCTGCCCACCGAGCGGGCCGGAAATTCTGCGGTTAATTATGGCAATGGATTTATTGTTGTGGGAGGAGAAAGTGACCATCAGGTGGCCGCCCACGATGAAGTGGAATATTTTGAACCTGGCAAAGGGTGGAGGCTGTTGAACCGGTTGGAGCGCGGCAGACATGGTATGCAGGTAGTGCCTTTGGGTGGTAAATTTTACGTCGCAGCCGGTTGCGGCAACAGGGGAGGTAACCCGGAACTGAACAGCATGGAGGTACTAAAATAGCAATCGACAAAACGCATGGTAAAAGGAACGCATAACGCAGTCGAAGACGGGCGGAATAAGGATATACAGGTTTTCATTAATGGAGAATTGCTTCCAAGGCAGGATGCCAAAATTTCCGTCTTTGATAGTGGATACTTGGTAGGAGATGGTGTTTGGGAGGCTTTTCGGTATCACGAAGGAAAGATGCTTTTTTTGGATAAGCATTTGGATAGGCTTTGGCAGTCGGCCAAAGTGGTGGGCATGCACTTGCCCTTCAGTAGGGATTCCTTACGAACAGATATACAGCGTACCTTGGATGCCAATGCCATGCGAGACCATGTGCATGTGCGGGTTATGGTGACACGGGGCATCAAGAAAACCCCTTCTCAGGATCCTCGATTCACGATTTCAGGCCCCAATGTCGTCATTGTGGCGGAGCACAAGCAGGCCTCTGTAGACAATAAAAACCGGGGGATTTCGCTGTGGACCAGTACGATTCGTCGCGGTTCTCCCGATTACTTGGATCCCCGCCTCAATTGCCATAGTAAACTCCATGAGGTACAGGCATTGATTCAGGCGATAGAGGCTGGAGCGGATGAGGCCTTGATGCTAGATGTAAACGGTTTTGTAGCCACTTGTAATTCCACCAATTTTTTTATGGTGAAGGGGAAGGAAGTTTGGACATCCACGGGGCAGTATTGCATGAATGGCATCACCCGAGCGCATGTAATAGAATTATGTGAGCGGTATGGGGTGGTATGCAGGCAAAAAGATTTTTCGCTTTTCGACGTGTACGGGGCTGATGAGGCATTCGTTACGGGTACTTTTGGTGGGCTTACGCCGGTCACGGTCATTGACGGCAAGGACATTGGAGAAGGAGCCTTTGGCCCAATAACCAAACAGTTGAGCGATTGGTATGAGGGGTTGATACAGGAGGAAATCAAGCGACAGTGATGGGTGGAATGCAAACTACGAAACGAATATTTGTGTGGTCCGGGCCACGAAATATCTCCACGGCACTGATGTATGCGTTTGCGCAGCGGACGGACACCCAGGTGTTTGATGAGCCATTATACGGATATTACCTTGCCCATAGTCCTGCGAAAGCATATCACCCGGGTACCGAGGACATATTAAGGACCATGGAACATGATGGGGATCGGGTCGTGATGGCGATGCAGAAGAATCAGGAGAAGCCAGTGCTCTTTTATAAGAATATGTGTCATCACCTGTTGGATTTGAACCGGGCTTTTATGAAGCAAGGATTTAATGTGATACTGACCCGTGAACCTCGGGAAATGTTGTCTTCGTTTCGAGAGGTGATAGCAAAGCCCGCTATGAATGACGTGGGCTATCAAGCGCAGGTGGAGTTATTGAATTATTTTAGAAATGAATCCCTACCTTTTGTGGTGGTGGATTCCAAAGACCTCCTATTGAATCCGGCGGGTTACTTGGAGCGCTTGTGTGAGCGAATTGGAATTCCCTTTGATCCGGCAATGCTTTCTTGGGAAGAAGGGCCCCGCAAGGAAGATGGTATTTGGGCACCCTATTGGTATTCTAACGTGCACCGATCTACCGGGTTTGCACCTTACAAGCCCAAAGATGTCCCTTTTCCAAGTTCTCTCGAACCCCTTTTGGCTGCTTGCCAGCCGCTGTATGAAAAATTAATGGAATGTAAGTTATGAAGCGGTCTCTTTGATGGTACATCTAGAGGTTTTTGTCGTTCCGATGAATTCATCACGCCCACAGGCTTGGTTGCTTTTTTTGTCAGAAGCTGAAAAAAGTCGTATTGAACAAGATATACGGCTATATCGCCAGATGATCGGAATTCAAAATAGATTTAAACTCCACATAGGCCAAAAATAAATAAAGAACAGACAGCCAAAAGCCGACTATTCTTTCCTTTAATAAACCTTACAAAACAAATATAAGATAAAATTCAGAGAAGTCAATCTGATCTGTGATCGGTGGTTAGGGCGATTTTTTGGCTAGGGAGTAAAATCACGTACAAATAGCCGCAATCATACCTCCAAAAATCCACCTATCATCTACTTTTACCGACCAAATACACCCAATCTGCCGGGAGCTTGATTTTTTGAGAATCTACAACGAATTAACTGTTGTTTTGAAAATATTTTTACGTTTATCCAAAGCTGTTAACAATTTTCTATCTAGCGGGCAATTTCCCTAATATTCTATTGAAATATTAAAAATTACGTTTAAAACTAAACATTGCAAAAAATAAATAAACCCCTCATCTTTAACGTGTAAAATTAACAATCATTAATTATTGTTTTCTTAAATCCAAAAAAACGTATGACAAACTATTTACCCAAAATCAAATTGCTGTGGGTAGGGTTGATGCTTTTTATGGTGTCAACGCTGACTACGCAAGCCCAGACCAGGGAAGTGACGGGTACGGTTATTTCCGGAGAGGATAACCTTCCGCTTCCCGGTGTTTCCGTGCTTGTAAAAGGCACTACTCGTGGAGGTGTGACGGACATCGATGGTCAGTTCCGCGTGTCGCTTCAGCCGGGAGATAACGTGTTGGTATTTTCCTTTGTGGGATTTACCCCTTTCGAAGCAGAAGTAGGGAGTCGCTCCAGCATGGAGGTTACACTAATGCCGGATATGCAATCCCTCAGCGAGGTTATCGTGGTGGGATATGGTGAGCAGAAGAAGGAGACCATCACAGGTTCCGTGGCGACGGTAAAGGGAGCGGAGCTGGTGAAATCCCCCGCGATGAACCTGACCAATTCCATCGCAGGACGAATGGCCGGAGTGATCGCCGTAAACCGATCCGGTGAGCCGGGCTACGATGGTTCAGGTATCCGTATCCGGGGTTCCAACACCCTTGGTAACAATGATGCCTTGATCGTAATCGATGGGATTCCTGCCCGTGCGGGCGGTATCGATCGATTGAATCCAAATGACATCGAAACGATTTCCGTATTGAAGGATGCTTCTGCCGCCATCTACGGTGCGCGTGCGGCCAACGGTGTAATCTTGGTGACCACCAAGCGGGGAAAATCCGGAAAGCCTGAGTTGACGTATCAGTTTAACCAAGGATTTGCACAGCCAACCGTGATACCCAGAATGGCCGATGCAGCACAGTATGGAGAGATGCTGAACGATCTTAGCGTGTATGAGTTGCCCGTGAACGAATGGAGAGCTGCTACCGATGCCTATCGTGCTACGGGGTCTTACACCCGTCCCAATGGACAGGAGAGAACAGCTCCCTTTAGCCCGAATGCCTTAGAAATGCACCGTGCGGGAACCGATCCATGGAACTATCCCAATACAGATTGGTTTGGTGCTACGCTTAAGCCATGGTCTCCACAGGTTCGACACAATCTACAGTTGAATGGAGGAGGAGAGAATATACGCTACCTTGCTTCGTTGGGTTATCAAAACCAAGACGCATACTACCGAAATTCAGCTACTGGCTACAAACAGTATGATATGCGGTTGAATTTGGATGCAAAGGTAAATGAATACATTGATTTGCAATTAGGGATATTGGCCCGTCAGGAATACCGATTCTTCCCTACCCGTGGTGCTGGTGCAATCTTCCGTATGCAGATGAGGGGCAAGCCGCATGAGCCTGCTTTCTGGCCTGACGGCAGACCAGGTCCGGACATCGAAAACGGGGAGAACCCAGTCGTCATCACCACCAATGCGACAGGTTACGACCGCGATACCCGTGATTACTTTCAGACCAACGGTGCGATCAATATCAAAATACCAGGAGTGGAAGGATTGAAATTCCAAGGTACTGCTTCCGTGGATAAACTGAGCCGATTCCAGAAGCGATGGGAGACTCCTTGGATTCTTTATCAGAGAGGGAGCGGCTTTGAAGCAGATGGTGTGACTCCGGTGTTGGTTCCCAGTGAAAGAGGGCCTGCTGAGCCCCGGTTGCGTCAATCCAATAATAATCAGCTGAATATCCTATTGGGTGGTGTGTTTACCTACGACAAGCAAATCGGTGATCATGGGCTGAATTTCTTGGCAGGTGTGAACAAAGAAACCGTAGAAGGCGATGATTTCTTCGCTTACAGGAGGTTCTTTATTTCGCCCGCTATCGATCAGATGTTTGCCGGTGGCGATGCCGAAAAGGACAACGGGGGTGGAGGTTTCGAAAGAGCCCGATTGAATTACTTCGGTAGAATGGCCTACAACTACAAGGAAAAATACTTGTTCGAGTTTCTTTGGAGGTATGACGGTTCTTACATTTTTCCTGAGCAAACCCGTTTCGGATTCTTCCCGGGTGTAATGGCCGGTTGGGTAGTGTCTGAGGAAGATTTCTGGAAAAATAACATTCCTGTGATGGATTTCTTCAAAGTAAGAGGTTCTTGGGGACAGATGGGGAATGACCAGATTTTCTTTGATGGTAGCTTGCAGGAGTACCAATTCCTTTCTACATACGGTTTCCGAAGCCACATTTTGGAGAACAATGAAGCAAAAACGCTATTTGAAACCCGGGTACCCAACAATGCGATTACCTGGGAGGTGGCCAATAACTCCAATATAGGCGTAGAAGGCTCCCTGTTGGATGGAAAAATCTTTTTTGAATTGGATTATTTCTACAACAAGCGAACCAATATCCTTTGGAGAAGAAATGCATCTGTTCCACAGACGAGTGGACTTGCGTCTCTTTTACCTGCAGAGAATATCGGTGAAATCGAGAATCAAGGATTTGACTTTAATGTGGGCTATCGTGGTAGAAAGGGCGATCTACAGTACAGCGTCAGCGCAAACGGTGGGTACGCGTATAACAAAATTCTTTTCTGGGATGAGCCTCCGGGCGCACCGGAGTGGCAGCGTTCTACCGGCCTTCCAATGAACACGCCTGCTCCTATGTACCTGTATGATGGGGTTTTTGCGACCGAAGAGGAGATCGCCGCTAATCCATTGGATTATTCAGCCATTACGAACCAATTGCGGCCGGGTGATATGAAGTTTGTGGATTACAATGGCGATGGTGCCATTACGCCGCTTGACCGAGTGCGTTTAGATCGAAACAACATCCCTCGTTTTCAAGGTGGTGTGAACATGAATGCACAATGGAGAAACTTTGACCTCTCTGTACTGTTCCAAGGGGCTGCTGGTGCAATAGCGCAGGTAAGCTTGGGCGAATCTGGAAACATTGGTAATTACCTGTTGGAATTCTATGAAAACCGTTGGACGATTGACAACCCAAGTACGGAATATCCACGGATCGCCAATCGAAGCGATCAGTATTTTTCGTCCGGCAACGATTTCTGGTGGAGAAGTTCTGACTACATCCGACTGAAAAACCTAGAGATTGGTTATACCGTGCCTTCACAGGTTGGAAGCCGGTTCGGTATCAGTAATCTCCGATTTTATGTAAATGGCTTGAACTTATTGACTTGGGATAAACTGAAAGTATACGATCCGGAATCTGACAATGCCACAGGACAATACTATCCCCAAGCGAGGGTGATCAACGGTGGTCTATCAGTAACATTCTAAGCCCCAAAAACGTAACGATATGAAATACAATATAAAACATATTTGGGTAGGGTTGATTTCAGCTACATTGATTGTTACTTCCTGTAACGACGAGTTTTTGAACACCCAGCCCCTAGGACAGGTGTCGGAATCAGCCGTATGGCGTGATGCAGGTTTGGCCGAGGCCTTTGTAACGGACATTTACGCTGCCCTAGGACAAGGAGGTTTTTCCGAACAAGCGCTGGCGTCCTTGACCGATGAGGCGATTTTTACTCACCCAGGTCGAAACATAAACGTAGTAACAGAGGCTCGATCCAATCCGGAAACACCGGGATGGATCGATGCCACGCGAGGTTGGGTGAACATGTACAATGGCTTACGTGCGGCAAACATTGCCATCCAAAACCTTAGTGACCCACAGTTTGAAAATGCAGGGGGTATAGTCGACCGATTACTTGGCGAGGCGACTTTCATGCGGGCATATTTCCACCACCAGTTATTGCGTAATTATGGTGGCGTGCCCATTGCAGATCGTGCGTACACGTTGGAGGAAGAAACCTACGAGCTTCCTAGAAACACCTTCTCGGAGGTGGTGGAGTTTATCGTTCAGGATCTGGATCGTGCCGCACAATTGCTCGATGGCCACAACATGGTAAGGGGCCGTGCAAATAGAATCGCAGCACTGGCGTTAAAATCAAGGGTGTTGATCTATGCGGCCAGTGACCTGCACGATATGGCTGTCGCATCTGGAAAGTCCAGTGTTATTTCTTCGTATCAGAATAAGGAATTGATAGGATATACGACGGGGAGTCGCACAGAGCGATTGCAACGTGCTAAGGCTGCTGCCAAAGCGGTGCTGGACATTGCTGATGGCAACATGCTTAATTTGACGGAGCCGCTACCACACAGTGAAGCAATCCAAGTATATACCAATAACTCTCTTTCCCGAAACGGTGGCGAAGCGGAGATGATTTTCGGTCGCTATTTTCTGGCTCAAAAGCCTGAAACAGGGGGTCGCCATGGTCTGCACAACGGACCTAACGGATACAATAACTGGGCTGGAAATACCCCCATCCAATTGTTGATTGACGATTATGCGATGATGGATGGTACGCCATTTGATTGGGATAATCCGGCACATGATGAGGCACCTTACCAAGATAGAGAGGCCCGATTCTATGCGACATTCCTCTATGACGGCGCTCAATGGAAGCCGCGTTCCTCTGCTAATCAGGCCTTGGATCCACTTGGGCAAATTCAAACTGGAACCTACGAGCGTACAAATGCGCAGGGACAGGCGGTCACCCATTTTGGATTGGATACCCGAAACAGCCCGATTGAAGACTGGAACGGTTCATATACTGGATATTATATCAGAAAATTTATCGAACCAGATCCAAACTTTGTAGACCAAAACACCTGGCAGGAAATTCCTTGGCCGAACATCCGCTTTACCGAGGTAATCTTCAATTATGCGGAGGCTTGTATCTTTTTGGGTGAGGATGTGGAAGCCAGAAATTGGCTGAATAAGATTCGTTTCCGTGCTGGTCTGCCAGCTCTCACAGAATCTGGAGACGATCTGAAAATGGCATTCATCAACGAAAAGCGTAAGGAAATGGTCCACGAGGAGCAGCGCTATTACGATGCCCGAAGGTGGATGATTGCGCCGGAGACATTAGGAAGGCAGGCAAACGGCATCAGTATTACCGGTACCTTTAAACCTGGCCAGTCCCTGAGTGTCTATCGATACGACCCAGATGTGTACAACTACTCTTATGAGATAATCGATATCGATCCGGGAAAGGAAAACCGACTGTGGTTGGACAAGATGTATTGGATGCCTATCCAATTCCAGGAAATGCAGCGTAACGCAAATCTAATACAGAATCCCGGTTACTAAGTTGCTTCGGGAACTGCTTAAAGTGAAAAGGCTGCCTCCAACTGGGGGTGGCCTTTTTTTGGGTTTAGAGGGCTGGTTTAACGGCTGTCTTTGGGGGTAAAAGTTGTACTATTCCGTACATATTATAACAGCGGTACTGAAAGCTGAATCATTTTTCGTATTTTGCGCCTTCGTTAAAAGATGGGTATGTCCAAATTTGAAGCTATAAGACCTTATTACGATAGTGAAGTGAACGATGCATTGGCGGCGTATGCAGACCACCCGATGCTGAAAGCGATCATGCATTTCACTTTCCCGGATGTGCCGGATGAAGCGTGGCGAAGCCAGCTTCTCAGAACACATTCCATAAGGGATTTTCAGGTTAACTTCATCTACCAGGCAGTTTTGAGAGTACTGGAACGAAGCTCCTCTGGACTGACAACTTCCGGGTTTGAGAAGTTGGAGAAAAATAGTGCTTACCTATTTATTTCCAACCACCGGGACATCATTCTCGACACCTCCCTTTTGAATGCAGTATTGTATGAACATGGATGCAAAATGACCACTTCGGCGATCGGGGATAACTTGGTCAAAAAACCTTTCTTGAAAGCATTGGCCAAGCTGACCCGGAGTTTTATCGTACATCGTGGGTTGAGTTCCCGTGCCATGTTGGAAAGTTCCAAGTTAAATTCGGAGTACATTAGAGACTCGATCTTTTACGAAAACCGGTCAGTTTGGATTGCCCAGCGGGAGGGACGTACGAAGGACGGCAATGACATGACCCAGAAAGGTGTTTTAAAGATGTTATCCATGGCCTGTGAGGGCCAGGATTTAGCGGTGTATTTCAAGCACTTAAAGATTGTTCCCGTCTCCATATCCTATGAAAACGACCCCACTGACTTGCTGAAGATGCCGGAGTTGTTGGCCAAAGCCCGGTCGGAAACCTATGTAAAAGACAAAAATGAAGACTTCCGAACGTTGCTCAGCGGAATCATGGGACAAAAGAAACGTATTCATATCGCTCTCGGTGACGTGCTTCATGATGAAATTGACGTCATTTTCCAGGAGGAAACCACGCTAAATAGACAGCTTCAGCGAATTGGAGAGGAAATCGACCGGGTGATACTTTCCAATTTCAAACTATGGCCCACCAATTATATAGCCGTTGATTTACTCCATAATTCCAACGAATACGCCAGTCTCTATACAGAGGCGGAGAAACTGGCCTTTGAAAGTCGGTTTTTATCGGGGGTGGATAAAGATAATCCGGTGGCTGTACAGAGTTTTTTAGCCATGTATGCCAACCCGGTGATTAACAAACACAAGGTCTTGATCTCTTAGTGGCATGTTGGTTTCTTTACCAATAGATGTCCGATAGCCCAATAAAAATTAATTGAATAACGATGGATTGGTATTCCCGGAAATAATTGTGAATTAGGTGGATTACCCGTAATGGCTAGTGGGGGTCTGCCTCTGTGATGAGACAAGCAGTGAACACTAGATAACTAACTATAGACATATGAAATCGAAATCTGTACGCGTAGGACTGCTGCAATTGGCTTGTTGTGCAGATCCCGCTCACAATATGCGGAAGACCGTAGAGGGCATTCGGAAGTTGGCGCAGGATGGTGCGCAGATAGTTTGTTTACAAGAATTGTTTCGCTCCCTTTACTTTTGTGATGTGGAGGACTATTCGAACTTTAAGCTTGCCGAACCCATCCCAGGACCTTCAACGGATACGTTGGCCGAGTTGGCAAAGGAATTGGGAGTAGTTATCGTGGCCTCTCTGTTTGAAAAGCGAGCCGAGGGGCTCTACCACAATACCACTGCGGTATTGGATGCTGATGGAGCGTATTTAGGTAAATACCGAAAAATGCATATACCCGATGATCCGGGTTACTACGAGAAATTTTATTTTACTCCGGGCGATTTGGGTTACAAGGTTTTTGCTACCAAATTCGGAAAACTAGGCGTACTGATCTGTTGGGATCAGTGGTACCCTGAGGCGGCCCGAATTACCTCGTTGATGGGGGCGGATATTCTTTTTTACCCTACAGCTATTGGATGGCACAAGGATCAGGATTCCCAGACAAACCAGGATCAGTATCAAGCCTGGCAGACCATCCAACGATCCCATTCGGTAGCCAACGGTGTGCCGGTGGTCTCGGTCAATAGGGTAGGGATTGAAGGCGATATGAAATTTTGGGGAGGATCTTTCGTCAGTAATGCGTTCGGTAGAGTGGAATTTCAGGCAGACCATGAAGCCGAGACGTCGCAAGTGGTGGAGATATCCTTAGAAGGTTCGGATCGGTACCGTACGCATTGGCCCTTTTTGCGAGACCGGCGGATCGATAGTTATAACCCCATATTAAACCGGTATTTGGATGAGTAGCGATTGGCAGCAGGGTCGAGTTGGAACGATGGAGTTTCCGGCTGATAAGGGATATTATTTTCCGGCTGAGTTTGCACCTCATCAAGCCACCTGGTTAAGCTGGCCCCATAAGGAAGCTTCTTGGCCCGGAAAAATTCACACTGTTTATGATCCTTACGTCCAATTTATTCGCTATGTGACGGAGGGAGAAGAGGTGCAGTTAATGGTGAAGGACCAGTCAATGGAGGATTTTGCCAAGTCACATTTGATAAAGGGACAGGTTGATCTGGAAAGGATTATATTCCATCATTTTCCGACCAACGACGCTTGGTGCAGAGACCATGGCCCTGCCTTTTTGATTAATCCGAAGGCAGCTGCTAAGAAAGTGGTAGTCAACTGGAATTACAATGCTTGGGGAGATAAATATCCGCCGTATGACCTAGACAACCAGATACCCCAGCGGGTGGCTGACTACCTGCAATTGCCTTGCTACCATCCCGGTATTGTGATGGAGGGAGGTTCGGTGGACTTTAATGGAACTGGAACGTTGCTTACCACCACTTCCTGTTTACTGAACCCAAACCGTAATCCTCATCTGAACCAATCCCAAATCGAGGAGTATTTGTATAGATACTACGGCGTGAAGCAGATTCTTTGGTTAGGAGATGGGATTGAAGGAGACGATACCGATGGGCACGTGGATGACATTACCCGGTTTGTAAGTGAACGTACAGTGGTTACCGTGGTAGAGGAAAACAAGCGGGACAGTAACTTCCATCCCCTTCGTGAGAATTTGAAGCTGTTAGAGTCCTTTCGGCTGACGGATGGAAGCCCCCTTTCTATCGTTGAGCTTCCCATGCCTTCCCCTGTGGTTTACGAGGGAACACGGTTACCCGCCAGTTATGCGAACTTCTATATCGCCAATGCCTGTGTGGTGGTGCCTACTTTTCGGGATAAAAATGACGATAGAGCCCTGGAAATCATTCAAGATTGCTTTCCCGATCGAAAAGTGGTGGGCGTGGATTCGCTGGATATTATCTGGGGTTTGGGATCCTTCCATTGCCTCAGTCAACAAGAGCCTATGGTTTAGTGCGCCTTTTGCTGATACCATTGTGACTTACTGATCGCTGTCTCGAACAGTGAAAGCGATTCATGCCCGATGGAGCACTGATGAGGTGTTTGGTTTTTCTGCCCTGCACTCGTTTACGCCATCGCCTAAAGGACCCTTCCAGCAGTTCAATCCGCATGAGTCGGATGACCGCCTGCTCGTTCAGACCAAATTGCTGGAGAATAGCCTCAAAGGGTGTGCGATCTTCCCATGCCATCTCTACGATTCGATCTCGCTCTTCTGTAGTTAGGTGAAGAATTTCTGATTTTTTCATTGTCTCACTTAAACCAGCAAGTAACCAAATTGTTTGCTTTGTATCCGTAGCCTATACGCGACACAAAATGTCTTGAGTATTTCTTTTTTGGCGGATACGCTTATCTATCAAGATTCGGTGGAGCTGTAATAGTACAAAACCCCTTCAAATTCGTATTATTGTAGTTCAACCGATTTGTTATGCGCTTGTTTTTAGCTGCTTCCTTCCTTGCGGCATTAGCTCTTGGCGGGTGCTCGTTTCGATCTATTCAAATCTATCCGGATATCACTTACATGGAGGACGGGTTTTTGGGGGATTTGCCGGAGAAAAGGCTAACGGTCTTTGCGCCGAAAAAGCAGCATGAAACGTATCCGGTGTTTGTATTTATACACGGAGGGAGCTGGCGGTCGGGCAATAAGGAAAAATACATCCCTTTGGGAAAACGGCTTGCGAGAAAGGGGTTGGTCACCGTGGTTATAGACTATCCACTGAGCCCTACCTACAAGGTTCAAGCCATGGGAAAGGCTTCGGCAAAGGCGGTGGATTGGGTGCGTACCCATATTGGGGAATATGGAGGCGATCCCGATCGGATTTTTGTATCCGGCCATTCTGCGGGAGGTCATTTGGCCGCACTGATTAGCGTTCGGGACGAATATTTTGATTCGGTAGGTGTGGCGCAAAACCCCATTCGTGGCGCAGTGCTCATTGATCCAGCGGGATTGGATATGTACACGTATTTGGTAGAGGCAAACAATGCTCCTGGAACCTCCCATAACCGTTCCTTTACCGATGACCCTCAAGTATGGAAGGATACTTCTCCTATGTATCACCTTCACGAAGGGATGCCTCCCATGATGATTATGGTGGGTGGGCGTACGGAACCCAGTATTCTCCATGGCTCCGAGCGTTTCATAGAGGCCCATCGGCCTTACGAACCGATACCTCGCTATTACCTTCAAAAGCGCAAAAAACACATTCCCATGATCCTTCAATTTCTATACACACCCTCGCGAGCCTATCGGTGGGTGTTGGGATTTATCCATGAGATTGGGGATGATGCAAAGACCATACCGTGAAGCGGTTTTGTGATAAGTGAGGTTCCACGCCCAACTGGAGAAATGCCGGCTGGCCTGTTGCCTTTTGTACAGGATCGTATTTGACCATTGAAATATGACATTGAATAGATTAAACATCCAGCGCTAAACCGAATGAAGCTAAGAAATTTTCGAATGGTTCCGGTAGGGGTTTTTGTACTCCTTTTAGGTTGTGTATCCACTCCACGCAACGGACGTGAACTCAAGGCGCCCGGAGGATATTGGAGTGAGACCATGATGAAGCTGGCCTACGGTGTGGGTGCGCTGCGGTTGATTGATAGAAATCCAGAGATACCCGCGGATGTAGAGGTGTTTTCGGACCAAGTATACAAAAGGATAGACAGTGTCGAGCTGGCCTTGGATGTGTATAGGCTGCGGGATCAGGGAGATGAGCGAAAACCCACGCTAGTGTTTATCCACGGTGGGGCTTGGAAGACAGGAAAGCGATCGGATTACCTGCCCTATCTGATTGATTATGCGAAAAAAGGGTATGTGACGGCCACGGTTTCCTATAGGCTTTCCCGAGTAGCCAAGTTTCCCGCCGCCGTGAGGGATGTGAACTGCGCGGTACGATGGCTGAAGGTCCATGCGGATGAGTTTGGGATAGATCCGGACCGCATGGTGCTGATAGGAGGCTCAGCGGGAGGGCACCTTTCGATGATGGTTGGCTATGCGGGTGGGGAGGGCCTTTTTGAGCCGGAGTGCGAGGTTGGATCGGTAAGCAGTGAGGTTCAGGCGGTGGTCAATCTCTACGGCCCCACGGATCTGACTACCGAAGAGGCTAGAGGGAGGGGAGAACCCATCTCTTTTTTGGGGGCCACCTACGAGGAGCAACCGGATCTTTACCGGCAAGTTTCGCCTCGGTTTTACATTCGCCCTGGCTTGCCGCCAACCCTGATTTTCCACGGCACGATAGATTCCGTCGTTCCCGTATCTCAAGCAGATTCTTTAGCGAGGTGGTTGGCGGACGCGGGGGTACCCTATGATTATCACCGGCTCCATGGGTGGCCGCATACCATGGATCTTTCAAAAAAAGTTAACGCCTATTGTCAATATTACATAGACCGCTTTTTGGAGGAGTATCTAAAGTAGCGTTTATTTTGTTTACGCGCTCACTTCATGTCCAATTTGTGTACTAGGCCTTTTTGGGCGGTAGGTCAAACGCTATAGCCTCATGTTCCAAATGTCCTCGATGGGATCCGTCACAAAATGGTTTGTTATTCGAGAGGCCGCAACGACAAAGTCCCACGACTGTTCTACCCTGTAAGCCGTAGATGTTGCCTTTTGAATCAACTATTTCAAAGTCTCCATCAATTTTTAAAGAGCCGTTAGCGTTTACAGTAATTTTGGTTGATGCCATGGTTTTCGTTGTTTTTATTTTAATGCAAGCTAGGAAAAACCAGCCTTTGAAAAAATAATTTATTTTGAAAAATTTATGCAGCCTAGTTGGCTAGCTAGCGGCCATTACGGAATCTGAATAGGGTAATTGCCGTTTCGGTTCCGTAAGGTCAAGAGCCCTTGTGAGATGCACACGTTGACAAATGGCAAATAGTCAGAGGTATTCCAAGGCCATATGCCATACTTTGCATTTCGGCTCATAGGGAAACTCAGGGTACTTAAGTTACCGCGATGGAATCGCCGAGGAATATTTACGACTTTGGGGGATTTCCAAAAGCACTATTTGCCTTTACTTTACACGTTGGCGCTGTGGGAGGGAGAGGAACCCGTGAAGTTTTTCAACGATTTGCCGGTGGGAGGCTCATTGACCATGACATCCGTAAAGATAGGTTGAATCAGAGAGTCGTTCCATGGGATGGGATGTTGTCAATTTTCCTGTTCGTGCGCGGCCTTGGCATACACCTTCACCGTTTTCAGGATTCCACCTACCGAATTGACCTTCATTCCCTGGTTGTTTTTTAACCAGGCCTGGAGGTCCTTCATCAGCTCGCCGTTCGGCTCCGAAAATTTTATTTCTTCTCTCCACTGCCGGATTTTGTTGATGCTCGCTAGGGATAAAACACCCGAAAAGCTGCCCATCCACCGGCTACCGCTGGAAAGCACGAATGCCGCCGATATTTTTAAGTACCTGATGATGCGAAAGGTCTGGATACGGCATGTGCGTGGCGCTAGGAAACCGGAAGAGGGGGATGCGAGTGTGAGGGGGTAAAATACACAATACTTTTTTTATCTTTATAAATTGGGCACAAATTGAGGAATCATATGAAAGATTTGCTAGCTTTTTTAAAGGAAGTCATTTTTACATCTGTAGAGAGATTGAAGTTTCCTGTTTTTAGTTCGGTGCTGATTTCCTGGAGTTTACTTAATTGGCAGATAATACTTATTTTATTTTTTTCTCAAAAGTCTATTGAGGAACGCATTGCTGTGATACGTTTTTACCACATAGATCCTATTTTTAATATTTGGCTGCCTCTGTTATTTGGCTTTTGCTATGTGTTTGGCCTTCCTTTATTAAAAAAGCTTCTCTTTATGTCATTGCATGATATAAATTTAGAGAATTGGACGGACCAAATGAATTATAAAATTGGTTCGTATCAAAAAAGAATTGAGTTAGAAAAAGAAGAAAGAAAACTTCAATTGTTAAAGGCTGAAAATAAAGATATTAATGAGTTACGGAGGAAAATTGAAGATCTTGAGCAGGAAAAAATTGAATTGGGTAAAACGATAGATGCTTATAAAAAGCAGTATTATGAAAGTAATGAATTAATCGACAATTATAATAACGCCAAATCAGAAATTGAAAGAATAAAAGAGTATCAAGCCATAGATAGGTCAAGGATTGGAACTCAAATTGTAGAAATGCAGCAATTTGTCATGCAGTTACCAGATGAATTATTGATTGAATCAGGCCGTGGTTTCGAACTTGTTGACAGGAAGTACAAATCAGTTTTTTTATCAAAAACCATGGGGGATTCCCGATTTGTCATGAAGCCTTATGGTGAAGTTGATGAAGTACTAGCAAAGGTCGACATATTAAATTCTAGATTAATTGCAATACTTGACGCATATTCAAATAGAAAGGTGGGTGGGGTGGCCCCGAATTTGAGTGAATTGCGCGTTTTAAATGCTAACGGGATAATTTGGTCTACGGCAGTAAAAGACCAAGAATATGTGGGTTTAACAGACCTAGGTTACTATATTCTTCATTACTTGAAAGCAAATAGAACGGATGCGCGGGGAAAAACATCTAAAAAATAGTTTTATCATTAATTTTAAGCCAAAGAACTTCAATTTTTTATTTTTAAGGATTTTTTGTGGCTGAACCAAAAATGTTTTTCTCTGTCCTTTTCCCCCTCCCATCCCCGTGCGAACTTAGTCGCATGGGTGAATTGACCGTTTACAAGGCCGTTGCGGAGATGCGCAGGCTATCTGCCAGTGGGGAGGAAGTTTCCTTTTCCTTTACGTCGTATTCCGAATCCAAGCAGGAGACGCACGGCATCGTAGAAGTGCGCCGGGCTCGCCTTCGGGTCAGAGCCATAGACCATCCAGTGGAGAATGGCGACCTACTGGAACTCTATACCGACCTGGACACGCTGGAACAGCGGCGGTTTTACATTCCCACCCTGATGACCTTTAACGGCAAACTCCTGAAACTGCAATGATCCAAGACGCACCCGCACTAGATTAAAGCAGTTACCTGATGTATGATCCTTTGGGCTTTTTCAGGTATGGGATTTCGATCGGATGCCAAAGTAAGGACAGCTTTGGCCGGAATTTTTATAGCGTGCCACCATACCATGGCTCACTAAACTGGATCCTGCTCAGGTCCGGTATTCCGGACATATTGAAGTGCCTAAATAAAACGCCGGGAAGTCCAAACACACTAAAAGGCCTTGGATACGACCATTCAGGGAGAAGTTCAGCCTGGCCCGTAATCGAATAAACGGAGCTACTGGAGTCAACGGCACGCCGTTCAATTTGAATGATACAGGTTATTTAAGATTCGAATATTTTGGGTCTAATCAAATTAACAGTCCAGCGCTATATCAGGCGGTTTTGTGGATTTTGAGTTTGTCCTAACTTCATCCCTCCGGAAGGCAAATTGTTTTTGAAGATGGAGTACTCCATCAAGCCCATCTGTTGGCGCTTTCGCTCCTCATCCACGTGGGTATAGATCATCGTGGTCTCGATCTTTGTATGTCCCATGAGTTCTTTCAGGACTTCGATTGCTCCCCCTCTGCGTAGAAACTCCGTAGCAAATGTATGTCTCGCTAAATGTGTTGTGAGGTTTTTCCGGATATTGCATTTGATGGCAATATCTTTTAGCACCCGGTTTGTCGCTTGTAGGGCCATCGTTTCGAATAGCTTACCCTTCTTGGTTTGTATCAGGTAGAAAGCGGATTCAACTAGCGGTATTTTGATCCGTTTTTCAATACTTCGGGTTTTAAAGGGTTCAAAATCCAAGGTGTCGTCGTCAATATTTTTCCAGTCGACCCGCTCGATATCGCTAAACCGGAGACCTGTCATGGTGGAAAACAGAAACTGGCCCAATACGCGCTTATGGGTTTCTGAAATTTCCTCGCTCACGTAGTAGTGATGGAGTTTAGTCAATTCCTCCGGTTTTAGGTAGGTGATCCTCCCTTTGGATTGTGGAAGCTTAAACTTCGAAATGCTGTCAATGTCAATGGCGAGCCCCTGCTCGTGCGCGGCCTTGGCATACACCTTCACCGTTTTCAGGATTCCACCTACCGAATTGACCTTCATTCCCTGGTTGTTTTTTAACCAGGCCTGGAGGTCCTTCATCAGCTCGCCGTTCAGCTCCGAAAATTTTATTTCTTCTCTCCACTGCCGGATTTTGTTGATGCTCGCCAGGGAGTTTTTTCGGGTCTGGAGCTGGATTCGGTTGGCCTGGTACCTTTCTTCGATTTCAAGGTGCGACCACTGCAAAAAATTCGTTCTTGCGCCAAATCTACTGAATTCTTTCCGAAAAGATGCAGCAGTCAATTCTTGGTCATTATGGCGGTAATAAATGAAGATTTCGTTGGCTTTCGCCATCTGCATTTGGGCCAGCAAATTGAAGTCATGGGCTTGGGTATCCCCCTTGTATCGTTCAAGGAAAATACCGGCTTTAGCGTCAAAAAAAAACCACTGGCCAGGACACTTTTAAGGGTATCTGGAGCCTTTCGGAATTGACGATTATCTGGAGATATACGGGCGCTTCTCCGGATCGATTCATCCGGTCTTTACGGATTCGACATAGGGCACTAGCACGCATACCTCTACATCTTTCCGTGTGAAAAAAATGTGAAATGCGTTTTCGTGAACCCCGTTTCTGGGCTTCTGGAGGCAGGTTGTGTGAAATTTGTGTAACGGAGAAAACCCCCTCCAATGTGTCTTAAAGGCCGTTTTTGGCCAAATTTGTACCCAGGGCCGGAGTCGAACCGGCACGAGTGTAACCTCATTGGTGTTTGAGACCAACGCGTCTACCAATTCCGCCACCTGGGCAGGTACAATAGAAAGGGGATACGCTGCGACTAACATTGTTTTTGATCCTCGTAGATTAGTTTATCACCACAGACATCACTTTCTTTTCCGTTCCTTGCTGAACGGGATGCAAATATGGCTAAAGATTTTATTCTACACAACAAATTAAGGGGCGGTGCCAAAATATTTTTTTTGGTTGTGGGGTGTTTTTTGGCGATCTATTTGCCAGTCAGTTTGTTAGTGTTCGAACTGTATATAAACCGGACTGTCGTACCTCATGCCTAATAGATCAGCACCGTGGCCATGATTGATCCCTATTTCCAACAGGCCCAAACTATTGAACAAAGCAAAGCAATCTCCGGGCTCTACTTCGTGGTAACTATGTTGTAGGGTTTCCAAGGTTTCTCTACTAAACTCAATGGTGAAACGTCCCGGGTTCAATTTCTCGAAAACCTCCCTAGGTATGTTGGTAATCAGGTTTCCGTAATGGTCTACTCGCACCACATACCCGATAATTTCCTTTTTACTGGCCTTGAACTGACGGGATATTACCTTGCGGATGGATTGCAAAGGACCTCCGAAATCGTGTATGGCTGCACCACTTGCTACCTTTGCGGCAATGGGGGCCAAAATGTCCTTGGCGGGAAAGGTGCTGTCTCGCAAGTGGGCGCTGGAGAACTTTACGATGATCCCTGGGTCATGGTCAGCAAGCATGCTCAGCACGCCGTTATTGGGCCCAATGAATACGTGCTCATTGAGTTTGATACCAATAAATCCGTCCGCTTGTGCACTCGTGCTGTTAAGTGCCACCAAGTGAACAGATCCCTTTGGGAAATCGTTGTAAACGGCGCGCAACACAAAAGAAGCGTGGGCAATATCATATAAGCCCAACTGATGGGTGATATCCACGATGATGAGTTGTGGGTTTATGGAAAGCATCTTCGCTTTGACCGCAGGAACGTAGTAGTCCTCCAATCCAAAGTCGGAAGTGAATGTTATTAATGCCATAGAAGCAAATCATTTAAAAATTGTTACTTTTGTATCATGTGCTAAACAAAAATAGGAATTTTATCCTTGTTAGAATAGGCTGAGCGAAAATAGAAGAAATCAGGATTGGTAGAAAAAGTAATTACACTGGAAAATGTCTCTTTGTTGGAGTTTTTGGGGTCTGACAATGAGAACATACGGCAAATTGCCTCGGCATTTCCCGAAAGTAAGATCATATCAAGAGGAAATGAAATCCGCATAAAGGGGCAAGCGCCGGAAATACTCCGTATCAACGATATTCTCAACATGCTGTTGGAGCATTTAAACCGATTTGGGCGGGTGACTCCGGAAAACGTGCGGGATTATATTTCCTTGGAAAATACCCCTGTCGACCAAATGCAGGGCAAGAACGAAACGATTCTTTATGGGAATAAGGGGTTGGTTATTAAGCCTAAGTCGCCCAATCAGAAGAAGTTGGTGGAAGCATCGTTTAAGAATGACCTTGTATTTGCTCTGGGCCCTGCGGGCAGTGGGAAGACCTACATCGCTGTGGCACTTGCCGTGAGGGCGCTTAAAAACAGGGAGGTAAAGCGAATCATTATTACCCGTCCTGCAGTTGAGGCAGGTGAAAATCTGGGGTTTTTGCCGGGTGATCTCCAGGAAAAGCTGGATCCTTACCTTAGGCCGATCTATGACGCATTAGGCGACATGGTGCCATCTGAGAAGCTGAAATTTTATCAAGAAACCCGCGTGATTGAAATTGCACCTCTTGCCTATATGCGGGGTAGAACCCTGCACGATGCATTTATCTTGTTGGATGAAGCCCAAAACACCACGAGCGAGCAGATAAAAATGTTCCTAACAAGAATGGGACCGAACTCCAAAGTCATCATTACCGGAGACCAATCTCAAGTAGATTTGCCCCGGCGTCAAAAATCCGGGCTTTCCGAGTCACTAAAAATCCTCAAGGAGGTGAAGGGGATCGGAGTTGTTCAGTTGACCGGGAAGGATGTTGTCAGGCACCGTTTGGTCAAATCCATAATAGACGCTTACGAGAAACACGAAAGCATTGAAGAAAAGGAGAGGTTCTATGGCGATAGAAGTAAACAAAGTCAATAACCCCGACGAGCTTGAAGTGCTTTTTAGGATTCGTGAGGAAGTTTTTGTGATTGAGCAGCACGTAGCTCCTGAAGAAGAATATGATGAATACGAGGAGCGGTCTACCCATTTTCTGGCCAAATACGACGACGTCCCCGTTGCGACTGCTAGGTGGCGTTTTACGGATAAAGGCGTGAAATTGGAACGGTTCGCAGTACTCAAATTATATCGAAGCCGTGGAGTTGGCCAAGCTTTGTTAAAGGCGGTTTTGGGCGATATTGATCAAAATCCCGCGGCGGAAGGTAGGATTCGCTACCTTCATGCCCAGATAACAGCCATGGGTTTATATGAAAAATTTGGGTTTGAAAAGGTGGGGGATAAATTTGAAGAATGTAGCATCCTTCATTACAAGATGAAACTAGATCCTCCGTCTTCGAAATAATGTGATGTAGCGCCCACATTTTTTATAGGCGAGAGTAAGTCCAAACTTTACTTTTTGGGGCATTTCCGGGATTGGTCGGTATTCCTGTACTTCCAGGGTATTTATTAATGGAAAGCGAACGAAATGCTTGTGCTTTTTTATCATTGAGTTTTTTTGTTGACTGACAGAAGATAAGCTTGATGGGATTCGTCATTGTTCGTATATTGTGGAAAATGTGTAGGTTATGCCGTTTAATCAGTTTCCCTTTTTACGGTATGTGTTTTTTTTCTTTGTAGGGGTATGGTTGTACCCAAGCACGTTTTTTTTGTCGGGATACGGGTGGATAGGCGGCACATTTTTTTTGTTGGTAGTGTATGCTGGTTTATTGTATTCCGATCTTCGTTTTCGGACTTACTTTTATATCGATTTATTACCGATCACCGCTTATGGAATACTGATGTTAGCAGGCGTTGCATTTGCACATCAAAAGGATGTTAGAAATGATCCCTCCCACCTCCTTTTTCAAGGCGAGATAAATGGATATGTGGCCACGGTGATGGAAATAGATGAACCCAAAGCCAAGTGGGTAGCGAATCGGGTGGAGGTAGTAGCGGTAAGGTGCGAGGGTGCGTTTCACGCTGTAAGCGGAGTTGTGTTGATTTATCATGTAGGTGAAGTTGCTTTGATGCCAGGGGATGTCGTTTACATACAAGGTACACCCAGGCGGATAGCACCTCCTGAAAATCCCGGTGAATTTGACTACCAAAAATTTATGGAACGACAACAGGTCTACCATCGTCATTTTATAAACAAGCCTGTACAAATTTTAACAGAAAGGCAGCCTCTCGGGTTGTTTAAGCGGATGGTGGTGCTTAGGGATCGGCTAGCACAGCGAATGGATCTATACCTTCAGCGTACAGAGGCAAGGCAGATTGCCAAAGCACTGCTACTGGGTCAGAAAGACACCATGGATTCGGATATGAAAGAAGCTTATGCTACTGCCGGCGCAATGCATGTCCTGGCAGTTTCGGGGCTACATGTAGGGATCGTTTATGGATTTTTCTTTCTCTTCTGGAAACCTCAACGGCTTACTTTTTTACGGAGGGTGTTTCTGCTATCCGTGGTTATCTGCATCATATGGGTTTATGCGATGATTACCGGGATGTCACCTTCAGTCATGCGGGCGGCTACCATGCTTACTTTTGTAGCTATGGCACAGATAAAATCCCGAAGCCCATCAATCTTCAACCCATTAGCCCTTTCAGCCTTGATGTTGGTGCTTTATGACCCCTTTATTTTTTATGCTGTAGGCTTTCAGCTGTCCTATGCCGCATTGTTGGGAATCTTGCTTTTTCAGCCTGTAATCGTCGGATGGTGGACTCCGGGTTCAAAAATAGTGGATTATTTTTGGCAAATTGTAAGCGTAAGTATAGCCGCCCAGCTAGCTACTTTTCCCCTTACACTCCACTATTTCCATAGCTTCCCCACCTACTTTTTGCTGTCGAATCTTATCGCAATTCCGGGGGCCTTTGCCATTATGGCGCTGGGAATTCCGTTCTTGCTCTTTTCCTTCATTCCTTTTCTTGGGATTTGGCTGGGAAAGCTGCTGGAATGGGCAGTGTATCTATTCAATGCTTTGATTTACAGTGTTCAATACCTCCCAAATGCAAAACTCGACCACCTTTACTTGGACTTGGTCGAAATGGCCTTGGTATGGGTGCTGCTTGCCATGCTGTTTTGGTGGGTTTCGGATAGGGCTAAGGTAGCTTACCGATTGACGATGGCGACCCTGTTCTTATTGGTATGCTATCAATTCTGGGTTTTTGCCCGTGGGTACTACGCTGAGGATTGGGTGGTGTACCGCCTATCTAAAGGAACTTTAGTAGATTGGTATTATCGGGGTATGCTCTATAGCTTTCAGAAAGAGGTGACGGAGGAGGAGTTCCGGTACAAGGTACTGCCCAATCGGATTCGACGGGGTACTTTCGATCCGCTGCAGCTTCATGGATTTGAGGTGAAGGGAGAGACCTTTTTGGTATCTCCCAAGGGTGATCTGTTTTTTCTGGATACAGACCGAGGGGAACTTCTTACGGTAGAAAAAGGGTTTGGGTTAGATGGTTTGCCACATACTCATCCTCAAGTTAATATCTCTGGAAGCCAAAAGGATTTTTTCGATTAACTTGCCAGCCGGCTAAGAGTAGCTTATCTTCAACAAAAAAGGACGGGCTGAAGGGGGTGATCCAAGTGGACCCTTCGTGCCGAAAGATGATTCCATGGCTGCGTCAAAGGAAACAGCATTACAGGTTTTAAAATCCATCTTTGGATTTTCGGATTTTCGTCCATTACAGGAGGAAATCGTGCTTTCTGTGGCGGGAGGTAGGGATACCTTTGCGATTCTTCCTACGGGAGGAGGTAAATCGCTTTGTTTTCAGGTTCCAGCACTTATGCATGAGGGGATTTGCTTGGTAGTAAGTCCGCTGATAGCGCTGATGAAAGATCAGGTGGATAACCTAAAGAAGAAGGGTGTCAAGGCTGTGGCGGTGTATTCGGGGATGCGGCCGAGGGAAATTGATGTCCTTTTGGACAATTGCATCTATGGGGAAGTAAAGTTTTTGTACGTTTCCCCCGAGCGGCTAAAAACGGATCTTTTTTTGGAGCGGTTCAGGCAAATGAAGGTTTCCATGATCGCTGTAGATGAGGCACACTGCATTTCCCAATGGGGGTATGATTTCCGACCGCCCTATCTTGAGATAGCAGCACTTAGGGAAATTCACCCACAGGTTCCGTTTATCGCCCTGACAGCCTCTGCTACCTTAGATGTGCAGAAAGATATTATTGATAAGCTTGAGTTGAAGGACTGCGCAGTATTTGCGCAGTCCGCAAAGCGCCGAAATATTTCTTTTGTGGCAAGAGAAGCCGAAAATAAATTTGAAAAGGCCTGGGAGGTACTCAAGAAGGTGCAAGGATCTGCAATCTTGTATGTTAGAAATCGAAAAGGCACCAAGGAAATGTCTGATCAGCTCAACCGTCTGGGTATTTCCGCTACTTACTACCATGCGGGACTCAATAGCGAGGAGCGTTCTGTCCGACAGGTAGCTTGGATCAACGGGAAGGTACGGGTGATGGTGGCAACAAATGCTTTTGGAATGGGTATTGATAAACCAGACGTTCGTGTAGTAATTCATTTGGATCTGCCGGAAAATCTGGAAAACTATTACCAAGAGGCCGGACGGGCGGGCCGTGATGGGTTTAAGGCATTTGCTGTTTTGTATTACAGCCTACATGATATCGCACAGCTTCAGGAACGCGCCGCACAGACCTATCCGTCTTTGGAGTTTATCCGAAAGGTATATCAAAGTCTCGCAAATCATTATCGGATAGCCGTGGGCAGCAGTGAGATGAGTAGCTTTGATTTTGATTTGCATTCCTTTACCCAGACTTACCAGTTGGATGCATTGCTCACGTACAATGCGCTAAAGGTGATGCAGGAGGAATCGCTACTCTTGCTTAGTGAAGGACTGCTGGTACCCTCTACCATACACATCCCTGTTTCACAGTCGCAGCTTTACGAAGTACAGGTCCGCTATGCTAGTTTGGATCCATTAGTGAAGTTATTGCTGAGGATGTATGGAGGCGAATTGTTTTCCGGCTATGTCAAAGTGCAGGAGGGGAGATTGGCCAAGGCGCTGGGATTGTCAGAGACACAGATAGAGAAAATGCTTCAGAAGCTGGACTCGTTGGAGGTTTTGGCATATAATCCTCGAAGGGATCAACCACAAGTCACCTTTTTGACTCCACGTTTTGACGCAGGGAAGCTGCCGTTAAACCAAAAGAGGATTGGTCATCGCCGCGATTTGGCTGTCCGAAAGGCACGATCTATGGCGGCCTACGCAGAAAATAAGCAACTTTGTCGCACGCTGGTGTTGCTGGACTATTTTGGAGAGCATACGGACGAGGTTTGCGGGATTTGCGATGTATGCCTGAATAGGAAGAAGTTGACACTGGACGTAGGTAGCGAAGAAGGTATCCGGGAAAAGATTCTGATAACATTGTCCGGGGGTAAAGCGTTTTCTCTCAGGAAGCTCCTGGCGGAAGCTGGCTACAACGATAGTTTGGAAGCGGCCGAAATTGTACGTATGATGGAGGATGAAGAAGTCATTACAACAACGGCGGACGGCAGGATTAAACTTAAAATGGAATGACCTACATTGACGACCTGTTAGGGAAGCTTTTTCCCACAAGGAGTAAGAAGCTATCCCATAAAGAGAATTTTCTGGAGTCCCGGGAGGAAGCATCAGAGACGTTGGCTTGGATGGATTCTGACGAAGGCGAAGGCGTATTAAGTTTGATTTACAATAACTACCACCTGAAAACAATCGGGATCAACAAGAAGCCCGAAGTACATGTGTTGAATAGCCCTTATGCCAATGGATTGGCGATAAGCTATGAAAAGCCTTTGACTCCTGTCGATTTTCAGCATTTATTCTTTGCTTTTGGCGACCGTTTGTTAGCTTTGGGATATCATCGGGTAAGTTTGGACCGAAAAATGGAGGAATTGGCGGATCGGGTTCGCATGACAGAAAAGTTGTACTACAAGCCCCCGTTTTCCTCTGCCATGCCGAATCAGCCTATCGATCAGCTTTTTGGTAACGTAAGTATCGAAAAGGTTTCCCTTGACAATAAGCCCAGTTTCTTGAAACTATTGGTAACGGTATATTCCGACCGGATGTACTTGCCTGCAAAACCTTTCAGCGAGTTTATTGAAAGGGTATTTAAACGATAAGTCAGTTATGAACAGAAGCCAATTGAAGTTTTTACTGGAGCATTATAAAACGGTCTTTGAGGAGGAGCAGCATTTCGTTCGCGATTTTCTTGATCTCGTGGATCATCCATTGGCTTTCAGCAGAGAACGGACAGCGGGACATTTCACAGCTTCCGCATGGATTGTAAACAAAACCCGCACGCACACCCTGCTCACCCTTCATAAAAAGCTGAATAAATGGCTTCAGTTGGGGGGGCATGCTGATGGAAACGATAATCTTTTGGAGGTAAGCCTTACCGAGGCGAGAGAGGAAAGCGGTTTGACTTCTCTCCGCTTGGTGGATCGGACCATCTTCGATATAGACAGGCATCTGATTCCTGCAAGGGGAGACGTGGCAGAGCACTTTCACTACGACGTCCGGTTTTTGATTGAAGCGGAGATGGATGAACCACTTATTCTCAGCAAAGAGAGCAAAGAACTCGCTTGGGTGGGATTTGACATGGTGGAAACGTTTGTCAATGGAAATCTGTCCATCCTTCGTATGCTGGATAAAACAAGTCGTTCGGAAATAATCATGTAGTTTCTGAGGGCGACACCCTCCAAACTGGGGGGCTAGCCGTGGAATAGACGGGAAGAATCCCTATCTTTGCCAAAAAAACAACATGCGCAACATCTGCTGGCTTTTTGCCGCTTCCCTGCTATGGCTTTATTCTTGTAGCCCATCCCCGGACAAACTGTTTGAAGAGGGAGTGCAAGCATTAGAGCAGGGCGATTATAATAGGGCTGTCAGCCTACTGACGAGAGCGGTAGAGGCCGACGAAACGTTGGCCAATGCTTGGAATGCGATGGGTGTGGCTTACTTTGAGCAGCAGGATTGGGATCGAGCAGTCGATGCTTTTGACAAAGCGATCTCCCTGGACAGCACCTCCTATAAACCTTTCTTCAACAGGGGTAATGCTCAATTAGAAAAAAAGGAATTTCGAAATGCCGTAGTGGACTACAATAGGGCAAGCGCACTGGATCCAAACCAAACCGATATCTATTACAACCGGGGCTTAGCACTGTTAGGGATGGAATCGTATGAGGATGCGCTCTTTGAGTTCGATATGGCTTTGCAGGCAAACCCCAATCAGGCTATTGTACATTTTAACAAGGCCAAAGCACAGTTGGGTAACAACGACCCAATGGGAGCCATGGCTTCGCTGACAGAAGTAATAAATCTGGATAAGCGAAATGCGGCGGCGTTTTATCTAAAGGGTGTCACAGAGATGAGTGCTCTCGGGGATAAGGAAGGTGGCTGCGCCAACCTCAAGATGGCCTTGAGTTTGGGCTACACGGCCGCTAAGGAATGGATCGATGAATTTTGTGCGGACTAATGGCAGAACTTGGAAGCGACATTCATAGGGCAGCGGCGATTTTAAAAGGAGGAGAGCTGGTGGCCATCCCAACGGAGACAGTGTATGGATTGGCGGGAAATGCACTTGATCCGGTGGCGGTAACGAAGATTTTTGATACAAAAAATCGGCCCAGTTTCGATCCATTGATTGTGCACGTGGCAGATACGGATCAAGTGTATCGTTATATCCGGGAGTTTCCGGAGGAATTGAGAAAACTGGCGGACGCTTTCTGGCCGGGCCCCTTGACTTTACTGTTGCCTAAGAAGGATATTGTCCCTGATCTAGTTACAAGCGGGCTGGATACGGTCGCTGTCCGGGTGCCTTCCCATCCGGTGACTAGGGCCTTGTTGAAGGTGCTGGATTTTCCCTTAGCGGCACCTAGTGCTAATCCTTTTGGATATATCAGCCCCACGCGAGCGATACATGTAGAGGATCAGCTAGGCGATAGGATCCCGTACGTGTTGGATGGGGGAGATTGTTCCGTCGGTTTGGAAAGTACCATTGTCGGGTTGGAGCAGGGGCAGTTGATCATTTACCGTTTGGGGGGATTGTCGGTTTCCGCTATTGAAGAAGTGGTCGGTCCGGTTTTGATCTTACCTCAATCCAGTAGTAATCCCAAGTCACCGGGTATGTTAAAGAGCCATTATGCGCCGCGAACACCGGTCGTCCTAGGGGATTTGGACGAGTTGATAGTTCAATTTGGCCGTCAGGGTGAGGATTTTGCTGTATTGTCCTTTACTAAAGACTACCAAGGGATTGATGACCGTAAAAAGGTGGTTCTTAGTCCTGAGGGAGATTTTGGCGAAGCAGCCAGAAACCTATTTTCTGGTATGAGGTTTTTGGATAAGGCCGGGGTTTCTGTAATTTTGGCGGAGGAGTTGCCGGAAAAAAATTTGGGTAAAGCCATAAATGATCGCCTCAGAAGAGCGGCCGCTAGATAATTTGTTAGATTTGACCAACTAATCGTTTTCGAATATGAATAAGAGAATCAAAACCGTAGATAATGTTGATTTCAAGGGAAAGAAGGCACTCATCCGGGTTGACTTCAATGTCCCCTTGGACAGTAACTTCCAAGTGACTGACGACACCCGTATCGTGGCTGCCGTTCCTACCATAAAAAAGATCCTTAAGGATGGTGGATCTGCCATATTAATGTCCCATTTGGGGAGACCAAAAGGAGGGCCGGAGGATAAATTTTCCTTGAGACATATTGTGGTGGAGCTTAATAAGGCGTTGGGGCTAAAAGTAAAAGTGGCCTCCGACTGCATAGGTACTGAGGTCACCCAGCTTGCAGCAGGGCTCAATCCCGGTGAGGTCCTATTACTTGAAAACCTGCGATTTTACAAAGAAGAGGAAAAGGGAGACGAAGGATTCGCAGAAAAGCTTTCCAAACTTGGTGATATCTATGTAAACGATGCATTTGGTACCGCCCATAGGGCTCATGCTTCTACCGCTGTAATTGCCAAGTTTTTCAATGACAAGGCGGCCGGATATTTGCTTCAGGCGGAACTTGAAAATGCCGATAAGGTAATGAGTAGTGCTGAACGTCCTTTTACTGCCATTATGGGCGGAGCAAAGATTTCTGACAAAATATTGATTATCGAACGTCTTTTGGATAAGGTGGATAACCTGATCATCGGTGGAGGGATGTCTTATACATTTGCCAAAGCCCTAGGCGGTACCATCGGTGACTCCCTGTTGGAGGCGGATAAGATGGATTTGGCATTGGAACTAATGGAAAAGGCCAAAGCCAAAGGAGTGAATTTGGTGCTGCCATTGGATACGGTTACGTCTAAGGCCTTTGCCAATGACGCAGAGCAGGGATTGGCTCAGCGAGGCCAAATACCAGACGGTTGGATGGGACTTGACATAGGGCCCGAGACTGCTGCCTCTTTTGGGGAGATCATCCGAAATTCCAAAACCATTCTCTGGAACGGTCCCATGGGTGTCTTTGAGATGAGCAGTTTTCAACAGGGCACTAAAGCAGTAGCCGAGGCAATCGCAGACGCAACGCAAGCAGGCGCCTTTTCACTCATTGGAGGAGGTGATTCTGCCGCGGCTGTAAATATATTCGGCTATGGAGATAAAGTCTCTTATGTATCCACGGGAGGCGGTGCCCTTTTGGAGCTGATGGAAGGCAAAGAACTTCCTGGTGTTACCGCACTCGAACCGTAATTTATTTGATCGCATACACCTAGACCTCGCTTTTTTAGCGGGGTCTATTCTCTTTTACCTTATCTCGGGTTTTTCCAATTTTTTAAAATGATATCGTTAATTTTATCGTTATAGTGTGGAGTTTTAGAGATGTCAATAGAAGTCAGTCAACTGTCAAAATCCTACGGTACCCAGAAAGCCTTGGATAACGTAACCTTTCAAGCAAAGCCAGGTCAAATTCTGGGCTTCTTGGGTCCCAATGGGGCTGGTAAATCCACGACCATGAAGATAGCTACGGGCTATTTGGCAGCGGATCAGGGAGACGTAATGATCAAGGGGGTGTCGGTAAAAAAGCATCCAAAGGTCGTCAGCAGGATGATAGGCTACTTGCCTGAACATAACCCGCTTTACTTGGATATGTACGTTCCTGAATTTCTTCGATTTATAGGAGGACTTTATGGGGTGGAACGGAGGTATTTGGAGAGCCGGGTACGTCATGTAATGGAACGCTGCGGTCTTTTGCCGGAAGGAACCAAGAAAATCAGCCAATTATCCAAGGGTTACCGGCAGCGTGTGGGATTGGCCAAGGCACTGGTTCACGATCCGGATATCATCATTTTGGATGAACCGACTACCGGGCTGGATCCAAACCAACTGGTAGAAATCCGGAAACTAATCCGGGAAATCGGACAGGAGAAAACGTTGGTATTAAGTACGCACATCATGCAGGAGGTGGAGGCGATCTGTGAAAAGGTCGTAATCATCCACAAAGGTCAGGTTGTAGCGCAGGATCTGCTTCATCATTTGATTACTTCCGGAAAGGGAGAAAGCCTTGTTTTTGAGACCGAGGAGACGCTGGATCATACCTGGTTTCAACATTTGCCCATAAGAGAGATAAGGGAATTATCGGCCAATCGATTTTTATTGGTGCCAGCTCCGGGTACCCAAGACTTACGAAAGCAAGTGCTGGGATTGATAGCGGAAAAGGGTCTTTCGTTGGTTGAAATAAAGCAGCAATCCCAAAGTTTGGAGACGGTTTTTCACGAATTAACCCAACGTAAATGAAGAGTCTTTTCTGGCGGGAGATAAATGCCTTTTTTAATAACCTCAGTGGTTACATCGTATTGGTGCTTTTTTTGGTTTCTATTGGGATGATCGTATGGGTGTTTCCGGGTACCAGCGTGATTGAATACGGCTATGCCGATCTGGAATCGCTGTTTTCCTATACCCCATTGGTTATGGTTTTTTTGATTCCAGCCATTACGATGCGTATGATTGCGGAGGAGAAAAAGACGGGAACTTGGGAAATCTTGATGACTACCCCACTTAAGGGATATCAGATAGTGCTTGCCAAATACTTGGCCTCCTTGGTGCTTGTTTTGTTGGCACTTTTGCCTACGTTGGTGTACTATTATAGTGTTTACCAACTGGGCGATCCGGTAGGGAATATAGATTCGGCGGCATTTTTCGGGTCTTATATTGGGCTTCTCCTTATCAGTGCCTCCTTTGCGGCCGTAGGGATGTTCAGTTCGGCCCTTTCGGACAATCAAATTGTGGCTTTCGTGATAGGTGTTTTCATCAGTTTTCTTCTTTATGTAGGGATCGCCTCCCTGGCGGCACTTGGTTCCGGGAGTTGGGCGCTATTTTGGGAAGAGATATCCCTCAGTTACCATTACGAAAGCATGAGTAGAGGGGTGATTGTCTCGCAAAATGTCTTTTATTTTCTAGGTTTAATTATTTCGCTGTTGGCATTAACGTGGGGAGTGGTGGAAAGGAAATGATGCAAAAGATGAATAATATCGCGCGCACTATTTTGGTCATCGTCTTGACCTGGCTACTGGCATTTGGACTCGGGGAGACTGTACGGTTCCGTTGGGATCTGACGGAGGAAAAGCGCTTTTCCGTGGCGGAGGCTACCAGGGAGGTGCTGTCCGCTCTGGATGAACCCTTGGAGGTGGAGATTTTGCTCACCGGAGATTTGCCCGGTGGCATGCGCCGCTTTCAAAAGGCTATCGAAGAAACGGTGAAGACCTTCGATGCATTCAGTGCGACACCCATTCGGTTTTTTTACCAGAATCCGCTGGAGTTGCCGGCGGATATTCAGCAGGAATATATCCTGGCTTTGGCGGATTATGGCATTACGCCCACCAACCTCTTCGCTTCCCAACAGGGAGGTCAAACGTCCCGGTTGATATTTCCGGGAGTTGTGGTGCGAAACGAAGAATTTGAGGTGGGAGCGTTATTGCTCAAGGGAGAAAAAGGCATGTCTCCCGATGAAATCCTCAACCTTTCGATCGAAAACCTGGAGTTTGAGTTGGGCCAGGCAATTAAGCGGCTGGTTGCGAAGTATCAGCGGTCGGTAGGAT
This sequence comes from Lunatimonas salinarum, assembly GCF_017811155.1. Lineage (GTDB taxonomy): Bacteria > Bacteroidota > Bacteroidia > Cytophagales > Cyclobacteriaceae > Lunatimonas > Lunatimonas salinarum. The sequence goes on along the minus strand of NZ_JACVCV010000011.1, from coordinate 118,822 downwards.
TGGTGATGGGGCACGGTGAAATGGCCCTAGATGACGGATTTGGACTGGTGGAGGCCCTTAACGATGATTTTGAAGTTTATAAAGTTCCTTTGGAGCAGGCGACTAACGTAGAGGATCTGTTGGATTTTGAAGCGCTAATCATTGCAGGGCCCCAAGAGCCGTTTGATGAACGTGAAAAGTACTTGCTGGATCAGTACCTCATGTATGGTGGCAATCTGTTGTTTTTTATCGATCAGATGGCGGTAGACCTTGCGGATGCAGGAGGGGATGGAACCGTGGCAATGCCTTTCGACTCAGGCTTGGATGATCTGCTGTTTCGGTATGGCATTCGAATCAATAGAGACCTAATCCAAGACCTCAATTTTGGCTATCACCCGGTTGTCTCAGGGGAATTTGGGGATCAGTCCCAGATAGTACCGTTGCCTTGGCCATTTTATGTCATGGCAGGCCGTATGGCTAGCCACCCGATTACCAAAGGGTTGGATCAGGTGCAATTTCGTTTCGTTAGCAGTCTGGACACCGTGAAGGCGGAAGGTGTACGGAAAATCCCCCTGATTTTTTCTTCGGACTATGCCCGTCGCCTTCAGGCACCTGTCAGGGTGGCATTTGAGGACATGGTGCAAGAACCCGATATGGCAGCATTCGACCTATCAAGACTTCCAATGGCCTACTTACTTGAAGGAACCTTTACCTCCTATTTTAAAAATCGCTTCTTGCCTGAAGGTTTCGAACAGGCAGCGCTACTGGAACGTGGTGACAAGGGCAGGGTACTGGTGGTCGGAGATGGAGGCTTTGTGAAAAGTTTGATGAACCCTGTCAGCAAGGAGCCACTTCCACTGGGAGAGGATCCATTTGCCGAAGCCCCATTAGCAAACCGGGCTTTTTTGCAGCATGCGCTGCAATTCCTTTCCGATCCGGACGGCATTATCGCCTCTCGCACAAAGCACTATCAGATTCGGCCCCTAAACCGCGTCAAATCGGTTAATCAGCGTTTTTTTTGGCAATTCATCAATGTAGCATTGCCGGTAGCCATGGTGGTCATTTTCGGATTTAGCCGATATTTCATTAGGAAGCGGCGGTATGAACATACCATACACGAATAATACGCCTCGGTATAGGTTGGAAAAACTTTCGAAGGAATATTACGATGAACAAGGCCATTACTGATTTTATTTTTAAATTTACCCTGTTAAAAGTTGCGGTAAAAAAAATGCCGGTAGGATACTGGATAAATCACCGCGATTCCGTTATTTTGGCAGCCAGAAAATAGCTACCTTGCCCAGTTCTAACGGTCTTTGATGACCAAAAATATAAATCACATCCAAATGAAATTTATTGTTTCTTCTTCTTCGCTTTTAAAGCAACTGTCCTCAATAAACGGGGTGGTTACCACGAACCCCGTAGTACCCATCTTGGAAAATTTTCTTTTTGAAATTAAGGATAGCAAACTTACCGTCACCGCTTCTGATTTGCAGACGTCCATGATCACGGATATAGAAGTAGAAGCTAAAGAGGATGGAAATATTGCCGTTCCTGCCAAGATATTGATCGAGACCTTAAAGAATCTGCCTGAGCAGCCTGTGACATTCAGTATTGACAAGGAAACCTATAGCATTGAAATCAGTTCAGACAATGGTCGTTATAAGTTGGCCGGAGAAAATGCGACTGATTTTCCAAAAATACCGGTCGTAAGCAACGCAACTACGGTCGATATGTCCACGGAGGTGTTGAGCAGTGCCATCAATAATACGATTTTTGCAACGAGCGGGGATGAATTGAGACCCGCGATGACCGGGGTTTACGTTAACCTTAGTGACACAAACACCACTTTTGTGGCCACCGATGGTCACCGACTAATCCGGTATCGCCGAGTGGATATAGTTTCCTCTGAAGGGGCCAGTATTATCATCCCTCGCAAGGCGCTCAATCTACTCAAAGCAACCCTTCCTTCGGATAATGTGCCTGTCAGCGTGGAATTTAACAGTTCCAATGCCTACTTCAAGTTCAACAATATCAAGATGATCTGTAGGCTCATTGACGAGCGATTCCCCGATTATGAGAATGTGATCCCCTTGGATAACAATAACGACATGACGATTGATAGGCTGGAATTTTTGGGCTCACTTCGTCGGATTTCCATTTATGCCAACAAGACTACCCACCAAGTGAGGCTCAAACTGACGGGTAGCGAACTGCAGATCTCAGCAGAGGATCTGGACTTCTCCAATGAAGCCAATGAACGCTTAAGCTGCGTGCACGAGGGGGAGGACATCGAGATCGGTTTTAACGCTAAGTTTTTGGTAGAAATGCTGAACAATATCAATTCCAGGGAGATTACCTTGAAGTTCAGTGCGCCAAATCGTGCGGGACTGATCACCCCATCGGATATGAAAGACAACGAAGACATCCTGATGCTGGTGATGCCAGTTATGCTGAGCAATTACGTATAAAACCTATTTTGCCCGGCTGCCAGCCGACACCCCATTTTTCCTCCTCCAGGCGCTTGTTTGGGGGAGGTTTTTGTTTTAGTCATTTTTAAATTAAGAAATTAGGTGTATCTTGCTGTATGCGATTCATCTGGTTATCTATTTTTCTGACAATAGCGTGCGCCAAGCCCAGCGACCGGGAGTATGTGGCAGAATTGCCTGTGGAATTGATGTTGGTTCCGGTAGATAGCATTGAAATTCCGTTTATAGGTAAGCCAGTTGTTCATGATATAAATCCCGGAGCACGACGCATTCTATTTATGGACCACAGGGAATTGGGTGAGGAAATTTATGTAGTCGATTTTGAGGGTAATATATTGCATTCCTATACCAAGTTTGGAGATGTGCCAGACAGATATGGGGTACTGATGGCGCCTTTAACCTTCGTGGACAACCATCATTTTTTAGCGTATGGGTTCGTAGGTTTTAATACCTATGAATTGTCAGGAAGGCTTGTCAATTCAACAAAGGAAGACAATATGGAGCCCCACGTTTTTGCCCAACGGGTTTTTGGTAAAAGTTTTGCCAAACATGGCGACCGCTTATTATATTTTGACCAAGGGTCACGGACTAGAGAAAACGAGGGACCTGCAAGCTACGCAGCAATGCACTTACTTAAGTGGCTTGATCCATCAACTGGAAAAAGGAGACTTTTGCCAACTTCCCAAATGGGAGCTTGTTTAAAAACGGCAATTACTTTCCCTTTGGATCATGGTTGCCTGCTTTCTGTATTTCAGACGGATTCATTTATGTTGCCTTCGGGATTGAACCTGTGGTTTATTTATATGATGTTGATCCACCGCATGAGCTGATTTCTCAGTTTAAACCCTCGCTAAAGGACTATCATTACTTCCAAGGTGGTGAAAATGCCAAGGTAGGAACCGATATTGGATTTTTTTTATTGGGCGGAAAAATTGAAAGTATCGTCCGTTTTAACGAATTTCTCCTAATCTCGTATTTCCCGGGATATAGTCCTGCGGACGTAAGCGCATTTCAGTAGAATATGGGTGTTGAGGAGCGCATTGTACTGAGAGAGCGCATGGACGAAAAATATAAACGACGCCTATGGATAGGTGACCTGGAGGGTAACACTTTGGGTGATTTTGTCCCCGAGGTTTTTCAAGCCAATAATATAGGTGTTCGTGAGGGGGAATTGTTTGCCGTTGGAGCGGAAAATCCAGATATAGAGGAAGATATACTCCGTATATACCGGCTGGATATTGCAGAATCAACATTTCGGGATTTTGAATAGTAAGCTTCGGGTCCTAGAGCAGCATGATATCATCCCTCCTGAATTTTTGAATATTGGGTTGCTTTTCCTAGTTTCGGATCAAACTCACAGCTATTTATAACAACTTGCCCATGCCAACCAATATTCGTCTGATGACTGCCGAAGACCTAGATGCCGCCATGGAACTCAAAGATGCAGAGGGCTGGAACCAAACCAGGGATGATTGGGATCTATTTCTACGTATGGCTCCAGCGAGTTGTTTGGTAGCCGTGGAGGATGACAAGGTGGTCGGAACAGTCGCGGGCATCAACTATACAAATCGGGTTGCATGGATAGGTATGATGCTGGTGAACCGCTCCTACAGAGGTCAGGGTATCAGTAAAATGCTGATGAAAGCAGTGATCCAATCGCTTAACAGGGTAGCCTCTGTTAAGTTGGATGCCACACCGGCGGGGTTTCCTGTATACCGACAGCTTGGATTTGAAGAGGAATATACGCTACTGAGGATGGTGGCCACTTCGCCTGAAGTGCCAGACGATTGGAAGACGGGAGTCAGTAAGGAACGCGTGAAGAAGCTGGATGTGTCGCACATGAGCGACATTCACGACTTAGACAAGGAGGTTTTTGGCGCAGACCGCACCGACGTATTGTTGCACAACCTCCGTAGCCTGCCACCATTGGCCCTCGGAATTGTGGACGCCACCGGTAGAATCAGCGGCTACCAAATGGCCAGAAAAGGGACCCGCTATGTGCATCTGGGGCCTTTGGTTGCCAATGACGATGCCACTGCCAAGTTACTGCTCGCGCATTCCATGGAGAAATGCAGCGACGTATCCTGGGTGATCGACGTTCCCAAGAAGAAACAAGGCTGGGTCTCTTGGCTCGAATCTTGTGGGTTCCATGTGCAGCGGGAACTGTTTCGTATGTACCTAAAAGGGAACGGTCATCCGGGAGATACATCCCGTTTATATGCCATCTGTGGCCCTGAATTGGGGTGAGATTATCCATTTTAAAATTTAAAAAATTTGGTTTGATCAGATTGTACAAATTATTCTATTTTAGTGATTGCAATGGCCGTGGGGGAGACAGCCTATGGTCAGATTTTGAACATTGAGCGTCTGCGCATGGAGAAGGATACGGCCAGGCATTTTCAGTTTAAAACAACCTTTGGTCTCAATGTCTATAACCGCAGTGCGGGCGTGGATGACCCGGTCAATCTCTTCGGGTATAACCTCGATGTAAATGCGATTTATTATCCCAACGAACATGCGTACGTGTTTGTGTCAAACTTTGGTTACCTCAAGATCAACGATGAGGACTTTTTGAATTTCGGATTCGTTCATAGCCGGGTAAACTTCCTGCGCGACAGAAAAGGTCAATTATGAGGTATATGGACAGTATTCATTCGATAATTTCCGTGGCCTTGATCCCCGGTTGTTAATGGGAGGGTCGGTTCGATTGAATGCAGTCAAGACCGAACGGCTTACTTTCATTGTGGGGGTCGGTGGCCTACAAGAATGGGAGACCTGGCAGCATCCCTATTTGGATGAGATCAGGCAGGTAAGTTTGCTCAAAAGTTCGAATTATTTTTCGTTACGTGCGACGGTCAACGAGTTTGTCGATGTGAATTTGGTGAACTATTACCAAATAGGTTACGATCGTTCCATCTCGGATTTTCGGCAGCGAATAAATAGCTCCACGATTATCAACACCAAGATCACCGACCGGTTTTCGATCACCAATTCTTTTGACATCAGCTACGAAAACCGTCCCATTGTGCCGGTCACGAATGTTATTTTCGCCTTCAAAACCGGCTTGTCGCTGGATTTTTAACCCTCAAATAATCAAATGGCTACGCCTTTTGTTGGTTAAATTCCAAATCGCTAAGCGCTTCATTTCGATTAATTTTATAACTTGCGGTGATGGAAAATTTTGTAGTCTCTGCCAGGAAATACAGGCCCTCCGATTTTAAGAGTGTCGTGGGGCAGCAGCATATTACCACTACGCTTAAGAATGCCATTAAAAACGACCATTTGGCCCAGGCATTCCTGTTTTGTGGGCCAAGGGGTGTCGGAAAGACCACCTGCGCGCGTATCCTTGCCAAGACCATAAATTGCGAGAACCGTACCTCGGATTTTGAAGCCTGCGATCAATGTGACTCCTGCCTCTCGTTCAAAGCAAATGGCTCATTCAATGTACACGAGCTGGACGCTGCTTCAAACAACTCGGTGGAGGATATCAGGAACCTTGTGGAGCAGGTTCGGTATGCACCTCAAAAGGGCCGCTTCAAAGTGTATATTATTGATGAGGTGCACATGCTTTCCAATCAGGCCTTCAATGCCTTTTTGAAGACCTTGGAGGAGCCCCCAAAGTATGCGATTTTCATACTGGCTACGACCGAGAAACACAAGATCATTCCCACCATCCTTTCCCGCTGTCAGATTTTTGACTTCAATAGGATTCAGATAAGTGATATTGCGGACCACCTCAAATACATCGCGGAGAAAGAGGGGATCGAACACGAAGAGGAGGCACTGAGGCTCATAGCCACCAAAGCAGATGGTGCGCTCCGCGATGCACTTTCCATCTTTGATTTGATCGTAACCTTCTCGGACGGCAAAAAGCTTACCTACCAGGAGACCATCAACAACCTGCACATCCTTGATTACGATTATTACTTTAAAGTCACCGATGCATTGTTGGACGAAAGTATTTCCTCAGCCCTGTTGATTTTTGATGAAATCCTTAAAAAGGGGTTTGACGGGCATAACTTTTTGGTGGGATTAGCCGAGCATTTTCGTGAACTGATGGTCTGCAAGGACCCTTCTACCCTACATTTGCTGCAGGTATCAGAAGGTGCCAAGCAGCGGTATAAAGAGCAAGCAGAAAAAACCTCGCTTTCTTTTTTGCTCACTGCGCTGAATATGTCAAACCAAGCCGACTATTCTTATAAAGGCAGCAAGAATCAACGGTTGCATGTCGAGTTATTGCTGATGAAATTGGCGCATCTGCCCAGCACCATTTCACTTGCGGCGCTTGCAAAGGAGGAGTCAAAAAAAAAAGCTTAGCGCCTAGTCCACAACAGTCCTCCGCCGTCGCGTATCCGGCAGTAGACACAGTCTCTTCTCCTGTAGTAAAGAAGACTCCGGCAATTCCTTCAAGTCTTCGGCAGGTAACGAATCAAGTCAAGGAAAGACCGATTCCGACCCTTGTAGCGCCTAAGGAAGTGGAGAAAACAATAGCGGAAGAGGTAAGTCAGCACCTAGGGCATCTCGAACAGGCGTCAGTGCAAGCGGTCTTGGAGGAAATTATCACGGATTACAAGGAGGCCCATAAAAACATGGAAGTGGCCGTGATGCGTCAGCCTTTTGAGATTCGGGAAGAAGCCATTCACTTTTTGCTCTCGGGAGAGCTCCAAAAGGATATCTTTTTGAAATGTAAGCCGGAGTTAACCGGGTTATTTAGAAAGAAGCTGTCTCATGCTCGCGTGGAAGTGACCTACGAAGTAAAGGAAGAGGCGCAGGACCAATCCAGAAATCTATACACGTCGACTGATAAGTTTAGGTATTTGCTGGAAAAATCTCCGATGCTCAAAGCATTGAAATCCCGGTTTGATTTGGAAACCGATTTTTGACTTTATTGGCTGGTGGGCACTAAAAATCAATCCCTACACCAAAATTAATAAGGTTTTGTAGCTGTATTGCCCGCCTTGCCGTCCCGTCCTCTTGTTGGATAAACACCCGTTCGTCGTATATCAATACGGTTTCGATTCGGGTGGTGATGAAACGATTTACTTTCATGGAGATAATGGAATTGAAGTTGACTACCATGTTTCCCAAGCGATCGTAATTGGAGAAGAGGTTGAGGTCTGCCTTCCACCGGATATTTTCCATTAGCTGTGTGTCTATCGAAGAAGCGAGGGAGATCCCTGCTTCTGCGCGTACGTTCTCGCCCGGTATGACTCCAAAGGCACCCGCCCTGCTTAGTGAGTCATCCATCACGACTGTAAATCGACCCGTAAAAGGGGAGATAATGGCAGAAAACTTGTTGTTTTTCTTATATTCTTTTTGGTAGTTAAGGCCTGTTGAGGATTGGATATATCCCGGGCTGAGCAGGTCCGAAATCCGTGTACGGCTATCTTGTTCAGCCCCAGCCGGCCTGAAATACCGAAAGCCACGTAGCAATTGCGTCCGTGCGTCAATCTGGGTGGACAAGTACATGCTTTTGGAAATTTCCCGTCCGTATTTGCTTATGAAGATAAAGTTGTCATTGGTTTTTCTGGTAGGATAAGCCCTTCCTGTTTGCCGGTTCAGTCCGTAGTTCACCGTCAATCTCGTGTCCCAGATTTTGTCATCTTTCTTATAGTTAGCAAAGAGCAACAGGCCGGTGTTCAATGCAGAGGAACTCGCACCCCCCGCAGACCAATTGCTCAGAGCGACTTGTTGGATGCTAAGGTTAAAGTTGCCACCTTTTTTCCAATAGATTTCTTTCACGATAGGGGCAAAGATCAGGGAGTCTCCACGCATGATAAGCGTGTCTCCACTAATGATCACCGTGTCGGCCCTGCTTAGGTTCCCCGTGTCTTGTGCATGAAGTTTCCCACTAATGCATCCAAATACTACAAAAAGTGCGGTTATTCGAAAAAAATATTTCATCTGTCTATAATTGATTTTTCAAAGGTCACATGGAATCTCGCATGTTTGCCCCGATAGCTATCGGGGCATCCCAGTGTGTGTCGCTTGCGTCATGCTCGATTCATCTGTTTATAATTTGCTCTTTGGCGGGAGTATTCAATCTTAAAGATAGTATAATTGCCATGCAGTGAACAGCTAGCCGTTATTATGCATTGTATTTCAAGACTTCCTTTCTAAAGATGGTTGGGTTAAATGATGTACTTTCACTATGCCGTTATTTTCGGATAACTATCTTTTGCCCCACTTTCAGGAGATTGTCCTCGCCGATCAAATTCCAATCCCGGAGTTGGGAAACGCTCACCTGGTGTTTGCGGGCTATCGCATACAATGTGTCCCCCGGTTCTACCACATGTTCGAATACCCTCGGCGGGGCAGTTGGAGTGGAGGCTGTGACCGATTTATCAGGTAGTCTGACGGTGTTCTGCGAAGGATTATTGGATGTTGCTGTGTCATCGTTACGTTCGGGATCAGCCTTTCGTACGTTAGCTTGAACCGGAGAGGCTGTCCGTATGGAAGGTGATACCAGCTGTATTTTTTCACCACGCTTTCGATAATCTCGGAGTTTGAGTATCATGCCGGGCTGTAGGTCACTATCCTTATAAATCCGGTTTTTTGCCTTAAGGGAATGCATCCTAATACCGTGTATTTGAGAGATCTTCCAAAGCGTCTCACCCGGCTGCACTACGTGCTCGGCAGCTTCGGCCTTGCCTTTTTTTCGTTTGGTGTAGTAGTATTGGCCTTCCTGGATTGGATCAGACTTCCCCAAGTCATTGAGCTTACGAAGCTTTCGCTCCTTCATATCCACCTGTTGTGCTAGCTTTTCTATGGACCCACTGTTTACGGCCAAAACGGCTTGGATGCCGTTTACACTGACTTGTCCGCGCTGCGTAGCGTTTGAGGTGTTGCCCGTGATCTTTGGGTAGGCAGAATAGGAGCTGACCTGGACCAGCTCCTGACCTGCTCCCACGGGAGGGAGGTCCGTCTGAATAGCAGGTCTCGCCGGTACGATTCCTTTTTGGATGTAAGTGACCACATAGGTTTTGTCGCCGGGAATGTGCCCAGTTGGTGCCCACTTATTGTATTCCTTCAAGTGGTTTTCGCTAACACCGAGTTGTTTCGCCACCTGGGCGAGTGTGGTGGGGCCTTTGACCGCATACTCGTGCAGGAAATCACCATTGCTAACTAGTCTGCCTGTTTGTCCTTCGAAGGCAATCTTGTGGGCCAGATATTTCTTTAGGTACCAATAGGAGTTTCGATCAATATCCATCGTGCGTTTGCCCTTGTACTGCTCTCCAAAATAGGCCCTTGCACCTCCCAGTCCCATTTGATAGGAAACCAGGGCGGTAGCCCAGTTATTCAGGTGATTTTGGTGCTTTTTAAGGTATAATGCGGCACCTCTAGTCGAGGACACGATGTTTTTGCGCTCATCTACCTCATGGTCTACCCGCATGAACACTTCCTCAGCGGTCCCTTTTTTGAATTGCCAGAACCCGACGGCATTGGAAGTGGATACGGCGTCCGAAATAAGACTGCTTTCCTGAATCACCAAGTACTTCATGTCATCGGGGACTCCTTGTTCTTTCAGCACACGCTCCACAATTGGCAGATAGAGATTTACTCGGTCCAGTTTGACCTGAAAGTAATTAGGGTTTCGGTATAGGGCATTCACGTCTGCCTGAATCTCTCGCTTTGCCTGTTCGTTGAGGCGTAGGGTCATGTCCGCAAAGTAGATCACAGAAGGAACCTCGGGTGCTTGAGCCCAAACAAGACTAGGGCTAAAAAATATTAGCAGGATATATAGGATGTTCAATTTTCTCATGCCCATTCAATTATCTTTTTCTAGCCATCATTATGCCATCCCGAATCGGTAAAATGACGTTTTCAACCCGGGGATCGTCTTGCACTTTTTGGTTAAATTCCAAAATTGCAGCGGTGTCTTTGTCCAACTTTTTGCGGTTGGATTCCAAGACCTTGCCCGACCATAAAATATTGTCTGCGAAGATAACTCCGCCTGGATTTAGCCTATCAATTACCAGATCGTAATACCGGCTATAATTTATTTTGTCGGCATCAATAAACACCATGTCAAAGTTACCGCAAATTTCTGGAATTAATTCAAGGGCATTCCCGATGCGGTAATCGATTTTATCGTTTAAACCGGATTGACGGAAGAATCCCCGCACCATGTCTTCCAGTTCTGCATTGATGTCTAAAGTAATCAGGTTCGCACCGTTTTCCAGTCCCCTGGCCATGCAGATGGCTGCGTATCCGGTAAAAGTGCCTATTTCCAGCACATGCTTTGGCTTTAGCATTTTTACCTGCAGCTCTAAAAATTTGCCCTGAACCGGACCGGAAAGCATACGGGGCTTTAAAACTTTCAGGTTGGTTTGTCTGGTGATGTGAGTCAATACCGCATCTTCATTTTCGGTATGGGCTAAACAGTACTGAAACAGTGCGTCCTCTATCATAGCAAATCAGCTTTGGGCAGGTAGGTAAGGAAGCTAAATTGATCCTCGTCGTATACTTCCTTTGCCAGATCCTGCAGTTCCTCCGAAGTGGCGGATTTGATCACCGAAAAGATGTTTTCCAATGGCTCGATGTAGCCTTTGTCCAAAAGCGTCTTGCCATACACCAACATCAGGCCGGGATAGTTTTCTTCTGCCATGGCCATTTGTCCGATAGTCTGTTCTTTGGCCATGTGAAGTTGCAAGGTGCCAAGTTTTCTATCTCGGATACGTTTTAGCTCGCGCATGACAATTTTACGGGCCTTGGCGGCTGCCGGTTCTTCAGTGCCGTAAAAAATCCCAATAAACCCGGCGTCGGTATACGCCTGGTAGACAGACTCGATGCTGTAAGCCAATCCGTGTTTTTCCCTCAACGCCATGTTTAGCCTGGAGTTCATACTTGGTCCGCCCAGAATGTTATTAAGCAGAAATAACTTGTACCTATTCGGGTCATTTATTCCGCTGGTAGGTTTTCCCAAGGCGCAGTGGGCCTGAGTGATTTCTTTGTAAGTGGTTGTTATCTTCGGGGTGTATCCGTTTACCGGTTTCCGTTGGTATGAGATGTGCTTAGCTGGAATGCTGGCAAGAAAGGGAATTAGGGTTGCGAGCACCTTTTTGAAGCTGATGTTGCCTACCACCGAAAAGATGATTTTCGAGGTGTCCATCCGGTTTTGGATGAAATTTACGAAATGTTGTTGGGTGAACTGTTTTACTGACTCTTCTGTCCCAAGGATGTTGTTGCCTAGGCTATGCCCGGGAAAGAGGATTTCGTCAAAGTCGTCTTGAATAGCGTCGTCCGGCGAGTCCCGGTACATCGACATTTCTTCTAAAATGACCTGCCGTTCTTTTTCAATTTGCTTCGGGGGGAAGATGCTATTGAAGGTGATGTCACAGAGCAATTCGCCCGCCTTGCCGAAATGCTCTTTCAGCACGCTCGCGTAAAAGCAGAGTTTTTCTTTGGTTGTATAGGCATTGAGTTCTCCGCCCAAGGAATCGAGGCGGTTAATGATGTGAAACGCCTTTCGTTTATGGGTGCCTTTGAAAGCCATATGCTCCCAAAAATGCGCCAATCCTATTTGATCTTCCTCCTCGTCTCTGCTTCCAATGTCTAGAATAAATCCGCAATGCACCATCCTGGTATGGGTAACCTCTTGGTGAACAATCCGGATTCCGTTTACTAATTCCCTGATTTGATATGACATTCCAATCTGATTCACTTCCAAAGAACAAAAATAGCAGCATTATTCGGGAATGCATGAGGGGATTTTTAGGAATGTGATAAATTCGTTTTTGCGGGTAAGACATGGGTACTTTGGGATGAATCCAATCCGGTGCTTACTTTGCAAACCGCCGCTCCTATTGGGAAAAATTGCCTAATTTTGACCTTTGCTAAACCACACAAATAAGTACAAAGAGATTCTTTTGATTGTTATGCGATACCAAACACTACCAAAAAGCCTGTACATCCGAAACCGGGAGAAGTTGATCAAAAAGCTTCCCAAGCATGCTCTTGCCATCTTCCATGCCAATGATATACTCCCTACCAATGCAGACGGAACCATGCGATTCCGTCAGAACAACGACCTCTTTTACCTTACAGGAATAGATCAGGAGGAGACGATTTTGGTATTGTGTCCTGATTTTCCAAAAAGGGAATATCGGGAGGTATTGTTTGTCCGGAAGACGGACGAGCATATTGCAGTCTGGGAAGGCCATAAACTTACCAAGGAGGAGGCGATCGAATGCTCCGGCGTAGGAAGGGTGGAATGGACTGACAGGTTTGATAATATATTGCCCATGCTGATGGCGTTGAGTGAAGAAGTGTTTCTGAATACGAACGAACACCTTAGGGCCAGTGTACAAGTAGAAACGAGGGATGCCCGTTTTATCAACTACTGCCGGGATCGATATCCGTTGCATACCTACCGACGTGTAGCTCCGCTGATGCATCAGCTGAGGGCGGTCAAAGAGCCTGAGGAACTTGCTCAATTGCAGCTTGCATGCGATATCACCGAGGCAGGATTTCGGCGCATACTTCAATTTGTCAAGCCGGGAGTGAAAGAGTTTGAGTTGGAGGCAGAGTTTTTACACGAGTTTGTGAGAAGGGGTAGCAAGGGGTTTGCCTATGAACCGATTATCGCATCAGGATCCAACGCCTGCGTGCTTCATTACATTGACAACGATCAGGTGTGTAGGGATGGTGACCTGATTTTGTTTGATGTTGGAGCAGAATATGGAAACTATAATGCCGATATGACGCGTACTATCCCGGTGAATGGTAAATTCACCAAGCGCCAAAGGGAAGTATATGATGCGGTGTTACGGGTACAGCGTACTGCTTTTGACATGTTACGTCCGGGAGTGATCATTCAGGACTATCATCAGGAGATGGGATTGGTCATGCAGGCGGAATTGAAAAGTTTGGGATTGATTTCAACGCAGGATATCGAATCTCAAGACCCCCAATGGCCCGCGTATAAAAAGTACTTTATGCACGGAACCTCCCACCATCTAGGGTTGGATGTTCACGATGTAGGCACGATCTATGACCCCATACAGGAAGGCATGGTTTTTACGGTTGAACCAGGGATTTATATTCCGGAGGAGGGTTTTGGTATTCGTCTGGAAAATAATATTGTCATTCAACGGGACGGTTATTTGGATCTAATGAAGCATATACCCATTGAGGCAGAAGAAATCGAAGCGTTGATGCAGGCAGGCAACTGATTCTCGAGTGCAAATCCGAATTAAACCGCTTAAGGAAGATAGGTAATCTGCAAATCGATTAGTTCCTCTGCACTTAACCAAGTACCCATTTCTTGCAAATAGCTACTTGCATAGGCATCTTGGCCAATTCTTCGGCTAAATTTGACAAGCTCTAGCCATAGCAATGGATCTCGGTTAAACCTTGTTGCATCGTGCAGAAGATTGTAGGCGTCAATCGGATTTTCGGTATTCCTCGCTTCGGCCATCACAAGTGGCGTGCAGTAGGCATTTGCATGCCCATTTTCCATTTTCTGGGGAAAAAGAGGGTTTAGGGTTCCGTCTGATAGCGGAATGCCCGCTTGAAACCGGGAAACAAGCGACTGGACGTGGGCACTTTGTTCCTCATCATAGTAGGATGCTAAGATTTGTTGTATTTCTTCAAACTCCTCATTTACAAACCAATGGGATTTGCGAACCAATAGTTCGGTTGCGTAAAGTGCATGAAGTCGTTTGTCCTTTATTGCTTGCAGCGGCTTCCATGCGGCTTCTTTTGTTGTTGCAAGCAGGTTTGATAATCCCTTTACGAAGGTTACTGTATCGTTTTCCACTAGTTGGCCGTCGTCGTTCCATCGCATCCACTTTGGGAATGGGAGTGCATATTTTTGGGCAAGACGGGCAGCTTCATCCTGTAATCCACCAAAATACAATACGGGCAACATGTCTGTTTCGATTTTTGAGAAGCCACTGCTTTCCGCCTGGACCATTGACTTGGCGGCATTGATGAAATCGGTCTGTCCGGCATATATTTTTGCCTGCATCGAAAGATAAAAGCCGGCACTTCCTGCATAGTTTCCAGAAAGGCTTCCTAGTGTGTTCAGAACATCGTTTGTTTTTCCTGCCCGGTAATTCCGGATTACTTGCGTTTCCAATAGTTCAGCAGCAACAGTCGGGGTAAGTTCCTGGTTTAGCAAGGCGTTTAAGATTCCAAGGTCTCTAGGAAGGCTGTCTTTCACTTCATTACACCATTGGTTTCTTAGTACCGCCCGGTTGATCAGTGACGATACGCGCAAGGTGTCTGTAGGAAGATCAAATGGAGCGGAAGCACCGGAGAGGTTGTAATTCGCTAGGCGGTTAATCATTCCGGGTAAGTTGTCTTTCAGGTCTTGATCTTCCCAATTTAAGCCATGCATCGCAACTAGCGCCTGCAGATTTGCGTCGCGCGTCTGGGTTTTTTCATCCATGCGTTTCAAGAGCTCCAACGCATCAAGTGGTTGTCGGAGATCACTTTTTAGCACAGCGAGGTTGTTTAAGAGATAAGGGTTCTCTGGGAAGTATGTTAGGCCTTCTTGCAGGTAGAAGATGGCTTCTGAGTTTTTGGACGATTGATAAAGACGTGAGGAAAGTAATACAATGTTATGCACCGTGGGCCGCTCGTCAAAGCTTCGCATGAGTACCTGTGTGGCTGGAGTTGGTTGCCTTTCTTTGAAATAGTAATGGGCTACGGCATTAAGGGTTTTTGGGTTGTTGCGGTAGCGATCAAAGCTGTGCTCATATAGAATGGCCGCCTCCCGCTCTCTGCCGATGGCCTGATAATAGTCAGCTGATAGGTTGGTGGAGGCAGCAGTTATTTGAGCAAGTACGATACCATCCGAGTAGATGGCCAGTACCACCACACTTAGTAATGCCCCTAGCCTCATGTGGTAGTAAGGAAAGAAGGGCGGACGGTACATGATCTTGTGAATAGCGGTTCCTGAATTTATCACGCTGAGGAAGTTGGCGATTAGGTAAAGGAAGAAAAGTATTCCAAAGCCAAGCTGCGTGTACAGTAGGAGGTGTTTGAGCAAGTCCTCCATGGGTGTATTGGCGGTGAGGTCTGCTTTTAGCCACACCATAGAGCTGATTGCAAATCCAATCAGGTAAATTCCTTTGCCTATCAGGGGAAGGCCGTAGGGTTGGCTTAATTGCCGAATTTTTTGGTTAGTCTCCCAAAAACCCAAAATGCCGACAACAATAAAAAGTAAAAAAACCGGAGGGAGTGGAAAAGAAGTGCTAATCTCACCCCTCACCTGTAAAAATAACAAGGTTACAAGAGCAAGATAGGCGATGGACAAGGATAAAAAGTGCCAGAAGATTTTTATTCCTATTCCCTGATTGAGTTTGGCAAGAAGCACATAAACCGAACCGATAACGGAGTGACCGATATAAACCAAAAAAAGGGCTGAAATCCCCAAAGCAGTCAGGCTGCTAGTTTCCGCCAAAAGCAGGGTAGGAGCAGGTATTGGAGAGAGGTATATGAGTGTAAACCAAGTGATCAGGGAAAATAAAAGGATAATGGCAGTGCGATTCTCCAGTGTGGTATTTGGGAAAAACGTATGGATCAACACCGCGGGTAATAGCAGCCCACTTAATGCAATCAATAGGCCTGAATTTTGACCCAACATGGTAAGGTTTAGGTCATTGACTCCGGATATAAGCAGCAGGAAAATTGCGACAACCATCCCTCCAATAAAAGGGAATCGGTTAAATCCGCTTACCAGCACAATCCCCAAAGAAAACAAGACTGAAACCAAAAGCCAAATTATCTGGGTTTCTCTGGGGAAACTCAAGGGCTTGAGTGACTCGAAAACCTGAAAAAGGAGGTAGTTTTGGGTGTGCAGTGTAAATTCCCCAAATCCTAAGGAAATTGTCTCCAGGGGAATATCTACCATTTCACCGGTTATTCCCGGAACGAGAGGCAACGCACCAAAAGGGAACCACAGCTTTATCCCGATCAACCCAATGCATCCCAAACCTGCTATAATAGCAGGGACGTATACAAACAGTGTTGAAAAAATATGCTTCAATATCGAAGGCTTCATTATTCCAATACCTTGGGAACCCTGAAGTAATCGGAGTCCCGCTGCGGAGCGTTTTTCAGGCCTTTTTCATGGTCTAGGTGAATTCCCACAGTATCTTCTCGCAAAACGTTTTCCTCGGATGACATCGTGGTGATAGGATCTATGTTACGGGTGTCTACCTCGTTCAGTTTTTCTACCCAATCCAGAATTTGTGTCATATCAGCCGTCATTTTTTCTGCACTTGCTTCATCAAATTCAAGTCTAGCAAGGTGGGCTATTTTTCGCAAGGTATCAATGTCTATCTTCATTTCTATGTAATTGTTTTTTAATGTTCAGAACCTCTCACGTACCGACCTGTCTAGATACCTGCCTTACGGCTTGGTTTATATAGTGTTGCGTGGGTCGTGCGCGGTTTCATGGATACTTTGTATATAGCAAGCTATTTTGGGGTAATCTACCAGAAAATGATCCCGCTTTAGCCTGTTGTATCAATCTGTATCTCTTTTAGACCAGGTTTTCGGGAAACTACCGGTTTGCTTGATTAACCATTTTCAAGCCCAAGAGGAGATAATTCACCCATTTCAGTATTGTCTTTCAATAGTTGATTCTGAATGGTTTGGTAACATCGTTCTTTAAGCAAATTCACCGTTTTTGAGTCGGCATCCTGTACGATTACCGGTGGATGTATCACCACTTTGGCTGTTTTGTGGCGGAGTAAAAACCTGCCGTCATCGGGCAAAATTAAGTGATTATAGGATAAGGTGATAGGAATTAGGGGAATTTGTTTATCTACGGCAATTTTAAATGCGCCATCTTTAAACCGGGCCAATAGGGGCGGTTGAGGGCTATTGATGCCTCCTTCTGGAAAAATAACCACACTGGCCCCGTCATCGATGACTTCTTTGGCTTTGGCAATGGAAGCACCTCTACTTTTAAGGCTATTCCGATCCACGGCAATATGTAGATTTTTAAACATGTAGCCAAATAGAGGGACCTTTCCAAGTGAGGCTTTTCCCACAAAGACCAAATCGAAGGGTATCAGTCCCAATACCGGGATATCGAGGTAGGAGAAGTGATTGGATACAATCACATATTGTTGGTTTGGGTCTAGGTGTTTCAAGTTTTCAAACTTGACCCGTATGAGTAGGCAACCAAAAAACACTTTGGACCAAAGGCGGTTTAGCTTTCTACCGTATTTTCTCAGCCGGGGGACTTCGATCGTAAGCACGAATATCGGTAGCAAGATCAAAAAGGTGCCAAAAAAAACACATGTTCC
Source organism: Lunatimonas salinarum (assembly GCF_017811155.1). Lineage (GTDB taxonomy): Bacteria > Bacteroidota > Bacteroidia > Cytophagales > Cyclobacteriaceae > Lunatimonas > Lunatimonas salinarum. The sequence continues at coordinate 101,088 of NZ_JACVCV010000011.1, read as the reverse complement.
ATATATTGAATATATCCGCTGAAATACTGGCATGGACAAGCAGAAGTTTACTGAATTTACCTGGTTTTTTTGTTAATCTACGAACCTTACCAGGTAGGGTTGGAACTACTACGTTTCTGGGTTGATTTTTTTTACCCTAAGGGAAGTGCCTTCGGCGCTGATAATTTTTATCCTGTCGCCTTTTTCTATGAATTCTCCTCTTGAATACGCATCGTATATTTCATCGTCAATCCGTACTTTTCCACTGGGCATTAGCCGTGTGTGGGCCAATCCTTCCTTTCCGACTAATTCGTCGGAATAGGTCGTAGCGGTATATCCCTCCGCACGCTGTTGCGTACTTGCCAGGGACAGGGTGGTAAAGGCCTTCCATTCATTTACCTTGGGCATAAGTGTGAATAGCAGGATAGTGGCAATGATCGCGGCCAATAGGACTGTCAGCAAAGAGGCGAATAGCTTTCCGGAAGCAACGAAGGTAAAGTCAAATAGATCGTTAGGAATCATCCCGAGTGTAAGACCGGTTAGAATTCCCAGAATCCCCAGGACTCCAAAAATGCCAAAACCCGGAACCACAAATATTTCGATCAGCAAGAACACCACTCCTACGATAAAGACGGCGATTTCCCAGTTAGCGGCAAGCCCAGTGAGGTAGTAGGGGATGAAGTATAGGATAATTGCAATTACGCTGGCAAGCAGTGGAAAGCCAATGCCTGGAGTTTGTAGCTCGAAATAAATTCCAGCAAATATTACCAAAATCAAAAAGCCACTTACCACTGGGTTTAAAAAGAGGGAAATCACATCTTCCACCGAAGAGGGTTCGTAATAAATGAGTTCGTGGTTTTCCCATCCGATATGTTCTAGCAAATCAGGGATAGAAGCTACCTGTGCTTCGCAAAAATTATTTGTGATGGCTTCGGATACGGTGAATGTGATAACTTCCCCGGCTTTGGAGATTCCTTCGATTTCCAGTTTTTCATCCACCATACCTTCGGCAATACGTGGATCCCTGCCCCTGGCTTCGGCGGTACTCCGCATCATAGAGCGCATGTACGATTGGTATTTGTCCGGTGCGGCTTCGCCCGAACCACCCATGACCACGGTGGCGGCACCAATACTTGCTCCAGGAGCCATGTAAATGCTATCGCAGGCGATGGAAATCAGTGCGCCGGCAGAAGCGGCGTCTTTATCTATAAATGAATAAACGGGTATAGTAGATTCTAAGATTCGTGTACGGATATCATCTGCATCTGTTACCGCCCCACCGTAAGTATCCAAGTGAATAATGATTAGGTCTGCCTTCTGATTTTTGGCCTCTTCCATCGCCAACCGTACTTTTCGGTTGGTTCTAGGGTCTATGTCGCTCTTTAGTTCAAAAACAAAAACCTTTTTTGTATTTCTTTCATCTTCGTTGGCGTAGGTTAGGCTTGTTGCTAGGAGACTAAAAATAAACGCCGTGAGTAAGGAAAGATGTATTTTCATGGGTATCGTAATTTGAAGGTCAATATACAGATAAAATCCCTTACCTGCCTAATTGGGGGCCTGTCCAGTTGCAAATGAAAAAATAAAGTTGAAATTTGCACACGTATTATAGGAAGCATGAGAAAAACGAGCGTTTTGACATGAGAAGGTATTTGTTATTCACCGTATTTTGGATTTTGTCGGTTTCGTCTTGGGCGGGGGAACCTTTCTTGCTGGACTCCGTCGGAGTTGAAAAGATAGGAGAGAAGACCTTCATCGTGCATCAAGTAGCGCCGCAGGAGACAATTTTTGGTATCTCACGTCGCTACAATACACCCGTGAGCGAAATCGTGCAAAGCAACGATTCATTGAAGGACGGGCTCAAAATAGGTCAGCGGATTCTAGTGCCTTATATCCAAAAGGAAGCAATACCGGAAGGAGCGATCCTTTACAATGTGCAGCCAGGGGAGACCCTTTTTTCCATTGCCAAAAAGCATGAGGTTAGTGTCCGGGAGCTTCAGGAATGGAATAAGATGCAGGGAAGTGATTTAAGTGTTGGTCAATCACTCATCATCAGGAACGTGGCACCGCCGCAATCAAAACCTGTGCAAGTGATTGAGGAAGCCGTTGCAATAGTAGATCAAAAGGTAGCGGTGACAGAACCTGCAGCCTCACCGAGGGATAGACAGTCGGCCAAGTCAAAGCCGAAGGCCGTCGACAGGGTAACGTCCAATGATGAAAATACCTCTGTTATACCTGAGAGGGCTGCGGCATCATCCAAAGTTACTCCTGCTGCCGCTGAGACGACCTCTTCTATAGGGGGGTGGAAATCCCATACAGTCGCCCAAGGAGAAACGCTCTTCTCAATCGCCCAGGCTTATCAGGCCAAAGTTGAGGATCTGATTACTTGGAACGCGCTTTCATCCAATAACCTATCTATTGGTCAGACGCTAAAGGTGGGTAGAGAGACAGGGGCAAGTATCCCGGTGACACGGTATCCAATACCAGAAGATGGCGGATCGACTGCTAACGTTTCGGAACCTACACCCCCAACGGCAAGTGTCGAGACCTCTACTGCGTATAAGAATGTAAAGGAAACCGGTCAGGCGGAAGTTATCGAAGGTACCAGTAACCATAAAAAATACCTCGTTCTCCACCGAAATGCTCCCGTGGGAACGATCATGAGAATCCGAAACGAGGAAAATGATATCACTATTTTTGCTAGGGTGGTGGGGACACTGCCCAACACCGGAGATAATTCCAGATTAATTGTAAAGGTCTCTAAAGCCGCTTTTGATCAGCTTCGGGCGGTAAATCCGCGTTTTCCGGTAGAAATTTCTTATTGAGGCAGGGAAGAAATTAGTGGATCCTGATAGCGGCTGAGGGGAAAAGTTAGGGCCTCTTGGTTATTTGCTGATTATCAGTTATTTTTGATCTGTTGAATAATTGCAAATGAATAAATTACAGTTACTGTTCCATAATATCTTTAAGTTTATCTGGAACGCTATCTTTATCATCTCTTACCCTGTTCTAGCTACCTTTGGTGTTTTATTTATCACTGTTACTATGATTTTTTCCTGGATCTCCAGGCAGTTAAGTAAGTTGAGTAAATCCCAGGTAAAGGAGGTGACAAGCAGCGAATGGGAGCAAGTTTCCGATGATTCGGATCTTCTGGAAGGAAGACTTCATAAGCAGATTATTTTCGGTCCCAATTGTTACCATTTCCGCCGTAGAGATGGGATCCCATCGGTTATCGAGGATTTTATTTTTGGGAAAAAGGTCAAGGTTTTAGAGGAGGGATTGATTGTAGAGAAATGGAATACCACCGACATCAAACAAATCCCTGATTTTGACATATGCCTTTATAAGCCCGATGACGATAAACTGACAAAACTCACAAATGTCAAGTGTTTTGATTGGCACCTTTCTTCGAAGCAGGATGATTTTTTATATTTCAAGTGGTTTGACGGAATTCAGGGAGGTGAGGTTAAAGTTTCCATCACCGGATGATTGGAGAGCAGTTACGCGACTTCTTGGATGCTAAAGAGCGGGAGTTTAACCAGTCTGATTTTATTCCGTTAGATCCTATTTCCGTACCACACCGCTATAGTAAGAAGCAGGATATCGAGATAGCTGGTTTCTTTGCGGCAACCCTTGCGTGGGGTCAGCGTAAAACCATCATCCAAAAAAGCTTAGAGCTCCTGGAGCGTATGGACCACAGTCCTCATGAGTTTATGCTGCATCATCAAGAACGTGATTTGCTGCCTTTTTTGAGCTTTAAACACCGAACATTCAACGATATTGACACCTTGTATTTTATCGCCTTTTTATCTCATCTCTACCGAAATCAGCAAAGCTTGGAAGATGCATTTACCATAGCTTGGTCTGAAGATGTAGACGTGATGGAGCGGCTTTTGACTAACTTCCATAATTATTTTTTTAGTCTGGATTCGGCTCCGAGCCGTACTAAAAAGCACGTGGCTACCCCTATACGTAAGTCGGCATGTAAGCGGATCAATATGTTTCTTCGGTGGATGGTCCGAGAGGATACCCGTGGGGTGGATTTTGGAATTTGGAAGAGAATTAGACCGTATCAGTTGGTCTGTCCCTGTGACCTGCATGTGGATAGGGTTGCTCGAAAATTAGGGTTGATCACTCGAAAACAAACGGATTGGCTGACAGCGAAGGAGCTGACAGCCAATTTGCGTCTATTGGATCCCAAAGACCCGGTTAGATATGATTTTGCGCTTTTTGGTCTGGGAATTATCGAGAAATTCTGACCGTGGTGTAGGTACGGTTACCGCATCCAGTTTCCAGGATCACGTCTCCACTGATGCAAGGTGGCGAGGTCCTTTTCCGATACATAGTTATCAAGGACAGCTTGCGGAAGCAAGTGTTCATAATCACTCAAGCAGATTAGTTTGACAGCTGCTTTTTCGAAGTTTTCCCTTGCTACCTCAAATCCGTAGGTAAAAATGCTGACCATGCCCAATACTTCAAATCCGGCCGATCGAAGATCTTCCACTGCTTTAAGCGAGCTACCTCCCGTTGATATCAGGTCTTCAATGACTACCACTTTTTGACCGGGAGTGATTTTTCCTTCTATCATATTCTCCATTCCGTGGCCTTTGGGCTTAGAACGGACGTAGAGGAACGGGAGGTTTAGCTGATCTGCGGCGAGTGCCCCCTGCGGGATGCCTGCGGTAGCTACACCTGCTATGGCTTCTGCCGATTCGAAGTGTTTCTGAATGGTTTCGGCGATCTCTTCTTTGATATAGGTACGTATGGCAGGGTAAGAAAGCGCCAGTCGGTTGTCACAGTAAATAGGTGATTTCCAACCCGATGCCCAGGTAAATGGGTCTTGTGGCTTTAGCCGAATGGCCTTTATTTTTAGCAAGTGCTGGGCAATTTTTGTGGCCGTATTTGCATTTTGAATTTCCATGGGATAAAATTATGGGATAAATTTTTATCCTAGGTTGTGGGGGGTGAAAAAAAAGTGCATTTTTGAAAAAACTTGCTCGGGCAATGAAAATTTTTATTAACGACAAGCCTTTGGAGCTTTGTTCTCCTTCTGAATTACCATCCAACCGTACCTTTGAAGTTGTTTTTGACAACCCGGAGGATTTGCCTCACTTTACGGAGTTGTATGACGATGTGTTGATTGTTAACCCTTCCCGAGAGATCATCGTGAAGCTCTTATACCTCCTTCGCACACGAAAGCTGAAAAAGCTGGATAGCATCACTATCGTTAGCGGGATTAAGGAAGAAATGCAGCGATTTATCAAGAGTCGATTTTTCATTATCAAAGCTGCTGGTGGAGTAGTGACCAAAGGGGATAAGGTGTTGTTCATTTATCGCTTGGGGAAATGGGATTTTCCGAAAGGTAAATTCGAAAAGAAGGAGACACCCGAAGAGTGTGCTGTGCGAGAGGTAGAAGAAGAATGTGGACTGAAGGTGAAACTAAAGGCACCTATCTGTAAGACCTGGCACACGTACACCCAAAATCGCAAAAACATTCTCAAAAAGACGTACTGGTACGAGATGGAATGTGTAAAGGATGCCAATATGCAGCCGCAGCTAGAGGAAGGGATAGAGGAACTGAGATGGATGAATCATCAGGAAGCGAAAATTGCGTTGGTTAATTCCTACCCATCGATGCGCTATTTGTACAAGCGTTTTTTAAAATCCTCCCCTCACGCACTTCAAATTTCGTAGGGAAGAAACTCCCTTACATTGCCGCCATACCGGTGCACTTCCCGGATGATAGTAGATGATATGGCGGCAAATTGAGGGGAGGTGATCAAGAATACGGTTTCCAAATTTTCATTTAGGTACCTATTCATTTGACTAATGGTATTTTCGTATTCGAAATCGGTCGTGTTGCGTAGTCCCCTAAGTAGATAGTTGGCCTGATGTTTCTTAGCCAACGAAGAGGTGAGTTCATTATACAAGACGACCTTCACCCTAGGGTTTGCCTGATATAATGTTTCAATCTTATCTACCATCAGCTCTATATCAAAGTAACGGTTCTTTTTAGTAGTATTATGTCCTATGGATATGATGACTTCATCGAAAAGGTTTAGTCCACGCAGGACAATATCGTGATGGCCTCTGGTAAAAGGGTCAAAGGAACCCGGAAATAGGGCGATTTTCTTCATCATCATAGAAGGTTAGAGCGTCCAATGGCCCTCGATTAGACCGGTGTTCCGAAATGTTTCCAAACCTGCTCGGAACGAAAGCTTGTCGTAAGGCGTAATGTGGTCGACGTGTTTGAAAAATGGAGTCAGCTGATCGATCGTACTAAAAATATGAATCAGGTCACCCACCACGCAAAGCCGTAGACTGTGCGGATCGAAGCTTAGTTGCTTGACCACAGCAAACAAGAATTTAAGGAGATCCTGTTCAGTATGTATGATAAAATAGTTAAATAACTGCAATTCACCATTTTCGAATGCACCCAAATAAAGCGCTCCAGGACCGGGAAGTAGAAATATCTGTTGATCGGAGGTGGGAGGAGCATTGTCCAACAGATAAGACAAGTAAAATGCTGCGCCCGAAGACACCTCTAAATCCGGTAAGCTTGCGTCCAATGCCGAAAGCAGGTCCTTTTCTGCACACCCGACTACCTGAACCGTATTGGAATGAACCCCTTCATAATAAATCTCTTTCTTGACGGGGGATGTTTCCGAGTGGAAGTTCAGGTATACCGCGCAGTGGGAGGGATCGAATAACTCTTGGGGAACCAGTACAAAGTGGGTATCGTGAATGAAAAGCTTTCCGGAGGTGTTGGCTGAATGGATTAGCGTATCCGTATTGAATATCAGCGGAATATCAGCGGAGTCTTGAAACGTGTATAGATTTGCCGCACAGACATCCTCCGAGTCATCCTTAGCTAGCACAATCAAAGCCCGGTTATACAAGAAAAGCGATAAACTGGAAACGTCATCCGTATCCAATTTATCGCCATGAAATTTGTTTAGAATATATGTTCCTGCGCTATCCAATTCTTATTCCCAGTTACCGGAGGTAGAAGCGTCTACTCTGGAACCAACCCGAAGCGCTTTTTCGTTGTTGTTTTTCCTTCTGTCAGGGTTGATTGGAGCAGGGTCACGGATTTCAAACACGGAAATCTCCCTGCCACTTCGCTCTATTTTGTCGGTAAAGAACTCAAATTGCTTGCCGCCTGAACCCGGAACCACGTTCATGGTTTCTAGGTTAAACTCTGGGTACTTTCGCTCGTTGAAGAGGGAGTCAATGACATTGACAGACCCTAGGGTGTCAAATTCCACCGTGGTTTCTTCTTTTCCATAATCCAACAGAACAGTAGTTTCTGTACGTTGCACGATGAAAATCTCGCCTTCGGTTATGAATTGGCGCAATGAATCCCAACTGCCCGCATATTCGCCTTTGCTGGCCCGGTATGCAATCTGGGCATCTCTTAGCATTTGAAGCTTTTCGATGATTCTGGCTTCGGTGCGTGCAAGTCTTTTTTCTTCTTCTACTACCTCGTCTACACCCAAGTACAATTTATAACCTAGGCCCAAGGCTCCTAGCAGAAAGACGACTGATAAAATTCTGGTCAGATTCATTTTTGGTTGATTTTAACGTCAGTTAATATGTTTTGAAGAATTGATGGTTTTTATGAGAATGCTAGTTTATGCATTTATTTCCAAAATTAAAATATCCTTTCCATTTTCTTACATCTTCGGTCGATTTTATTCCCCAAAATACCGCGTGTTTTTCTTCCTCACGGATTTTTTGGATTTCCTCTACGCTCATGAAACGTATATCGGTGATTAGTTGATTTGTGGTGTCCAGTTCAGGGTCTTTACCCATTTCCAAATTCCCTCCGATCCATTCTACAGAAAAGTAGAGTTCAATGGCGTGCAAGGGAGGGGAAAGGAATTCGTGGAGGAACAAATACTCGCTAACTTGGATGTGAAGGCCGGTTTCCTCCTTAAACTCCCTTATCAGGTTGTCGGGTGCACTACTGCCAAATTTCATTCCCCCTCCTGGAACATTCCAAAAAAAACGCCCACCCCCCATTCGGTGCTTGATCATCAATATTTTTCCCTCTTTTATTAGAATACCGTTTACCCTCGTGCGCAGGCGGTTGCCAAACTTATCTTCGATTTCTTTTTTTATGTTAGGCATATTCCCCTTAGATTCGTGTCTGTCCTGTAAAGATAATTGCCTTGATGAAGCCTTCGGCCCTTATTCGGAAATATTTTCCGCACCAGCCTACCAGTGGACAAACCCGTTTTTTTAGTATGATGGATGTCTTTTTGGCATCTGAAGTGCAGGCGATGTCTACTTTTATACTTAGAGGTTATGCAGGTACGGGTAAAACCTCCGTGGTTGCTGCATTGGTAAAGGCCTTGCCTTTGCTCAACTTGCGAGCCCTGATGCTCGCGCCAACCGGAAGAGCGGCAAAGGTAATGAGTGGGTATGCCGGCAAAACCGGATTTACTATTCACAAGATTATTTATCGGCCAAAGACGGGCGAAGGGGCGACAGGAATGGGGTATGATCTGCAGAAAAATTACTATCAGCATACGGTATTTATCGTGGACGAAGCGTCCATGCTTGCTGATGACAGTGGGGGTGCCAATAACCTACTCAGAGACTTGGTCCAATTTGTGTTTCAGCATAGCTCAAACCGGCTGCTGCTTATTGGAGATGGGGCGCAGTTGCCTCCGGTGGGCAGCGAAAGTAGCCCCGCCTTGGACAAGCATTATCTTAGCGGGCATTTTCGGCTGCCGGTTGAAGAAGTAGAGTTTACCGAGGTTACAAGACAACAACTCGACTCGGGAATCTTGTACAACGCCACCAAACTACGGAGCGAGTTAGGCAAGAAGGAACCTGTGATAGGATTTTACTCCAAATCGTTCAAGGACTTTTACCGCATGAATGGAGATCGCTTGGAGGAGGGACTCCGATACGCCTACGACCATTACGGAGTCGATAGCACAATCATCGTGACGCGATCTAACAAGGCGGCCGTCCAATACAATCAATACATTCGTCGGGTAATTCATTTTTATGAGGATGAAATTTGTGCCGGCGATCGGTTAATGATTGTTAAAAATAACTACACCTACATGGCTGATTCCGATAAGATCAGCTTTTTGGCAAATGGCGATTTTGCGGAAATTTTAAAAATTCGTTCCTTTGAAGAGTTGTATGGTCTGAGGTTTGCTACCGTGGAACTCAGACTAATTGACTATCCGGAGGAGCCGTATTTCGAAGCAAAGATCATCTTGGATACCTTATACAGTCCTTCCCCGGCGTTGGCGCAGGAAGATTATAATCGCCTATACCAAGAGGTGTTGGCAGACTATCAGGATGTGGAAGGAAAACAGGAATTGAGGGATTCTTTGAAAAAAGATCCTTACCTAAACGCACTTCAAGTGAAGTTTGCCTATGCGTTGACCTGTCATAAGTCCCAAGGGGGGCAGTGGGATGCGGTGTTCGTGGACCAAGGTTACCTTACAGATGAGCAGCTAGACCGTCAGTATATTCGGTGGCTCTACACGGCCATGACCAGGGCCAAAGAAGTGTTGTTTATGGTGAACTTTCACAGTAAATTTTACCTTAAAGAATTGAAAGAATAAAGGCGATACCCATTTGGGAGTCTAGTCGGGAAGTTTTGACCGGTAGCACTGATTTATGGTTTTGATCCTACACATTATTCAACGTTGAATCTAGAAACTGTTAAATAAAAAATAAACAAATGAAGAAGTTAGCGTATTTGTTGGTCTTTGGAATGTTGGCAACCTTTGCAGTACAAGCGCAGGAGCGGTCTGCTGCTGCTCCGGTGATTACCTTTGAAGAGTCCTCGATTGATTTCGGAAACATCACCCAAGGAGAAAAGGTGCAGCATATTTTCAAATTTGAGAACACGGGAAAATCTCCTTTGGTCATCTCGAATGTGGCTGCGACATGTGGCTGTACCGTTCCAGCGTGGCCAAAGGAACCCATCGCGCCAGGTCAAAGCGGCGAGATTAAGGTTTCATTCAACTCCGCTGGAAAAATGGGCAAGCAAAATTCGGTAGTAAGGATCTATTCCAATGCGTCAGAACCTATCGAGAAAGTATCATTGATATCGAATGTGCTCCCTAAAGGGACGAAGTAAACTTATTTAGGTAACCCCGCTACACTAATTGGGGTTACCTAAGATTTTTTTCCTGCATAATGATCTCGAGTAGCATCTCTGCCCACCTGTCGTAGACTTTTTCACTTGGGTGTAAGTCGTCTCCCGCCAGATATTGGTTCATATGACCCAATGCGCGGTATTCGGTGGTGATGTCCAGATACCTTACGCCATATTTTGTGGCGATGCCCCTCTTTCGTTCATTGAAAAGATCGATTTCTGAAGCGATCTTACTTTTATCACGAGCCAACGAGGAGGCATAGGGAGTAACTCCCCAGTCAGGTATGGAAATGACAACTATCCGCTCTTTTTCTTCACCGACATGTGACAATGACTTTTCCATCAGCTTCCTAAAGTCGGCTTCATATTCTTCAATCGATTGCCCTCTGTATTGATTGTTTACGCCAATCAATAGTGTAATCAAGTCAACTTGCTGATCACCCATCTCAGCATCTTCGATGCCCTTCAGAAGATCCTTCGTCGTCCAGCCGGTCATCGCAATAATCCGAGGAGGATCGATGCTGATTTCCCTTTCTCTTAATTTGGCGGCCAACAGATTGGGGAAGTTTTGGGATAGCTCTACTCCCTGGCCAATAGTATAGGAGTCGCCTAGCGCCAAGTAGGAGATCGGGCCTGTCCGAAAACGAGGATTCGCATTTTGAATACTATTTACAGGTTTTTCTTCCATTTGCGATAAGTCATTTTCCATACACGAAATGCATAATTGTAATACCATTGCCAACAGCAAAGCGGATTTTACGCGATAACGAAAATTATGATGACCGAGGAGAGGCATTGTCAAATAAACGAAAGTGCCCAGGAGGAAGTTTGTGGATGTATTACCATTGACCGACTTCAAGGTAGGTTTTTTTTAAGTATGCCTTTTCTTCGGTATAACCACTAGCCAAATATCATTTCTTTAAGTTTGAAACTTCCTTCATCCGCATCAAGGGTAATTTTTGCGCCCATGGGTAGGATAAATTGCTTGGGCACATGCCCTATCATGGCCCCCCGATATGCCGGAACGTTTAGTGGGAGTATGTAGTCCTCGAAGATCTGATCCAAATTGAGGTTACCATACCCGGTAGAAGGGTCACAGTCGGTACACTGTCCAAATATGAATCCCCGAATCTGATCCAACGCTCCCATCAGCTTAAGGGTACTCATCATACGATCGATGCGGTAAGGTTCTTCACCAATATCCTCAAGAAATAGAATTTTGTCTTTGAAATCAGCGAGATAGGGTGAGCCTGCCAAAGCAGTCAGCACTGTCAGGTTGCCACCGAAAAGAACCCCTTCAACCTTTCCGCTACGAATGGTTTGGATTCTGTTTTCCTTGATAACAAGGTCATCGCCTTTTACCAACTCATTTTCATAAGTAACCAATTCTTGTTCAAAGAAGACCTTCTCAAACTGCTTGACGTTGAAGCTATTCCAACTACCGGTTCCGTTTGGTCCATGAAAGGTTATCAGACCTGTTTTTGCGTATATGGCATGGTGCAGTGCGGTAATGTCGCTGTAGCCTAACAACGGTTTGGGGTTCTTCTTTATGATCTCGTAGTCAATAAGGGGAAGGATCCTAGCAGCACCGGAACCACCTCGGATGCAAATGACCGCTTTCACTTCCGGGTCAGCAAACATGGCGTTCAGATCTGAGGCTCTTTCAGCATCTGTTCCGGCTAAATGGCCTCTTCTGTTAAATAGATTTGGCCCCTCTTTTACGCTAAAGCCAAGACCTTCTAAGGCCTCCTTGGCAAAAGTGATCAATATTTTTTCGGAAGTAGCCGCAGAAGGGCTGATCAAGCCGACTAAATCTCCTTTTTTCAAAGGTTTCGGAAGTAATTTTGCGGGAGTATGTCGAGCATCATTCATCCCCATCAAGGGCAGCGCAGCTCCGGAAAGCAGAAGGCTTTTCAGGAAGTTTCTTTTGTTCATGGCGGTGGTCTTCAATGTTTGGATGAAGTTAAAAATTATCTCGGATATAGAGCAAGACTTTCTCGATTTCCCGCCTAACGACGGTTGCCTTATATGGATAATTGTTATTCATCAGTGCAAATGCATAGAACCTATTGCTCCGGGTCTTTACAAATCCTGCAAGGCTATGGTTATTACTGATCGTGCCTGTCTTGGCTATCACGTAGGGGGTAGGTGCATAGTAGTTGTTTTTCAGGGTACCCGTGCGCCCTCCGACAGGGAATAATTGGTAGATTTCTTCATCGGGAAGGATTCGGTATATTTTCTCTAACAGCGTAATCAATGACCTCGGTGTAATCAGGTTATGCCGGGACAACCCGGAACCATCCACCCACTGTGGCCTATCGGGTAGGTCAAACAGGTAGGTCTTCTGTAGGTATTCGATGGTTTTTTCGGTATTCAGTTCTTTGAATACTTCATCCGAAATTTGAAGTAGCAGTTGCTCTGCGATAAAATTGTCACTCTCCAGCATCATTTCCTTATATAGGGTGCGGGTAGGCACCCCTCTGAAAATGAAATGTTCCGCCGGTAAGGGCTCTTTGGAGGGATGCACTGTTTTGCGCCACTCAAGACTGGCGAGGGTCACAAAGGTTTTTTGTGATGTGATGAATGGCACCTGGGCGCGCATGCCGTTGTACGTTTTTGGATTGAAAAAAAAATCATTGGAGTGCAATTCCCGGGTTACGTTCCGCACATTTTTGTCATCTTGATAGATGGAGAATATCGACGGCCTTAACGAGGGGCGGTTGTTCACGTTGATGGAAGTCACTAAGTTGCCGAATAGAGGGAAAGGGGATTTTTCCGCTGAATAAGCGTAGTTGTAATCGTCCCATTGCCACCCGTAGCCCAGAGCCTCGTCTTTCCAATTGTGATCTGAAAAGTAGACTTCTCGGTAGTTGGACAGGAAGGAATCGATTTTGGGTTTGGGTATGCCGGCTGCTGGATAATACAAGGAGGGATCCCCTGATCCCCAAATAAGGACATCCTCGCCTTTAGGTACATAGCGAAGAAGTGTCGTGCTGTCTCCCAGCACCAACAGGGAGGAGAAAAGGGTCAGTAATTTGGTGGTGGAAGCAGGAATGAAATATAGGTGACTGTTCTTTTCAAACGCAACGATTTGGCTATCCAGATCGTAGAGCATGAATCCAGTCAGGTGATTATCGAAGAACGTATTTTTACCAACAAGCCCATCTAAACCGACATATCGTTCTAGCGGAGACTGTGCATTTACGGTACATGATATAAAAATGAGGCTAGCTAAAAAAGACGCTTTCGCTTTGATTCCCATACGAATGAAATTCTTTATAAATTAAGTTGGTTAAACGATTATCTTCGACGCTCCTCTGATCATCCATCCCCACCCAACGATGAAAGCTACGCCTCCCAATGGCGTGATAGCACCCACCCAGGTAACTCCTGTAAGGGATAACACATAAAGGGAGCCGGAAAAAATGAAGATTCCTATTATAAAGAGCAGCGCCGCTCGCTTCCAATCGTTTTGTGCAGGATATTGCCGGGCCAATAGCGCACAACCCAGCAACGCAAATGCATGGTAGAATTGGTATTTCACGGCTATCTCAAACGTATCCGTTCGGCCGGTGCTTTCCAAAAGATCAGCTAGTCCGTGTGCACCGAAGGCACCCAGGCCCACACCTAGGGCACTTAGACATGCCGCAAGCTGAATCATCGTTTTTATTTCCATATCTCAGTGATAATTTCGTTCTCCAAAGATTGCACTGCCGATACGAACCATGGTGCTGCCCTCTTGCTGTGCGATAAGGTAATCCCCGCTCATACCCATGCTTAATTCGTTAAGTGATACATTTTCCGGAAGGTCTTCATGGTTCAGCTCGTCCCTGAGTTTGCGCAGACCGGAAAACTCGGATCGGATGGTTTGCTCGTTAGCCGTCAAGGTAGCCATGCCCATTAGCCCCTCAATTTTTACGTTTTTCATCTGGGGTAGTTCGGGACTTAGTAGAATTTCCCGAAGTTCCTTGTCGTCCAGGCCAAACTTGGTCTCTTCCCTAGCGATATGTACCTGAAGCAGGCAGGAAATGACTCTATTCGTTTTTTGACCTTCCTTATTTATTTGTATTAGCAATTTCATGGAATCAACTCCATGGATCAGGTGAACAAAAGGAGCAATGTATTTCACTTTGTTTCGCTGTAGGTGTCCGATCATGTGCCAACGGATATCCTTGGGTAATTGGAGGGCTTTTTCGGCCAGTTCCTGAACTTTGTTTTCTCCAAAATCTCTTACTCCGGATTCGTAGGCTTCCAGTATAGCGGGTATAGGCTTGGTTTTGCTGACGGCTATCAGGAGGCATTCGTCTGCCGTGAATGATTTCTTCAGTTGACTTAAATTTTCCCGTATACTCATGGATAGTCGGTTGTTTCGTTTGTGCAGGCAAGGGTAATAATCAGCTTGGCACAAAGATAATGGTATATCTAGATAGTATGGCAAGCCTGGGTGCATTCCTTACCCTTTTAGAAGGTACTCGGTAGAGCAGTGTCGTGCAATTTCGAAAAGTTCAAGCGGATGTATAGGGTGTAATTTTATAATATCTGTTTAGCGTATTTTGATGGGTGGTTTCCGTTCATCATATAAAAAGATAATGAAGTGATTAAAAAAAAGTGGTTTTCCCCTTTTATTTTTATTTCAATAATTTTAACTTTCGGGAATTTGGTAGTATCGAATATATACCATTATTTGATATACGGAATAAAATTTCGCACAGAAACTTTAAGGCGTTTCGTGATGGTTTTAATCTAGTAGGAGGGATGATATGGTTTTGATTTAAATTTATCCGTTTGTGTAAAAATGGCCTATTGTTCCGCAGCCGCGGATTTCCATAGGATGTGAATTCCAATTTAATCCAAAATGATTCATTATGAAAAAACGCTTACTCTTGATTTGCTTGAGTTTGCTGACCTCGATAGGGGCTGCCATTCAAGCGCAAACGGTGACCGGTAGGGTTACAGATCAGGCCGATAACAGCCCCCTGCCCGGGGTTTCGGTGTTAATTAAGGGGACTTCTACGGGTACTGCCACTGATGTGGATGGTAGGTACAGTTTGAATGTTTCGGGTGGAGAGACCGTGTTGGTGTTCTCTTATTTGGGTTTTCAAACCGTCGAGCAGACTGTTGGAAACCGTACTTCAATTGATCTTGTGATGCAAGAAGATGCCTCTGAGCTCTCTGAAGTGGTGGTGACCGCGTTGGGTATCGAGCGAAATGTGAAGGCCCTTCAATATTCGATAACCCAGGTGGGAGGCGAGGAGTTTACCCAAGCTCGGGAAAACAACTTGGCTAATCAATTGGCTGGCCGGGTAGCCGGTGTGAACGTCACCAATGTGGCCTCCGGTCCAGCAGGTTCTTCCAGGGTAATCATACGGGGAAACACTTCCTTGCAGGGTAACAATCAACCATTGTATGTGATAGATGGTGTGCCCATGGATAACACCAACTTCGGCCAAGCAGGGGTTTGGGGAGGCAGCGACGGAGGTGATGGTATGACCAGTGTGAATCCGGATGACATCGAGTCTATGTCTGTACTAAAGGGAGCGAGTGCAGCAGCCCTGTATGGATCCCGTGCGGCGAATGGGGTAATTTTGATTACAACGAAGCGGGGCACTTCTAGAAAAGGCATCGGCATCGAGTTTAATTCAAATGCCGTTTTTGAACGAATCAACAATCAGACGGACCTTCAGACTACTTTTGGTTCCGGCCGCTTCCAGGGAGATCAGCAGACAGGTGCTTTCGTCCGTCCTACCACGGTTCGGCAAGCCTATGATTGGGGTACCCAAGCGTGGGGCGAACGATTGGGTTCAGGAAATGCCATGTACTTTGATGGGATAGAGCGCCCTTATGTAGATGCCGGTGATAACTGGAACAGATTTTATGAAACAGGGCAGGCATTTACCAACAGCCTGTCGCTTGCAGGAGGAAGTGAAACCCAGACATTCCGGTTCAATGTAACTGACCTGCGTAGTACATCCGTGGTTCCAAATGCAGGGTTTGATAGGATCAATATGTCGCTAACTACAAATGGTAAGTTTGGTAATAGACTGACATTTGACGCCAAGGTGATGTATTCCAATGAAAACACCAAGAACAGACCTCGCCTTTCAGACTCTCCCGGTAATGCCTTTCAGTCTATTTTTGCACTTCCGCCTAACGTCAATGTAGAGTGGGGTAGGGGAAACCCAAATCGTTTGGGGACAATAGCTCCTGGTACGGATCCAGCATTGCTGAACGTCTGGGGATTTGCCGAGAATGAGGAGTACTTGATGACAAACAACCCATGGGGACAAAACCCCTATTTTGCCACGCACCAATTATCCGTGAACGACATTAGGGATAGGATCATTACCTCCGGGTCAATGAGGTATAATATCACCGATCACCTGTATATTTCCGGCAGAGCAGGCATGGACTGGTTTGTTCGTAGGTTTTCCAGTCTGACACCTCAGGGTACAGGATACGACCGAGGAGGAAATATTTCGGAAGGTAATAGAACGGTCAGCGAGATCAACCTTGAATCCATGTTGGGGTACAACCAGGAATTTGGTAAGTTTGGGGTTAATGCTTTTGTGGGGTCCAACTGGATGCGCCGGAAAGATGAGACCATTTCTGCTAACGGTCAGCGTTTCAACGTACCATTCTTCCATGCCATCAACAATGCAGTCGTGCGGAATTACGGCTATGGATTTTCTGAATGGGGAATCAATTCAGTCTTCGGATCCGCCGAGTTTAGCTACAATAACTTCTTATTTGTAACTGCCACTGCCCGGCAGGACTGGTTTTCTACGCTAAATCCGGCCTCTAACAGTGTGCTCTATCCTTCAGTGGGTGGATCCTTTGTGTTTTCGGATGCCATGACCAATTTGCCCACTTGGTTGAGTTTTGGTAAGATCAGAACTTCTTGGGCGCGAGTAGGAAACTCTACAGTAGGGCCTTATCAGACGCTGAATGTGTACTCTCTTTTAGGAGCTCCTGCGGTTAACTTTGCAGGTCAGAACGTGCCCATGGCCTCATTTGCAACTGCCCAGGGCAACGCCGGCACGATTCCAAATCCCTTTTTGATTCCGCTGCTCTCTACTGAAACCGAAGTGGGTTTTGACGTGCGTTTTTTTCAGAATCGATTGGGAATTGATTTTACCTATTACAGCCAATTGAGTTCAGAAGATCAACTGAATGCACAAATATCCCGAACTTCAGGTTTTGGGTCAACCCTGGTAAACTTGGGAAGGATGCAAAACAGGGGGATTGAATTATTACTCACCGGTACACCCATCCAAAATTCAAAGGTTACATGGGATGTTTCCTTGAATATCGCCCGAAACCGAAATCGCGTATTGTCGCTAATAGAGGGAACGGAACTGCTGAATGTAGAGGAACCAAGAACTCGAACCGTATTTGTGCAGCATCGCGTCGATCAGCCTTTTGGTGTACTTGCCGGATGGGTCCAAAAGCGAACTTCTGATGGGCAACCGATTTTTGAACCGAATGGTGCGCCTGTTCAGTCAGATCAAATGGAAATCATCGGCAATGGGATAGCGGACTTCACCGGAGGGTTAAACAACAGTATTACCTTCAAAGGTTTTAATCTGTCCGCATTGATAGATTTCCGAGTAGGTGGTGATATCTATTCGGGTACCAACCTTCGCTTGAGTCAGTGGGGCTTGCACAAGCAGACACTGGCTGGTCGTCCCGGCGAAGCACCACTGACAGTCAGCGGAGTGGTGCAAGAGGGTACGGATTCAAATGGCAATCCGGTTTATGCTCCTTTTTCCAAGACGCTTACCCCAGGTGAGGCGGTAAACTACTGGCAGCGTATGGGGGATCGGGTACAGGATTTCTTCGTTTATGACGGGTCCTTTGCCAAGCTAAGGCAAGTGACGCTGGGGTACAACTTCCCTAGAAGAATTACCGAAAAGACTCCGTTCAATTCCTTGGGACTGTCATTTGTCGGCCGAAACTTATCCATTTTGTGGAAGAATATTGAGAATGTGGATCCGGAGTCTGCGTACTCGTCCGGTAACGGTCAAGGATTGGACTACTTCGGCATGCCACAGACAAGAACCTATGGTTTTAACCTAAGAGCTACTTTCTAAATCAAACGAGCTAGATTATGAAACTGATAAATAAATTTGTAGGCTTTATTCTTGTCGCCTCCATTCCATTGATTGGATGTGATACTGAAAATCTACATGATCTAAACATAAACCCACAGGCGGTTACTCAAATAGACCTGAATTTCATCTTCACGGCAGCCGAGTTGGGTACGGCATCCGGCGGTTCTGCTGGGGATAACCGCTACATTGACTGGCGTACCAATATAGGAATGGGCGCCTACCTCATCCAACAGCTTGCTAATGCGGGTGGAGGCATTGCTCCGGGGGATAAATACACCGAGAATTTTGAGTCAAGCAATGCTCCCTTTGAGTTCTTCTATGGGGACGCATTGAAAAACATTGCCGAAGTCTTGAGACAAACCGGACCGGGTGGTTTTGACGAGGGAAATAAAGTAAATTTGAGAAATGCGGCCCGTATCTTGAGGGTATTGAACTTTCATAGACTGACCGACTTCTATGGAAATATCCCTTATACTGAAGCGCTTCAGGGGTTAGACGGGGTGTTTTTTCCGAAGTACGATAAGCAATCCGATATTTATCCTGCGATGCTTAGGGAATTGGAGGAGGCAACTGCGGCACTGAATGCCTCAAACCCCAACGAGGGCTTTTCCAATGCAGACATCATCTTCAATGGCGACATCACAAAATGGAAGAAGTTCGGCTACTCATTGATGTTGCGGCTTGCGATGAGGGTTTCCAACGTAGCACCTCAGCTTGCTGCCGAGTACGTGACCAAAGCAGTGGCCGGAGGGGTCATGATGACCAATTCAGAAAATGCATGGGTTCCCATGTCAGAGGGTCCAAGTGTTTGGATTAACCAAAACGGGATTTCTAGGGCATTTTATCCAGGTGATGGTGGCCAGCCCAGCTTCCTAAGCCAAACGTTGGTAGACTGGCTGAAAGCCGGTGCAACTACGGCGGACCAAGTTGATCCAAGATTGATGATCTTGAGTGGCGGGATTGCGCAGTGGTCGGCTAACGCATGGACCCCAACGAATACAAACCCCCTAGAACAAAAGGGGATGCCAAATGGGTTTGACGCCGCAGGATTAGATGAATTGGAAGGGGGAGAGGTAGATCAAACGGCAACTTATTCCCGTATCAATTTTCTGATGCTGCAACGTGACGATCCATACATGCTCATGAATGCCGCAGAATCCCATTTTTTGATGGCTGAGGCGCTTGAACGTGGAATTGGTTCCGGCATTCCCGGTACGGCAAGGGCGCATTATGAGGCTGGAGTGAAAGAAGCCATGCAGATGTACACCCCTTACGACGAGTCCTTGGCAGTTACCGATGCCCAAGTGGCTGCCTATTTGCAACGTCACCCCTATGGAGTTGAAAAGCCGGCCCTTGAAATGATCGGGGAACAACTCTGGGTGAGCAAATTCTTCAATTGGTGGGAAGCTTGGTCTGACTGGAGAAGAACGGGGTACCCTGTTCTAACCCCAACCAACCATCCTGCCAGCGTCACCAACGGGGTTATCATGCGGAAGCTGCGTTATCCAGCCTACGAAGTAGCTTCAAACGCGAATTTCCAAGAGGGAGCTACCCTTCCAGATTTATTTACCACAAGGGTATGGTGGGATGGCGGAAATTGATTAATCAATTGACCTAATAATGCTAAAAGCCCCGGGTTTCTCGGGGCTTTTTTTATGGATACTTTTAAAATTTTGGCCGAAATATCCCATCGCCTTTTCTTCCCATATAGGAACCCCATGATGGCTGACGGCTGATCCTGACAGGAAGGTCAATACGCTTTATCCGCATGCCCAAAAAGGAAAGTAAATCGGAATGACTAAAGTATTGGCAGTGAATTAAATCAAAAAAACCATCTCCATCGATATCTCCTACCCAAGGTGTGGAAAAGATGTTTTTCATCCCCTCGGTTTGGTCAAGGGTGAAGGTTTCCCCTGATTTGAAATCAATCCCCAATAGCCGATTGGTAATGGTAAAGGAGCTTTGATCACCGATAAAGCGGCTACAGTCAAACTCATTTACACTGATGATAACTTCTTCCCGTCCGTCCCGGTTCAGGTCTACGGCTACAGGAGAGGAAAATCCTGTGCAACCAATAGAGGAGCTATACGCAATCTCACCACTGCTTCCATCCAGCATGATCTGTATAGACCCGGTGTTCTCCGGCCATGTGCCTTCGCTTACAAATGTGAAAAAATCAGGTATATCGTCTTCTGTGAAATAGCCTACCGCAAAACTGTTACTACATTCACTGTTTGGAATGTGCTTAGTCCAGATGGGCTTCCGACTCTTGCCGTTTATGGCAACAACGCGGCTACCATGAGAAATGGCGATGATGTCCAAAAAGCCATCTTGGTTTATGTCCGCAATGGATGGGGGGGCAATAAACCCGTGGCCCGTGTCACTGGCAATTCGTTCAGCTTTTAAGAGGTTATTTTCCATCAAATCGGACAATGAAGCCAAATACAATGCCCCGTCCAATGTTTCCCCTCCGGTTCCAAATACAATGGTAGGGCTTGATTCCGTAGGTTGTTGAAATATCAGGGGAGTCATGTAGGACTCTTGCCCGTCCGGTACCGTATCTGCCGCCAATACGTTTCCCGTCTTGGAATCAAGCACCATGATAACGGCAGGAAAGCGGTTGTTTGTCATATAGGGTAATGCTTCGTAGTTGCCTCCGTTTGAAAGGAGTAACTCGGGATATCCGTTGCCATTTTGGTCGGGAACTTGCACAGAATGATTAAAATTAAAGCGTGCATGCCGGAGTATGGGATGATCAATATCGGGATTTTCGTACTTCCATATTAACTTTCCTGTCTTGCCGTCAATGGCCCGGAATTGACAAGATCGGCCGCCAATAAACACATCCGGAATACCGTCGTCGGTAACATCAAAGAAAGTGGCAGAACCATAAATTTGGTCTTCCGACGGATGCGACCAAATCATTGAGCCGTCTTGTCCATTGATTGCCAATACTCCCTGGTCTGTTTCTTGAAATTCATTTCTGCCTGCTCCAATTACAAAGTCCAATACGCCATCTTGGTTTAGATCTACCGCCCTCGGCGAAGACTGCGACCCAATGAGATTAAAATTCGCTTCCCAAACCAGTTCACTTTGTTTTTTTCGCTGGCAGGAAATCCCTGTCAGCAGACTAAGAAGGAGGATACATACAGCTGTAAAGGCTCGGAGGGGGCAGGTATAGTTTTTTGCTTTTGACATATAACCTTAAATTCGTGAAAGGGAGGTACTTGGATGGTAGGCGATATGAAGATACTTTTTTAGAATTATTTTGCGAAATAAATCGCTTTATTAACGTTCCGGTTTGTTGGATTTTTTTCAGGTACACCATTTAGTCCAGTCGGTAGGAAATTCGGTTGCGATATAGGCATTATTCCCTTAGATTTACTACAGACTGAGCAGGTAGTACGTAGAAAAGGCGGTAGATGACCGGGAATGTTAGTGATCCGAGAAGGAATTGCAAATTCAATTATCTCCTGTTTAGGTAGCGGTCGGAATTGGCCAATTGAATGAATAAATTATAAGAAATCGATGAAAGCGCATAAATTACCTTGGCTGATCGGGTGCATGGGATGCTTCTTCACCCTCTTGGCAAACGGTCAGCAGCTATTTGAAAGCCAAGCACCTAGAAAGACCGGTATACGTTTTCAGAACAATCTGACAGAGGATAGAAAGACCAATATACTTACTTATGAGTATATGTACAATGGGGGGGGAGTAGCAGTAGGGGATATCAACAATGACGGGTTAGACGATATCTATTTTACCGGAAATATGGTACCCAATAAGCTGTACTTGAACCAAGGTGACTTTAAATTCAAGGATATTACCAAAGAGGCTGGCGTGGAAGGAAAAGACGTTTGGACCACCGGGGTTACCATGGTGGATGTGAACGGAGATGGTTGGTTGGATATCTACGTCAGCTATTCTGGAAAAGGGGATCCTGAGCTTCGTAGAAATCAACTATTTGTTAATCAAGGAGATGGAACGTTTCGGGATGAAGCTAAGGCCCTAGGATTGGATGATTTCGGAAATACCATTCAAGCACTGTTTTTTGACTATGATCTAGATGGTGATCTGGATATGTATCTCCTCAACCACAATACTGCGGTAATTAACGAGATTGAGTTTGATGCAAAGCGGCGTGACAGGAATCGCTATGCGGGAGATAAGTTGTTTCGAAATGACGGAGGCCGTTTCGTAGACGTCAGTCAGGAGGCTGGCATCAAAGGAAACTCCTTGGGCTTTGGATTGGGGATTGCGGTATCAGATATTACGGGAAATGGCTATCCAGACCTCTATGTGTCCAACGATTATCAGGAGCCGGATTACTTGTATATAAATAACGGAGACGGGACATTTTCCGAAAGTTTAACACAGTATCTCCAGCATATTTCCTATTTTTCAATGGGCTCAGATATAAGTGATGTCAATAATGACGGTTTGCCGGATATTTTCACACTTGATATGCTTCCAGAGGATAATAAGCGGCAGAAATTATTATACGGCCCGGAAAACTACGAGCAGTACGCATTGATGGTAATGAATGATTTCTACCATCAAAATATGCGAAACATGTTACACCTCAATCGCGGGGGAGGTTTTTTTGCTGAAATAGGCCAATTAGCAGGTGTCTCTAACACTGATTGGAGCTGGGCCTCCCTGTTTGCAGATTTTGATAACGATGGATGGAAGGATCTCTTTGTGTCAAATGGCTATTACCGAGATTACACCAACCGTGATTTTTTAAAGTACAAAGGGGATTATTACTTCGCCCAGGCAAGGGCGAAGGAACCTGCAGATACCCTTCATTTGGTCACTTCCATGACTTCTACACCGGTTTTTAACTATCTCTTTAAAAACAACGGGGATTTAACTTTTGATAACCGAACGAAAGAATGGGGACTGCAAGAACCGGAGTTTTCCAATGGTGCAACGTTTGCAGACTTAGATAATGATGGCGACCTGGATTTGGTAGTCAATAACCTCAACGCACCAGCGGGAATTTTTAGAAATAGGAGTCATGAGATCGGTGCGGGGAGAAACTTTCTGCAATTGCAACTGGAAGGTGCGGGGGGCAATCGTTTTGGTTTGGGAACCAAAATTTCCCTCCATGCGGGGGGAGAAATGCAGTTTTACGAGCAGCAGCTGACGAGGGGTTTTCAGTCTTCAGTTACGCCAAGGATTCATTTTGGGTTAGGTGAGCACAAGGTGGTAGATTCCTTACAGGTTGTTTGGCCAAGTGGAAAGACGCAGTGGCTGCGAAATGTATCCGCCGGTCAGCTGTTGGCAGTCCGTGAGCAAGCGGCAGAGGATTATGTAGTGGAAGAAAAAGAAGTGGAGCAGCAGGTGTTTACTGCTATAGTTCCCCCACTACAATACGGGCACGTAGAGCCAGGTTACAACGATTTCAAGCGACAACCATTACTGACTTACATGTTATCTCCGGTGGGTCCTGTTATTGCGGTGGGTGATGTTAATCAGAATGGCTTTAATGATGTGTTTGTGGGAGGTGTGCAGAATAGCCCGGGTAGGTTGTTTTTTCAGGTGTCTACAGGCCAGTTCATTCAATCGCAGGGCTTGGATTTGTCAAAGGACCTGGAATCTTCAGATGCAGATGCAGTCTTTTTTGATGCAAATGGAGATGGCTGGCAAGACCTATATGTGGTTTCTGGCGGCTACCACGATTACGAGCCGGGAGATCCGAGACTGCAAGATCGGTTATACATGAATCAAGGTGGGGGTAATTTTCAAAAAGCAACGGGTGCTTTGCCGGAAATGACCTCTAGCGGAAGCTGTGTAAGGCCGGTAGATTTTGATGGGGACGGGCATGTGGACCTCTTCGTGGGTGGAAGAGTCATTCCCGGAGAGTTTCCGATGGCTCCCAGGTCGTATCTGTTGAGAAATGATGGGGCCGGAAAGTTTCAGGACGTGACAGCAGCATATATCGAGGAACTTGCTACCATCGGGATGGTAACTGACGCTCGGTGGATAGACCTTAATGACGATGGTTTCGAGGATTTGGTGGTGATAGGGGAATTTATGCCCATTCAGGTCTTTCTCAATCGACGAGGTAAGAAACTGGAGTCTGCCACAAAGCAGTTTTTCGAGCAGCCAATGAGCGGGCTTTGGTCCAGCCTTAGCGTAGGTGATTTTGACAATGATGGAGATTTGGATCTCCTCGCCGGTAACTTCGGGTTAAATTCCCAGCTGAAAGCCAGTGTGCGGGAACCCGTGAGGTTGGTCTTTGACGATTTCGACAAGAATGGATCCATCGATCCTATATTAACGACCTACATCGAAGGCGTATCCTACCCCTTCATGAGTAGAGACGAACTATTGGATCAGATGTACGGTCTCAGAAGTAAATTTACTGACTACGAATCCTTTTCTACAGCCGAGTTAACCGATATTTTCTCCAAGGATCAGCTGGCCAACGCCCATACGTTGGAAGTGACAGAATTGCGGAGTATGTATCTGGAAAATGCGGATGGAAAATTTATTCCACATTCGCTGCCGCAGGACGCGCAATTTGCCCCCATTCATGCCATCCAGGTAGTTGATTTTAACGGAGACGGAAACTTGGACTTAGTATTGGCTGGTAATCAAAACTCCATCCGATTAAGGTACGGGGTCATGGATGCGAACTTCGGGCAGCTATTTCGAGGTAATGGTAGTGGAGATTTTACCTTGATAGATCAAGAACAGTCCGGATTGGGCTTTTTTGGTGATGTTAAATCAATGCAATTTATCAAGTTGGGGAAATTGGACGTACTCTTAGTCGGGGTAAACAACCAATCAGTGGAAGCATATTTGCTAAACAAGCCTTAGTTTCCCTGAAAAAACACTAAATTCAAGCAATAATGAGATAAACCTAAATATATAAGACCGCGTACTTTATGAACACGAGAAAAATACTCTTGGAGGAAAGTGAAATTCCTGAAAATTGGTACAACATCATAGCGGATATGCCAAATAAGCCGCTTCCTCCCCTACATCCTGGAACCTTGCAGCCCATCGGACCAGATGCGCTGGCACCGCTGTTTCCCGAAGCGCTGATCAAGCAAGAAGTCACTTCCGACAAATGGGTGGCCATTCCGGATGAAGTTCGCCACATGTACAGTATATGGCGACCTACTCCACTTTACCGGGCTTATGGCCTCGAAAAGGCATTGGATACACCGGCCAAGATTTATTACAAATACGAAGGTGTCAGTCCTTCCGGATCACACAAGCCCAATACGGCTATCCCCCAAGCATACTATAATAAGCAGGAAGGGATCAAGCGGATTACTACCGAAACCGGTGCCGGCCAATGGGGCAGTGCATTGAGCTTTGCTTGTCAGCATTTTGGAATCAAGTGTGAAGTGTATATGGTCAAGCTTTCTTATCAGGATAAGCCTTACCGCAAAATGATGATGAACACCTGGGGAGCAGATGTGTATCCGTCTCCCTCGGACCGCACCCAGGCGGGAAGAAATATTTTGGCAGCTAACCCGGATTCCCCTGGTTCATTAGGGATCGCTATTTCGGAGGCTGTAGAGATGGCTGCAACCCGGGATGACACCAAGTATGCTTTGGGGTCAGTCCTGAACCATGTAAAACTTCACCAGACGATCATTGGGCTGGAGGCCATCAAGCAGTTAGAAAAGGCGGGAGATATGCCGGATATCGTCATTGCGCCTTTTGGGGGAGGTTCCAATTTTGCGGGGTTGGCATTTCCCTTTTTACGATTGAACATGGAAGAAGGCAAAAATATCCGCTGCATCGCTAGTGAACCGGCTTCTTGCCCTAAGTTGACAAGAGGTGTTTTCCGTTATGATTTTGGAGACACGGCAGGGATGACTCCTTTGTTGCCCATGTATACGTTAGGTCATGATTTTATTCCTGCCCCTATTCATGCCGGCGGCCTTCGTTACCATGGCGCTGGGGTGATTGTAAGCCAATTGCTGAGGGATAAGCTGATCGAAGCGCAGGCACATGACAACCTGGAGATATTCGAGGCTGGGGTGCAGTTTGCGAGGGCCGAAGGGATCATCCCGGCTCCGGAGGCCAATCATGGAATTGCTACAGCTATCGCTGAAGCCAAGAAGTGCAAGGAAGAAGGTACCTCGAAGACCATTCTGTTCAACCTATGCGGACATGGGAACTTTGATATGAAGGCATACGACGATTATTTTTCCGGGAAAATCAAACAACATGAGCTGACCCAAGCAGAGATTGATACTTCGATCGCCCGATTAAACACGCCATTGATCCCAGCTTAAAACAGAGAAAGCCTTGGACCGGTCAAAGAGGTCCAAGGCTGTTTTATTAAAAGATGAACAGGAGAGATTTTGTGGCAAAGGTCTCGGTTTTAGGAGCAGGCATTTCCGCCCTTTCAGGGACGGTAGCCAATGCTAAAGCTTCCAACCGGACAATCCCTATTGTGGATACACACCTGCATTTGTGGGATAGGTCCGTGATGGAGTACCCTTGGTTAAGCGGCATGTTGGACCGCGATTTCCTGCCCGGGGATTTCGCTGAAGCGTCGAAGCCAACACCGGTTGCTAAAATGGTGTTTGTGGAATGTGGACGCCTTCCGGAACAATACCTGAGGGAAGTAGACTGGGTAATCTCCCAGGCAAAACAGGAGCCTCGAATAAAGGGTATGGTTGCGTATTTTCCGTTGGAAAAAGGCTTGGTTGCTAAGGGAGAGATGGAGCAGCTGGTCGGTCGGGGAATTGTAAAAGGGATTCGAAGGGGTGTCTCTGAGCAATTGTTGGCAAGTACTGACTTTTTGAAGGGAGTGGAATTAATGGGGAGTTATGGACTTAGCTACGACCTAAACATAACTCCTTCGCTGATGGAGCCCGCCTTGAATTTTGTCCGTAGATTTCCACAGCAGACTTTTGTACTCAATCATATTGCCAATCCGGACATAAAGGGAAGGGCGCAGTTTGATCACTGGAGGCGTTTCCTCTCAGACTTTGGAGAATTGGCTCATGTAGTTTGTAAGGTTTCCGGACTGATTACCAAAGCCGATCCGAATCGTTGGGACGCCAGTGATCTTGAACCGTACTTGGATCATGTATTTGCTGTATTTGGTACGGATAAGGTGGTTTTTGGAGGAGATTGGCCGGTAGTCCTTCGTGCAGGCTCGTATAGAAGTTGGATGGAGGTCTTTTTGGGGTATACCGAACAGCTGAGTGTAGAGGAAAGAAAAAAAGTATACCACCTGAATGCCGAAAGGGTCTACCGCATTTGAGGCGGTAAAGATTCTTGAATTTTAGAAAAATACCTTATATTCGAGGCTAAGGTGTGAGAAATGAAGAAGGAATAGCCTAAGATAAAAAACACAGATGAACAGCTCCCAATCGAACAATCAACAATCCTCCGAAAGACGCGATTTTATCAAGAAGGCTGCCGTTGCTGCCACAGGATTCTATATTGTACCCCGATTTGTGCTTGGCGGTAGTGGGTATACCGCGCCCAGCGATAAGGTAAACATCGGTATCATCGGTGCGGGAGGTAAGGGGCGCCAGAATGCGGAAGACCTGATGAAGCTGGACGATGTTCAGCTTACGGCGATTGCTGACCCAGGAAATTACTGGGATTTGGCAAATTTTTATTACCGTTCCATTGCGGGCCGGGGGCCGGTTAAGCGGCATATAGAGCAATTCTACGAAGAAAAGACGACTAGTTACCGTGTGGCCGAATACTTGGATTTTAGACGCATGCTCGAGCGGGAGTCCGGGCTTGATGCAGTTTGCTGCTCTACTCCGGACAATACCCATGCCTACATCACGTACCTATCTATGAAGGCTGGAAAACATGTTTACTGCGAGAAGCCTCTCACCCATAATATATGGGAGGCCCGGATGATCAAAAAGCTTACCGAGGAGACTGGCTTAGCTACGCAAATGGGCAATGTAGGGCATAGTACCGATGGTATTCGGGAGACCGTGGAGTATATCCGGGCCGGAGTGATTGGAGAGGTGCGTGATGTGCACGCCTGGGTACCGGCTACCCGCTGGATTCCAGAGGTAAAGGCTATGCCGACCTCCAGTTCCCGTAAGCCTGAGGGTTTCGACTGGGATCTCTGGCTGGGACCAACACTTCACAGGGCATTTCACGATTGGTATTCACCGGTGACATGGCGGGATTTTTGGGACTTTGGATGTGGTGCTTTGGGAGATTTTGGATGTCATGACATGGATGCAGCTACTTGGGCATTGGAATTGGGCTATCCGGAAACGGTGGAGGTTTTTCCCGCAGGTTTCAGTAACGAGGACATTGCTCCCTATGGAGAGATTGGGTATTATCGGTTTGGTGCAAAGGGCAATAGGGCTCCGGTAAATTTGACTTGGTATTCTGGAGGTGTGCGCCCACCCTTGCACTCAGCTCTGCCGGTAGGCTATCAGTGGACCTCCCGGGGCACACTTTTTATTGGAGAAAAGGGTATTATTGTAAACGAAGGGGGTAATCGTGCTCCCAAGGTTTTTCCAGAGGCCTTGGCAAAGTCTGTAAAGGTTCCCGCACAGACCATTCCTCGTTCGAAAGGGCATTTTAGGGATTGGGTAGATGCGATAAAGGGAGGGCCTAAGGCAAGCGCCAATTTCGAGTATGGAGCTCATTTGACAGAAATAACGCTCTTAGGTGTTTTGTCACTCCGCATGAAGGGACAGAAGATCCATTGGGATGCAGAAAACCTAAAGGCCAAAGGCCTTCCGGAAGCAGATAAATACATTCAAGAACCGGTACGCACGGGTTGGGAAATGGATTCCTGACGAGACCTCTGCTATCCCTTCCAAAAGGCCTTATTCATTTGGGCAATATGCCCAATGGAAATACTCTGTGGACATTCGACTTCACAGGCACCCGTATTGGAGCAGGCACCGAATCCCAATTCGTCCATTTTTTGGACCATCTTATGGGTTCTTTCCCGGTGTTCGGGTTGCCCTTGAGGTAATTTGGCTAGGTGGACAATTTTTGCGGCAGTAAATAACGCAGCAGATGCGTTTTTGCAACTGGCCACACAGGCACCGCACCCAATACATGCTGCGGCATCAAACGCCTCTTCCACTGTTTCGGTAGGAATCAGTATGCTATTTGCTTCAGGGGCCTGTCCGGTGCGAACGGTGATGTAACCGCCAGCTTGTATAATATGGTCTAAGGCAGAACGATCTACCCGGAGGTCTTTTTTTACGGGGAAGCTGTTTGCCCTGAATGGTTCTATATAAATGGTGTCACCGTGTTTGAATGAACGCATGTGCAGTGTGCATGTGGTTGTGTTTGACAGGGGGCCGTGTGCCCTTCCGTTGATTACCATACCACAGTGGCCACATATGCCCTCCCGGCAGTCATGATCGAAAGCGACCGGATCCTCTCCTTTTAGGATGAGTGCTTCATTCAGTTGGTCTAGCATTTCCAAAAAAGAGGTGTCCTCAGAAATGTCATATACCAAATAGTCAACAAACCGGCCCGTTGCTTCGAACGATTCTTGTCGCCATATTTTAAGTAGAAAGTCCATTATTTATAACTTCTTTCGGTAGGTTTCACAAATTCGAAGTGCAGCGGTTCTTTCAATAAGACGGAATCCTGGCCTGTATGCTGCCAACAAGAGATAAAGCTGTACTCCATATCATTTCTCAGGGCCTCTCCATCTGTTGTTTGAAACTCTTCCCTAAAGTGAGCACCGCAGGATTCGTTCCGTGTGAGGGCGTCCTTACACATCTGAATTCCGATCTCAAGGTAATCGGCTACTCGTCCTGCTTTTTCGAGTTCGTCATTCATCTTGCCGGGTATTCCCGGGACTTTAACTTCCGTGTAAAAAGCATCTTTCAGTGCGGTAATCTGTGCTATCGCATCCTCAAGGCCTTTTGCTGACCTACTTAGCCCACATCGGTCGTATAGAATCTTCCCTAATTTTCGGTGAAAGTAGTCCACCGTTTTATTTCCATTCACGGCACAAAGCCTCTCCAATTGGTTGGATACGTCATTTTTAGCTTCTTGGAATGCGGGGTGGGAAACGTCTGGTCTATCTTCTTTTTTCAGTCCTGCCAGGTAGTTAGGTAGGGTATATGGCAAAATGTAGTACCCATCAACGCATGCCTGTAAGAGGGAATTCGCTCCAAGACGATTCGCCCCATGGTCAGAAAAATTGGCTTCCCCTATGGCGTAGAGACCGGGTATACTCGTACTTAGCTCGTAATCCACCCATAGTCCACCCATCGAAAAATGGGCAGCAGGAGAGATGAGCATGGGCTCCTTGTAAGCATTTACTCCGGTAATCTTTTCGTACATGTTAAATAGATTACCGTATTTTTTTCGGATGGCTTCTAACCCTTGACCGTTGATGGCATCTTTGAAATCCAAGTAGACGGCATTTTTCATAGGACCGACTCCGTAGCCTGCGTCTATTTGTTCCTTTGCTGCCCTGGAAGAAATGTCTCTTGGAGCCAAATTCCCAAAGGAGGGATATTTGCGTTCCAAATAGTAGTCCCGTTCGTCTTCCGGTATGTCACTAGCTTGCCGCTGATCATTTTTGCTTTTGGGGACCCAAATTCTTCCATCATTTCTTAGCGATTCGGACATTAGGGTGAGTTTTGACTGGTGGTTTCCTGACTGGGGCAGGCAAGTAGGGTGTATCTGGGTCCAGCTTGGAGAGGCAATGAGCGCACCTTTTTTATGGGCTCTCCAAATGGCAGATCCATTGCAGCCCATAGCGAGCGTAGAGAGGTAAAAAATCTTGCCAAAACCACCGGTAGCCAGTACAACCGCATCTGCCGAGTGGACACTGATATTACCTGTGTCCATGTTTCTCGCAATAATGCCCTTGGCGGTGCCGTTGATTACGACCAAATCCAGCATCTCGTGACGGGTATGACTCGTAACTTTACCAAGAGATACTTGCCGCATCAGTGCTTGATACGCTCCCAAGAGTAATTGTTGCCCCGTTTGCCCACGGGCATAAAAAGTCCTGTTTACTTGCACGCCGCCAAAGGAACGATTGTTAAGGTATCCGCCATATTCCCGCGCAAAGGGAACTCCTTGTGCGACGGCTTGGTCAATCAGGTGTGCAGAGCACTCGGCCAATCGGTATACGTTCGCTTCTCGGGATCGAAAATCCCCCCCCTTCAGCGTATCGAAAAACATCCTGTATACACTATCTCCGTCATTTTGATAATTTTTGGCAGCGTTTACTCCGCCTTGGGCAGCTACTGAGTGGGCTCGTCTTGGAGAGTCATGAAAGCAAAAGGTAGTTACCCGAAATCCCATTTCGGCAAGGGAGGCTGCTGCCGATGAGCCGGCCAACCCAGTACCTACGACGATGATCTCGTATTTAGACCGGTTGTTGGGACTCACTAATCTCGCGCTTTGCTTGAATTTGGACCATTTTTGATCCAATGGGCCTTTTGGGATTTTTGCATCGGGGACCTGACTTAAGAGCATCTGAAGTTTATGTTACTAAAAGACCTAATTAGTTAAGTAATTTTTTTTAGTCTAGGATTATTGCTAGTGGAAATTATTTTTCCGATAAATTGGTTTGATGTAATAATAGCGAAAAAGACCCGTTGAATCAACCGAACGCTGGGAAAATCATGCGAGAAAAGGCGTATTTGTGTACAGAAGTACCAGTCATGTAAGCTGACACCCTAGTGATGTAAAAAAACACCAACGAGATAAGGTTTGGCAGAACTTAAAAAATATTTTGAAGTAGCAGCAAATGCCTATTACGGGTATGCGGATTACCTGATCAACGAGATCATGTATCCTTCTTGGAAAAACTATTTTTGGTGGTTGGTTGGTTTATCATTACTTGTATGGATGTTGGAGATCGTTTTTCCGTGGAGGAAAAACCAAGCCCGTATTCGTAAGGATTTCTGGTTAGATGTTTTTTACATGTTTTTCAATTTTTTCTTGTTTTCGTTGATCGTTTACAATGCGGTATCCAATGTGGCCGTGGAGGTGTTTGATGATTTTTTAGCTTGGCTCGGTGTGGAAAACTTGGTAGCTATTCAAATCGGTGGCTGGCCTAGGTGGGCGCAGCTATTGGTGCTGTTTGTCGTAGCTGATTTTATTCAATGGAATGTACATCGGATGCTGCACCGAATTCCTGCATTGTGGGAATTTCATAAATTGCACCACTCGGTAGAGGAGATGGGGTTTGCAGCGCATTTGCGATTCCATTGGATGGAAACGGTAATTTATAAAAGTGTACAGTATGTTCCCCTTGCGATGATTGGCTTTGGATTAGATGACTTTTTCATAGTGCATTTGTTTACCATTGCCATTGGACATCTGAATCATTCGAACCTGCGCATTACCTTCGGTCCGTTAAAGTATATTCTGAATACCCCAACCATGCATATTTGGCATCATGCCAAACAACTTCCAGAGGGGACTCATGGTGTGAATTACGGACTTACCTTAAGTGTATGGGATTATTTATTTGGTACTGCTTATATCCCTAAGAATGGAAGGGATGAACCGCTCGGTTTTGACGGGATGGAAGCCTACCCCAAAAAGTTTTGGGATCAGATAAGTTACCCTTTTTTGGGTAAAAGAAAAAGCTAGCGCACTTGCAGCTTTTTGAATGGATAAATTTTGCCACACGCTGGTATGTGATAAACGTTACTTTTTTTGTTTTGCTCTCTACCTACTTTTGTATTGTCAATAAATCAAAAAAGCTATGTTTAATTTATTTGGAAGCAGAACAAAAAACTATCAAGATATAAGTGCGGAAGCGTTTAAAAAAGGGATGTCTTCCCCCAATGCTGTATTGATCGACGTCAGGAGTCCCGGCGAATTTTCGGCCGATAAAATCAAGGGAGCCAGAAATATCGATCTCTTCTCACCCTCCTTTCAGCAGCAGGTTGCTAATTTGCCCAAGGATAAGGAATACTACCTCTATTGTAGAAGTGGTAACCGCAGTGGTCAGGCATGTAGCGTGATGGCGAATATGGGATTCGAGAAGCTGTATAACCTTGAGGGCGGAATCATAAGCTGGCCTTACTAATCGAATACTTTCACAGGCTGGCTATGTGATAAAAGTCCTTTAGAAATCATATACCAACCCTTATAATTGAATAGTAAATTTAGCATTGAATAACCCATAATCTTTTAATAATGAGGATAGAACAGATTTATACCGGATGTTTGGCCCAAGGTGCCTACTATATTGAATCAAATGGAGAAGCAGCAATTATAGATCCACTGCGTGAAGTACAACCCTACATCGACAGGGCAGAGCAGGATGGAGCGAAAATCAAGTATATCTTTGAGACCCACTTTCATGCTGATTTTGTTTCCGGCCACAAAGACCTTGCAGCCAAGACCGGTGCGAAGATTGTATTTGGGCCAACCTCTATGGCGCTCGGATTTGACGCAATCGTTGGCGCTGATGGACAGGAATTTCAAGTAGGCGATATAAAGGTCAGGCTGATTCATACACCTGGTCACACGATGGAAAGTTCCGTGTTTCTCCTGATCGATGAGGAAGGTAAGGAGCAGGCGTTGTTTACCGGAGACACGCTATTTATCGGAGATGTGGGCAGGCCGGATTTGGCGCAAAAAGTGATTGCTGATCTTACCCAGGATAAGTTGGCGGGGCATTTATATGAGTCGCTTCGGAACAAAATCATGCCGCTGTCCGATCATTTGATCGTATATCCTGCGCACGGTGCAGGTAGTGCGTGTGGCAAGAACATGAGCAAAGAAACGACAGACACCTTGGGGAACCAAAAGAAGACAAATTATGCGCTTCAAGAGATGACCAAGGAGGAGTTTATCAAAGAAGTGACCACCGGGCTTACCCCACCTCCGGCCTATTTCCCACAAAATGTCATGATGAATATTCAGGGATATGACAGCATAGACGAGGTGTTGGACCGTGGACAGCGTGCATTGGCGCCAAGGGAATTTGAAGCGGCAGCCAATGAAACCGGGGCGGTAATTTTGGATACCCGAAAGCCGGAAGATTTTGCCGCGGCATTTATCCCGAATTCCATCAATATTGGGATCGAGGGCAACTTTGCCCCTTGGGTGGGTACACTCATTCCAGATGTTCGGCAGGAAATACTGGTGGTAGCAGAAGATGGAAAGGAGGAAGAGGTCATTACCAGATTAGCTCGGGTAGGCTACGACCATGCATTGGGTTTCTTAAAAGGAGGAATGGCTGCCTGGAAAGCTGAGGGGTATGAAGTGGATACCATTCAGACAGTGACCGTAGATCAACTTGCATCGTTGATGTCCCAAGGAGAGGTAGCGCTATTGGATGTCCGAAAAAGCAGTGAACATCTTAGCGAGCATGTAATAGGGGCCGAAAATATCCCTTTGGACTATATCAATCAGCACATGGCAGAGGTGAATAAAGACAAGACATATTACGTACATTGTGCCGGTGGATACCGTTCCATGATTTTCAATTCTATACTTAGAGCGAGAGGGTATGAGAATCTGGTGGATATACAGGGTGGTTTTGATTCCCTTAAGGCATCCGGAAAATTTAAAGTGAGTGACTACGTTTGTCCCACTACCCTATTGTGATTTAGGTAAGGTTGATTGGTGTTGTTTAAGGTGGCAGAACATGGTTTTCTGCCACTTTTGCTTTACTGCAACCTTGTTGTGACCAAAGTCACTGTTACACGTAGGTATCATGTATAATTTTGCAACTGCTTGGCGGTACGTTATTTGGATTTGGATCGGGCTACAGCCAGCTAGCTTGATTGCACAGGAGGGAGATAGTTTGATGTCGGTTGCACCGAACTCGTTGGCAGAGAAAATCCGGGCCGGAGAGGTGGTATTTCACGTAAAATCCTTCTACATGGGGACGGTAAATAAGGGAGACTTGCTTGACTACCATACCTTGGGATTAGGAGCGGGTATAGGTTATGTCAGCCCGGTGTTCAAGGGGTTCCATGTAGGTTTTAGCGGGTTTTTTGTGTTTCAGTTGTACGAGCATAATCTTCGGATTCCTGATCCGGCTACGGGAAATGTCAATCGCTATGAAATATTGCTATATGACATGAATGATTTCGAGAACAGCCGGGATCTGGACCGTTTGGAACATTTGTATTTATCCTATAAAAAGCGTGGATTTCAGGCGGTATTTGGCAGACAACAGGTAGATACCCCCTTCCTTAACGAGCAGGACAATCGGATGCGGCCAAATATTTTCAGTGGGTTGAAATTAACTTACGAAAATAAGTCATGGCATACCACATTTGCATGGTTTGACCATGTAACGATGCGTGGCACGGTAGACTGGTATTCGATAGAAGAATCCATTGGAGTCTATCCCTTTGGTCGAAATGTTTTTGGAACCAGTTCTGGATACAAGGGCAATATCCGAAGCAGGGGGGTAGGGGTAGCCGGGATATCTTACAAAGGGGTATACGGCGAAAGCCTGCAGTACTGGTCTTACCTGGCAGAAAATGTCTTTCAGATGCAGTTTGTCCAAATTGAAAAACAGACAGATTTAGGTTCCGCAGATTTAATGATGGGATTTCAGGGTTTCTATCAGTCTGCATGGAACGATGGAGGAAACACTGATCCTGACAAGGCCTACATCATGGCTGGAGAGCGTTCCTGGGGCTTTGGATCTAAGTTAGGAGTACAGGTAGGAAAGCAATCCCTTTCCCTCAATCTGCTTGCCATTTCCGACCAAGGCCGCTTTCTATTCCCAAGGGAGTGGGGCAGGGAAGTTTTCTTTGCCAGCTTGCCACGTGAACGGTTTGAGGGCAACGGTGGGGTTCGAGCGATTTCACTCAAGTACGACTATCGTTTCAACAAACATACGCAAGGGCTCATAGGTGTCAGTACCGTAAGCAATCCTGATATCAATGACTTCTCGCTTAATAAATACGGAGTCCCGTCTTATTACCATTTTGTGGGCTCGGTAGATCACTCCTTTGATGGATATTTGGAAGGGCTGAAGTTGAAATTGTTGCTCGTGAACAAAGCAGCAAAGGAACCCGGAGAAATCCCGGATTCAAACCGTATTAATCGGGTTGATCTATGGAATATCAATCTTGTAATTGACTATAAATTTTAAAATAAAATCGAACTAAACTAGAATTAAACGTAATAATGGAACAATTTATCAATTGGATTAGTCAGCCTTGGCCATGGTATGTGGCGGGGCCTTTGATTGGGCTTACAGTGCCGGTGTTGTTGATCATTGGCAATAAGTCTTTCGGCATATCATCTTCTTTGAGGCACGTCTGTGCCGCCTGTATGCCCGCTAATATCCCGTTCTTCACCTATAATTGGAGAAAGGAAATGTGGAATTTAATGTTCGTTTTGGGTGTGCTAATTGGTGGATTTATTGCGGGCACATTTCTCTCCAATCCAGAGGTGATCGTGATAGCAGAAAGCACACAGCAGGATTTGGCACAGCTAGGTATAACAGATTTTAGCTCCTTGCTTCCCTCGGATATTTTTTCTTGGTCTAACCTGTTTACATTGAAGGGGCTTTTCTTTTTTGTAATCGGTGGATTCTTGGTTGGTTTTGGTACGCGCTATGCCGGTGGATGTACTTCGGGACATGCGATAATGGGAATAAGTAGTCTTCAATGGCCATCGTTGGTTGCGACCATATTCTTCATGTTGGGAGGATTTGCTATGACACATCTTCTATTGCCACATATATTGGCATTTGTTGGCCTTTAATCAGTTTTGAACCAAAGAAGAAGCGAAAATTTCCTAAATGAGCCCGTTCGTGATTCGTATCAGTGATCAGAATGGAGGAGTTGGAATAGATTCTTACAAATAAGAGATTTAATCAGATGAGTGTAAAAGTAAAAGATACCACAAAAGCGGGTGCTCCGATAGAATGTGAGGCGCCTAATATGCAAAAGCAAACTGCCAAGGATGGGTTGTTGAAGTATTTGATCGTTGGAGTCCTATTCGGTATTGTGTTTGTCAAAGCAGAGATTGTTTCCTGGTTCAGAATTCAGGAAATGTTCCGGTTGCAGTCGTTGTTCATGTACTTGGTTATCGGGTCGGCTATTGCAGTAGGTTTGATTTCTATTCAATTGATCAAAAGGTTTAATATCAAATCCCTTTCAGGCCAGCCGATTACGATCGCCAATAAGGAGTTTCGAAAGGGACAGATCATCGGTGGGTTTATCTTTGGATTGGGTTGGGCCATCACAGGTGCCTGTCCCGGGCCATTATTTGCCCAAATAGGCAGCGGGTTTACGGTGGTATTTATCACCCTTTTGAGTGCCATTGCCGGTACTTGGGTATATGGCCGCTTTGCAGATAAACTGCCTAATTAAGATTTTTGAGTTTAGTGTTGATGAGAGAGGTCGGTCCAGGTTGGGCTGGCCTCTTTTTTTCTACGAAGCGTATCGTTACCTATTCAGCGGATACGCAATCCTCAATGCGGCTATTGCATATCATCCACTAGTTCTCGAAGATCTACCGGAACTACCCTAGACACTCCTGCTTCAATCATGGTGATACCATAGATAATGTCTGTACTTGCCATTGTACGCTTATTATGTGTCACTATGATAAATTGCGACTCATTGGAAAAAGTCTGAATGATTTGGTTAAACTTATCAATGTTGGCATCATCCAATGGCGCATCCACTTCGTCAAAAATGCAAAAGGGAGCGGGCTTTAGGAGGTAAATCGAAAACAACAGAGAGGTAGCAGTGAGGGTTTTTTCACCTCCAGAGAGTTGGTTTATGGAAAGTGGCCTTTTCCCTTTTGGTTTGGCGATGATTTCTATGGCGCTTTCCAGGGGGTTATCCGGCTCCAGAAGCTTTAAGTCACAGTCATCTTCAGCGGTAAAGAGAGATCTAAATACCTTGACGAAGTTTTCTTTTATTTTTGAAAATGCCCCTAAGAACGTCTCTTTGGCAACTTCATCTATTTCTTGTATGGTTTCGAGGAGTGAGTTTTTAGCCTTTACCAAATCATCCCGCTGTCCGGTGATAAAGGCGTGCCTCTCCTTGATTTCGTCGTAGGCTTCCATGGCCATTGGATTGATCGGGCCGATTTTTTCAAGGCGGTCTTTTGCTTTTTTCACTTCCTCTCGGATGGTTTCCTCGGATTTATCCCGGTATTCTGGATCCACCTCTGGATCTTCCTCCATTATTTTTTCAAGATCCAGTTCAAATTCAATGCTAAGCCTTTCTTGCAGTCCGTTTAGTTTTAGCTTTACATCGTTCAGCGCTTGTTGAAGTTCAAGGATCACTGTGTCAATGTTGGTTAATGACCGCTGACTGTCCCGAATGTTTTTGTCTATATCGTCAATAAGCGCGCGGTGCGCATAGTATTCCTTTTCGGCTTCATTTACACCGTATTCGATCCGGTCTTTTTCCCCGTACAGTTCGATCAATTCATCATCTTGTAGTTCGTTGTTGTCGATCAGGTTTCGAATTTCCTGGTCTATTTGTGATAGCTCTTGCTGCCCCTTCTCTATTCGCTCTTTACTGCTTTCATAGGTACTTTGCTTGAAAGAGATCTCTTGCTCCAGCGCATTGGATTTGTTCATGTGCTGGTGGTAGAGGATGTTTTCTTCATTATACGCTTGAGAGTGCTGAGTCACCTGGTCAGCCGCTTCCTGAACTTCTTCGTTTTTTTCCAAAAGCTCGGCCTCCCATTCGGCAAAAGATTTTTGTTCTTCGTTTAACACCGGTGAGATTTCCTCTAATTCGCCTACGAGGGTGTCGATACGGGCCAGAATATCCTCTTTTTTGGTGGCGTTGGAGGAGAGCAGCTCGCCAAGTTGTTCTTTTTTGGTTTTGACCGAGACATATTCTTGGTTGATTTCGTTGATTTGCTGCTGAAGGGTTTCAATTTGGCTTTTGAAGCTGATCTCTTTGAGCTTTAGGAGTTCGGATATCTTTTGATCCAAGTTGGAACGTACACCTGAGATTTTTCGGGTTAGGTCTTTAATGTCCTTCTCCAATTTTTCGAGATTCTTTGCCCTTCCTATTCGCTTACCTTCAAATAGCCCTACCGACCCGCCCGATAGGCTGAATTTTCGTTTGATGTATTTGGCGTTTTCGGAAATGAAGACAGCTTCCTCTTCTGTCGGGATATCCTGTATACCTCCCCTTACGATGTATACGTCGTCAAGGATGTAGGAAATCAAACGTGCGTATTTTTCGTCGTATTCTATGATTTCGGTAGCAGGTATGGTATTCGGATAGATCTTACTATGAGAAGGCTTGAATCGGCCAAAATGCTCCAGCACAAAGAAGTTGGCTTTTCCTTTGGCGGCATCACTGAGCAGGTTAATCGCAGTCACCGCTTCCTGGTAGGTGTCTACCACGTAATAGTTCATGTAGTTTTCCAGGTAGTTTTCGATGGTGACCCGGTATTTTTCTTCAGTAGTGAGTATATCCGATAGCAGCGGAATGTCTTTGCCCCAGTTGGAATGTTTCTTCAGGAATTTAATCGCTTCTGGAAAGCCTTCAAGGTTTTCCACCAAGGATTTTGTGAGGTTGAACTCGTTTTGTTTGGCGTCCAGTTTTCGGCTGAGCTGTGTGAGTTCTTCCTTGATAATATCCACGGTATGATTGGCCTCCTCCAATTTTTGCAGGTGTTCCTCTTCTTGGTTTTTCAGTGTTCCGAGGCCGGCCATTTTTTCATCCAATGTAGCTTTTATGTCCAAGAGTCTATCCGAAAACTCCGTCAGGGTTTCTTCTTGGTTGCTGTCATCGGAGGTGGTTTTTTCCAGTTCCTGTTTTAGGGTGGATACTTGTATTTGTTTGATTTCCTGAGATTTGGATAGTTGGTAAATCCGGTCTTTTTTTATTGATACCTCGTTATTAAGCTGCTTTTGTCGTTCCTGAATGACGTGAAGTTGGCGTTTTTTTTCCTCGTAGATGTCCCGTAGACTGCCTACTTGGACTTCTTTTTCGGCCAATAATTTTTCTGCTATGGCCATTTCCTGTTTCAATGAACTTATTGAAAAGGCAGCTCTATCGTTACTCTTTTTGTCCTGCGTTATTTGTTCCCGTAGAGATTGCGCCCGGTTTTCCAAAAACCTCAGGCGTTCGTTTTTAATCTTTTTATCGCTTTCAAACTGCCTGATTTTGTTGACTTGTTCATTCAGGGCTTTTTGACGTGAAGAGAGGGTCTTTTCGCGTTGGATAAGCGCCGCTTTTTGGGTTTCTAAATTTGCTTCTTTCTCTGCAAGCTGCGTCTGAATACTCAGTTTTAGGTCGTTTTCGGTTTGTATGCGTCGGTTCAGCTCCAGCAGGCTTTCCCGTTGATGGATAACTCCTTTTTTGGCAAAAGCAATACTTGCCTGTTTGTATTCTTTTTTGATCTCAAAATATCTTGCTGTTTGGCGTGCTTGTTTTTCCAGGGATTTCAGGTTTTTGTCGATTTCATAGAGTAAATCTTCTACCCGGGCCAAGTCTGCGTCGGTGCCCTCCAGTTTTCGGAGGGTTTCTTTCTTTCTGGTTTTAAACTTCGAGATCCCTGCCGCTTCTTCAAAAAGCTCTCTTCTCGAGTTGTTTTTGTCATTGAGCAGTTCATCGATCATTTTTAGCTCGATGATGGCATAGCTATTGGAATTGATACCGGTATCCATAAAAAGATTGGTGATATCTTTCAGCCGGCAGTTGATCCCATTTAACAAGTATTCGCTTTCCCCTGATCGGTAGTACCTTCGGGTGATAGTTACCTGAGTATATTCTGTGGGGAGCAGATTTTTTGTATTGTCAAAAGTAAGGGAGACTTCTGCCATATTTAACGGCTTTCGGCTCTTGGTACCATTGAAGATTACATTCTCCATTTTGTCCGAGCGAAGCATCCGTGTCTTTTGCTCGCCAAGGACCCAACGGATGGCATCTACTACATTGGATTTGCCGCAACCATTGGGGCCTACTATTCCTGTAATGCCCTTGTCGAAGTGAATCACGACCCGGTCACCGAAGCTTTTAAATCCCCGAACTTCTAGTTTTGAAAGCTGCATCACAGAAACGATTGATCAGGACAAAAATAAGCAGATAAGGGAGATTAACAATACCCCGGGCGGGTATCCCAGGTCAATCCAACGTTGTCCTATATCCGTGAAGCTGAGAAATGCCTTGCCCCTTCGGTGTGGCAAGGGTTCAAATTTTGAATACAGCTGCTTCATTTTCTCTTCTTGGATTGGGAGTTTTCGAGGCGTTCTGAAAAATTTGCAGAGCTCATTTATCAAGGAGGAATTAAATCATCAGGTTTTGACATGATTTTTGTCATGATTTGTCGAAATATTGTCGTTAGTAGTCACTAAAATACTTTTTATACGTTATATTTAGTATATTAAGCAAAGGATCAAAAGGCGGTGTTATAAATTCTAGAAATAATGAGACAATATGAAAATCAACACATGGTCTGGGTAAACAAGAAGATACCGAGTATCCCCGTTAAAACCCACTTCGGAAATACGTTTTTGAATAAGCTATTTACAAATCAATGGCTGCTCATCTATAGCAATCCCTATGATTTGATTCCGAGTAATGAAGATGAGCGAAAAAATCTGGAAGATTTTCTGGCAAGTTTGCGCAATATGAACTGTCAGTTGGTAGGATTCAGCAGCCGATCCTTTGCAGAACATTTGGAGTGCACAAATTGGATCAATTCGTTTCTACCAGACGAGGATTTGTTTCCGGTCTTTTACCAGAATGAAAACCTCATGGCGTCTTTGGAAAACGCCGAGGATAAAAAGGGAACACGCAGGGTACAGAATCCGATTTATTTGGTGGATGGTGCGGGAGTCGCAAAGATTCGGTTTGAAGGTCAGACGAAGGACAGTGTGCATTTTCGACGGATTTTAGGAAAAGTAGGTGAACTGGTTCTTAACGATCAGCTTGCCTTTCAGACGAGTTTTCAAAGTTAAAAGCACTGATTTTTTAAATTACTTGATTGGCAATAGAGCGCACACGAAATTTGGTTTTTTATACAGCTACGAGCAAAAAGCCGGCAACACTACTCATACGGGGTTGTCGGCTTTTTTTTGCCCAAGTCGTTTAAGCATAGTCAAGGCTTATCCGCTAATTTTTCGTCACAATCAGGTTATTGTCAAAAAGATGCAATACTTCTCTCAAAGTGGCTGTAGCAAGGGGCTTTTCGATAAAACCAATCACTTCTTCGAAGTTTTTGGACATTTCCTTATCTGATTTCAAGGTAGAAGATGTCACGATAACGACCATTATTTGCTTTC
Organism: Lunatimonas salinarum; assembly: GCF_017811155.1. Lineage (GTDB taxonomy): Bacteria > Bacteroidota > Bacteroidia > Cytophagales > Cyclobacteriaceae > Lunatimonas > Lunatimonas salinarum. The sequence goes on along the minus strand of NZ_JACVCV010000011.1, from coordinate 58,712 downwards.
TATAGGGTTTAGAAACCAGTGCTTTTAGAAAATCCCATCCGTTCATTACGGGCATGTTTATGTCCAGCAAAACCAAAAACTGCTCGTATTGGTCGTGCAAGGATTCCAGTTTTTCGAGTGCCTCCCGTCCATTTTCTGCTGTATGAAATGTGCCGGGTATCTCCGTTTCCTTGGCCATTCTCATAATGTAATGCAACGCCAGTTTGTCGTCATCGACGATTAGTGTCGTTAGTTTCTTCTTCATGGTTTATCTCTTTTTGATTAGGTGATTTGATGTAATTCTTCTTGTGCCTTCACATCCGATTAAAAATCGCTTACGTTGCAAGGTAAGCGTAAATTCTTAAAAATAAATATTTCTATGCCAGATTTTATATGGTATAAAATTTTGTGTTTTCTTTATTGTTAAAATAAATGATTTAAAAATGTAAATATTCGATTAATTGTTAGTTTGAAGTTTGTAAAGTGCCGTTGATGTCTAATAATGTGCTGGATATCCTAAATGAAAAAGTACTATCGGATGAGGGGTGAATTCCTTTTATTGCAGGAATTTTGTAATTGGTAAAACAAAAGACGTATTTTAACCGCTGTGATTTTTTGTAAAAGGCAGTTGGATATTGGATTAGTCTAATAATTGCAAAACAAAGGATTCGGGGAAGGTTGGTGGTTTTTTAAACATACGTACTATCCTCATACACAATTTTTTTCCGGTTGTGGTAGGCAATTTGCTTTGTGAAATTTACCGTTGTAAATCCATGGAAATATGCTTTAATTCGATCTATACCGGAACGCTTCTTTGGCATTCCGTGATTTTTTTGGCTTTCGTTTAATAACTAATCACCTAAAGAAATATAATATGTGGAAAAGTAGCAGAGGTTCAGAGGGCGTACATAAGGGGATGGTCATTTCTTCCTTTTTCGCCGATGGGTTTAAAATGATCGGTGACTTAGAGTCCACTTGTGACATTCGGATAGAGGGTGTAATAGAAGGCAATATCACGACTTCGAAGAAGGTTGTGATAGGCAAGACGGGTCATGTAATTGGGAATGTAAGGGCCGCCAACCTCTGTGTAATGGGGGAGTTTGTCGGTGAAGCCTTGGTTGGTGAATTGGCAAAGATCGAAGCAACAGGTAGCGTCAGCGGTACCCTGCGGTCTGTACATTTCCAAATAGAACCGGGAGCCACCGTTGAGGCCAACTTGGGGAGGCTATCCGCGGAACACCAAAACGTCGGTGCTATGGAACCTATTGACTTTAATGCTGATAGAAGGAGTATTAGCAGCCTTCACCTATCGGTAGGGTAAGCATGTTTTTGAAGTAGTTAGCAGCCATCTTCCTGCGGGGGAGATGGCTGTTTTGGATTTGGCACCTGCTGTTTCTTGAAGGGTTAGCATTATTTTTAATCCGGTCCTTTCTTCATATTATTCCCACATTTCCGTAACTTCATGCGCATGGATGCAGGAACTATATTTTACATCATTGCGGTTGTCATTTACTTCATTTACTCAGCGCTCCAACAAAAGAAGGGTTTGCCAAAGGAAGGGGAAGCAACAGGTGAAAATCGGGATGCTCCGCAGGATATTCCCAGAAGGGGGACTTTCGAGGATTTATTAAGGGAAATCCGAAAGCAACAAGGTGAAAAGGAAGATGATTTGGTGCCCACGGGTAGACCTAAAGAGCCTGAGATCAAAGATGCCCCCGTAACCAAGCCGTATGTGGTGAGGGAAGAGGTAGCGCCTTCTGCGGCTCGCGGAAGAGTGGCTGAAGCTTATGAAAAATATCAAAGTAAACAGCCCCTTGTAAAGTTGGACGATCAGGTGGATATCCACGATGATAAGCGGATTCTCGGCAACGTAGCATCTCTGTCTACGAAAAGCAACAGAAATCCCTATGCGCAACTTTTGAAGAATCCGAATACGTTAAGAGAGGCCGTGGTGGTTTCTGAGATCCTAAATCGTAGGCATTTTTAACAAGACAACTCCGAAAGAGGGATTAGTTGGTGCTTAAAATAGTTATTTACCGCTATGTCAATCGATTAAGAAATTGTTGAAGAACGTATTTTTAAGCAGAAGCCAAACGAAGAAAAAGCCCATCCCCCACAGGAGATATACTCGGTAGAAGTCGATGGTTTCCTTATACCGAGACTCGGTAATCTCGGCCTTCTCAAGTTCATCGATTTCGTCGAATATTCCTTCGAGGGCATCACCATCAGCTGCACGATAGAACCTTCCTTTTGCTATACGGGCGATATCCCTGAGGGTGGTTTCATTGAGATAGCTCTCCACCATCTGCGGCCTACCAAAAAAGTCGGTTCCGTAGGGAACCATACCGTCTTTGCCTACGGCAATTGTATAGATTTTGATATTCATTGCCTCCGCGAGTTGGGCGGCAAAAATTGGGTCCACATTTCCGGCATTATTGTCTCCGTCGCTGAGCAATACCATGACCTTCGAATTGGCTTCAGATTCCCTCATTCGATTGGTCGCAACGGACAATGCGCTCCCTATCGCCGTACCTTTGGCATCCATCATATTAAACGAAATATCTTTGATCAAGTCTTTAAGCAAATCATAGTCGGTGGTTAGCGGTGCCAGTGAGAATGCTTCTCCAGAGAAGATCACGACTCCTATCCGGTCTCCAAATCTTCCTTCAATAAATTCCGTTGCGGTTACTTTGGCTGCTTCCAGTCTATTGGGGGTGAAATCCTGTAAATCCATGGATTCAGAGATATCCAATACCAACATGATATCGATGCCTTCTGTAAATTGCTCTACTTTTTCATTTGTTCGCTGAGGCCTTGCCAGGGAAATAATTACCATCCACATGCAAAGGGTGAAAAAACCCATAGGTACCAGTCTTAGGTAAGTCCATGGGTTGGATCTCGGAGCCATTTTCGGAATAGATAATTCCAAGCGGGGGTTTTTCAGGATTTTCGTAAACTTTCGGATCAGCAGTAAAAGAGGGATTACCCAAAGCAAGTGTAGTGCCCAAAGATTTTCCCATTCATAGGATCGGAAAGTTTCTGGCGTAAACCAGGTCCACGAAAAATAGCTGTTCATGTCATTCATGGCCGTGGAGATTTTTAATTTTTCTTTGGAATTCCTGTTCTGTTAACGAAGAAATACGTTCACAGGCTTTCCTGATGCCTTCGGTTACTCGGTTTGCATAGATGACTACTTCGATTTCTCTTAAGTCCTTTACCAGTTCTGGCTGCTCGAGGTTTTGGGCAATCTCGGTAGAAGTCCACTCTCGAAAAGGCCGACCTGTCAACGACTCCATGTAACCTCTCCATACCCCCAAGAGCTCATCGGCAGCTTCTAAGTCCTTTTTTTCAAAGAAAACCGCCTGTGCCTTATCCCATCGTAAAACAAATCGCTGCCTTCGTTTTTTCTCAAGGTAGATAAGCCACTGTCGATTCAGTCGGTCGCCAAAGAATACATAACCCGCAGCGAGGAGAATACAGACTACCACCGTCATCAAAATAAGTATGGGGTAATTAAAGCCGCGTTGTAGTTTTTGGTATGCGTTTGTTTCTTGAAATGCCAGGGCGTCAGGGAGTTCATCGATAACCAGTTTCAGTGCCAAAGGCGCATCTGCGGGCCGGTGGGTGATGCTGTCGTACCGCAATATCTCAAACACCGGCAAATGGTACATTTTCACCGGTTCTAACGAGAAGTTGGCCAGGAAATACAGTGCGCTGTCTGTCGTAAGGGTGTCCCGGGTAACCGAACGGAAGGTCTGTTTTCCCAGATATTCCATGCTGCCAAAATTATGCAGCGAATCGGGGAACAACAGGTTCATGTCAGCAGGGTATTCTGCTTTGAGCACGTAGGTTACACGTTCTCCTAACTTGGCCGAATCCTGCATAAAATACCCACGAACCCTTACTTCCTGTGCAGGCAATTTGAACTGGGCGATCAATAAAAATAGAATAAAGTAAATATAGCCTGTTTTAGCCACGCTTCATGCTTCGGTTTCGGATTTTAAATAGTTCCATCAAAGGTAAGACAATGTCTTGCCTTGTGTCAATCTGCAGGTAATTGATTTGATTTTTTTTGCATAAATCTTTTAATGATTCCCTGTCTTGGTGGAAGGACTGAAAGATCTTTTTTGCAAAGCCGCCAAAGGCCGTATTTACCCACGTAGTTTTCCCGAGTTCCTTGTCATAAACCGGTATGATACCCAAAGATGGTAAAGCAGATTCGAGCGGGTCAGTAACCTGAATGGCGATCACATCGTGTTTGTTTGCCAAGGATTTTAAGGGCTGCTCGTAGTTTTCGTCAATAAAGTCAGAGATCACGATAATGATGCTCCGCTTTTTTATGAGGTTAAGGCAAAATGAAAACATTCCCCTAAGGTCTGTTTTCACAGATCTATTGGTATGGTTAAAAATTCCTTGGATGACTTTGATCGCTTGCCTCGGCCCTTTGCCGGGCACAATGATTTTTTCTTTTTGATCAGAATAACTGATTAATCCTACTTGGCTTCCTTCGTATATCGCAGCGAGTGTGAGTACGCCGGCCACTTCCTTACTGGTGTCGATTTTTTTTTGTTCTTTACTGCCTATATCCTGGGACCCGCTGATGTCCAGCAGAAAGTAGACCGATTGATCTTTGTCTTCCTTAAAGGTTTTTACAAAAGTCCCATGTCCTTTTGCCGATACCTTCCATTCTACAGTGCGGATATCGTCACCATATTGGTAAGGCCTTAAATCATCAAATTCCAAGCCCGCCCCTTTGAATATAGATTGATAGTCTCCTTGGAGATGGTTGTTGGCAATCTTTCGGAGCATGATCTCATACCTGCGCAGTTTTTTGATTAGTTGGTTCATGTGGGCGGTCTATAAAAGGCCTAATTTAAGGTACTCGGCTGAATAATAAAACGACAATGTGGATACATATTGTCAAAATTGTGAAGAATTGGGTAATTTTGCCCCGTGAAATATTTTATCGGGTTAGTAGCGGCATGCTTCTTTTATGGCTCTTGTAGTTCTGATGATAAGCCTCCGGGATTGTTGTCAGAAGATCAGATGGTCGCCATCGTCGTGGATATCCACCTTACGGAAGGGTTTGTGCAGTCGTTACCCATACCCTATGACTCTTCAAAAAAGGTGTACCCTATTTTGGAAAGGGAGATTTTCGAAAAACATCGGGTCTCCGATTCGGTTTATATGGCTAGCCTCCAATATTACCTGAGATATCCGTCCTTCATGGAGCGAGTATACGAAAGAGCGATTGATTCCTTATCCGTATTTGAAAAAAGAGCTGAAACCAGTAAATGAAGATATATCCCCTTAACCTAGAGCAGAAGATCAGTTTTGATAAAATCAGGGAATTGATTAGGGAGGAGTGTAGTAGCAGTTTAGGGTCGGACTTTGTCCAAAAGATTTCCTTTTCAAGAGATTCGGTTCTGATCCAACGGCTTTTGGATCAGACCGAAGAATTTAAGCGCCTATTGCTGTCTGGAGAATATTTTCCGACTACCAATTTTGTAAATATTCATCCCTACTTGGATAAGGCCCGCCTTGAGGGTACATTTCTGTACGAAGAGGAGTTCCACGAAATCAAGCTAGGACTGCAAACACTTACTTCTTGCGTGGATTTTTTTAATTACAACGAGCAGGAATATCCGCAGTTGTTCCAGCTTTTGGGTATGGTAAACGATGATAGGACCCTAATTAGAGCCATTGATCGGGTACTGGATGAAAGGGGAAAGGTGAAAAACAACGCTACACAAGAGCTAGCGATGATACGTAGCCAGTTACTCTACGAGGAAAGCCGCCTCCGCAAAGTGCTGGATGCTGTTTTTCGTCAAGCTAAATCCCAAGGCTTTACACCGGAAGATGCCTCTGTCACCATAAGGGGTGGCCGAATGGTCATGCCGGTATTGGCCGAATATAAGCGACGAATCAAAGGCTTTATCCACGATGAGTCCGCCACCGGGCAAACGGTTTACATGGAGCCTGCGGAAGTATTAGATATCAACAATGATATTAGGGATCTGGAATACATGGAACGCAGAGAGGTCCAGAAAATTCTTACCCAACTGACAGATATACTCCGCGGATATATCCCCGACCTAAGAAAGGCATTTCATTTTTTGGGCCTGGTAGATTTTATTCGTGCAAAGGCAAAATTTGCCCTAAAGATTGAGGGAAATAAGCCGCATCTGGAAAGAAGTAAGCAGATAAGCTGGAAAAAGGCCAGGCATCCCCTTCTCGAACTGAGCCTAAAGGCCCAAAAGAAGCAAATCGTACCGATTGATGTTTCGTTGGATCCCAATCGAAGAATACTGGTAATCTCCGGTCCCAATGCAGGAGGCAAGTCTGTGACGTTAAAGACGATCGCCCTGCTGCAATACATGTTTCAGTGCGGAATCCTGATACCAGTGGAACCGGAGTCAAAATGTACGGTGTTCGACCAGTTTTTCATAGATATCGGTGATGAACAGAACCTGGAAAACGACCTAAGTACTTACAGCTCCCACTTGATGAACATGAAAAACTTCACCCGTTTTGCCAATAAGCGGACCTTGTTTTTTATTGATGAGTTTGGGACCGGGACAGAACCTCAGTTTGGTGGCGCCATAGCCGAGGGTATTTTGATTGCGTTGAACAAGTCTGGCGCTTTTGGAGTGATCACGACTCATTATGGAAACCTGAAGCAATTGGCCTCAAAAAGCCAAGGTCTTGTCAATGGGGCAATGCGCTACGATGTGGAGCATTTAGAGCCGCTTTATCAGCTTGAAATGGGAAAGCCAGGAAGCTCTTTTGCGTTTGAAATTGCCAAGAAAATTGGCATTGACGAAGAAATCATCCTACATGCCAAAGCGCAAGTGGGTGAAACAAGGGTGAACTACGACCGCATGTTGCTTAAGTTGGAGGGTGAGAAAAACCGCTATGAACAGCTTCTTTTGGAAAATGAACGAAAGGAAAAGCAACTCAACAGACAGTTGGTTGAATACACTGAATTAAAGGCGACTTTGGAATCCAGCAAGAAGCAGATTTTGAACGAAGCGAAAGTGCAGGCAAAGGCCTTGTTGGATGACACAAACAAGCGGATTGAAAATACAATTCGCGAGATTAAGGAAAACAAAGCGGATAAGGAGAAAACCAAACAAGTCCGAAAATCACTGGAGGAACACAAAGCATCCATCAAGCCGGAGAAAAGCAAGCTACCCCAACCCACGGCTGAGATAAAAGTGCTAGATGGGGAGATCAAAGTGGGGGATCAGGTAAGGCTGAAGGATAATGGTGCGATTGCTGAAGTGATTGCCATTCAGCAACGTACTGCTGAAATCACCATAGGTGACCTTAAATCAAAGGTCAAGCTGTCCCGCTTGGAAAGGGTGTCAAACACAGCAGTTAAAAAGGAAAAAAAGGCATTGGCGCGAAGCTCGGGCTTCAGTACTCACACCCGCATGTTGGAGTTTTCGACCAACTTAGATCTTCGCGGCAAGCGAGGAGAGGAGATTTTGCCCTTGTTACAAAACTTTATTGATGATGGCTATATGCTAGGGAGGACCGAACTACGCGTGGTACACGGCAAAGGGGATGGAATTCTTAGGGATCTTTGTAGAAACATGCTTCGTCACATGCCTGTAGTCAGTAGGTTTGAAGATGAGCATGTAGATCGTGGGGGATCGGGCGTCACGCTGGTATTTCTCAAGGAAAATTGAGATGGTTCCAACTGAAAAAAAGCGCTGGGATCGGAAGATGCCAGCGCCTTGTTAGTAGTACCTTGGAGTGTTTCCGGGAAGGGGTATCAGGTCTTCAGCGTTTGAAAGCTTGTCTTGCGAGCAGTTTCCAGTTTTTACCTTCCTTTTGCCAGACCAAAAGAACACCAAGGTTGACTGTGGCCGGGTCAGCGCCTTTATTGTGCGTGGAGCCAGTGAGATTATGTCTTACCAAGGCTATTTTTCCCAGTACCTCCACTGATTGGTCAGCAAGGGTGATTTGTGTAAAATTGTTGTTGCCACTTGCCAATGCCTCCACAAATGCCGCTTGGTTCTCTATGGTTCCATTGGAGTGGCCATAGGTGAGGTTTTTGGAGGAGATAGCTTTTAGTGCGGCTGCGTCTCCACTAAGCATCGCTTCACGGAGATCCGAAATGGCTTTTTCTACAGCTAAAAGATCTTTGCCTTGGGCAGCGCCAAGCATCGAAACACCGAAAAGCAAAAGAAGGGAAAGCAATGAAAATTTAAACATAGGTTATGGTTTTGGTTTTAGAGTAAATACGTAAAACCCTACGAGCGCTTCCACCCTGGCAGAAGCTTCCGTTGGATTTGGTACAGTGAATTCCAATCGGAGATCGGTTCCTTGCTTTTCGTACGAAATGTCCCTGTTTGCAACAGGTTGTATGCCCGATAGTCGCAACAGACTGTAGGATTCACCTTCCAATGACCATGACCCAGAGGGATCAAATAACCCATTACTGCCGGTTGTTTCGTAGTTTAGTCCAGCGGAACCTCGATTTCGAAAGGTTACCTCAAAATCTGTGTAGTTATTGGTCAACGATGCCCCGTCTCGTGAAACTGACCCTCCGCCACTGATGGTCCAGGTTTGCTCAGAAGTCCCTGCAAGTGATTCAATAGCGATCTCTTCTGGTGTTTTTTCAGGGCCTTCATCCTCATTTGAACAAGAAAAAAAAGTGAAAGATGTCAAGCCTAGCAGGAAGAATATTATGCCGAAATACTTCATATTGATTGAGTAGGAACGTGTTGTAAAATTAAGCAATTTGGAATCAAAACAAAGAAAAACTGTGTCACTTGAAGTTTTCGATGCCCAGACGATCCTTGCAAAATGGAAATTCCCTGGGGTCGTTTGACCCGACAATGATGGTTTTATCCTGTCCGTATGATTCCACAAGATCCAAATACCAGTTCACGCCCCTTTCATCGAGGTTTGACGTAGGTTCATCCAGCAGAAGCAACGGGCTGCTGGATAAGAAACATAATCCCAATTTTAGTCGCTGCTTCATTCCAGAAGAAAAATTCTGAATCGCTTTCTCTTTGGATTTTTCCAGGTACATGATTTTTATCGCTTCGCTAATGCTCAAGCCCGGGGAAAGGTTTTTGAACTTAAAGTGAAAATGTAAAAATTCGACTAAGGTGAATTCTTCCGGGAGATCAAGGTAGGGAGCGGAAATCGACAGGTGTCGGTAAATCTCGGTGGCTAGAATGGGGGTGTCCCCAATTTGATAATGTATACTTCCTTCGGATAGAGGCATTTGTCCCCCGATGCATTTGATAAGTGTGGATTTGCCGGATCCGTTGCTCCCCATGATGGCCAATTTTTGGCAGGGCGTGAGGGAAATTGTCAGTTTTCTGAAAATCCATTCATACTGAAAGCGTTTCCCTGCTTGGTCCAGCTTCAATTTCAGCATCTTATTGGATGTATCCTTTCATCACACCTCGTTCCGACGATCGAATAAAGTTTACGATTTCATCACGTTCTTTGGTCGCCGGAAGATTTACTTCGATTTCTTCGAGAGCCCTGCTGTTGTTCAGGCTATTCAAAAACAGGTATCGATAGACTTCTTGGATTTGATTGATTGTTTCACTGGTGAATCCCCTTCTACGCAAGCCAAGGGAGTTTACGCCAGCATAACTGAGCGGTTCTCGGGCTGCTTTTGTGTACGGAGGAACATCTTTTCGAACCAGCGAACCTCCTGAAATCATGCTGTGGGTACCAATTTTTACAAACTGATGGACGGCACTACTGCCTCCTACAAAGGCCCAATCGTCAATGGTTACATGCCCGGCTACCTGAACGGTATTAGCGATGATTACGTGGTTTTTGATGATACAGTCATGGGCAATATGAACATAAGCCATAACCAAGCAAGACTGGCCGATCTTTGTCGTTTTCTTGTCCAAGGTTCCTCGGTTTATTGTCACACACTCCCGGATAGTTGTGTTGTCACCGATTTCAGCCAAAGAGGATTCCCCTTGGAATTTCAAATCCTGTGGGATAGCCGAAATGACCGCACCTGGAAATATTTTGCAATTTTTGCCTATCCGTGCACCGGGGTAGATGGTCACGTTGGAGCCAATCCATGTTCCCTCGCCGATTTCAACATTTTCATGGATGGTAGAAAAAGGTTCTACCGTAATGTTATCACCGAGTACAGCGTCGGGGTGTATATGGGATAGTTTACTTATCATGCTTCTTTTCTTACTATACTGGCTGTCATAACCGCCTCACAAACTAGTGTGTTGCCTACAAAAGCTTCGCCCTTCATCTTCGCAATACCTCTCCTAATGGGATTTAAAAGTTCACATTTGAATATGAGCGTATCTCCAGGGAGTACCATCTTTCGAAACTTACAATTTTCGATGCTTAAGAAATATGTCCAGTAGTTTTCAGGGTCATCTACTGTACTTAAAACCAGGATTCCCCCGGTTTGGGCCATGGCTTCTACTTGAAGTACGCCAGGCATCACTGGATTATTGGGGAAGTGTCCCATGAAAAAGGGTTCGTTGATTGTCACGTTCTTTACCCCTGCCACCACGGTCTGGTCTAGGTAGATTATTTTGTCCAGCAATTGAAAAGGATACCGGTGGGGTAGGATATTGCTGATTTGATTGATATCGAGTACCGGAGGTAATTTCGGATCGTAATAGGGGATGTGCATGGGGCCTGCCTTCTCCATGGCTCGTTTGATTTTTTTGGCAAAGGCAACGTTGGCCGCATGTCCTGGACGGGCAGCCATGATTTGGGCTTTCAAAGGCCTGCCAACCAAAGCCAAATCACCGATTACATCCAATAATTTATGCCTCGCAGGCTCATTTTTATACCGTAACTCTACGTTGTTCAGAATGCCTTCTTTACGGACTTCGACCTTTGGCTTATTGAACATTTTCGCCAAATGACTCAGCTCCTCCTCCTGAACTGCGCGATCTACCACCACAATGGCATTGTTTAAATCGCCACCTTTGATCAGGTTTTGGTTATAAAGCATTTCCAACTCATGGAGGAAGCAGAACGTTCGGCAGGAGGCTATTTCGGCTTTAAATTGGCTGATATCGGTAATGGATGCGTGTTGGCTCCCCAATACAGGAGAGTTATAATCCACCATGACGGTTACCCGGAAATCGTCTAATGGCAAAGCAGCCATTTCAACCTCACGAGCGGCATCTTTATAGTGGATACTTTCCGGAATTTCAAAAAATCGACGGAGCGCATTCTGCTCTTCCAGCCCTGCCTCCTCCAAGATATGGATGAAGGGCAGGCTGCTGCCATCCATGATAGGCGGTTCCGGGCCATTGAGCTGAATCAACACATTATCGATTTCCAATCCTACCAAAGCCGCTAGGACATGCTCTACTGTAAATACTCTGGCACCGCTTTGTTCTAGCGTGGTTCCTCTGGACACATCTACTACGTTGTCCACATCCGCATCCACTATTGGGTATCCCTCCAAATCCATTCGCTGAAACTTGTATCCGTGATTAGGTGGAGCTGGGATAAAAGTCATCGTTGCTACTACGCCGGTATGTAAACCCACCCCGGTAAGGGTTACCTGCTTCCCAATAGTGTGTTGCTTTACTTTCATTAAAATTTTTTATGAAGCCAAATAGGTCAGTATTAAGGATACAAATTTATTGTTTTTTTTCCAGTTCTGTTAATTTGTTCTGCAAATCGGGTAACTTTTTGAACACAGCGTATGATTTCAGGAAGTCTTTCATCTCCATGCCGATGTACCCCAATAGGGTTTGTCCTGGTTTGGTAATGGATTTCATGATACCGGTATTCCCACCTACGGTCGTGTTGTCTGCGAGTTTGATGTGGCCTACAATGCTGGATTTTCCGGCGAGCACGCAATTTTTTCCGATTTCTGCCGATCCTGAAATTCCTGACTGTGAAGCAATCACGGTATTTTCTCCTATGTGGACGTTATGGGCTACCTGTACCAGGTTATCGATCTTCACCCCTTTTCCAATGTGGGTGGATCCCATGGTAGCGCAGTCAATGGTGGTATTGGCTCCGATGGAGACATGGTCTTCGAGCCATACATTGCCGAGCTGCGGGATGTTTTTGTACCTGCCGTCCGGCTGCGGCGCAAATCCAAAGCCATCGCTTCCGATCACTGCTCCTGGATGGATTTCGCAATAGTTGCCGATACGGCATCGTCGCATGATTTTCGCCCCGGGGTGTATGACACAGTCGTTGCCAATTGTCACTCCATCGCCGATGTAGACGTGGGGATGTATCTGTACTCGATCTCCGATCAGGCAGTTTTTCCCAATGTATGAAAATGCCCCTCTATAGCCACCAGTCCCCATGTTGCTGCTCGCATCCATGTACGCGGGTTCTTCCACGCCGTAGAAAGTGGGTTTCGACAGCTTTTCTACTGATTCCAATAGCTGGGTAAAACCCAAATAAGCATCCTCCACCCTGATTAGCGTGGAAAATAACGGCTTACTGGGTTGGAAATCGGCAGAAACGATGACCGCAGAGCTCCGGGTGGTGTATAAATAGGGTTCATACTTCAGGTTAGACAAAAAACTAATTCCCCCTGGTTTGCCTTCCTGGATTTTTTCCAGGCGGTTGATCTTATGGGAACCATCGCCTTCTACCCGTCCATTTAAGAGCTGAGCTATCTGGTTTATGGTGAACTCCATGTATGATTAACTTAAAATTCAGTGTAAAGGTAAATCTTTCGCCCGACAAGCGTAATGTTTTTTTACGATTTTGCTCATGGCTTTGATGTTTGGAAGGTCTGCAGCTTGCGCCACATCTACGACTTGGCCCTTTTTTGTCAGGACATAAATGCTCTCTTTGGCAGCATAGGCATGGTTGCTGATGCTACCGTGTGCGAAGAAGTAGGGAAGTTCCTCCTCCGACAGCTTTAATTTTGTTTTCGTTCTGACCCTCATATGATCCAATTCCTCTTCCGTAAAGGATTGGTTGCTCAGCGTGATCTTATATAGCCGCCTTAATAGAAACATGGTAGCGATGTTTCTGAGTATGCGATCTTTGCTTTTCTGCCAGAGCTTTAAGGCACCCCAAATGTCAAAATCATCCAGTTCTGCGAAAAAGGGCAATACGTCACAATTCTCTGTAAAATCTTGAATCGTCAGGTCATTGCTCAAAAAATAACGCAAGGCTTCCGACCCTGGAAGTGATTCTCCGGATGTTTGGAGGTGCTTGGCTCGTAGAATCAGATTAATTAACATTTTCTCGGCGCTTACCGTGGTTTTGTGTAGGTAAACCTGCCAATACATCAATCTTCGTGCGCTGAGGAAGTTTTCGATACTGTAGATGCCCTTTTCTTCGATCACAAGGCGGTCGTCTTTGATCGCCATCATTTTGATGATACGGTCGGCACCGATCGTACCTTCAGATACACCGGTGAAGAAACAGTCCCGTTGAAGGTAGTCCAGTCGGTCGATGTCAAGCTGGCTGCTCACGAGCTGGTGAAAAAATCTTCTTTCATAATTTCCGTTAAATATACGCAGAGCAAGATCCAGTTGGCCGTGAAATTGCTTGTTTAAGTCAAGGAGGAAAAGCTGTGAAAGCTTTTCGTGAGGAATATTTTGCAGAAGACTGAATTCAAGTGCATGGGAAAACGGCCCATGTCCAATGTCGTGGAGCAAAATGGCAATTAGTGCGGCCTCGTATTCCTGGTCGTCAATTTCCACGCCTTTGTTTCGGAGGTGGTCTAATGTGATACTCATCAGGTGCATAGCTCCGATAGCATGATGAAACCTGGTGTGCAGCGCACCCGGGTATACATAATCTGTCAAACCTAACTGTTTGATTCTTCGTAATCTTTGGAAATACGGATGGTCGATGATTGCAAAGATCAGTTCACTAGGTATATTTATAAATCCATAGACAGGATCATTAATTATTTTGTGGCTTTTCAATACCCTGCTATTTAATGTAAGAAATCAAAAGTAACTATTATCTATAAAAGAACTAACCAAGACGAGATGCAAAAATTCAATATATTATGGGCGGATGATGAAATAGACCTGTTAAAGCCGCATATTTTGTTTTTGGAACAAAAAGGGTATGACATCGTGACGGTGAACAGTGGCTTAGATGCGGTGGAAAAGGTTGAGGAAGAGAATTTCGATATCATTTTTCTTGACGAAATGATGCCCGGCATGACAGGACTGGAGACCTTACAGCAAATCAAGATATTGAAGCCTCAGGTACCGGTAGTCATGATCACCAAAAGTGAAGAGGAACACATCATGGACGATGCCATCGGGGGCAAAATTGCCGATTACCTCATTAAGCCGATCAATCCGAACCAGATTTTTCTTTCGGTAAAGAAGATCCTTCAAAACAAGCAGTTGATCAGCGAAAGAACCAACCTTTCCTATCAGCAGGATTTTAGGAATATAAGCATGGCGTACAACGACGCCATAGACCATCAAGAGTGGACCGAGATCTACAAAAAGTTGGTTTACTGGGAAATAGAAATCGATGAGACGGAGAACAAAAGCATGCAAGAGGTGCTGGAAACGCAAAAAACAGAAGCAAATGCCAATTTTGCAAAGTTCATTAAGGAAAACTATCTTGACTGGCTGAATGACCCCAAAGTTTCTAAGCCGGTCTTGTCTCATCAGGTGATGAAAAAGCATGTATTCCCCAAGATAAGGGAAGGAAAGCCGCTGTTTTTTGTCGTGATCGATAACCTCCGGTTGGACCAATGGGAGGTGATAGAGCCATTGCTGAGCGAATATTTTGTAACTACAAGCGATGATTTGTATTACAGCATTCTCCCCACCACCACCGCATATGCGAGGAATGCCTTATTTAGTGGTATGATGCCTGCGGATATGGCGAGGTTTCATCCGGATTTATGGGAGGGCGAGGATACTGATGAGGGGAAAAACAATCGAGAGGAGGATTTTTTGCGTGTTAACCTCAAACGAAACAACCTTCCCATCAAGACTTCTTATCAAAAGATCCTTCAGGTTTCCCAAGGAAAAGCTGTACTGGAACAGTTTACCAATATGCTCAAAAATGATTTGAACGTCCTCGTATATAACTTTGTGGATATGATGTCGCATGCCCGTACCGACATGAAGATGATCAGAGAACTTGCCCCGGATGAATCGGCCTACAGGTCACTCACGTTGAGTTGGTTTACCCATTCTTCGCTTTTCGAACTATTTAAAAGAATCGCAGATGTGGGTGCCGAAGTCGTCATTACAACAGACCATGGCACCAAGCGGGTAAATAAGCCTTATAAAATTATTGGTGACAGAAATGTTACGACAAATTTGCGTTATAAACAGGGGAAAAACCTTAATTTTGAGTCTGGAAAGGTATTTGAGATCGCCAAACCGGAGGAGGCCAAGCTTCCCAAAGTCAATATTTCGACCAGTTACGTGTTTGCCGTGGAAGATTACTTCTTCGCCTATCCAAATAATTACAACTACTACGTGAATTATTATAAAGATACCTTCCAACACGGCGGGGTGTCGCTTGAGGAGGTCATCGTTCCAATAATCCACATGAGTCCAAAGAAATAGTCATTGAAGCAGTTTGTATGTGCAAGCCTGGAAGAACTCGATTCCTGTGCACAAAAGATAATCGATGCATGTAAAGGGAAGTATGTTTGGCTCTTTACAGGTCCTATGGGGGCCGGAAAAACAACCCTCATTAGGTCAATTGCAGCGAAATTGGGGGTAATTGATCATGTGAGCAGCCCAACATTTGGCCTAGTTCATGAGTATGCGGACAATGCTGGAAATACCTATTTTCATTTTGATTTTTATCGAATAGAAAATCAGGAGGAAGCAGTGGATATGGGAGTGGAGGAGTATTTTGAAAGCGGAAGTGTATGTTGGGTAGAATGGGGAGAGCTAATCCCCGATCTCATTCCTGTGGATGCGGTTGTGATTACGATAAAGCCCTTGGATAAAAACAGTAGGGAAATAACAATAGGTTAGCATGGCATCGCAAATGGAACTCGCCGAGATAGCGGCTCAGACGGGAGCAATTCCCCAGGAATCACTTGAGCGCACTGGTGGCACGAAGAAAAAGGTGATTATCGGTGTTCCCAAAGAAAATGCTGAACACGAAAAGCGTGTCCTACTAACACCCGAAGCCGTCGGTCTTCTTGTAAACAATGGCCAAGACGTAATAATCGAGTCAAACGCGGGGTTAGCGGCAAAGTTTTCAGACAAAGCGTATATGGATGCCGGTGCCCGGGTAGTATTCTCGCGAGAGGAGGCCTACGACGCAGAGGTAGTGCTACGGGTTGACCCACCCAGCGTGGAAGAGATCGGATTCATGAGGCAGCGAGCTTGTTTGTTGTCCTCCCTTCAGATCGGGAATCAGTCGGCAGCGTTTATTCAATCGCTGAACCAACGGAAAATAACCGCTGTGGCATTTGAATATTTGGAAGACAAGGTAGGGGGTATGCCGGTAGTAAGAGCGATGAGTGAAATTGCCGGCAGTACGGTGATGTTGATCGCGGCAGAATACCTAAGCAGTGTAAACCGAGGAAAGGGTTTGATTCTAGGAGGAATCACCGGTGTGCCCCCCACACAGGTAGTAATCATCGGAGCTGGAACGGTCGCAGAATATGCGGCCAGGACAGCCCTTGGGCTAGGTGCCAATATTAAGATTTTTGATAACCAGCTTTACAAGTTGCGGAGGATTAAGCAACTGCTTGGTCAGCAGGTTTTTACTTCAACCATTGACAATTTTACATTATGCCAAGCATTGCGGGAGGCAGATGTAGTGATTGGTGCGCTCCGTGCAGAACGGGGCAGGGCAAAGATGGTGGTGTCTGAAGACATGGTTTCGCAAATGATGGATGGATCCATCATCATAGATGTAAGCATCGATCAGGGGGGATGTATTGAGACAGCAGAGGCAACCACACACGGTGATCCGGTTTACTATAAACATGGTGTCATTCACTACTGCGTACCGAACATAGCATCCCGCGTGGCCCGAACTGCGTCGTTTTCTTTCAGTAATATTTTTACACCCATGCTGCTTCAGATGGCCGATTTGGGCGGTGCTGAAGAGATGATCTTTAATTACAAGTGGTTTATGCGAGGAGTATACGCCTACAGGGGTAGCCTCACGAACGCTCACTTGGCAAGAAAGTTTGGCATGCCCCACAAGGAACTGCAATTGTTGCTAGCTGCCAGGTATTAGCGGTTAGGAAAGCAGGTTTTGACGCAAGAGAAATTCTAGCTGATCATTTGCTTTTATCAAGCTATCTGTCAGCTGTTTATTTTCTTTTCGTAGGGAATATACTTCATAGGCATTTTTAACGACTGTGCGCAGATAGTCTTCCTCCCAAGGCTTGGTGAGGTAGTGGTATACCTTCCCTTTATTGATGGCATCTATTACTGCCTGCACGTCGGTATATCCGGTCAACAATATTCGCATGGGTTCGGGATGGAGGGGAATGATCGATTTTAAAAAATCCACTCCGTTTTCTTCGGGCATGCGTTGATCGGTAATAATAATGTCAATATCCTCGTTTAAAAGGACTTGACGGCCTTCATTGGCTGATTCTGCTAAAAAAATCCGGTAGTCCCTGCGGAACGTAGCTTTGAAAGCCTGCAGGTTATTTACCTCATCATCTACATATAAGACCCTGATCTTCTCTCTCTCCATGTGCTAAATATCGTGATAAGCCATCAATTAGTAAAGAAATCCGCTCTTAAAAATAAATGCCTTAACATATTTTTTGGTGTCTAAATTTCACTGAAGAGATATGGGCAATTCCGTTTACGCCTATTAACAAAGCTTAATAGGTGTAAATCTATTAAGTTTGGCCAAAAAAAGCGAGCTTTTTTTTCAATCAAGGCATATTTATGATTACAAACCTATAACTTTACTCCTGTTATCACCCCATTAATACACATAATATCATATGAATGAATCGGAGAAAGCAGGTGGGTCAGCGTGTGGTTACAAGCCTCAGATTTTATCACCTCGATCACCGCTGGAAAAGGATCAGATTAATTTTTTTTTAAACAGAAGCAACACCATTGTGGTCGACGAAATTGAACGGCAGCTTGACGAACTCATTAAGATAGACCATCCCTCGGAGCAGTTAGGAGAGGCAGACCTAAAGAGGTATCGGCAGGACTACCTACGGGGTGATCGGATGGAGAACTTTGGAAACTGGGTATGGTACCCTTGGCGGAATACGCTTGTACACATTCTGGAGGAGGCACCGTTTGTACGTATGCGTACGTCGCGAAACCAGTTCAAGATTACCCCGGAAGAGCAAGCCATCTTGTCTCAAAAGAAAATTGGTGTTATTGGTCTTTCTGTGGGACAAAGTGTGGCACTGAGCTTGGCCATGGAGCGAAGCTTTGGAGAGCTCCGAATAGCGGATTTTGATACACTTGATTTGAGCAATCTTAACCGTATTCGGACGGGACTTTATAATTTGGGATTAAAGAAAACAGATATTGTCGGCAGGGAAATTGCCGAAATTGATCCGTATTTAAAAATCACTACATATAATGACGGAATAAATGAGCAAAATATGCGTGATTTTTTTACCTTGGGGGGAGAATTGGATATTCTTGTAGAGGAGTGTGACAGCTTGCCCGTTAAAATCAGCAGCCGTATCATGGCGAAGGCACATGGAATTCCGGTTTTAATGGATACAAGTGACAGAGGTATGATGGATGTGGAGCGGTTTGACCTTGAACCCGACAGGCCCATTTTTCATGGATTGTTGCGGTCGTTTGGTGATGAAGGAGGCCTCTCTGGGTTGTTGCCGGAGAAAAGCAAGGATATCATGATGGGATTATTGGAGTTTGAACAGCTTTCAGACAGGGCAAAATACAGCTTTACTCAAATTGGCAGAACGATAACCACCTGGCCACAGCTTGCCTCCTCCGTTATCATGGGTGGGGCAGCATGTAGTCAGTTATGTAGGATGATATTGTTAAATCAAAAAGTTACATCAGGAAGGTATTATTTAGACTTGGAGTCATTATTCAATTCCCATGAAGGTAAGAGTTAGGATAGTCAGGGCCATTGATGATGTGGAAGCAACAGAGAAATATATCTATGGTCATCATAAGGTACTGGAATCCTATGGGATAACGAAGGTAACATCGGCAGACAGGTCTTGGGCATTAAATCCCCATGTCTATCTGATCCTTTTTGAATCAATGGAGGATTTCAGGGTATTGGGTGGGGGGCGAATACAGCTTCGGACCGAGCATTTTCCATTGCCTTTTGAAACGGCCATTCAAGACATAGACCCGGGCGTAATTACGTACTTGTCCGAATACCAGGATCTGGAGGTAGCGGAGTATTGCGGGCTTTGGAATAGCAGGGAAGTGGCCGGATATGGTATCGGTAGTATTTACTTGGTACGGGTTGGTATCGCCATACTTCCGCAATTAAGATTGAAGAAGCTTTTTGGACTGAGCTCGCCCGTGACGTTGAGTATTTCTAAAAGCGTAGGATACGAAGTTATTACTTCCTTGGGCGATAATGGTTCCTTTTATTACCCAAAAGAGGGGTTGATTGCGACGGCATTAGAAATTGTTGATATTGATAATCTCCCCCATGCGAATGAAATCGAAAGGGAATACATCTTTGATTTGAGGCAAAAAATGAGCTTTAACACCGTGGAGACGGGACCGAGGGGGAAGATGGAGTTACAGTTTGAATTACAGATACCTAAACCAAATCAATGAAAGCAAAGTATTCCAATTTCTTAAATACAGGTTTGACGCTTGTTCTCATCTTACTGGTCATTGTCCCTACTTTCTATTTTTTGGGAGTATTTGGCGGGGGGGAAGGCCATACCTTCCAAGAATATCGGTATTCTTTCGGAAACTTAAATACATCAAAAAGATTTGATGCCGGAGACTTTGATAAGCATCTCGAGGGGAAAGTTTCGCTAGGTGTCATCAATGAGCCGCTCACCATCCTAGTGGACTTGCGGGAGTTGGTGGATCTTAGCGAAGATTCGCAGTATTTTATCGAATTCAGCAATAGCGATATTCGGGAAGCCACGATGTATTTTGTGGATAGTCAAGGGAATTACCGCTTGGCCGGAAAGTCAGGCACCATGCTATCAGAGGAAAACGAATTCCGGTCACCAAATCTATACTTTCAATTAAGCGCTGATGCGATTAAATCGGATCATTTGGTCTTTGAGATCCATTCTGTGATGCCAGTGGAATTTTCGATAAATGCATATGAAGACCGGGTATTTTTGGAGAATAACTCCAAACGAACGATTATTATTAGTGTATATGCGGGGATCATGGTTGCTTTGTTCTTATACAATCTGATCTTGTTTTTTTCGATCTTAGACAAGGTATACTTGTTCTATTGTTTTTATATATTATTCATTGGTTTGGCGCAGTTGTCCCTGTCAGGTTATTCCTTTTTCATTCTTGGACAGAATGCGTATCTCTATGAAATCAGCATGGTTGGGTTCACCGCCCTGTCCAGTATTTTCGTGATTCCTTTTTTTCAGTTGTTTTTGAAGACCTCCGTGTATGTTCCAAGGGTAGCCAAGTACCTGTACGTCATCGTCGTTTTTTATTTTGTGGCGTTTTTTCTGCGTATGTTAGGGTTGGTGGAAATGAGCTACTCGATCGTAGACGTGAGTGGCTTGCTCCTGGTGATTGCGTTTTTTTCCATCGGGGGGTATGTTGCGAGTAAGGGGGATAGATCGGCCTATTTCTTCCTGTTAGCTTGGAGTTTCTTATTAGTTGGTTTGGTTGTATTGATACTGAACAATCAAGGTGTCATCGATTTGGGTGCCTATGCAAACCTTCCCATGCTTTCCGGTACGGCGATAGAGGCGCTCTTGCTGTCCTTTGCATTGGCAGATAAGATCAACCTGCTGAAAAAGGAGAAGGAACGGGAGCAGCACGATAAATTAGAGGCGCTGAAGGAAAATGAGCGATTAATCAAGGAGCAGAATGTGTACTTGGAAGATATGGTGAAATCCCGGACAATGGAACTGGAGCAGACGCTCAAAAACCTAAAAGATACACAGACACAGTTGGTAAACCAGGAGAAAATGGCATCTCTGGGTCAGTTGACGGCGGGCATTGCACACGAGATCAATAACCCGATAAATTTTGTTAGCTCTAACATTTCCCCGCTAAAGCGGGATATCAAAGATATCTTGGAATTGATGGACTTGTACAGGGAAAAGGGAGAACAAGAATTTTCTGCTTCGAGCAAATCAGAGGTAAAGGATTTGGAAGAGGATTTGGAGTTAGACTACTTACTCGATGAGGTAAATCAATTGCTGGCCGGTATGGAGGATGGGGCTAAAAGAACAGTGGAAATTGTTCGGGGCCTCAAGCTCTTTTCCCGTATAGATGAACAGGATGTCAAAGAAGTAGACATCCATGACGGGCTTGAAAGTACGCTGATTTTGTTGAATAGTTCGATGGCCGGCAGGATAGCGGTACACAAGGAATACAGTGAGTTGCCACAAGTTGAGTGCCTTGCCGGTAAAATCAATCAAGTGTTCATGAATATCATCAGCAACGCGATTCACGCACTCCTAGACCATCCGATTGAGGGAAGATCACCCCAATTGACCCTGAAAACAAAACCGGCAGGTGACCATGTGATCATCGAAATTGGGGATAATGGTCCTGGTATGCCTGAACAGATAAGGGAGAAAATATTTGAGCCATTTTTTACTACAAAGCCAGTTGGAAAGGGTACTGGGTTGGGATTGTCAATCGTATATACTATTATTGAAAATCACAAAGGGACAATCGTGGTGGAGTCGGCTCCCGATCGAGGGACAAACTTTATTATTACCCTGCCTATTAAGCAAAATTAACGGATAAATGGAGCGGAAGATAAACGTGCTGTATATTGACGATGAAGACAATAACTTGAGTTCGTTCAAGGCAAGTTTACGCCGTGATTTTAAAATATATACTGCCAGTGATGCAGAAGAGGGCCTTCGGGTAGCAAAGGAACAGGAGTTTGAGGTAGTAATCGCCGATCAGCGAATGCCTGGTATGACAGGCGTGGAATTTTTTGAAAAGTTGGTGTCTGTAAATCCCCTGCCCACACGTATTTTGCTCACCGGCTATTCGGACATAGCCAGTGTGATAGATGCTATCAATAAAGGTGAAGTGTACCGTTTCATCGATAAGCCGTGGAACCTTGAGCAAATCAAGAATGCCATCATCAATGCTGCGGAGATTTATGACGCAAAAAAGGAGTTACGGGAAAAGAATGAACGACTACAGAAACTGCATTCAGAGATGAATCAGTTTGTGTACAGTCTTTCTCATGAGTTAAGAGGTCCACTAATGAGTATTTCCGGGATTTCAAAGCTTGCTAAGATGGAGACTACCGATGAAGGTATTCTGGAATATTTTGATATGATCGATTCAGCCACGCTTAAGCTGGATGATTTTATTTACAAGATGTTGGATTTTTATCGCTCCACAAAGATGGAGAATAAGGTCGAACTGGTAGACTTCAGAGAAGTGTTTGAACAACAAATACATGACTACCGCGCCAAATGGAATATTGAAGATGTGGACATCAACGTGGAGATTCATCAGGACTTTCCATTTCACTCTGACGTAGCCAAGATCCGGGTGATCCTGAATAACCTCATTGGCAATGCCTATAAATTCCAAAAGGAAAGCGGTACAAAGCGTATTGGCATTAAAATTTCAGTGGCAAAGAGACAGGCAATGTTAATTGTATCTGACAATGGAATTGGCATTGAGGACAGACATCAAAAAGATGTTTTCAATTTGTTTCATCGTGCCACGCAGCGCAATGTGGGCTCTGGATTGGGGTTATACATGGTAAAGGAATCGGTAGAGCAAATGAAAGGAAGTGTCGACCTCAAATCCGTTCAGGGCAGTGGTACCACGGTCACTGTTATATTGCCAGACTTAGCCCCAGAAAGCTAATGGATTAAATTCAGCACCTATTTTTTTGTAAACAGCCAAAATTGAAGGTAATTTGCAGCTTCAAAAAAAACCTTCTAATTCATTTTTATGATTAATCCTTGGCATGATGTAAGTATTGGAGACGGTGCTCCCGAATATGTGACCGGAGTCATCGAAATTCCCAAAGGAAGTAAGGGCAAGTATGAGCTGGATAAAAAGTCTGGCATGCTGTTATTGGATAGGGTACTGTTTTCATCGGTTCATTACCCCGCCAATTACGGCTTTATTCCACAGACCTTCTGCGAGGATCACGACCCCTTAGATATCCTGATAATCTCTCAAATCGATATTCCTTCTATGACACTGGTCAAGGCCAAAGTCATCGGCGTGATGCGAATGATTGACGGCGGAGAGGCTGATGATAAGATAATTGCAGTTGCTGCCGACGATCAGTCGGTAAACTACATCGAGGATATAGGTGAATTACCTCCCTACCTGATGAAGGAGACCCGTCGTTTTTTTGAAGATTACAAAAAACTAGAGAATAAGGAAGTCAAGGTAGAGGATTTTCTGGGCAAAGCTGAGGCTCAACGAATCATCATTGATTCTATCAAATTATACAACAGAACCTTTCGAACAGTGAAATAACATCAGTGAAAACCCAACTTTAGCAGTTGGGTTTGTTTTTTTACTCCTGTTAGTTATCGTGGAGGCCCATGACAATAAAGCAACTTCGCTTTCTTCTTTTGTTGGTTTTTCCGGTGGCTGGTTTTAGCCAGGAAATTGCCCCTTCGTGGACGTTTGAGGGCTACGTGGAAACCTATTACTTGTATGATTTTGGAAAGCCTGAAAATCACGAGCGTCCTGATTTTTTATATAATTTCAAGCGGCACAACGAGTTTTCAGTCAATTTAGCCTTATTGGGAGTTGGTTACGAAACAGATAAGTACCGGGCGAAGATCAAATTGATGTCCGGTAACTATGCCCAGTATAATTTAGCAAATGAACCGACTTGGGCTCAGTTTATTTACGAAGCGGCTGTCGGTATCAAACTGCAAGATCGCCTTTGGCTAGACATGGGGGTTATGCCTTCTCATATAGGTTTTGAAAGTGCCATAGGTGCAAATTGTTGGCATCTTTCCAGGTCACTATTGGCCGAAAATTCTCCTTATTTTCTGACCGGGGCGAGGCTCACCTATGATGTGTCGGATGAATTGTATGCGACGCTTTGGCTCACAAATGGATGGCAAAACGTACAGCGCATAGATCGAAACCAATCTTTGGGCATGGGATTGGGGCTGAATTATCAGCCAAATGAGCGCATGGAGATAAACTATGCCAACTACTTGGGGAATGAATATCCACAGCCCTTGGCCAGGTACCGCTTTTTCCAAAACTTCTACCTTCAGCATTATGGCAAAATCGTTGATGTCACGATAGGCATTGACCATGGAACTGAACAAAGACTCTCTTCAAACCGGTTAAATCAATGGTTTGGTGTTACCGCATCCGTTCGCAGGCCGCTCTCTGAAAAGATCACCGCTGCGGTTCGCGGAGAGTATTATGCAGACCCTTTTGGCGTGATCCTATCTGACGGGATGAAGATTTCCGGCTTTTCCCTAAATGCCGATTTTGAAATCTCCCCAAAAGCAGTATTCAGATTGGAGGGGCGACGCTTTATCAGCCCTGACCCTATCTTCAACCGCCCTTTGGGGTTGGTTAATCGTGGCAATTCCGCGCTTGCGACTTCTATAGCCATTCGGTTTGACTGAGGAGTAACTAGCTCGACTAATTAGAGGAAGGCGCCTGGTTCCCCCCTTTGAGAGTAGCCAAAAAGGAGGGAAAAAGGGATTCGGAGTTTTATCCCAGCTTAGATAGCGACTCTTCCAGTGCTTTTATCTTGGCCTCTGCGTCCGCTCTTTTTTTCTTTTCGTTTTCTACTACTGCCGCAGGAGCACCGGCCACGAACCGTTCGTTTGAAAGTTTCTTATTTACAGATAACAGAAAGCCCCTGCTGTATTCCAGTTCTTTTAACAGGGTTTCTTTTTCTTTGGCTAGATCTATTTGTTCACCTAGTGGAATATGGCATTCGTCCCCTTTTACCACAAAGCTTACGGCATTTTCCACCGTACCTCCGAAATGAATGGCGGTTAGGTTCGCTAATTTTTTCAGCACCGTTTCGAAGGATAAATAGACGGTCGGCGAAGCTGTTTTCACGGTAAGCTCAAATGCTTCCTTGGGAGAAATCCCTTTTGTTGCTCGGATATTCCGGATCTGGGAAACCGTTTCGAAAATGTGTTGTGCTTCTTCTATGATTCCTGGGTCAAATGATTTCTTTTCTGGCCAGGCGGTTACAATGAGTGCATGCTTTGGTTCTCGCGACTCCAGCTGCTGCCAAATCTCCTCTGTGATAAAGGGCATAAACGGATGCAATAGCTTAAGAATATCCTCCAAAAATGCAATGGTTTGGGTGTACGTTCGGCCGTCTATAGGTGTCTGAAAGGGTGGTTTGATCATTTCCAAGTACCAAGAGCAAAAGTCATCCCATACCAGCTTATAGATGCTCAATAGCGCATCGGATATACGGAATTTACTGAAATGGTCTTCGATTTCCGCCAATGCTTGGTGAAACCTACTTTCAAACCAACGAATAGCCGCTTCATTTTCTTCATTGATTTCATTATCGGCTACTTCCCATCCTTTGATCAACCGGTACGCATTCCAGATCTTGTTTGAAAAGTTCCTGCCTTGTTCCACCAGTTTTTCATCAAACGGAAGGTCGTTTCCGGCTGGTGAACTGAATAGCATGCCCGTTCTTACCCCATCGGCGCCATAATTTTGGATAAGCTCAAGGGGATCCGGAGAGTTGCCCAAGGATTTGGACATTTTTCTCCCTAACTTATCGCGGACGATTCCGGTCAAATAAACGTTCTTGAACGGCTTTTCCCCCAAGTACTCGTATCCGGCTATAATCATTCTTGCCACCCAAAAGAACAAGATCTCTGGAGCGGTTACCAGGTCATTGGTAGGATAATAGTAGGTTAGATCCGCGTTCTTTTCCCCCGTTCGAAAAAAATCAGGGTCGAATACAGAAATAGGCCAAAGCCACGACGAAAACCAAGTGTCCAGCACATCTTCGTCTTGACGTAAATCTTCGAGTGAATACGTCTTATCTCCTCGCTTATTGGCTTCTGCAAGTGCTTCGGCTGCGGAGTGTGCTACGATAAATTCACCGTCGGGTAGGTAAAATGCAGGAATCCGATGACCCCACCAAAGTTGTCTGGAGATGCACCAGTCCCGTACATTTTCCATCCAGCTACGGTACATGTTTTTGAATTTGGGAGGGAAGAGTTTTACCTGATCATCCATCACCGCTGCTAACGCCGGCTTGGTTATTTCACTCATTTGCAAAAACCACTGCATGGACAGTTTAGGCTCTATCACGGCGTCTGTTCGTTCAGAGTGGCCTACGTTTGAGGTATAGTCCTCTACTTTCGCTAACTGCCCGGCTTCCTGTAGTAGGTTGGATATTTTCTTCCTGGCTATAAAGCGGTCTTCTCCTACAAGGATCCGCGCCTTTTCGTTTAGAGTTCCATCATCGTTAAGTATATCGATCACTTCCAAGTGATGACGCAGGCCGATTTCATAATCGTTTATGTCGTGGGCGGGAGTTATTTTTAGGCAACCCGTACCAAATTCACGGTCTACATACTCGTCCTGAATAATGGGAATGGGTCGGTTTATCAGTGGAATGAGTGCATTTTTACCCTTTAGATGCGCAAAGCGCTCGTCTTCCGGATGAACGCAAATTGCCACATCTGCCATGATGGTCTCTGGCCGCGTAGTGGCAATCGTCAGTCGTTCTTCGCTTCCCTCAAGTTGATATTCGATGTAATAAAGCTTGGAGGCTACTTCCTTAAAGATGACTTCATCATCTGAAAGCGCCGTTTTCCCCTTCGGATCCCAATTCACCATCCGGATCCCCCTGTAAATTTTTCCTTTTTTATAGAGGTCTATGAATACTTGGATTACCGACTCGCTTAAGTCATCGTCCATAGTAAACCGGGTGCGATCCCAATCACACGAGGCTCCCAGCTTTTTTAATTGATCCAGAATAATGCCTCCGTACTTTTCTTTCCACTCCCAAGCATGCGAAAGGAACTCTTCCCGGGAAAGGCTTTTTTTGTCGATGCCCTTTTCCTTTAACATTGCCACTACTTTGGCCTCTGTCGCAATGGAAGCATGGTCGGTCCCGGGAACCCAGCAGGCATTTTTGCCCTCCATTCGTGCTTTGCGAATCAGAATATCCTGAATGGTATTGTTAAGCATATGGCCCATATGCAGTACTCCTGTGACGTTCGGCGGAGGGATGACGATCGAAAAGGGTTCTTTATTATAGTCAACCTGAGAAGAAAAATGCTTGTTCTCCAGCCAGTAATGATACCATTTGGATTCGGCAGAACGGGGATCGTACTTCGTAGATATGGACATGCGAGGTTTTTTATTTTGTCCGGCAAAATTAATACAAATATGGATTTTATGGCAATCAGGAGCCCCTTTTGTCCAAATGGATACAGAGGTGTTTTGCCTATCTCGTTAAAAAATAAAGTGGCGAAACAGGACGGAAATAACCGGTGCCACTTGTTTGACGTGCACTCTACTGCAGCAATAAGATGTGTTTTTAGGATGTACTCAGGCTAGTTTCTCACTGCGTATTGGTTGAAATCGGTCAATTAATGGTAGGGGTATCTTGAGGGCCTGTGCTATAAAAATCGCCCGTCAGGATAAAGGGAAGCCCGTCTTTATTGATCTGCCTGATTTTTTCCAGAATCAGTTTCTTGTCATCAACAGCTATGCTGGAAGTAGATTGCACATTGAATACAAAAATAACTTGGTTGTCTTCCAAGTTTTTGAATTTTCCCCAATCGCAGATTCTGCTCTTTCGCTGGCTTCCGTTTTCGACTGATTTGGTGCGAGCGGAGACGGTGAAACTATCGTGGTCTAATAGCTCAAACTTATCCGGATTGTAAAAGACCGATTTTGATTCGGCCACTTCCGAATAATTTGACTCTATAGAAGGAAATTCTGCCAAACTTGAAAGGATACTTGGTTCGGTATCCGTCTGACTGAAGATGCCTACTTCCGGACCGATGATATCTAGTTCATGGAATTTAAGCAGCTGCATCAGATGGGGGGATTTATCAGCTGCCGCATTCGCTTTTTCGCTACATATCGAATACGTCGGGAGTTCTGACGACGATGTTTGCCCAAAGGAGTTAACTGGTATGAAGTAACCCCCAATAATAGAGATTGGCAAGAGGAAAAAACGAAACAACCTACGCTGAACTACCATGGTACTTTTTTTATCTAAAATTCGCACCAAAGGTAGTTTAAAATACGCTATTTTCTATAAGATATGTATTTTTTTTGAAATTAAGTTTGGTTTTGATCCGTTGTTGGCACCAATCAACGTATTTCCTTGAAAAAGGGCATTCTGGCAACCGGCCCCTCCAGCTTTCGTAATTGTTCCCATTGTTGCCATATTTCTAGCGGCACGCCAAGTTTGTAACTTTGGAAGGCACTTTGAACTTCTCCGCCAAAGTCACTTAAGAGCTGTTCTATCCATGTTTTTTGTTCTGGATAATACACTACCCGGTAATCATCCAGTACATCCGCTTCCGTAGCAGCCCAGGTAATGGCATCTTCTAAACTTCCAATCTGGTCAACCAGGCCATTTGATTGGGCTTGTTGGCCGCTCCAAACCCTCCCGGATGCAATCGACATTACTTGGCTTTTATCCATTTCCCGTCCGTCGGATACCCGCGTCAAGAACGTCTCGTATCCATCTTCCACGATTTTTTGATAAATCGCAGCCTCTTCGGCACGCATAGATCTGAAGATACTTGGGAAGTCAGAGAATTCGCCGGTTTTAACCACATCGGTGGTTATCCCCAGTTTTTGGTTTAACAATTCTTTCGTGTTAAACCATACACCAAAGATCCCGATTGATCCCGTTAGGGTATTAGGTTGTGCGAAAATCTCGTTTGCTGCAGCCGCTATATAATACCCGCCGGATGCTGCTAGATCACCCATGGAAGCAATCAGCGGCTTTTCTGCTTTAAGCTCCATCAGTTCCCTCCAAATGACCTCAGACGCTAAGGCCGATCCACCGGGTGAGTTGATGCGCAGCACTACAGCCTTGACATCCTTGTTTTTCTTTAGTTGTCGGATTTCCTGAAGGAACAATTCCGAGCTGACTTGGCTGTCATCACGCCCTCCCACGATTTCTCCTTCAGCAAACAAGATGGCAATCCTGTTTTTAGAAAGCCTATTTTTCGAGGGAGTTGCCTGATTTAAATCCGTAACATTGATGGTATTAATGGTGTCATCGTCATTAAGCTGAAGCTTTTCCCGCAGCAGTTCGACTACTTGGTCATCATACCACAAGCCGTCTACCAGTTTTAGCTCCAAAGCATCCTCGGGTACTTTTACAGACATCAGACGGCTGATTTCCTGAACTTTTTCGAGCGCTAGTTTCCTGGATTCAGCGACACTTGCCAAAATAACTTGATTCATCTCATCGAGGTAAGCTTGGGTTTGAAGCCGACTTTCCTCACTCATTTTATCCAGGATAAAGGGTTCGACGGCACTTTTAAAATCACCTACCCGAAAGATCAAAGGTTCTACACCGATTTTTTCAAAGAACCCTTTGAGAAAAATGCCCTCACTCGCTAGTCCATTGAACTCCAACATCCCCTCGGGGTTTAAGTACAGCTCACTCGCCACGGAACTCAAGTAATACCCCCCTTCGGAATAGTATTCTCCATAAGCGACTATAAATTTGCCGCTATGCTTGAATTGTTCCAAAGAAGTCCTCAGTTCGCTAAGGGTTGCCTGTCCTGCGA
Source organism: Lunatimonas salinarum (assembly GCF_017811155.1). GTDB lineage: Bacteria > Bacteroidota > Bacteroidia > Cytophagales > Cyclobacteriaceae > Lunatimonas > Lunatimonas salinarum. The sequence goes on along the minus strand of NZ_JACVCV010000011.1, from coordinate 28,948 downwards.
TTGGAACGCCGGCCCTTAAGTAGATTCCCTGGATTTTATCATTCTCAGCCGCAGCCTCTATGGCCCGCTTTAGTTGAACCAAGCCCACCGTAGGAGGAGGGCCAAATCCAGGAAATGCTGAAAAATCCAGTTCATCATCCGCAGTACGTTCCACGATAGTTTTTCCTTCCAAGTTTAGGAACAAGAGGCTGTTTTCTTTTACGGATACCGTTTCTTCGGAGGATATGATGGCAATCAAACCGGCCAAAAAGAAAAAACCCAGCAGGAAGAATACGATCAACCCTACGACAACCGAAAGGACGTTACTTAAAAATTTCATATGTTTACCGTGTTGTTTTGTAAAAACAAATTTATACTATTTTATCTTATTAAAGGGCATTATGTCCGTAGAACACGCAAATGCACAAAGTAGTTTTGTTGATAGGAGGTAATTTGGGAGATAGGTACCGGAATTTATGTCTCGCAGAAGATTATTTGTCCAAAGGAATGAATTTAGTCGGCAAGTCTCGTGTTTATCAGACCGCCGCATGGGGAGGGCAAGCGGAAGGTGACTTTTTGAACCAGGTTTTGATTTTTCAAACGAGTCTGACGCCACGGGAGACGCTTCGACATTGTCAATCAGTAGAGGAGAAGCTGGGCAGATTTCGGGATCGGAAATGGGGCAATCGTACCATGGATATCGACATCCTATATTACAACCAAGAAATAGTGGAAACACCTGATCTCAAAATTCCTCATCCGTTCATACAGGAAAGGAGGTTTGCCTTGGTACCATTGGCCGAATTGATTCCCGACTTCCTTCATCCCATTTTTCTGCGTACCCAATTGGAGTTGTTGCATGATACATCAGACCACGCGGAGGTACGTTTGTGGAACGTACCTCCGCAATAGTCGAGATCTGGTAAATTGAATTTACAATCCAGAAACCTCTGCGTTTCGGTAAATTTTTTTGACCAATCCTTGCAGTACTTTTCCAGGTCCACATTCCACAAAATGGGTGGCGCCATCATTTACCATCTGTTCCACGGACTGGGTCCACTTTACGGGTGCGGTCAACTGGGAAATGAGGTTTGCTTTTATGCTTTCTACATCCGTTACACCGGTAATGCTGACGTTTTGGTACACGGGGCAAGAGGGCAACGAAAAATGCGTATTTACAATGGCAGTCTGCAACTTGACCCTTGCGGGTTCCATTAGCGGGGAGTGAAATGCGCCGCCTACAGGAAGAACCAAAGCCCGTTTGGCTCCCGCTGCCAGCATCTTTTCACAGGCGATTGCTACTCCTTGCTTGGTGCCCGAAATAACCAACTGGCCGGGGCAGTTGTAGTTGGCAGGAACCACGATTTCATCGGTGATGGATGCGCATATTTCTTCTACCATCTCATCGGCAAGCCCCAATACCGCTGCCATCGTAGACGGATTGATTTCACAGGCTTCCTGCATGGCAAGTGCCCGTTGATGCACTAAACGAAGGCCGTCTTCAAATGATAGAACCCCATTCGCCACCAAGGCGGAAAATTCACCCAAGGAATGGCCAGCCACCATATCAGGATCAAAATTATCGGCCGTTTTGGCCATTACTACCGAATGGATAAAGACAGCGGGCTGGGTAACGTTCGTTTGTTTAAGGGCTTCCTCACTTCCTTCGAACATGATATCTGTGATCCTGAATCCCAATATATCGTTGGCCTTCTCCAAAAGCTCCTTAGCTGTTGGATTTTGTTGATAGAGCTCTTTTCCCATTCCTGGGAACTGGGCGCCTTGGCCCGGAAAAACAACTGCTTTCATAATTGATGGAATGTTAGGGGAATTTGGCCTGCAAGTTTACTTAAAAAAGCGGTATTTGGCAGGTTTTTTTTGTGGTTACACGAGTATTGCTAAGTCTAGTACTAGCGAATTAATCCTCAAAAAATTCTACTACACCGGTTTCCACGTCGTAAATACCACCAACGATCAAGATTTTTCCCTCTTTCTCCATCTGTTCAATGATCTCGCTACGGTCACGGATTTCCTCTAAAGCATGTAACACGTTTAAGTTGGCTACTTTTTCTACGAACTCGCTATTTTTGCCATCGCGGTTTTCTTTGACACTTACTTCTTTATCAATTGCTGGTTTTATTTTATGCATCAGGGCGGTAATATTTCCATCTTTCACTTTGCTACAGGCCGCTGTTACTGCTCCACATTTGGTATGTCCCAAAACGACGATCAACTTGGATCCGGCGTATTTTACCGCATACTCCATGCTACCAAGGACGTCCTCGTTCACCACGTTGCCTGCCACCCTCACACTGAATACATCTCCCAGGCCCTGATCAAAAACCAGCTCTGCGGCCGTCCTCGAATCAATGCAGCTCAATATGACCGCAAAGGGCCATTGCCCATCAGAAGTCTCATTCACCATTTGGAGTAGGTTTCGATTCGCTCTGAGGTTATTGATAAATCGGTGGTTACCTTCTTTGAGGTAATCGAGGGCATCTTGGGGGGTTAGGCTGGATTGGCTTTTCTTGTCGTGTGCTTTCATAAATTAGCAGTCGTTTTAAAGAGTAATTTAGCGGTAATTGTCGCTATTAGTGGTGAAGATAACTAAAAGTGCCGATTTGGCAGAGAAATTTAGTGCCAACTGGTAAAGACCGTAAAATAGCGTTTGTAGTAACGTGTTGTTTATCAATAGGAAATCAATCAGGGGCGGAATTGAAATTTCCGCCCCCTTACTTATTTCATTAGTTGGATAGTCCCTTTCAGCTTCCGTTCCCGCTGTGCAGGATCTAACACATTAAACAATACAGTGCCGGAATAGAAATAGGTACCCGACGGAAGATCCCTGCCTTCGCTGTCTTTTCCATCCCAGTTTATATAAATGTTGTTTTCTGTAGAAGATAGGCTGTTGTAAGAATGTACAAGAACTCCCCATCTATTGTAGATCTTTATTTCTACAGCCTCCACGAAGCGGGGACATCTCGGAAAGGGATTGTCAAAGGCTTGGAAGGTATCGTTGATGTTATCTGCGTTAGGAGTGAATACATTGGGCAGCTCGTAGTTGGGACAGTTGTCGACACATACGATGTTTGACGGGTCACTTTCATTACCGGATCGATCAACCGCAGTAATATAATAGCAGCCTTTTAGATCAGATAGGCCTGTTATCCGCGTGTTGTTCTCCACTACTGCCAGAGTTTGGACTAACGTAAAGGTACCTTCCTCTCCGGAGGCAGAGAAGTATAATCGGTAACCATTAAGCTCCGTATCGCAGCTACCCGAAAAATCTGGCTCCCAGCTCAGGTCATGGTAGAAGTCACTGAAATTGCATGGCTTGTCAGCTAAAAATTCCTGACATTCGGGTCCCTCGTAAGTAAGCACCGGTGGACAGGGAAGTCGATCGTCATCCGGTCTGGCACATACTATCTGAGACTTATTTACCAAGGGGTACTCCAATAGGCTTAAATTGTACGCACCATTCGTTACGATATAATAGCAGTACTCTTTTTCCGTGTCCAAGTTGATCCCGTTATGGCTTCCGTCGTCAAGGAATACAAACCCTTCGGATGTCACATCCACCTCTCCGATCAATGTAAAGGTGTCTGCGTCATTGGCCTCGGGATCGGTACGATTTCGGTATATCAAATGCGGGAACTCCGATATTTCATTATTCCACGGAACATTGAAATCCCAGGTCAATTCTATGGCCTCGTTTATGATAGTCGGTTCTACTCGAACCGATGAAGCCATACTGGATTGGTCAATTTCTTCTCCCTGGGAAATAAGAACCACTTGGTAGTTATGTACGAGGTTTTCGGTATTCATTCCTGTGTCTACAAAAACCGTATCGCTTGTAGTCGTTACACTTACGGAATTTTGTACTCCCATAAACCCTTGGTTTCGAACGAGCCTATATTGATACGGGCCAGGGAACAGTTCTTGATCAATATCATAGGGTGGGGTCCAACGTACCAATATTTCGCCATCCTCCGTATCGGTATTTTCTATACTCACATTGGTTATGATAGGGACATCTACCGCGATGGTTACGCATATTTCCTCAGATACGATACTTAGCCCTCCTCTAGGGGATGGATATCCTGCCACCAATCGGTAACAGTAGGTGTTTCCAGGACTCAATCCCATTCCATTGTTGGTATCTTCGAAGTCGAATGTTTCCATGTCAGTGGTTCCCACCAAGTCGTAACCCGACCGGATACCTACTTCACAGGAATCAGGCTCGTAAGGATCACTATTGATCCTCCGCCATACCTGTATCGTTTCTGCCGAGGTACCACAGCTATAGGGATCCCAAGAAATAATCGAAGACCTGCCTTCGCCCTGCGAAATGTCGCTGACTACGGGCGGTGGCCCTACAATCGTGATATTCCAGGTTTTGATGTCTACCAGTGAAGGCCCAGAAGAGGGTTGATCCGAAATCCGTACCCGCACTTGGTATTGCCTTGCCCGCACGTGGTTACAGACGGTTTGCCATTGGAAATTGATGATTCCCGGGGAAGGCTGAAAAACAGATGCCGGCGCATAGCTTGCCGGAGAGGAGGTTATTTCTATCGGATCTCCGAATATTTCGATTTTAATGGGGTCCCCGTCAGGATCAAATCCTTGGATGATTTCTTCTATATTGGTGCCCGCTTCCACGCAAATATCTTCCGGCATAATCAGTTCCGGCCGTTGGTTATCGGTATTTTCGATGATGATTTGCATATCACGCAATACATATCCGATCCGAACCCATTCACCAGCCACCAGTCGCCACTCTTCGATACGAAAGGCCACATTGTATTGCCCAGCTATCCCAGGTGCATCCCATATCAAATCTCCTGTCACAGGGTCAAGTTCCAACACCGGTGGCGTGGAACCATCCTGTCTTGTAAATGAAAACTCCCCCGAAGCGGGACTTCGGTAATTATTTACCGGTCGCTGAAAAGCCTGCTTAGGGATGTCCATTACATAAACGAGTGAATCTCCATCCGGATCGTACGCCCCCGGGTTGTGTATGTATGTTTGATTAACCGCACCATTATCCACTGGTGCAATGGTCAATACCGGCGAATTATTCACCCCTAAAAAAGGATCAATCCGAATCAATGTTTCCAGATAGAAAGGAGTATCAACCGATTGATCCATGTTTAATGTACCGGCATTTCGGTTAAACTCCAAAAAGCGAATGGTGTAATTACCAGGCCCTTGATAGGTATGGGTAATAACAAACACGTTTTTTTGGATGTTATCGCCCAACGTTTCTGTTTGTATAAAATCACTTTCTGTGTTGAGGCGTTCTTCTCTCCCGTCACCAAAATTGATTACACCGGGGCCAAACTCTACCGTTGACCGGGTATCGGTATATCCTACTACCGTGATTCTGTAGGTAAGTGTCTGTACGGAGACCCGCTCTGCAATGATTTCTCCCGCCCGAATGTGCGTAGCCAGGGAGTTTGTGTATACAAAGCTCAAGATCAGGGTGATACCCAAAAGTAAGTTGTTGTACTTCATGTGATTTTATAAGTTCAACGAAATCCTTTTGGACTATATCCAAAAGGTAATGCATTCCTTTTTTTAGCGTCTAACCTTTGCCGTACAGCCCTCTGATACCGGCCCAACCATAAGAAACGGTTTTGAATTTACTATGGTTACCCTAAGTTAAGGGATACTAAGCCATTAATTCAAATAATTGTCAATAATAGCGATTTTTTTCCCTTCCTCAGAAAAACACCGGTAGGCTTTTCATCAACGAACGCGATAAATCACGGGAGTAATATAACCGAATTCGACCGATCTAATCTTAAACTATTATATTATAAGTGTTTATCTGTTGTCTTTTTGAGCAGATAATATGGAAGCCTAGGCAACATGCTATCTAAACAATAAATAACGTAGATTGGTTATACTTACCGTCGTGGTTGGGCGATCGAATGCGTTCATCCTATCCTATTTAGAACGTTTTAAAATAAGAAGGTGCGTTTTGTGATTGATTGTTTGCTATCAAATCCGAATGTAAATTTGGCGTTTAAGTAGAAAACCATCAAAACTAGACAAAGTAAACTATATGAGTTGGGTAACAAAAACCTTAAATAGTACACTGGGCAGAAAGTTGATTATGGCCCTCACCGGTTTATTCCTTATTTTATTTTTAGTAGTACACCTTGCTGGAAACCTACAGCTATTGGCCAATGACGGGGGACGCATGTTTAATCTATATGCAGAGAGCATGGCCACCAATCCGCTTATCCGGGTTGTTTCCATCCTTAATTTTGTGTTCATTGCGCTCCACGTTGCCTATTCTGTGGCACTTACCCGCCACAATAAACAAGCCCGTCCGGTTGGATATGCGGTCACCAATGCTTCTGCCAATTCCTCTTGGGCTTCCCGCAACATGGGGATATTAGGGACCATTCTCCTCATATTTCTATTGGTGCATTTACGGGGATTCTGGTATGAGGTTAAGTTTGGATCGTTGCCTACAGCCACCTATGAAGAAGGAACGTTTAAAGACGTTTATACAATAGTGGCGGCGGCTTATTCTAATATTTTCTACGTGGTATTCTATGTAGTGAGTATGGGCTTTTTGGCCTTCCACTTGTCGCATGGGTTTGTCAGTGCTTTTCAAACCTTGGGTCTTAACCACAAGAAATATTCCCCACTCATAAAGAAGGTTGGCGTTGGGTTTTCCATATTGGTTCCCTTGCTGTTCGCCCTCATTCCGGTAGTGATGTTTATTCAGGGAAGTTAACATGAATCTAAATTGATTACGAAAATAAAGCTGAAAATCAATGATACTGGATGCTAAAATACCCTCCGGCCCTTTGGCGGAAAAGTGGACTAAACATAAATTTAATGTAAAGCTGGTAAATCCTGCCAACAAGCGAAAGTACGATGTGATCGTTGTGGGTACCGGATTGGCTGGGGCCTCCGCTGCGGCTTCCTTGGCAGAACTTGGATATAATGTCAAGGCTTTTTGCTTCCAAGACAGTCCTAGGCGTGCACACTCTATTGCGGCGCAGGGCGGGATCAATGCGGCAAAAAACTATCAAAATGACGGGGATTCGGTTTTTAGGTTGTTTTATGACACCATTAAAGGTGGCGACTACCGTTCCCGTGAGGCAAACGTATATCGATTGGCGGAGGTATCCGTCAATATTATAGACCAATGTGTGGCGCAGGGTGTACCTTTTGCCCGGGAGTATGGAGGTCTGCTCGCCAACCGATCTTTTGGAGGTGCGCAGGTATCAAGAACTTTTTATGCACGGGGACAAACCGGGCAGCAGCTTCTCTTGGGTGCCTACTCGGCATTAAGCCGTCAGGTGGCGAATGGAAAAGTGAAGCTATATCCTCGTACGGAAATGATGGACGTCGTAAAAGTCGATGGGAAGGCAAGAGGGATTATAACCCGTAACTTGATTACCGGGGCCATTGAATCCCACAGTGCCCATGCCGTACTGCTTTGCACCGGAGGTTACGGAAACGTCTTTTTCCTTTCCACCAATGCGATGGGTTCTAATGTGACGGCCGCTTGGAGGGCACATAAGAAGGGCGCCTATTTCAGCAATCCATGCTACACCCAAATCCACCCAACTTGTATCCCGGTATCTGGAGACCATCAATCCAAGCTGACCCTGATGTCTGAATCCCTTCGAAATGACGGTAGAGTATGGGTTCCGAAGACGGTGGAATTAGCAGAGAAGCTGCGAAAGAAGCAAATAAAGCCCCAAGATATCAAGGATGAGGATAGAGACTATTATTTGGAGACCAAATACCCGTCCTTTGGCAACTTAGTGCCTCGTGATGTGGCCTCTAGAAACGCGAAGTATGTATGCGATGAAGGCAGGGGAGTGAATGAGACCGGAGAGGCTGTTTTTCTTGATTTTAGAGACGCAATTTTGCGGGATGGGGAAGACTTGGTGAGAAGTAAATACGGTAATCTATTTGATATGTACCAACAGATCACAGGAGAGAACCCGTACAAGACACCGATGATGATTTACCCTGCGGTGCACTATACCATGGGCGGACTTTGGGTGGATTATAACCTAATGACAACTGTTCCAGGGTTGTATGCACTTGGAGAAGCCAATTTCTCCGATCATGGTGCCAACCGATTGGGTGCTTCTGCATTGATGCAGGGTCTGGCAGATGGTTATTTTGTAGTGCCCTACACCATTGGAGACTACCTGGCCGGAATGCCCTATGAGCGGATCTCCGTTGATCACCCGGCGTTTAAAGAGGCGGAAGCAGATGTGAAGGGCCGCATTCAGCAGCTTCTTTCCATCAATGGCTCAAAAACGGTGGATTACTACCATAAGAAGTTGGGCAAGATCATGTGGAACTATTGTGGAATGGCCAGGTCGGCAGACGGACTTACCAAGGCAAAAGCCATGATCAAGGAACTGAAAGCGGAATTTTGGTCGAATGTGAAGGTATTGGGCACCGGCGAGGAACTCAACCAATCGTTGGAAAAGGCGCACCGAGTGGCAGATTTCTTGGAGCTGGGGGAATTGATGATTGATGATGCGCTAAACCGCGACGAAAGCTGTGGTGGCCACTTCAGAGAGGAATTCCAAACGCCGGAAGGAGAAGCGCTTCGGGATGATGAAAACTTCGCATATGTAGCTGCTTGGGAATATCAGGGAGAGGGCAAAGAAGAACAATTGCACAAGGAGCCTTTGGTGTTCGAGAATGTCAAGCTTACCCAACGTAGCTACAAATAAACAAAAACCACAAAAGGAATCGACGGTATGAATCTTACACTAAAAATATGGAGACAGAAAAACCACAGTGACAAGGGTGGTTTCAAGGATTACAAAATAGGCAATATTTCCGAAGACATGTCTTTTTTGGAGATGTTGGATGTGCTGAATGAGGAGCTATCCGAAAAAGGAGAGGATCCGGTGCATTTTGATCACGACTGTAGGGAGGGAATCTGCGGTATGTGCTCTCTTTACATCAATGGAAGGCCACATGGTCCTCAGCAGACAACTACCTGTCAGTTGCATATGCGTTCCTTCAAGGATGGGGATACGATCACGATTGAGCCTTGGAGGGCAAAGGCATTTCCAATAATGAAGGACTTGGTGGTGGATCGAGGAGCTTTTGACCGGATTATTCAAGCCGGTGGCTATGTGTCGGTCAATACCGGTGGGGTGCCTGATGCCAATGAAATCCCTATTCCCAAGGTGATTGCAGACGAGGCCTTTGATGCGGCTACCTGTATCGGATGCGGTGCCTGTGTGGCTGCCTGTAAAAATGCGTCGGCCATGCTGTTCGTTTCGGCCAAGGTTTCTCAGTTGGCATTATTGCCGCAGGGCCAAGTGGAGCGAAGGGACCGGGCAGAGAAAATGATCGCCCAGATGGATGCTGAGGGATTCGGGGCCTGCACCAATACCGGTGCTTGCGCGGCGGAATGTCCAAAGGAGATCAAGCTAAGTAATATTGCACGATTAAACCGAGAATTCTACACGGCGTCGGTAACTACCGAAAATGTATAGGAAGCCCATACACATATCACGAAAACGCGAGAGGCCCCAGGGAACTGGGGCCTTTTGTTTTTGGTACAATTCGAGTGTAGAATGCGAAAATATGACTAGAAATACCTCTTTAGCTCGATTGAGTTTGAGCACTGAGGTTAAGTAACATGAAATAGGATTGAAAGACTCATGGCGATTATAGATTTGATTATTTTTTTGGTTTACATGGTAGTCATGTTGGGGGTAGGCGTCTACTTCATGAAGAACAACAAGGGCCAAGATGATTATTACGTGGGAGGTAGGAATATAGGAAGTTGGCATATCGGACTTTCCGTGGTAGCAACCGATGTGGGAGGTGGGTTCTCAGTCGGGTTGGGTGGATTGGGGTTTGCCATGGGGCTGTCTGGTAGCTGGATGTTGTTTACGGGACTTCTCGGAGCTTGGCTTGCCGCCGTTTACCTGATTCCTATCGTCAGATCCACTCCTCAGTTTAGGCATTTCTATACCTTGCCTCAAATTGTCACATACCTATTCGATCGCAAAGTTGGGGTGGTAGCTGCCGTGATTTGCTTCATAGGATATTTGGGATTCACCTCCTCTCAGTTGCTGGCTGGAGCTAAATTGGCATCTGGTACTTTTCCAGAACTGGATTTGCAGGTAGCATTGGTGATTATGGGTGTGATAGCGGTGGTCTACACCGTGATGGGAGGGCTTAAAGCAGTCATTTATACCGATACGATACAGTGGATTATTTTGTTGCTGGGCTTTATTTTTATTGGATTGCCGATTTCGTATTTCCACGTAGGAGGCTGGCAGGTTATCCGTGATACCCTGCCGACTGCATTTTTCTCTCTCAATAACCTTCGGTGGCAGGATCTTGCCAACTGGGGAATAACCATATTGCCTATTTGGTTTGTGGGAATGACGCTCTATCAGCGAATTTTCGCTAGCAGAGATGTCGCATCCGCTAAAAAAGCCTGGTACATTGCGGGTTTTTTTGAATGGCCGATCATGGCATTCATGGGCGTATCACTTGGGCTTTTGGCACGTGTGGCCTTCGAACAGGGGAGGATTGCCGTGGATTCGGAAATCTTGGATCCAGAAATGGGGCTTCCCATATTACTCAGCACGATACTTCCCGCGGGCATCATGGGTCTTATGATGTCGGCCTATTTTTCGGCGGTATTGTCTACTGCTGATTCCTGCCTGATGGCCGCATCCGGCAATCTGACCACCGATATTTTTGGACGGTGGATGAAATCCCTGTCTGAGAAGGTGGTGATGCGGATGAGCCAGTTATTTACCCTATTGATAGGCGTATTGGCGCTGTCCATAGCACTTCAAATGACGAATGTGCTGGAATTGATGCTGTATTCCTACGCATTTATGGTGTCGGGTTTGCTGGTACCTATAGTTGCAGGTTTATTTTGGAAGATGAGATCGCCTAGTGCGGCCCTTTCGGCGATGCTGTTGGGAGGAGGGTTGACTGCCGGCTTATCCGTGGCAGATGTACCCTTGCCTTTTCAATTAGACCCGAATTTTTTCGGTGTATTTGCGTCTTTAGCAGCGTTTTTGCTTGTATATCGTGTAGAAAAATTTAAAAAACAGAATAACTAATAAAAACATTTTAAAAAATGACTTCGTTTCAGACCCTTACAGCTATCGATAACGCAACCTATTTGCAGAAGAAGGAAATTGCTGATTTCCTCTTCCAGCATTTGGACGAATATGGAGACCCACACGAACACATCATGCGCTGCTTGGACTATGCGTTGGATCAAGCAGTGGATAAGGGAGGGTTTGTGGTGCTGGCACGAGAAGGTGAGGAAGTGGTAGGGGCGGTTGTCGTGAATAAAACAGGGATGTCTGGCTATATACCGGAAAACATCTTGGTTTACGTAGCCGTGGATGCTTCCCAGCGAGGAAAGGGACTCGGAAAGCGGCTGATGCAAATGGCCATAAACCTAGCCCAGGGGGCTGTTGCCCTGCATGTAGAGCCCGACAATCCGGCGAAAAAGCTCTATGAAAAGTTGGGCTTTACCCACAAGTATTTAGAAATGAGATTAACGAAATAGCATGGCATTCTTAAACCTACACAAGGAGAAGCTTCAGGATAACTTTGAATTTTTAAAGAAACATTTTAATACCCACGGTGTCGCTTGGGGCGTCGTTTCCAAGATGCTATGTGGCAATAGGACGTATTTGAAGGAATTGATCAATTTGGGAGTCGACGAAGTGCACGACTCGCGCATCAGTAACCTTCGAAAGATCAAGGAGATCAATCCCCAAGTACAAACCGTGTACATCAAACCGCCCTCTAAGCGCAATTTGGCAGATATGGTTCGCTATGCCGACGTGAGTCTCAATAGTGAACTAAATACCATTCGTTGGATCAGTGAGGAAGCGGTCAAGCAGGGAAAGAACCACAAAATCATCATCATGGTGGAGACAGGAGATCTCAGGGAAGGCGTGATGGGAGATCATTTGGTTGATTTTTACGCAAAGGTCTTTGACTTGCCGAATCTGGAGGTTATTGGTTTGGGGACTAATCTCAATTGTCTAAATGGAGTTTTGCCCTCGGCTGACAAACTTATTCAGCTTTCGCTTTATAAACAGATCATCGAGTTGAAATTTTCCAAGGAAATTCCTTGGGTATCTGCGGGCACTTCAGTAACTATTCCCTTGATGCTACATAAGCAACTTCCCAAGGGAATCAATCATTTCCGCGTGGGAGAGACCCTTTATTTTGGGGTGGACCTTTTTGAGGATAAGGTGATTGATGGGATGCATGGAGATGTCTTTGAGCTGTTTGTGGAAATCATTGAAATGCAGGAAAAACCCCTGTTGCCCAGTGGTGTTTTAGCGGCAAACCCCCAGGGTGAGGTGATGGAGTTAGATGAATCCCTTTACGGAAAAACAAGCTATAGAGCCATTATAGATATAGGCCTGCTTGATGTAGATCCCAAGTACTTGCTGCCTGTTGATGAAGATTTTGAGATCATAGGCGGTAGTTCCGATATGCTGATCCTGAATCTTCAGCAAAACCCACGTGGATACAAAGTAGGTGATTTGATCGCATTTAAGCTGAAATACATGGGGGCACTTGCCGTGTTGAATTCCAGCTACGTTGAAAAGCGGGTTGTATAGTAAGGGACGATGCTATCAAGACGTTATCGGAAGCAACTTTTGCCACCTTTCAGGAGCAAACGATTGCCTGAAAGAGCACTCAATAGGCGGGCTGTTTTGCTTAAGGGCCCTTTCTAGCTTTTCCGCAGAAGTTCTACTTCATGTTGGTCGTATTTGGGCGTTCCCCCTTCCATGGTGGCCACCAAAGCCCCCAAGGCACATGCATAATCGAGCATTTGTTCAGGTGATTGATGCTCCAAAAACTTTGCGATGAACCCTGCCAAAAAGGCGTCCCCCGACCCAACCGTATCGGCCACTTCCACGGGGTATCCTGGGTGGGATACGATTTCTCCCTCTTGGTAGAGTAGGGCACCTTTGGCGCCTAGGGTGACACAGATAAGATCCAATTCAAATTGTTCGGCTAATTTTTCCAGTGCAGCGTCGGTCTTGGAAGGCAAATCGTGAAAGGAAGCGATCTTGGAAAGTTCGTCTTCGTTTATTTTGAGGATATTGCAGGACATCAGTAGCTTTTCGATCAATTCAGCCGTATAGAATGGGGGCCGTAAATTGATATCAAGCACTTTTAGCGTATCGGAAGTCTCTAAGAGTGAAAACAGTGTTTCGCGGCTTAGCGGTTCTCGCGCAGATAGGCTCCCATACACAAACACATCCGCCATTCTTACGACCCGTTGGATGGATTCATCCCATGCTATACGGTCCCAGCCAGCAGGCTTTACGATCTCGTATTTGATGTTTTCACGATCCGAATCGTCCACATGTACCGTTCCGGTCGGGAGCTCATCGTCTAGTTGAATCAGCGAGGTGTCTAGTCCAAAGCCTTCCACAAACCGGATGAGGTCTTTGCCTAGCTTGTCCCTTCCGACCCTGGAAATCATCGTCGTGTCCAGTCCTAAGTGTTGCAGGTGAAGTGCCACGTTCATAGGAGCACCGCCCGCAATTTTTCTCTTGGGGAACACATCCCAAAGCATTTCTCCAAAACAGATGGCTTTCTTAGGCATGGTTTTTCGTTAAATCTTGTTGGATTTCTTCCAGCGACCGGCCTTTGGTTTCTGGCATTTTAAATGCTACCCAAATGAGTTGAAGAACCATCATGACCGCAAAGAAGGCAAAAATGGGTACAGGCCCAAATTGGTTGGCAAAGAAAGGAAACACGTTTGCGATCAAAGCGGCGAGTATCCAATGGGTAAAACAGCCGATGGATTGTCCGTAGGCCCGCAGTTCGTTTGGAAAAACCTCCGAAATGAACACCCAAATCACCGCCCCCTGCCCGACCGCATGGGAAGCGATAAACATAAATACAAATATAGGGAGCAACCCTACACTCAACTGTCCCCCGGAAAAGGAATAAGCGATCAGTGAAAGGGAAATAATGTATCCGATGGAGCCAATGTACATCAGTTTCTTTCTGCCAATGCGGTCAATGAGGTATAGGCCCAGCATGGTTGCCACAAGGTTGATGGCCCCGATACCCACGGTAGATAGCAGGGCACTTTCCGCGCTGATCCCCGCCATCTCAAATACCCTAGGGGCAAAGTAAATGATGGCGTTGATACCGGAGAGTTGGTTGAACATGGCGATTACTACGGCTAATAGGGTAATGTGAAGGTATTGGTTTTTAAATAGTGCCATAAAGCCCACCTTCAACTTGTTGAGTTCCTTTTCTTCCAGTGCCAGCTTTATGGCCTCTTTCACCCCCTCTGGGTCCGTTTTTGTTAAAATGCGCTCTGCTTCCTGAAAATTACCGTGTTTTGCGATCAACCATCGGGGGCTTTGAGGTACTTTAAAGACCAAAATCGTGTAAATCAACGCAGGTATTGCCTCCATACCCAGCATCCAGCGCCAGCTTTCGGTTGCAATGGTCATGTCTATCAAGTAGTTACTAAAATAGGCCACCAGTATTCCAAACACCAAGTTAAACTGGAACAGAGCGACCAGTTGTCCTCTGTTTTTCGCAGGAGAGATTTCGCTGATATACATAGGTGCTACGACAGAAGAGGCTCCCACGCCCAATCCTCCTATAAAACGGAATGCCATAAAGGAAATGACCTCCGGGGCTACGGCAGAGCCTAAGGCGGAGACGAAGTACAAGAGCCCTATCCAAATAAGGGATTTTTTTCGGCCATATTTGTTAGCGGGAATTCCCCCAAAGAGGGCTCCAATCACCGTGCCGTACAATGCAATCGCCACGGCTAGACCGTGGCTCCAATCGCTGAGCCCCCAGACTTGCTGAATGTACCGTTCTGCACCGGATATTACCGCTGTATCAAAACCAAAAAGGAATCCTCCAAGCGCAGCTACCACCGAAAGAAATAGTACGTATTTGTTTATTTGCATAAGTTGATTGGGTTCATGGTTCGCATCAAAGAATAAAACTAAAAAGTTTACAGACATAAAAAAAACCTACCATGAAAATAAATGAGCGGAAAGGATTTACTCCCAAATGGATTCGATAGAAAAAATATCCGTGTATTGGTTGCGCCTCCGGTTAGTTCCATGGTGCGGTAAGGTTTATTGGGGAAGAGAACAGCGGTCATTACCCATTCTCCCGAATGGAAAAATACTTCTATGGAACGGCTGTCCAAAAAAGGCTGTATTGATTTTTCAGAAAGGCCATTGTAGAGAGAAGCAAGGTGAACTTTGACGAAATTGGTGTGAAAATCCCCATCCGGATACTCTACTGGAATTTTCAGCAACCCGCCCAATCCATGGCCCATGGTAGGCTATTTCCCGATGGAGATCCGGTAATAAAACTGGAGTTGAGCCGCCATGTCTGGCTTGATGGATTTTTGTTGCTGATCGTTTCCTTCCATCTGACCGAATACAGCCGTCATAAATGAACTTTCCAGACCGATCTCCGCATCGCCTTTTTTCAAGTCCTTGTAGATGCCCAATCGAAATGGAATGTATATACCGGAATTTGATGCATCGTAGGTTTCATCCCGAAAACCACCCATATCATTGATGACCCGTCGGGTATCTCTTCTGCTGGATTGGAAGTAGCCCAAGCCTAATCCGGTGTAGACTTTGATTAAAGACGGCAAGTAACCGCTTTTATTTGGGTTGATATGATAGATGGGCATCACATCCACGAACAATAGGGACCCCGTAAATGCGTGCGGAAGACCCGCTTCGGCAATTTTGTTTATAGCCCGAATACCATAAAAATCACCACTTTGGATCGCTTGAAATCCTGCGGTTGCTTTCGCATCAAATTGCTCCGTCAATTTCTTGTTAAAATCCAGGGAAATAGCCGGCAAGACTTTAAATTTGAACTCACTGTGAATACCTGTATTATCTCCGTATAGCTTGGACGGACCAATACCTATCCCGATCCGATCTTTTCGGTCATCCTGACCTAGTAGGAGTTGAGAAGAAGCTAAAACAATGGTGATTAAAAGGAATACATTTTTCATGTCAACGACTTATTTCGCTGCAATATAATAAAAGATGTATTTTAAATTAAGTTATTTGCTTTTTATGAAGGAGTTTGTGTGAGGGTTGGTTTTTCAGGAAGGGGTAGACTCATTTATTGGTTTTAGATTTTCAGGTATCGGCGGGTTTAAATCATCGTCTTTTTCATAGGGGAAGACTTCCACGATGGGACTTTCCACCACCTCGGGCACATTGAATGTGACCAGCATGTTGTTCAGGCTTTCGTAAATTCGCTCATAGGCTTCCTTGACATGGTGCGCGGTAACCAACATAAACTGGGTAACCTTTTTTTCCTTGCCACTGTCTGCGTCTGCTACGATATACGTGATTTTGCACTTATGCCAAATATCGATGTCCTCAAAGAAAAATACGTCCACGATATTGCTTTTACTGATGTTGGTAACCTGAAAGTCGCCGCGAATGACCGAACCCAGCATATCGTAGATCCTGGCTTCTGCCTCGGTAAAGGACACCGCATCAACCAAGTATTGCTCAGATACATTTTTGAGCAGTCCCTGCTCGTTTTCTTTCGCATATTTGACCTTACACAAAAACCATACTCTCATATTTTTTCCATTAATTCGTTTACCCCTGCGAAGGTACGGGTTAATACCCAAAAGGAAAAAAGCTTTGGAAATTTCATCCAGCAATTTGGTGGTGTCTGTAAGTACGCATCGATCAATTTTCTAAATGGAGGCGCACTTTATACAGTTGCACAAAATCCTCTTCCCGATCTTTGTTGAACCTCGACAAAAACCACAATTTTCCATCCTTATAGAGTAGTTGTCGGTAGTCAAGTTGTGGGGGAATTGCTATGTCTGCCAATCGTTTTCCCTCCAGGTTCATGACAAGCAATCTGTTGGGGTATTTAGCTTCCATTTCTGCCATGAATTCACTGTAGTCCCTATCCAAATTTAGGTACCTTTCCCGGTCTACTGGGTCAAAGCCGGGATGGTAACAGGCCAGGAGGAGGGTGTCCATCAGCGTGAGTGACCTGGTTCGACCGGCTGACCAATCCACAGCAATCGCTTTGACGTCGGCCTCTGCGGGAGCTTTCCCTTGACCTGGATTGAAGGAGGTATGTTCCATCTTACGTGTAGTAATCGGTTCCACATCGGTATTCATCCGGTATATATACAGGTTCGGATCGGTACCCACGGTTACATACAGGGTATCCCCGTGAAGTGCAAATGAGGGCATCATTTCGGTAACGTCATACGCGCGCCCATTTTTAAACAGGCTTTCTTGGGCCAGGTGTAAAAAACGTTCCACAGTACCTAGTTTTGGGTTGATTCTAGCGAGGAGTTGAAAATTGTCGTAATATGCTGGTTCTGCTTTGGTAAACTCTCCCCAAGCGGTTATGCCGCGAATAATGTATTCTGATCCGAGACGGGCTACCGGATTGTCAGCTGCGGCCCTGCCCGAAAAGCTGGGGATTTCTTTTGAAGCAAAGGGGACAGCTCGCATGAGTCGTCCGTTGGGTTCAAATTCCTGGTAGCCCTTTACACCGATAAGAAAAAAATGCCCGTTTTCCAGAAACTTAGCGGGAGTCCAGGGAAAACTTCCATAGCTATCCCTGCTGTCACCTCGTTTTTCCATGGTTTCCAAATGGGTGCCTGAGAAATCGGTCAGAAGGATTACCCCTCGTTGCGGATCATGCAATAGTATTCGGTTTCTCGTTGGATCAATATCCATCAGGTCCAAAATGCCCTCATAATTTACCCGTATAGAGTCTTCCATCTGTAGGCGTGCCAGGAGCGGAGCCCTTTCTTTAGCGGGCTTGGAACATCCCGGGAGCCCAGCGATCGTAAATCCTAGAAATACAAAAAGAAGGTTTTTAGTCATCATCTGAAATATAAGGTTCAGGTTCTAAGGTAGTTGTTTTAAACTAAAAAAATAAGAATAATGCAGATTATTTTTAATTTCTGATGTGTTCAGGCATGGTCATTGAAACCGGGTTTCAGCTCAGTTGCCGGGCGGCGATCTGAATGGGGTCCCAAACTCCGGAAAAGGGTGGGGCATAGGCCAAATCCAAATATACCAGGTCTTGTACGCTCAGGTTCCCTTTGATTACCGCTACGACAGTATCAATCCGTTTTGCGGCCCCTTTTGATCCAATGATCTGAGCGCCCAATACCAGCCCATTATCTGCCCGACATATCAATTTGACGGCAATTTTTCCGCTCCCCGGAAAATACCGGGCAATGGTACTACTTTCGATCGTTGCTTTACGATAGGCCATACCCAAGGCGACTGCTTCTATCTCGGAAAGCCCCGTGCGGGCGATTTCCATATCTTGAAATCTGGTAATGGCGGTTCCTACTACTCCTGGAAAGCTGGCTTTTTCACCTGCGATGACAGTGCCTGCGACCAATCCTTGTTTGTTGGCTACTGTGCCTAGTGAAATAAATATATCCTGATTCTTGATCAGGTGCTTGGAAGAAGCACAATCTCCGGCCGCCCAAACATCCTTTTCGGATGTTTCCATTCGTTCGTTCACGGCGATTGCGCCGGAGTCACAGAGTTGAATGCCCGCTGCGGCTGCCAGCTCTGTGTTTGGCCTTACTCCTATACCAAGGATAACCAATTCGGCATCAAGGGTACGTTTTTCCGTTTCTACTCTACATACTTTATGGGATGCGTCGGAATGGATAGCGAGTAGCGTCTCTTCCAAGAATAGTTGTACTCCCTGTTCCTGCAGGTAGTCGTAAACCCGAGTAGCCATGTCTTTATCCAGCGTACCCATGATTTGATCGTTTCGGTCGATCATGGATACGTGCATACCTTGTTCCAGTAAGGCTTCCGCCATTTCCAGCCCGATATATCCGGCCCCTACGATAACCGCACGCTTGGGACGATTGGCCGTTACGTATCTTTTTGCCAGTATGCCACTTTCCAACGTGGATAGGGAGAATACCCCCTGGGATTGTACTCCGGGTAAATTGGGATGAATGGGCGATGCGCCGGTGGCAATCAGAAGGTGATCGTAGGTCTGCCAATCGGTTTGTTGGGTAGCGAGTTCTTTCACCAGTACACACTTCTTTTGAGTATCAATTTTTATGACCTCGTGGTGTGTAAGGGCAAGTATTTGGTGCTTTTTCAGGAACGTTTCCGGCGAACGTGCGATGAGGGAGTTTTCTTCCTCGACCATGCCTCCTATGTAGTACGGGATGCCACAGGCAGCGTAAGAGGTGTGGGGACTTCGTTCGTACACCACAATTTCCCAATCGGGCTGCGCCCTTCTCACTTTGGAGGCAGCACTCATGCCGGCAGCATCGCCACCGATCACGACCAATTTCTTTTTATCCATACCCTAAAAATACCTCATCATAGCTTGCCAAGCTTCAATTTCCCTACCAAAAATCTTTTTTTGGTACGCTGAGCCTTCGATCGGTGTATGATTTCCTTCAGGTATTGTATCACGGTGATGGTGTGAGGGCCCTTGTTGATCATTACGCATTCAGCCAAGGCCGACTGCGCCGCATCTGTGATTTCTGAACGGGTGGCAATGCCGGTTTTATGGAGGTTTTCTAACACCTGAGTGGCCCATACTACCGGGATTTGTGCTGCTTCACAGAGCCAGAGGATGTCATCCTGTATTTCTGCCAGCTTCTGAAACCCCGTTTCTACGGCCAAGTCCCCCCTTGCGATCATTACACCGGATAAGGGGTCTTTCATGCTTTCCAGCAAAAGCTCGGGGAGGTTTTTTACAGAAAGGGCTGTCTCAATTTTTAGAATAACGGGAGGAGGAAAAGCGGTGAGCTCAGACAGGAGTTTTCGGAGATATAGGAGATCTTCCGCTGAATTGACAAAGGAATAGCCGATGAGGTCTGCGTGTGCTACCACAAAGGGAAGTACCTCACGGTCGTAGGCGGTAAGTGCCGGTATCTTGATTTTGCTATCGGGGAAGTTTATTCCTTTGTCTACCTTAATTCGTTGTCTTTTGGCAAAGTATTTTCGAATTCGTACGCCCACACCGCGATGGTCTTTTGTTTCGATGGTTCCGAATACTTTCCCATCATCAAAGAAGACCCGTTGCTCCGGTTTTAAGTAGGGGATTACTTCGGGTACGGTGGGGCTGATCACCGTATCTTCTTTGCCATAGCCCTCTTTGGAACCGGAGAGATATACCAAGCTTCCTTCGGCAATTGCCAGGGATTTCTTTTTTCGTTCTTCCCCTAGGAATTCGGTGCGTATTTTGGGGCCTGCGAGATCCATATATACTTTACAGGGGATACCGGTAGCCTGAGTGGCTTCTCTGACAGCTTCAATCAACTGCTCCCACATTGTTTGGTCTCCGTGCGCGCAGTTGATGCGTGCCACATTCATGCCCTGAATCAGCAATTCGTTCAATTTTTCGGGTTCCTCTGTGATGTCCGGATCTAGGGTAACCATGATATACGGCTGTCGGCTTTCGTCGCCGCTACCGAACAGGTCGTTTGATTTTTGGGCTAAGCGTTCTTTGGTTTCGGGGTATCTGTGCGTGCAAAGCTGATCAGTTGTGTACTGATGCCCAAGTCGTTGCCTAACTGCCTGCACTTGGGAAAGGATATGGCTTTCTGCATTGGAAAGGGCGGATAAGCCAAGACGATGCAACGCAAGCTGCAGCTTGGTTCGGTCTTCGCTTCTAAAGGCCAGGTAGTGCAGCAGGTTTTTTGCCGCCTGTTGGTTGTCGGGGTGGATGGCTGCGAGCAGCGTCTGCTGATCTTCGCAGGTAAGAAGCATCTCTGATTCAATCGATGCCAACTGCTGCTCAATAAATATAGAATCCACTTTCATTTGAATATATCAAGCGTCTTGTCATTATTAAAGAACTCCGTTGCTGACAGGCCATCCGGGTCGTTTTTGATTTTTTGAATGGATTCTATGATATCTTCTAGCGATTTCAACTAGTAATATCTAAATCACGCTCATCCATTTGTTGATTTCTAGCATAGGAACCAAAAACAGCTAAGTTTCTCAAGCCATATTTACTGCTGAGTCTTGGCTTGTGAGCAAGAAGCGTATCCTTTATTGTTTTTAAATGCAACATGTTCAAATGTATGAAATGTTTGATTTTGATGCAATTGGCCTTTGCTGCCTAATCGGGTCAGGCAAGGGAATCTACTCACCAATTTTAGGATTTTAGCGGCGTTTGTGATTTTCAATTCACCCTCAGTTTCCAACAGCACTCCCGAAAACCGGAATAGGCCGTGCGTGAGACGCTCACCTGCTTTCCTCGCTGGGACACCCATTTCAATTTCGGTTATGAAAATTGACCCGATACCTTTTTTTCGTCCATGCTCTTGATGGTATCCGATGATTTGGTGTGACCCTATTATCTTGATCGTTAAATTGTATATTGGAGAAAAACCACATGCTCACTTTATCTTCCGCCTTGCAGATTTTAGCCAAAAGATGCACAGCGCGGGGTTTTTTGGTTACTTTTTTGACCTGCAGCAAAAAAGTAACAAGGATTCGATACACTAAAAGTTGGCCATCTGAAGGTAAACGGCCTCTACACCGGTTCACATAAGATAATACCCAAAAAGGTAACCTTTTGTCTTCATCCTACTGAAGGGGTTTTCATGCTTGGACACGACCCAAAATAGCAACAATGATGACCGGAACACCCATATTTATCAAAAATACGCCTTGAGAGTGTTTAAATGCACTTTCGCAAATCTTCCGAGGAAAACAGGAAAAAACCGATTATGTTGAGTTAGGGCTTCTAAATATGCGCTAAAATCGGATCAGGCAAGGGAATCTACTCATCAATTTTAGGATTTTTAGCACAGCGTCCATGATCTTCAATCCGCCTATTGACACCTCAACTAAGCAACCCGCTAGGCTTCGGTTTCGCCGCAGCAGGCATCACAGCCTAAGCCCGAAATTCCGCTGCGCTCCACATCGGTTTAGCCTTGTATGTTTGGGTGCATATTCCCTCATTCTATCGTAAAGGATACTTTTTTGCCCAACCCGATTTCAAGAATCCTATACAATGTAGATAGCTGAATATCACTTTTCCCATTTTCAATCCTTGAAATGAAGCTCTTTTTTGTCCCGGTTTTCAACGCAAGTTCTTCCTGGGTCATGTTCGAAAGTCTTCTTTCTTCCTTTATAAGTTCCCCAATGGCAAAAGCCTTCGCCTTCGCCTCAAATGCTATTCTTTGATCGGTTCCCGGTGCCCCATATCTTTTTTCTAAGTGTTCTTCAAAGGTTGTTACATGCTTTTTATCCAAATTTTCCATCTTATCAGAGGTTTTGCTTTTCTTTAAAGTAGTCAGCTTTTAGTCTCAAAGCTTTTTCTATTTCTTTTCTCGGTGTCTTTTGGCTCTTTTTCTGAAAGCCATTGAAGAGAATCACCAAATCACCGTCATCAAAGCAGCAAAAAATTCGATAAATGTCGCTGCTGAACTCCACCCTGATTTCGTAAAGACCATCGGTACCCTTCATATGTTGAGAAAATTTTAAGGGGATTCTTTCCAAGACCATCACCAAATACAGTACTTCGTCTATTTTATCCTGGACCTTCACTGGCAGATTGTCGAAGAATTCAGAGAAATAATTCTTGTAAAAAATCAGGGTTCTCTTCCTATCCCTCCCGTAAAGTTAACGAATAATGGTACAAGAATTTGGAGAATCGTTCATTTTTTTGGTGTTTGGATCTTTAAATGCGCCCCAATCTGGTCAGCCCCGGAAACCTACTCACCATTTATCGGATTTTGCGGCGTTCGCAATTTTCAATTCACCCTCAACTTCCCACGGAACTCCCGAAAATAGGGACAGGCTGCAAGGGTAATAGGTCAGCGCTCCCCGTCAGGGGAATCTGTCGGGGCCGTTTACACGATTAGCTACTGTAGCCCCATTTCCCTAAATATTTATTAGCAACATTTTGTCCCCCTTTTTTGTCGGGGGAGGAGAGGATCTTATTTAATTTTCCATTTCTATTTTCTTGTAAGCAATTACCTGTGCGCTGGTCTTTTGCTCTTTGCCACCATAGGAACGAGGATGGCAATGTGCAAATAGCAGAGGACATATACAGTCAATGTTGTCAAAAATCCTTTTTCCAATTTGTCTATAAACTTGAATGATTCCTTTTACAAGAATTACTAATTTCATAAAAGGCATCTTCAACTAACTGCCTCAAGTCATCAGGCATATTCAACCTTTCGTCAATAAAATCAGATGCTATATTAACCGCTTTTTCCTTTTGCCCTGAGGCAAGTAATTGTAACAATGAGTTATAAACTCCCATAACCGCCTTGTCCTTCTTCTTTAAAACAATTGCTTTAATCAGCGCTCCCGGTTCAATTTTAAGCATCCCTCTGCCGTAAGTTTTGGCATTGGCAGAAATGGAAAGCTGACCGTAAATGGATAGTAGGCTAACGAAAAACCACTTTTTCTCTAAAATACTCAGCTTCTTAAAATAAACGCGGTGAATGGAATTGGTGCTTTGAATTTTATGGTCGTTAAGAACTAAGTAGGGAATTTTACCAACCCGGTAGGGGAAAAAGGCATCTGGTGTTTCACCGGGTTTTATCTGATACCAAGGCTTTCTTGATTTTGAATGAGAGCGTTGGTCAAACCCCGCCTCTAGCCCTTCATCAATGAACCATTGTATTTTTACTTCATCACATTCCTGAAGAACAAGTAAGCGTTTTAAAACATCCGGCCCATCAGCGATCAGTTCTGCAATTTCTTTTGCATTTGTAAGAATGGGAATACGTTGCTTCTGTGAAAAGTTGTTCCTTTCGCAGTAGTCAACATCTCGGATGAAATACTTGTTTGCTCCGGTTACTACACCAATATGCGCCCTTGCACAAGAGCCGAAAGAACAGAATCCAAACTCGTTTTTCAAGCGATTAAATATGCCATTCACATCTTCTTTTGCTACTGAAATTACCCGGCTTGCTTTCCAATCGGTTAGGGTAATAGGTGAATAGGAAATTTCGTCAGCAAAATCTTGTGCAAAAGCTGAGACAATGGATTGATTTTTTTTGCCATACCCAGTAAGCCAAAGAAGTACAACCCGTTCCTGTGCAGATTCGAAATAGGGGTTGTTTAGTGCCAATACTTTTATTTCTGAAAACCGTTCCGACAGCCAAACACGAAGTTCCTTTGAATAATCTGCCTGAATGAATGCCCAAGGCAGGATTGCCCCAACTGAACCATTTTCGCGAAGATGTGTCACTGCTTTTACAAGAAAATAAGCCCACAAGTCGGATGAGTTGCTCAGAAAAGACAACTCCGGGTTGTTTTCCCGATAACTGTTTATATTCTCCTTTATTTGATTTTGATGGCGGATGTATGGCGGATTGGTAAGGATTACATCAAATTTTCTTTCCCTGTCGTAATCGAAAAAATCTTGCTGTTTTAGATTGGCAGCGGGCAAATGTTCGAGTAATCCATTCACCGGGTGAATGTCGCATCCATATAAAGCCAATTCCTTTACTGTTTGTTTTTGACGCGAAACAGACTCACCCGCCAGCAGGAGCGATCCCTGCCCATAAGCGGGATCAAAAACAGCCAACTTTTCCCCTTTTATGAGAGGACTGGCTAGATGTTCTGCCAGTGCATCCGGTGTATAATAGATGCCATTCTCTTTCTTATTTGGCGTGCTATTCTCCATAGGCAAAGTCCCTGAACAGGCAGGTTGATTTGTGGTTACTGCTTATGAATTTGCCTATACCCGTAAAATAGGGTACCAATATCTTGTCCTCGTTGGTCTTGATCATATTGCGCCATTCGCTTTTCTCTATCACGCGCTTTGTTGCTTCACTCGGAAACTCATTGAGTACCATGTCGAGCAGCAGTGCAAGATTGATCGGGCTAATGGGTAATCTGGGAACCGACAACCAATCGTGCAATGGCTCTGCGGAAATACCATTGTCTTGTAATTTGGGGGTGGTTTTACCCCCGTATTGAAGATGGTACTTGGGTTTTTTATCGGTTGAAGAATTGCCTTGAGGGTCATAATCGAAATGAAATTTTCGAATCAATGTTTTTTCATCAGTATCTGAATCGCACATGGACAATGCGTATGTAGCAAGCGAATAGTTCTGCTGCACGTTGGCCTCAATAAAAAGGCTTCGGGTTGCGTTTTCGATTTCCATTTTAAGTTCACATCCAAAGTTGAAATTGGTAGGAGCAGAATTTTTATGCCTTCCAATGTAAAGGCTATAAACACTGGCTGCTTCGGCAAATAACTCCGGAAAGGAACTGGCTACGGATGTTTGCGCTTTGATAAATCCGAGCGTTTGTACTTCATTTTTAATAAAGTCGGGCGATGCTATTTGATTTTGGTCAATGCTCATCTCATCGTTAATCTGCGGCTTCCATTATTCGTAATTCTTCGAAGAACAGCATGTCTTCAAAGAGTGGATGCGGATCTGTATATTTTAACTTCATGGGGTGCCACTCGGCATCGTTGGTTGTGTCTACGGCTGCGACCGTTTCGGGGAATTCTTCCTCACTCACGTAGCATTTAGAAAAATGAGCTTTTTTGTTTTTTACCAATGCTCTGCCAATCTTCCATGGCAGCCCTACCTCGCCTGTTGCTTCGCCAAGAATTGAAAGCACCTCTGATTTCCACCATCGTTCATCGGAATCGTTTGCAAAAACCCCGTTGTATTTCGCTGCGGCAAATTTGGCTTCTACCTGTTTGAATCCACCCGGGTTAAGTCCTAACAGTGTACTCACCCATAGCCGATCATAAAGGAAGCCCGGACGTTTAAAAAGCGTTGATTCACACCAGCGATACATTTCTAACAGCAAACTTTTATCCTGAAAGTTGTCCTTTAACTCACGGGGGAAAATCTTGGCCATTTTGCTCCTCTCATCATCAGGTACTTTTAATTGATTTAGAATATCATCTATAGTTTTGAGAGGGCTTTGCTTTAGTGCTTTGAATCCTTCGGCAATGGTTATGATTCTTGAGTAGTTTTTGGATATGCTACTAAACTGGAATATCGCTTCATAAGCAGATTTATGCCTTGTATCCATATCAACTATATCTGTGCCTGTTACAGATACAATCGGACAGGATTGCCATTTCTCCCTGATGATTGCTGCAGCCGATGACCCACTGCGGATGCCCTCATAGTCAGCTTGATCTAAACTGTGATCCATGAGTATCAGGTCAGGCTCCTGTCCCTTTAAGATACTTTGAAGTTCCTCATTTACGTTTTTGCTTTTAAGCCCATGGAAGTCCACTTCTGTTTTGAGCGCTTCGCCCATGTTTTGGGCGGATTTTTCCCTTTCAGGGGTATCGTCTATCCAAATGAACTTTAGATTGTTGCTCATGGTAATTTAATTTGAAGTTGAGTAGCCCATCCATTATCAGGATGCTG
Source organism: Lunatimonas salinarum (assembly GCF_017811155.1). GTDB lineage: Bacteria > Bacteroidota > Bacteroidia > Cytophagales > Cyclobacteriaceae > Lunatimonas > Lunatimonas salinarum. The sequence continues at coordinate 2,577 of NZ_JACVCV010000011.1, read as the reverse complement.
GAAACCAATAGAACCTCCTTTTGCTTTTACAATCTCATTCACAATCCCCAGGCCTAGCCCGGAACCAGTTCCGACAATCATGTTGTCTTCCGGGTTCAATCGGGCTTCTAAGTTTTCATAAAGCCTACCGTCAGGGTCAGATACAAAAGGAATGAAAACTTCGCTAAACCTTTCTTCTTCCAATCCAACACCGGTGTCTTGAATTGTTATTTCATTCATGCCGTTATCCCTGTTGGCACTGATTCTGATATCCTTTTCACGTCCACCGGCAATGACAGCTTTGATTGAGTTTGACATGATGTTTAAAAGTACAGAATACAATTCTGCTTCGAGAACATCCTTAATGACAATATTATTCGGAACTGCTTCGTAGTCGATATCAATTCCGTATTTCTGGATAATCAGCTCGAAAACTTTTTCAACCTTCCTGATTTTTGGTTTTAGCGCTACTTTTCCTGGCTTAAACTTCGACTTGGCAGAAGAGCTTATTAGGGAAGTCATTTGTAAAAGTTCTTCCAACCTTGTGTTTAACTCTTCGAAGTCTTGCCCCATTTCGTTGATGGTGCCTTTTTCGCTTGCCGGTAGCTTTTCTGCAATGAGTTTAAGAGAATTTTTACTTTGTTCGAGCAACCCGAGCAAAGACTTCACTTCATGGGAAAAAATAAGGAGCAGAGTAGACGTAGATGCTATGAGCCGCAAATGAGACAACTCAACCTTAACAGATTCGTTGTAAGTTTTTATGGCCTCTGTTGCTGTTTCGATTGAGGTGGCTACCTCGTTTTTCACGTTGGCGGGTAAATGCTCGTAGACTTTCGATTTGATTTCTGATCTGATAAAGGCTAGGGCTGAATCTACTACTTTACGGCTGTCAACCTTTTGCTCTATCAGGTTTTCAAATTCCTCTTTTGCCGCATCCGCAGCCTTTAGTTTCTGTTGCCTTAAATAATAATCACGCAGTATGTTAGCCCAATCAATGGCAAAACGTGCAAATTCGCGCAAATCATCCATGGCAGGTGAATCAATGAAGCCTTCACGGCTGGCTTTCATTTCAAAACCGGTAGTTTCTGGACCTAAACTCACATTGCCAATATAATTGTGCATGGAAAGCGCTGTTAAAAGAGAACGACCGGGGTCTACTCCTTGTAATGAAGAAGCAAAGGCCTGCAACTCATCATTTGGCGCTCCTTTCCGCAAGCCTCGATCGCGATCTATTTTAAGCCAGTCATCGTTGCCATAAGGAAAAACTCTGAATCCTCGGTGCCTGATTTGAACGCCTCCCCACTGCCCCAAAATAGTGCGCAGATTTCCTTTCGAAAGAATACTAGTATCACGCATCTGTTCCCGGTCATCGACGATTAATCCAACGTGTAGCTTAATGTCCTTTAATCCGGGAAAGATTTGCTTTGAAGTGATGGTTCTTTTACCTATCCCCATTGCATTCAACTGGCAAATTGCTTGATGCTTATCGTTCAGTGTTGCCGTAAGTGTTCCCCAGCCTGCATTGACTAAATCTTCCCTTAAATCCCTGATTCCTCCTTCAAAATCTGGTGCTGTTATCATGATCTCAAATCCGGGGTCGGGTTCAAATCCTTCTTTAAAATCTCCCCTGTTTGCGGCTAAAACGGCTAACTGTCTTGTAAGCCAGTTTAGACCTCTTGTAGACCATTCACCAACCGCATTCTCGATAATAAGAGTTGTACCGGTATGTCCCTCGTCTAATTCTATTTGTTCTCCGGGGCAATCAATTTGCGTTACATCTGTTCCGGCTTCAAACTTTGTCCAGGGGAACACTACCTCCGTTTTTTGAATGTGTTTTTGAAACCCGCGTTTACCGCCCTCTGCGGTTCCCTGGGTTATTAATGTTAGTTGCGTTCCCAACCTTCGGCAAGAAAATCGACCAATTCCTTTTGCACCTGTTAAATACCTTCCAAATACAGGTGAAACATCCTGCTTCTCTTTATTAGTTGTGGCAATCCTCATCCAATAATTTTGGACAGAATCGAAGTTCATTCCTGTGCCGTTGTCAATTATTTTAATTCGTTCAATCCCCGATTCGCTCGTTTCAAAAATAACTTCAACTTCTGTAGCATCGGCATCATAGGCATTTTTCACCAATTCGGATAAGGCTAAGTGAACTGTTTCAACCAGCTTTTCCCCAAGTTCTCGCAACAGGGCACTATCAACAGAAAACTGTAGCGTTTTTTGCATATATTATTCTATTCTTTCATTGTTAACTTGAGATCATTACAAATCTCCTTTAGAACCTCGCCGCGGTCGGCGTCAATTGCTAGGGTAATCAGGTAAAATTCCCGGACCCTTAGTTGAGCAGAGGAGTTGAGAGTCAGTTCACTGATCCTTGAGTTACTGATACCGGTTTTCTTGGCACTTTCCGCTTTACTCGCAGATTTTTTAGTTAAATATGATCGGAGTTCCGTCATGATAATTTCTTGTTTTCATGATCTAATTTTAGATTTATTTATACTGTCATCCGACAAAAACACTGCGTGTTTTTGGTCATCTTGAAAAAATACAATAGCGAGGTTTTGACACCTCGCTAAAATTTATGATGTTTGAAGT
>NZ_JACVCV010000119.1 GCF_017811155.1 Lunatimonas salinarum | reverse complement strand
TGAGGGCGTTAAACCCGATCATCTCACTCTTATTGGTGGGTTTCTTGGTTTCCAAGATCACGCCCACCGGGCTTTTGCCATCCTTTCCATTATGGATAACCAGATCGTTTCTCCCTTTGGTATTGATGGAGAAATCCGGTTCATAATAGGTTCTTTTTAGGAAGTCCGCGACCAGATTCTTGTGAAACTCTTCGGATTCCGCTTCATTGATTTGATCAAGTAAGCGGATGAGGTTGGATTTAAAGACCTCTATCTGCGCCCGTACAGGCTTTACTTTCAAAAATGCCTTGTTTAATGCCTGCCTAGGTTTGAAAATCTTTTGATTCATGTTGCGAGATTAGATCCAGAAAAATACCAAGAACTAAGTTGCCTGTTTTTGCCGGGATTTGCAACAAAAAACGGACTTGTATATCGCATACCACAGATACACCGGTTTTTGCCGCTAGAAGATCACTTTTTGGTC
>NZ_JACVCV010000118.1 GCF_017811155.1 Lunatimonas salinarum | reverse complement strand
TTAGAATATTTAGCTAAAAATATAACCTGATAAATTCCAGCTTTAAGTAGATCAGTAAGGCAGCGTCCGATTTACCTAAATGTCGGCCCGATGACGATATCAGAACCGGGATATGTGTATATTTATCCCCTTGACCGCCATGGTGCCGGGCCTAAGTCCCTACCACTTTGGGTTTAACAACCCGGTACGCTACAGTGACCCGATGGGATTGATGGGGGATGATGCAGGAATGTGGGGTACGGGGAATACCTATGCATCAAACTACTCCCAGAATCCCTTTGACCTTATGCCAAAGGCTGGCGGATTTACCGGCCCGGGTTCGGGGAATCACTGGTCTGATCAGTATAGGGATCCCTATCATAATTGGATGTCGATGGATACCGATGGATTCAGGGATTTCTATGGCCTTGACAATGGTTTTGGTAGAACCAATTTTGAAAGAGCTATGGAATTGACTGGGAGTTTTACGGGTATAGGATC
>NZ_JACVCV010000117.1 GCF_017811155.1 Lunatimonas salinarum | reverse complement strand
AAAACTTTGCGGAAAACAATGTCTCAAATTGCAAAGGAATTTGGGATTGGCAATGGTCTTTTGTCAGGCTTAAATGAGGATCTAAACCAAGAGAACTTAGAGGGCAAAACGGTACATTTAAACCTCAGGACCATGCTGAAATGGTTACATTGGTCCCGAATTACTGCTGTTGCCCAGAAATCAACCGATAGGTATACAGGGTATGAAAATCTTCCTCTACTCCTGCCCTTTCCTGGTCTTTTAATGCGAGAATTTGCCCTTTGCTGTCCACCAAGGCTGAATAGGGATTCATGCTTGGTGGAATAGGTTGATCATCGGTCATATTATTAAACTCCGAGTCAAAAATAGCAAACTCCATGGGAAAGGAGTAAACCACTTCCATTCGCTGGGCCGGGTCTGATACGTCGTAGGCCGCCTTTGTGTCCGGAGAAACACCCTTACTGTAAACGACCAAAAAGTGATCTTCTAGCGGCAAAAACCGGTGTATCTGTGGTATGCGATAT
>NZ_JACVCV010000116.1 GCF_017811155.1 Lunatimonas salinarum | reverse complement strand
CCCGTCATTGCGAGCGACGTAGGAGCGAAGCAATCTCCAAACCAGGGCTCAAGGGGATTGTATCGGCTGGGAGCGAGATAGCTTCGTATTTTGGTTCTGGACCGAATGTAGGCTCGAACGATTTGCGAGTCTTACGTCTTATGTTTTATATCTTACGTCTTCTAAGAATCTCACATCTCACCGTCTCTCACCTCCTCAACCATCCTCGGGTTTTGGCGGGAGAGGGGTGGCAGGATGGATGTTGTTGGCGGCCAAAACCGGGTGTAGTCGTGATTGCTTATGCTATAAACCTGCCACCCCTTCGGGGTTGGGCCCGTCATTGCGAGCGACGCAGGAGCGTGGCAATCTCCAAACCAGGGCATAAGGGTATTGTTACCGAATGTAGGGTCGAACGATTTGCGAGTCTTACGTCTTCTAAGAATCTCAGATCTAACCGTCTCCTCGAGGGGATTGCTTCGTTACAGACCGTCATTGCGAGCGACGTAGGAGCGTGGCAATCTCCAA
>NZ_JACVCV010000115.1 GCF_017811155.1 Lunatimonas salinarum | reverse complement strand
CAAGGGGATTGCTTCGGCTTGCGACTAGTTGCAGACCTGTTAACCAGTTCCGATACTAACCTGCTCCGTATCTCGATTACCACCGATCTCCAAGCCTCGCAATGACGTGGGCATGGGCAATCGCTTCGGTTTTTTGTGCGGGAACGGTTGTAAGGTCGAACGTTTCGCGAGTCTAACGTCTTATGTCTTTCGTCTTACGTCTTCTAAAAATCTCACGTCTCACATCTCACCGCCTCCTCAAGGGGATTGCTTCGTTACAGCCCGTCATTGCGAGCGACGTAGGAGCGTGGCAATCTCCAGACTTGGGCTCAAGTGGATTGTATCGGCAGAGAGCGGGATCGTTTCGGATTTTTGTACTGGGACCGAATGTAGGGTCGAACGATTTGCGAGTCTTACGTCTTATGTCTTCTAAAAATCTCACGTCTCACATCTAACCGTCTCCTCAAGGGGATTGCTTCGTTACAGCCCGTCATTGCGAGCGACGTAGGAGCGTGGCAATCTCCA
>NZ_JACVCV010000114.1 GCF_017811155.1 Lunatimonas salinarum | reverse complement strand
AAAACTTTGCGGAAAACAATGTCTCAAATTGCAAAGGAATTTGGGATTGGCAATGTGTTCTATTGTCTGGCTTAAATGAGGATCTAAACCAAGAGAGCTTTGAGGGCAAAACGGTACATTTAAACCTCAGGACAATGCTGAAATGGTTACATTGGTCCCGAATTACTGCGGTTGGCCAGCAACCAACCGATAGGAATACAGGGTATGAAAATCTTCCTCTATTCCTGCCCTTTCCTGGTCTTTTAGCGCTAGAATTTGCCCTTTGCTGTCCACCAAGGCTGAATAGGGATTCATGCTTTTGGGAGTGAATTGATCAACGGTCAGGTTAGTAAAATCTAAGTCAAAAACAGCCATTTCCATGGGAAAGGAGTACACAAGTTTCATTCGCTGGGCCGGGTCTGATACATCGTAGACCGCCTTTGTCTCCGGAGAAAGGCCCTTACTGTAAATGACCAAAAAGTGATCTTCTAGCGGCAAAAACCGGTGTATCTGTGGTATGCGATAT
>NZ_JACVCV010000113.1 GCF_017811155.1 Lunatimonas salinarum | reverse complement strand
GTGCCTGAACACCGTGCCGGTCCTGCGGCGGCCCCGTTTGCCTGTTTTTGGCCTGTAATAATACTGGTGGCGGGTGATGCCCAGAAGCTGCAGCACCCTGTCCCTTTTAAGTCCCTGGCCGATATAAACCGCCGCTAGTTCTTTCCGCTCGCCCAGGGATACTTCTTTTTTAGCAGGTCATCCTTGAGGTGGGATTCGATCTCCTTTTCGGCCAGCAGCTTCTTGAGCAGCTCGTTCTCCTTTTCAAGGCGCCTGATCTCCTTGAGATGGGCGGGGGTCATGCCGTGCCGGAACCCTTTTTCACCCATGGTCTCGTACTTCTTTTTCCAGCTGTAGTAGGTGGCAGGGTAGACACCGTACTTGTCCAAGGTGGCCTGGACTCCGTTTGACTTGGCTTCCTCGAGTACCTTCAGCTTCTCTTCTTTGGAAAATGTCCTTTTTTTCATCGACGTAAATTTACAGTTTTTAAACTATTTTACGTCCGATTAATTTAGGGGCCGGTACA
>NZ_JACVCV010000112.1 GCF_017811155.1 Lunatimonas salinarum | reverse complement strand
GATTGCCGCGGCTTGATATCGATTACCAACCTATTCTAAGTATCCGAAAGCAGACTACTTTGTCTATCCAATATCGGATTTCTACAAGCCTCGCAATGACGGGCAGACCTTATTCGTCATTGCGAGGAGGGACGACGAAGCAATCTCAACAACCGTCCTCGTCATTGCGAGGAGCGAGCGACGAAGCAATCTCAACAACCACAAGGAGATTGCCGCGGCTTGATATCGATTACCAACCTATTCTAAGTATCCGAAAGCAGACTACTTTGCTTATCCAATACCACTTATCTTCAAGCCTCGCAATGACGGACAAAAACCGTTATCGTCATTGCGAGGAGGGACGACGAAGCAATCTCTCCACGCGTTATCGTCATTGCGAGGAGGGACGACGAAGCAATCTCAACAACCGTCCTCGTCATTGCGAGGAGCGAGCGACGAAGCAATCTCAACAACCACAAGGAGATTGCCGCGGCTTGATATCGATTACCAACCTATTCTAAGTATCCGAAAGCAGAC
>NZ_JACVCV010000111.1 GCF_017811155.1 Lunatimonas salinarum | reverse complement strand
ACCCCTTTACCGATTTCGGGTTTAAGAAGCTCTTTGGGGAAGAGGCCACCAAGGACCTGCTGCTGGACTTTATCAACGCCGTGCTGGAGCCCGAGACAGGGCCCGTGGCCAGCGTCGAATTCTCCAGAAACGAGCACCTGGGTGCCGGGAAGATGGACCGGAAGGTAGTCTTCGATATCTACTGTGTGGCCGAATCCGGCGAGCGGTTCATCGTGGAGATGCAGAAGGCCTTCCAGCTCAATCTCAGGGACCGGTCCCTGTTTTACGCTACTTACCCCCTGCAGGAACAGGGGAAGCGCGGGGACTGGGATTATTCCCTACACGCAGTATATTGCATATCCATACTCGACTTTGTGCTCGATCCTGACGATGACCGGTATCTTCACCGGGTGGGACTGCTCGACAGGGAGACCGGTCGGGTCTTCAGCGACAAGCTTCAGTTTGTATACGTTGAAATCCCGAAATTTGACAAGGGGGAGGGAGAAGTGGAAACCAAATTCGAGAAATGGCTGTATGTATTAAAACACTTGGAGTTTCTGGAGAGGCT
>NZ_JACVCV010000110.1 GCF_017811155.1 Lunatimonas salinarum | reverse complement strand
TTTAGAGGGGTCAATATGACCGGAACAGGGGTCAGTATAGTCCGGAATATCCAGCGCCTTAGCGAGGGATTTATTTTCACGCAGAGCCGCAGAGTCACAAAGAAGGTCCGATGGGTTTAGAGTTGAACATTGATAAAAACCCTTTGCGTCTTGGCGCCTTAGCGAGGGATTTATTTTCACGCAGAGCCGCAGAGTCACAAAGAAGGTCCGATGGGTTTAGAGTTGAATATTGAAAAAAAACCTTTGCGTCTTGGCGCCTTAGCGAGAGATTTATTTTCACGCAGAGCCGCAAAGAAGATCCGATGGGTTTAGAGTTGAACATTGATAAAAACCCTCTGCGTCTTGGCGCCTTAGCGAGGGATTTATGTTCACGGAGAGTCGCAGAGAAGGTTCGATGGGTTTAGAGTTGGATATTGATAAAAACCCTCTGCGTCTTGGCGTCTTAGCGAGGGATTTATGTTCACGCAGAGCCGCAGAGGCGCAGAGAAGGTTCGATGGGTTTAGAGTTGAACATTGATAAAAACCCTCTGCGTCTTGGCGCCTTAGC
>NZ_JACVCV010000010.1 GCF_017811155.1 Lunatimonas salinarum | reverse complement strand
TTTTTAGAGGGGTCAATATGACCGGAACAGGGGTCAGTATAGTCCGGAATATCCACCTGCCGAAAGAGCCCAAATTATCAGGGTCCTTAACCATGTTTATGGAAACAAAACACAAGCTGCCAAAGTTTTGGAAATTGGTTTGACTACACTTTACAAAAAATTACATGATTTTGGAATAGAATGAAAAAGGAGCTCTATTGTCCTCTATTTATGGGTATATTGATACTGCTGCTTTTGTTTTTAAATTCTCTGAAAGACCCTGAACATTCATATATTCTTCTAGAAGGGGAAGCTTTAGGTACTTATTATCAAATTCACTATCAAGGAGAAAATAACCTTGCTCCTCAAGTGAAGAGTTTTTTTGAAGATTTTAATCAATCTGCCAATACCTATGTGCCAGATTCTGAAATCTCCATTTTTAATAAAAATGGACTTGTTGATCTTGGACCTAATTCTTTTTTGCCTGAAATGCTGACTTTGTCGCAACTGTACTTAGACAAAACGAATGGAGCCATTGATCCTACTATGATGCCATTAATAAACGCCTGGGGATTCGGTTTTAGTAATAAAGCAACTATGAATCAATTAATGGTAGACTCTCTTTTGACGTTAGTTTCAATTCAAAATGTCGAAATTGAGCAAAACAGATTAATTAGTAAGATTCCAGGAGCTATGTTAGATTTCAGTGCGATGGGTGAAGGGTTTGCTATTGATAAACTTTCTGAAATCCTTATTTCCAATGGTGTGGAAAATTTTAAAGTGGAAATCGGTGGAGAAATGCGCTGTAAAGGTTTAAACCCTACAGGAGAGATTTGGAGAATCGGAATTGAATCACCTTATCCTACAGGCCCCAAGTTGCTGCATATTACATTGTTGGATGACCAAGCGCTAAGCACATCTGGTAACTACAGAAAGTACTACATAGATGAGATGGGAAAAAAAAGAGTTCATATTATTGATCCAAAATCAGGGTATCCTGTCTCACACAATTTGTTAAGTGCAACTATCAAAGCAAAAACAGCACTTGAAGCAGACATTTTTGCAACAGCTTGTATGATTTGGGGGCCTGAAAAGGCTCGATTGTTTATTGAAAACAACAATTCAATTGAAGGTTTTTTGGTGTACGAAGAAAACTCAGAAATGAAAACCTGGACATCCAAAGGTTTATAAACAGAACCTAATTTTTTTTTGACCCCTTCCATTTTGGAAATCGACCCTTCAGAATCCGAAGGGTTTTTATTTTTTAATAAATCGCCTTTTTTACCATAAAATTTTTTAAGTAACTGTATATCAATATTTTAAATTATAAAACCAGAAATTTTTTCAAAACGGGAGCAAGACTTGCCAATGGTTATCCAAAAAAAACTATGAACGGAATTCTTGTCATTGGCATGTTGCTGCTCGGAGTAGCAGTACTGTCCGCAATTTTCAAATCCATTTCTTTCTTCGACGATTTATGAACCTATATCTAACTACTAAAACTTAACTGAATCATGATACTCATTCTTATCACATCGCTCATAGCATGCGGATACTTAACCTATGCGATTATGAAACCTGAAAAATTTTAAACTATGAATACTGAACTGATTGGAGTACTATTCATCTTCCTATTATCTCTGGGATTGGCTTGGCCACTTGGCAGGCACATGGTAAAGGTGTTCAAAGGAGAAAAAGTCTGGTCGGATTTTATGTCTCCTTTAGAAAAGTGGGTTTTCAAAATTGCAGGTGTAGACCCACGGCAAAACCTGGACTGGAAAGAAAACATGAAAGCCCTTGTCGTGATCAATATTGGGTTTTTTATTCTTGCATTCCTATTCTTAGTCCTACAATCCCTGCATCCCTTCTGGAATCCTAATGGTTTTGAAAATTGGGAACCGACCTTGGCATTCAATACTGCGGTAAGCTTTACCACCAATACCAATTTACAGCATTACAGTGGTGAATCAGGAGCCTCTTATTTCACCCAGTTATTGGTGTTTTGTTGGCTACAGTTTGTCAGTGCCGGTACGGGAATAGCGGCTTGTGCTTTGCTTTTCCAAGGTTTGGTCAATAGGTCTTCGGCAGGTTTGGGCAATTTCTTCAACCTTTTGGTAAAGAGCTGCACTAGAATTCTTCTGCCCCTCTCTGTTTTGCTAGCCATTATTCTCGTATTCAACGGAACGCCTGCCAATTTCGAAGGATTGCAGAAAGTCAAAACCTTGGAAGGAGAAACCCAGATGGTAGCAGCAGGACCTGCCGCGCCCATGGTGGCCATCAAGCAGATGGGAACCAATGGAGGTGGATTCTTTGGTCCAAACTCAACCCACCCTTTCGAAAACCCCAACTACCTCACCAATATCGCTGAAAACGTGGCTATTTTATTGATACCCATGGCCTTGGTTTTCGCCTTTGGTTTCTATACCGGCAGAAAAAAGTTGGCACTGGTATTTATCTCGGTGATGTCAGTATTGTTTGTATCCTTTACCGCTATCTCAGTTGTACAGGAATTTGCTGGAAACCCCAATTTCACCAATTTAGGCTTATCTGATCCAACCAATATGGAAGGTAAGGAGGTAAGGTTTGGGCCAGCAGCATCTTCACTTTGGGGCGTATCAACCACTTCGACTTCGAATGGATCGGTCAATTCCATGCACGACAGTCATACTCCGCTTTCAGGCGGAATCTTCTTGCTGGATATGTTTATCAATGCGATTTACGGAGGAGTGGGCGTAGGATTTATCAATTTCTTCGTGTTCGTCATTGTGGCTGTATTCATTGCAGGATTGATGATTGGAAGAACCCCTGAATTCATGGGAAAAAAGATTGAAGCCCGGGAAGTGAAAATCGCTGCTCTAATAGTCATTTTACATCCCTTTTTGATCCTTGCCGGTACGGCTTTATCAAGTTACTTGGCCGCGAAAGATGCCACCCTCTTTGCCGAATGGATCCACAACCCCGGCTATCACGGACTTTCGGAAATGCTCTATGAATTTACATCTGCCTCAGCAAACAATGGTTCCGGGTTTGAAGGACTCAATGATGACACCCCATTCTGGAACATCTTAAATGGTTTGGTGATGTTGCTAGGTAGATTCCTGCCCATCATTGGTCCCTTGGCCATTGTTGGTTCATTGGCTATAAAGAAGACTGTACCAGAATCTGCAGGTAGTCTCAAGCTTGAAACTCCAGCTTTCGGGGCAGTCCTGCTATCCGTGATCCTGATTGTCGCTGCCTTGGCATTTTTCCCTGTCATGGCGCTTGGGCCAATTGCTGAATTCTTTTCCTTCTAAATGAAAAAATCATGAACAAATACACAAATACCATCAATTTTTCAGAAGCCTTCAAATCAGCTTTCGGGAAATTGAAGCCTCAGTACATGATCAAAAATCCGGTTATGTTCACTGTAGAGCTAGGAACATTTATCATGTTGGTAGTTTCCATCGTTTCTTTGGTTTCCCAAAATGACTTTCTGGGTTCCTTTGGATATAATCTTACGATTACTCTCCTTCTTTTCCTGACCGTTGTATTGGGAAATTTTGCTGAAGCCATCGCCGAGGCAAGGGGAAAAGCACAGGCAGATACCCTTAGAAAAACACGGCAGGATACACCTGCCAAACTTCTTCGCAATGAACAGGAAACCATTATCAGTTCTGACCAGCTTCAAAAGGGTGATCTATTCATTTGTGAGGCAGGAGATACAGTACCTGCAGATGGTGAAATTGTGGAAGGATTGGCTTCCATTGATGAATCCGCTATCACTGGTGAATCAGCACCTGTCATCAGAGAGGCAGGTTCAGACCAAAATACCGTTATCGGTGGGACCAGGGTGCTGAGTGATAGAATAGTGGTAAGCGTCAGCTCCAATCCAGGGGAAAGTTTCCTTGACAAAATGATCGCATTGGTAGAAGGCGCCAATAGACAAAAAACTCCCAATGAAATTGCGCTTACCATTTTACTGGCGGCATTCACATTGGTGTTTTTGATCGTCACCGTTACATTGAAGCCCTTTGCTGACTTTCTGAACATCAGCCTTTCTTTGGCTTCACTGATTTCTCTCTTTGTCTGCCTGATCCCTACGACAATCGGAGGCTTGCTTTCTGCAATAGGAATTGCAGGGATGGATAGAGCCTTAAAAGCAAATATCATTGCCAAATCAGGAAAAGCGGTCGAAACTGCTGGCGATATTGATGTCCTCCTTCTGGACAAGACCGGTACCATCACCATCGGGAATAGAAAAGCAACAGCCTTTATTGCAGCTCCAGGAATTACCAAAGATGAATTGGTAAAAGCTGCTGTTTTGGGTTCACTTTCTGACACTACGCCGGAAGGAAAATCTATCATTGAATTGGCTCGAAAAAAAGAAAATCTTGAAATGAAAAATCCAACAGGGGCAACTTTCATCGACTTTTCCGCAGAAACCAGAATGAGCGGGGTAAACCTTTTGGAGGGATCACAAATCAGAAAAGGCGCTTGGGACACCATAAAAAAATGGTCATCCACTTCTCAAAATGGCACATTGGAGGCCTTGGAAAGTGAGGTTAGAAAAATCGCCGAAAAGGGTGGCACTCCTTTGGCTGTTTCGGTGGATAAGAAAGCTATAGGCATAATTCAGTTGGAGGACATCATCAAGCCGGGTATCCAACAACGTTTCGAGCGTCTCCGCAAAATGGGTGTCAAAACAGTCATGGTAACGGGAGACAATCCGCTTACAGCCAGATTCATTGCCGAACTGGCAGGAGTGGATGATTACATCGCGGAAGCCAAACCTGAAGATAAAATGAATTATATCAAGCAGGAGCAGACCGAGGGTAAACTGGTAGCCATGATGGGTGACGGCACCAACGATGCACCTGCTCTTGCACAGGCGGATGTGGGTGTGGCGATGAACTCAGGTACCCAAGCCGCCAAGGAGGCAGCCAATATGGTAGACCTGGATTCTGACCCGACCAAATTGCTGGAAATCGTAGAAATCGGGAAGCAATTACTGATTACCCGTGGAAATATTACCACTTTCTCAATTGCCAATGATGTGGCCAAATATTTCGCTATCGTTCCAGCGCTTTTTGCAGCATCCATCCCGGGTCTTGCGGCTTTGGACCTGATGAATCTGGGAAGTCCCGAATCTGCCATTTTATCAGCGGTAATCTTTAACGCCCTGATAATTCCAGCACTGATCCCTCTGGCCCTTAAAGGCTCAAAATACAGACCAATCGGGGCATCAGCATTGCTTAGTAGAAACCTCCTAATCTATGGCTTAGGAGGTATAATCCTGCCTTTCATAGGGATAAAGGCAATCGATATGGTAGTCTCTTTATTCATTTAAATTAACAAAATCATGATACGTCAAAGCATTACACTCCTTTTGATCACCTTGATCTTATTTGGGGTAATTTATCCGATCACCATTTGGGCAATAGGAAAGTCCATGCCGCACCTGGCTAATGGCAAACCCATAGAGATTAATGGAGAATTAAGGGGATTCGAAAATATCGCCCAGAATTTTACCAGCGAACATTACTTCTGGTCCAGACCCTCTGATGTGGACTATGATGCTTCGGATACTGGTGGATCAAACTATGGCCCGAGCAATGAAGCCTTTTTGGATCAGGTATCAGAGAGGATGGACTATTTATTGAAAACACATCCGAATAAGAATAAAGCTGACATTCCAATAGATTTAGTCACAGCTTCGGGAAGTGGATTAGACCCTTTCATTTCCTTAGCAGCAGCAAGGTTTCAGGCAGAACGGGTTGCAGAAGCCAGAAACCTACCGCTCGATCAAGTGAACAGATTGATTGAGTCCCACACGCAAGGCGCCTTATTGGGAATATTTGGCCCAAAAGACATTGTACATGTATTAAAGCTGAACCTTGCACTCGATGCCATCAATACTGAAAATTAAACCAACTATTCTTATAAAAGTCATGAAAAAATTATTCGCTTTAGGAGTCTCTTTTTTATGTTCGTTTGGGGCTATAGCCCAAGAATCGAACCGACCTATCATTAACATCAGCGGGTTTGCTGATGTGTATTACGGCTACGATTTTAACCGTCCTGTATCTAATGAAAGGCCTGACTTTCTCTTCAACCATACCAGGCACAATGAAGTCAACCTTAACCTTGGATTGGTTCAGATGGATGTGGATGGGGGTTATTACAGGGGAAGCCTTGGATTGATGGTGGGTACCTACGCCCAATACAATCTTGCTGCAGAGCAGGATTTGCTCAAAAATGTGTTTGAAGCTTATGCAGGTATTGCGCTTGATCAGGACAGAAAATTATGGCTGGATGCGGGTATTTTTGCTTCCCATATAGGTTTTGAGTCCGCAATTTCTTCCGAGAATTTCACCTTAACCCGAAGCCTACTGGCTGAGAATTCGCCTTATTTTCTTTCTGGTGCGAAATTAACCTTTACGCCTTCTAGCAAATGGGAATTTGAGGCAGGTGTATTCAATGGTTGGCAAAGAATCCAAAGGTTGCCCGGAAATACAAGTCCTTCTTTCGGTACCAGGATCACCCATACTCCTACGGAGAATTTAACCTTAAATTGGAGTACTTTTGTGGGAAATGATTTTCCACAGGAGGATAAAAGGATGCGGTACTTTAATAACCTTTATGCCCAAATGCAGGTATCTCCAAAAGTAGGTTTGATCCTAGGATTTGACTACGGTATCCAACAGGAAGCTAATTCAGAAGTTATGGCAGGTGAAAATAGACAATTCGACCATTGGTTTTCACCTATAGGGATTTTCAAAGTGGATTTCAACGAAAAATGGCGGATGGCTCTGCGAGGCGAATATTACCAGGATGAAAATGGGGTAATCATCGATGCCCTATCTCCCGATGGTTTCAAAACAACGGGGTTTTCTATAAACTTAGATAGAAAAATCAGTGAGCATATCCTATTTAGAATTGAAGCAAGGCATTTACAAAATGCAACACCGAATTTTATTGAAAACAATGAACTGGTTAGAGGAAATACCCTGCTGATAGGCGGATTATCTATTACGATCCCTTAAAAGTTTGGCCCACTTCCATGATTTTGGAAGTGGGCTATTTAAAAAAATCATGCATTGAATTCATGATTTTATCAAATGGAATTGGAATGGTTGAGTCTATTGCTGCTTCATTTTCCTGATTAAAAAATTGTCATTCTCATGAAAAGTAACCCCAATTATTTTCTGCAATTGATCCAAAAATCAAAAAAAGGTAGATTGAAAATCTACCTGGGCATGATAGCGGGGGTAGGTAAAACTTACCGTATGTTACAGGAAGCACAAGAGTTGCTGAAAGTCGGGGTAGATATTAAAATCGGGTTTATAGAAACACATGGACGACCCGAAACCCAGGCTTTGGTGGCAGGTATTCCTTCTATTCCAATGAAAGAAGTTTTTTACAAAGGGAAAATCCTCAAAGAAATGGACCTGGATGCCATTCTTCAAATCAAACCTTCTATTGTGATTGTAGATGAATTGGCACACACCAATATTCCGGGAAGTAAAAATCTAAAAAGATGGGAAGACGTAAAAGCCTTGATTGATTCGGGGATCCACGTGATCACTGCATTCAATGTCCAACACTTGGAAAGCCTCAATGACAAGGTCAAACAAATCAGCGGGATTGAGGTAAGTGAGAGAATTCCAGACACTTTTCTGAAAAAAGCAGACGAAGTCGTCAACATAGATTTACCTGCCGAAGATTTGATCAAACGCCTGAAAGCTGGAAAAATCTACCAAGGCCGTAAGATCCAGCAGGCACTTGACAATTTCTTCAGGGAAGAAAAAATCTTACAGTTAAGGGAGTTGGCCTTATTGCAAGTAGCCAAATCCCTGGAGCAAAAAATCAATTTTTCCCTACAGGAGAAGCCAAGTGTAGTAGAGCGTTTTATGGCTTGCATCAGTACCAATGAGCTGCTCTCCAAAAAAGTAATACGAAAAACAGCCCGGCTTGCTACCAACTACCAGGCCTCTTGGTTCGTGGTCTATGTCAAAACCCCACAAGAATCAGCAGAGAAAATCAACAGCAGAACACAGACCAAACTGCTTCAAAATTTCAAATTGGCCAATAGCCTGGGAGCGGAGGTTTATATTTTCGAAAGTCATACCACCACAGCGAGGGTACTGCCGGAAGGGCAAAACCTATTTGTGCAGGATAGCTCGCGTACTTTTCAAAGTGCTGAGAAAAAGATTCCTGCTGTATTATTCGAAGCAGCCAATAGGCTTCAAGCCACCAATATTGTCATCGGAAAACCCAATCAGCATATCTGGAGAACCCTAACGGGGAAAAACCACTTTCAGGGACTTGTCAAACTGATTTCTCCCACAGATATAGACCTCATTGTAGTCACCTAAGTCCAAATAACCATGAAATTAAAGACCAAACTCTATCTCTCTTTCGGTTTCCTGTTTTTTTTGATTGTGTTGCTTTCAGGACTGGGAAGTCTATTTGTCAGGCAATTGGCAGATGACTCCAAGGCCATCATACAAGACAATTACCGTACTTTGGATTACATGCAGCAAATCAAAACTTCATTGGACAGGTTAATCCTTGTCATCGGACAAGAGGATCTAAAAAGTCTCAAAGAGAGGGACACAGCTTTGGACCTTTTAGAGGTGAGCATAGAGAATCAGTTGAAAAATATCACAGAGCCGGGGGAAAATAAGCTTTCGGAGGAATTGGCCCAGCAGTTTGAAATTTTAAAGGTTGCCCTCATTGAAGAAAGTCCCACCGCCCTAGGCATCAACAATCAGTTCTTGTTATATCAGATAGTTGCTTTACAGGATTTAAGCTCCAAAATTTATGAACTCAACATCCAAACTTTATTGAGGAAAAACGACACAGCCAATCAAACTGCGGAAAGGGTAATACTTTATATGGCCATCACCGGTGTGACCGGTTCCATCCTCAGTCTGATTTTTATCATAGGATTTCCTGAAGTGATTTTTGACCCCTTGCAAAAATTAAATGAAGGTATTAAAGCCATTGCTGCCAAAAAATATGATCAGGTTTTGGATGAAAAACAGGGGGATGAACTGGGAGAAATAGCAGCTTCCTTCAATCAAATGGCTGTAAAATTAAAAGAATATGAAGCCAGCAGCTACGCACTTCTTTATTCGGAGAAAAAACGGATCGATGCCATTGTCAGTCAGATGCATGAAGGGATAATCGGTATAGATGAAAATCAGCGGATACTTTTTGTAAATGATTTTGCAAAATCAATCTTTAATCTTCATGGAGATCAGATCAATGGGGAGCATATTCAGAGCCTAGCCAAAAAAAACGATTTCATTGCCTCCTTCGCCTCTGATTTTGCTTTGGGAGGGGAAGAAAGCCTCCAACCCAAATCCATCAAAGTAGTTGTATCGGGTTTGGAAAAAACTTTTTCAAGAGAAATCATTCCCATCAATATCCAACAAAAAGAGGTGCGGGTAAATATCGGCTATGTAGTAGTCTTGACAGACATCACGCAATATAGCGAAAGGGATAAAGCCAAGACCCAGTTTATTGCCACCATTTCGCATGAATTAAAAACACCTATATCATCCATAGGACTCGGGCTAAAACTTCTGGAAGATCAGCGCACTGGTACTTTAAATGAAGAACAACAAAAATTAGTCAAAAGTTTACAGGAAGACAAAAACAGGCTTTTATCGATTACAGGAGAATTGTTGGACATCACGCAAGCAGAAACAGGGAACATTACTTTGGAGCAGGAGATATTTAAACCAGAGGAAGTCATTCTAAGTGCTACAGAAGCGCTTCAATTGCCCTTGGAGGAAAAAAATATTCAGTTGAAATTAGAGATTGTGAACAATGATCCTGTTTTAGGCGATCCCAATAAAGTGGTATGGGTGATCGTAAATCTCCTTTCCAACGCCATCCGGTATTCCAGGCAGGGCGGCAGCATTGAAGTTACCTGTTCAGATAAAAATTCCAACCGGATTTGGTTTGAAGTGCAAGACCATGGAAAAGGTATTCCTGAGGCATATCAAAGCCAATTGTTTGAAAAGTATTACAAAGTACCCGGAAGCAAAAGCAGTGGTTCTGGTTTAGGTCTTGCCATCAGTAAAGAATTTATCAAAGCCATGGGAGGCAGTATCGGAGCAAAAAGTGAAGTAGGGAAAGGCTCGAGATTTTGGTTTACCCTGAACAAAGCCTAGGCATTATTTTGGGGCAATTGCTTCCCACAAAACTTGCAAAAAATTGCTTCCTTATCAAAAATCACCTGTTCACAGCTTTTGCATCTCGGGGCTGAGGCAAGTTTTTTTCTACTCCTCACCTGTGTCAACTCTGATGTGACTATCCCTGTAGGCACGGCAATGATTCCGTATCCCATCAACATGAAAATTGAAGTTATCAGTTTTCCTTTTAATTGCAAACTAATTTTTATTATGTTTGTTGCCTAGGCTTGAAATCTTTGATATAGGCTTCACGAAATTGATTCTTTAAGAGACGCTGATACGCTCAAAAATCAACTCGGGCAAAATAACCAATCCCTCCCTGTCTTGCTCCTCATCCTTCCAATAAACCAAATAATTAACCCTAATATGGGCTATGCGGTAGGGTTTTTCGGATTGCACTTCCAGTTCCTTTAAAAAGCTTTTTGCAAATTTCAGCACAGATTGGCCGGCGCCGTCCAAGCACTCTCCTTCTCGCAGGGTGAGTGGGTCCCCGCTGCGTAGCCGTTTGATAATAGGTTGTCTGCGCAAAAAATAGCCCAGCCAAACATCTCTGAACGTAAGCTGCCTGGCCAGTAGCTGGGGAGGAAAGGTAAACTGGTTGTTATGTCTATAGGTCAGGTTTTTTACCGAAAGGCCCGCCAGAAACCGGCCGTTCAAATGAATACTTAGCTGCTGCTTTGCCCGCGTCATCCCCACATAGAGCAATCGGCGAAATTCAGGAGTTAATTCAGGCGTCTTTTCCAACACAATAAATACCCGATCAAACTCCTTGCCCTTTGCTTTGTGGATGGTAGATACAAACACCGTCTCCGTCCGCTGCGGAAAGAAATCCTCCAGCTTGGATTCCCGGATAAAGGTATCCAAATCGGAACGGTACCGGGTCTTCGGATAAATTCGCTCAAAATCCGAAATCATCTGTAGGCAAAGCTCAAATTTCGTGCTTTGTCCAAAATACTCTTTTAGCCTGTCCTTGGCCTGTTTCCAGTTGTCCGAAGGAATGGTAAATACATCATCCGGCAATCGGAGCTGCTCTAAAAAGTAGCGTACTTCATATAAATTGACCAGGTTAAAACCGTCGTTGGATTGAATCAGCTTGGCGGGAATACCCCCTTTAATCAACAACCCTGTTATCTGCATGGCCTCTTCATTGGTGCGTGTCAGTACAGCCACCGTCCCATGGAGTGGGCTGCTTAGCACGTCCTCCACGATGGGAGAAATCAGGGACTGGTCCATATAGGTCGTGATGGAAAGCTTTCCATTCCCCGATTGCTTGGCAATAACCGGAGCTGATTTTAGCCGTTTGGAAAGGGCGGCTACCCATTGGTTCGAAAAAGCCACCAAATTGGCCTTACTTCGATAGTTCTCAGCCATCTCGTATTTGACGGCTTGGTTCTTGGTTAAGAACTCTTCCAAAAAGGCCGCACTGGATCCTCGGAACTCGTAGATATTTTGGTCGTCATCCCCTACGGCTATCACGCGCATTTCCTCGTTTTGGGCCATGAGGGCTTCGATAAGCGCAAATTCCTCGGCATTTATGTCCTGGGCCTCATCGATCACCAATACGGTGCGGGTCACTTCCCTGATTTCCACCTCCCCTCCACTGATTTTTTCGGTCGCCTGCCGGATGATATCCGCCGATGCATCGAGGTTCCCTACTTTTCCCAAGATATCAAAGCAATAGGCATGGAAAGTCTTGATATCTACCCAAAGAGCCGCATTACCGATCAACTCCATCAAGCGCTTTTTAAATTCGGTGGCGGCGGCCCGTGAAAAGGTCAGCATTAAGAGCTGCTCATGCCTCACGTCTTCCATCAGTAGGAGGGAAGCCAACTTGTGTACCAAAACCCTTGTTTTACCACTGCCCGGTCCTGCCGCCACGAGGATATGCTGGGCCCGGTTGTCTTTGATAATCGCCAGCTGGGCAGGCGAAAGCTCACCGAAAAGCTGCTTGAACTTGGCGGGCGTGATATTCTGACGGATCTCCCGCTGTCTGCCGGCACTGAAGTATTTGCGCAGGAAGGACGGGTAATTTAACTGGAAGTAGTCGTCCACAAACTGCAACGCACCTTGGTAATCCTGTATCATGCGCTTGGCATACTCCCCGACTATGTGGATCTGCTGCACTTTGTTTTCGTAGTATTCCCGGAGTTTTTCATAGTCCTCCGTCTTGTACCGCTTTTTGTTATCCTTCTCCAACCGTTCTATGGTCAGGCGGTTATAAATAACCAAAAAGCCTCCCTCGATTTTGATAGCCTCGATTTTGGACAGGAAATAAAGGGTGTCCTCTACATCCGCAATACTGACATCCAACAGAAAAAGTGCCGAATGATTTAGGTAGGCATCTCTGAGTTCCTGCACGGAAAATGCTACCAGAACCTCTCCGTTGGATTCGGATTCCTTCAGCTGTCCGCTTTTCTGGTAAAGATACTCGATGATAAATCTGGAAAGAACGTGGCGTTTTTCCATTTTCTCTCCGAGCAATTCCCTATCTACCAATAGCGCTACTTTCAAGTGGTTTTTGGAAAGCCGGCTGAGTTGGCTCTTCGCCCAGTGCTTGATATTCCAATACGTTATCAGGGTTCTGATGCGGTGGGTGGTAACTTCCTCTCCTAAGGTTGGCGCAGCGGCCTCGTTCAGAGCCTTTAGCGAATGTACGTTGGGTTCGGTCCCGATTTGGGTGAGCAGAAATTTTTCCAGCTTACTATACAGCTCCACCAGCGAAACGGAGCGGTTTATCGGTTCTCCCTGCTTGATAAACGCTGTCAGGTCTTTGGCATCTGCGAGTATCTTTTCCTCACGTAGCAGGTTGATGATGTTGATCACCTCCTCCCGTACGATGCCCAAGTGGTCTGAGATATAATCTACGCGGGACTCTGCAGCCTCCTCTCCGTCCGTAAGCTTGCTTTTGCTGGAAAATAGCTTCTTGATAATCCGGGTACCCGAGGCTTTCTGCTTTTCGTTAAAGCGGGAGGAAGCTTGGATCTTATCAATGGCCTCTTGGGCATTTTTGGAGAGAATACTGTTGGCAAAAATCCGGGGCATATTTTGCCCTCTACGAAGGTATCCAGCATCCTCTAGGGCTGCGATGGCGGTGGTCACCCGGGATTCTATATCCAGGATGCTGTCATCCCAGCCGGCTTTGCGGGCAATTTCCAGGGCAGAGTTGGATGCCGTACTACGAAAGTGGGTCACCTCCTTGATGGCTTTCCACACCTGCTGAATCTCTTTGATGCTCAATTTGGTCTGATTGAGCATGATAAAATGCTTGCTCAAATCCTCTTCATCAAAGAGCACGTAACAGGAAGCTTCGATGGCCTCGTCCCTTCCGGCGCGTCCGGCTTCCTGCACGTAGTTTTCGAGCGAGTCGGAGATCTCGTAATGCACGACAAGGCCCACGTCCTTCTTGTCCACGCCCATCCCAAAGGCGGAGGTAGCCACCATAATCGGTACTTCTCCGGAAACAAACGCATTCTGGTTGGCAGATTTCTCCTGTTTGTCCATCTTGCCGTGGTAGGGCCTGGCTTGAAATCCGTCGGTATTCAGACGCTGTGCCAGATCGTAGGCTTTTCGGGTCCTGGATACATACACGATGGTGGGGCAGTTTTTGGATGAAATCAAGTCCCTAAGCGCGGCATATTTGTCTTCTTCTTCTCTACGCTCAAAGACGCTGTACTGAAGGTTTGTACGGGACACACCCGATCGGAATACAATAAATCGAAGGCCTAGCTTTTCTTTGAAATAATGCTGGATATCTTCGATCACTTTTTGTTTGGCGGTGGCTGTAAAGCAAGAAACAGGAATTCCTTCGGACAACTGTTTCTTTTCCTGAAGCTGCTTGATAAAATCGCCAATATACAAGTAATCTACCCGGAAGTCCTGTCCCCACGCAGAAAAGCAATGCGCCTCATCAATGACAAAGCGACTTATTTTACGCCCCAATAGCAGTCGTTCGATGCTATGCGACCGGAGAGACTCTGGAGAGATATAAAGAAGGGATGCCGAGCCGTCTTCTACCCGTTCAAAGGATTTGGCCCGCTCAATCGGATCCAGCAATCCGTTGATGGCTACTGCTTGGGTAATCCCGCTTGCCTCCAAGTTGTCTACCTGGTCTTTCATCAGGGATTGCAGCGGAGAAATGACGACGGTAAGTCCACGCTCGGTTTCTCCGCTCATCAGGGCAGGTACCTGAAAGGTGATTGATTTGCCACCTCCCGTAGGGAAGATAGCCAGCACAGATTTTTGCATCACAGCCGCCTGCACGGCCGACTCCTGTAGGGGCTCATCTCCGAATTTGCGGTAAGCATCGAATCCAAAGAACTTCTTTAACCCCAGGTGTATGTCCAGTGCTTGAGAACAATAAGCACAACCGGCGAGGCAGGGACGGTTTCTCAATAGCGTAATCACGCGATCTACTTTTGGAAAGGTCCTCAATACCCACGGTGGAGTAATGGACTGGATATCCCCACCATAAATCAGGGCAAGGCAATACGCGATTTCCCGCGGACTCTCTTTGACCAGTTTGGCCAGCGGTGCGGAGGAGCAGATTTTCCCGGTAAAATAGCCGTTGATTAACTCTTCCAGAGAGGTCTGTGAACAGACATATCCAAGATACAAAAAGAAACCTGCAAACCCTTCTTGGTTTTTTAAGAGCAGGTAGTATATCTGCTTCAAGTCCTCTGGCAGCTTTAAAAAAGCAGTACACTCATCCTGAAACAGGTCTTTTGCCTTTTGGGCATCATTCAACGGGTTATTGATGCTTTCGGTTAAGAGTTTATCGTCTTTTAACAGGGCATGATAGGGGCGGTTTGGGAAAAGTAACGGCGAAAGGAATAATGTATCGATTGGCTTGACGTGACCGGGTTTAGCCAGCTGTTGAAGTGCAGCCTGTAAATAGGGTAAATCGTGGTACACCATATTATGCCCACAAAGAAAACGTCTATTGCCAATAAAGTGGAGGAGGCTTGTTGGATTATTGGCGTGGAAGGTACTGCCATCTTCAGCTACCGCACCGATATCCAGCAGCAGGTTTTGCTCTGGGTTGACTTCCGTATCAATACAAACGAATGGATTCACCTAAGGACTTGTAGCAATGTAGTTAGTTTCTATGCCCAAATTACACAAAGAATCACGCATTCGAAGTTATGGGATTGATTTTTTGCGGAAAGGAGCTACAGGATAGTTTGTTGCCAATGTACGCCAATGTGGTGAGATTGGATCCTTCTTGGCAAATGAGGTATAGTTGGGCTAGTTTGGGAACATGAGAATGTCCGTTACCTCTTTGGACTCAAATCAATTTATCCAGCGGTGCCCATAAGATGGCCTTTTCTGCCTCATTGATTTGATTTTTGGTAAAGTTCGAAATAGGTTCCAAAAAACCTACTCCAAGATCCACAAGGGTAAATTTCAATAAATTTTTGCTCGGGTAATACTGTCCACAAGCAAAAACAGGGTCTTTTGTATGGGCATGTAAGTGGATATTTGAAAATACTTCCAAGAAATGATTCATAAGGTGTTCTTCCAATGTAGAAATGACTTTTGAGTAAAAAAGAAAGGTGCGTCGTCTTCTTCGAAATTCTAATGGTATTGTTTGTCAAGAACTTTGAAGGGGACCTCTTGGTGGTGGTTGATGACTTTTTCCTTGCCTATCCAGTGAAAACTGGGTATATTTTGTTAATTTTAAAAAGGTGTAGAAAAAAAAATAGCATAAAAGGGCTGTAGAACAAATGACCAAACCTGCCAGGTCTTCATAGTCTATCAATGAATTGCTGGGTCAAAAAATTCTAACTTGGCCGCTTTACTTAACTTCCTTGCTTGATCGTTGGTTAGCTCAATTTCTGATTCACTCCTATGGATTTCTGCATGCTCTGGTTGACTGAGTAGGGGTTTGGCAACTGGATGTGTGCCAAACCCTCGACATAAAGCTACTGAAATGGAGACTACAACTCTAACCGGAAAACGATTTCTTAATTCCTCGACAACTTCTGAACTTGGCCTGCCTGATCCCGATCAACTGACACACCTCTTGAGTCTTTAAACACTGCCGACGACGGTTTATTAACCTCAAATTTCCACCAGTTTGGAAAGGGCTTTACAGCTCTATACAATATTCATCGTTAGACAGGTACGGCGACAGCATGAAAATCTTTGGTTAGTTCAAAAATTTCTTCTTCTAAAACCTCTCTTTCTTCATTCTTTCCATCAAACTGTATTAGGGTAATTATTTTATCTTCGAAAACCTCAAATTCAAGGTAATCATCTCCTATTTCAAATTCCAATTGAATGCTGTTTCTGCCTGTTGGAAAGATATCAGGTTGAATTTGGAGTTCACGGACTATTGTAAAAACCTTTTGTATTAATGCTTCAGAAAATGTCACAGACCCGTTTCCATTCCAATCTACTGGCAACTGTTTTATAGTGCGCAATGTTTGAAGGTTTTTCAGTAAAGGGTCTTCGTATCTTTTTACAATGTTTTTTGTAAAATGATTTTTAGGGCGAACTTGTCGGTTTTCGACTATAGCCCACCCAATAGAACTTTTACCAAGATCAAGACTAGGTGTCTTAGTGCTCGTGTTTTCGAATAGTAGATTATTCATTTTTCAAAAAGTTTTGTTCAAAGGTTTTAAGATGCTCCCCCAGCCATCTGTGAATTTCTTTGGCATGTTGGTAATCCATGATTATACCATTTTCTACGACCCTAACGAGACTTTGTTCATGATCAACAGGTTTTCTCTCGCTTTCAACTTCACTAAAAACATTCCCTTCTTTAATTTCAAATGTTTGAGAGTTAGGCAAAGCAACTCTTTCCAAATAAAAATTCACTATAAACTCACTTTGTGGCCCAATTCCGCCAAAAGCACCATTAACATATTTTGGGTTATAATCGTCCCCAAAATCATACCAGTACCAGAAGGTTTTGCCATTGGTGTGGGGCATGAATTCACTCAAGGAAATTTCATCGGCCTCATAGATATCGGAAAAGAAATCGCCCCATTCGCCTTCATCGTCCACGCCATACTGCACCCTGACGTCGCACTTCCATTTTTTATCGCTAAACTGGAACAGGTGGCAGTTTTCCCAGCCCATAGCCGTCTGAATAATCAGGTGTAGATCATACATCGTTATATCGTAAGGTATCAATACCTTTCTGTAAACCGGGAACAGCATGTTCTCCAAATCTATTTTGAGCTTAACGGGAATTGGGTTAAGCGAAATCATCTTTGCCATCACGTAGGTTCATTCTGCCCTGAATCAACGCTAAAGGTAGGGAAAAAACGCAAAGAAATCAGTAGGGGTTGCTGGGCTTGGGGGATTGCTCCACCATTTCGAGAATGCCCTGTATGACGGTCTCGCCAGACATCTCCCCTAAACTTGTCCGGCTGATGTATTCGTAGCGCTTGAAGCTGGCGAAATCGACTTTGGTCAAAAAGTAGCCAAAGGCATCGTTGCAAAGGCCAAGCAAAAACGGAAACTTTGTGGGCATATGGCGCTTCAGGTAATATCCGATATTGGGAAGGGCCTCTCCGGGGATGGTCACAAACTGCGCCGGCCCCAGATTAATCAGGTTGAGCTGCGTCTGAACGGATTCGGCGCCCCGCTGTCTATGTCCAAGGGGCGAGTTTTCCAAGATATATTTCATCAGCGGAGACTCGATGGCGATTTCGATCTGTTTGGAAGTTACAAACAGGTCGGAGTTTGAGGCTATGGGAGCGTCGCCTACGATACGTAAGGCTTCATCGGCGAGCAGATACCCTATGCGTTTGCATTCCTCGTAATCGCTGGCTTCCTGACCGTTTTCCCGTCGGTTATCGGCCGTTACCATACCTCCCAAGGCTCCATTCACAAAGAGGGCCATGCCTCCGGCTTTTTCCTCTATCCGATCGTACAGGGGTCCGCATACATCGGGGCTTAAGATGCCGCGTCCGTTGCCGATTACCTCCGGGTGGATGGCATAATTGATCAGGGTGAGCAGCACCCTTCCGTTTGTGTCCAGTGCCTGTATCACACCGCAGTTAGGGTCATAAAGCGTGGGAGCGTAGTAGTTGTACGCTATTTTCCCCTGTGCCTCACCATAGCCTATTTTCAGCTTGGCGGGTGTCAGTTTGGTTACCGCTTCATTGACGGCTTCGGCAATCTGACGCGTGCACCAGTCCAGGTAGTCCAGGTCGGCCCCGTGTTTTCCGGACTCATCGGCAAAGGCGTAGGCATCCGGTGCGCTGTGCGTATGCGTGGCGGCGATCAGTACATTTTCCGGTTTGATTCCCTTTATGAGTGCGCGCGACTTGTCTGCCAGCACAGCCGGCCATCCCAGGTTGTCCATGACCACAAGGGCAAAGCGTTCATTGCCTTGCTCAAACACCGCCGCGCGGGCAAAGAGATCTCCCTTTTTCTCGGTTGCGGGCTTTGGTGTGCCCACGCCGCCCGAGACGGGCAGCAGGGGATCGGGTGTGATGATCCGGAGGGCTGTACCCACTTTCAACCCCTGGGCATAGGTGGAAATGGGATAGGCGCTGCATATAGAGACAAACAGCAGGGTAATAAGTGCATATAATCTCATCGTTTTGGGAGTTTTGTAGTAAAACAAAGGAGGTGTAAGAATTACCTTACACCTCCAAATACGTGTCATGGGTAGCGATTACCAAGGTTTATTGGTTCCCTGTATCACCCAAGGTTTAGACCAGGCGCTGTTAAGCCCGTCCACTTGGGAGAAGTTGGTTTGCTGTAGCCTGTCCATGGCTGCTTGGGTATTGACCTGATTGAGGTTTTCTTCGTCAATCATGTAGTAATACCTGACGGGGAGAACGGTTCGCAGGGCAAAGGGACCTGCCTGTAGCTCGGGGAAGCCGGTTCGTCGGTAGTCAAACCAGGACTCTGCCGCTGCAGTCCAGGAAGCAATCCATTTCTGCTCAATAAGCTGCTTTAAGGTGCCGTCAAAGCGGACGTTATCTTGGGCGAGGTATGCGGCTGCTTGACCGGCAATACCCCAAGTGGTAAAGGAGGCCTGAATGGCGGCATTGTAATGGGCTTCGGCCGAGTTGCCAACGGACCACCCTTTCAGTGCGGCCTCGGCCAGTATGAAATGTACCTCCGAAGCCGACAGGATTCTGGACCGCAAGAGTGGACCCGAAGCTGCACGATAGATGTCATTTAACCACGATACGTGGGGGTTGAAGGCGGCTTGATTGGCATCTGGGCTCATGTTATATACCTGAGGGCCGGGGATTGCAGGGGGAATTCCAACGTAGTCCGGGTTTTGGTTGATATCCTCAAGGGCGATGTTTCGTGCCGCCAATACATCCGGCGAGAGCAATCTTCGGCCATTTTCGATGCGGTCGGTGTTTTCAGGTAATGTTGCGTCTACTACGAGTGGGATCTGCACCCTGTTTGCCCAGACGGCTATTCGGGGATCATTTTTGGACCGCAGCGATTCCACCAAGGTTTGACACATTTTTATCCTGCGGTAGTTGCTCTCATTGGCGTCAAAGCGGGTATTGTTTGGCCACGACGTATCGTTGCTGATACCCGCAAATCCCATGGAAGCGTCGTCTGCCGGGGTTGTGATGATCGGGTATTGAGCTGGATTGGCCATGATGGCTTCAATTCCCTGCTTAGCAAAGTCGGGCAGCTTGTCGGAAACTCTCATCAAGTAGCGAAGCTTAAGTGAATTGGCTAACTTTCGCCACTTAGCCGGATCACCATTGTAGTACACATCGGCTCCCTGAATGGTGCTGTTGTATTCGTTTCGGGGTTTGGATAGGAGCTGATTGGCACGCTCCAGATCCTCTAGGATACCCCGATAGATGCTTTCCTGGGTATCAAATACCGGGAAAGTCGCCTCGGGCGTTCCCTCTGTACCTTTCAGTGCCATGGTATAGGGAGCATCTCCCCAGAGATCGGTGATCAGGCCAAACATCATGGATTTCATGACCAAGGTGACACCTTGCTGCAACTCGAAACCAAGCTCTACTGAACGGTCATATACAAACTGATTGTTTCGAAGGATACCGTAGTATCCCGCCCAGCTGTTGTTTCGGTTCCAGTCGTATAGGTTATGGCCACCTGCCCACCCGTCTTTTTGAGTGTGCTGCATTACGCCTGCGATATCTCCATATCCGAGGTTTACCACGGATTTCCCGGCTTCGGTGAGCACGGTAGTGAGCACGAGGTTAGGGTTTGTGGTTGCCGGGTTAGCGGCATTTGGGTCCACGTTCATATCCATCAGGCTTTCCTGGCAGGATATGGTAAAGATCATTACCAGCCCTAAGAGTTTGAAGGTTATATTTTTCAGAGTCATACGATATCTCATTTTAGGTTGTAATCGGATGATTAAAACGTAGCATTTATTTTGAAACCAATTGGCATCACCCAAGGATTGACGTTCCAACGTTCGATCCCTTGTTTGAACTGGGTTCCTGCTTCTACACCTGCCTGTGGTTGGAAAGCCATCTCCGGATCGATGTTGATTTTGGCAGCAGTCCATAGGATGATGTTACGGCTATACACGGAGAAATTCAGGTTCTGCATCTTCAATGCACTGGTGATACGGGCAGGAAGATCCATTCCGAAGGACACTTCCCGAAGTTTCACAAAGGATGCCGGAAACAGGAAGGCCCTAGTAAAGCTCCAAGCGGTACTTCCGGCAAACGGCATGGTGACTGTACCTCCAGGTTGACCAATGTTTTCCCCTAGGTTTTCGGCAAACTCAGTAGGGTTTCCGTTCTCATCAAAAGCAGTCGCATATACACCTGGGATAAACACGCCACCATAGGGCAAGGTAAAGGGTCCAAAGGTAAAGGGATAGCCATTGAAATCAGGGGTGGGCCCACCGACAAGCGGGAAGTTGTTGCCGTTCATTAGTATCATTTGGTCCTTGTTTGCAATCAAATAGTCTCTAAGCTCTCTTCCTTGCATATCGCCCGGGTTGATCAATTTATCCAAGAAGATCTGAGATCTGCCGTGTTCTTCGCCCCATCGGTAAGTTTGGGACACAAAGTCACCCCCATTTCTCCAATCAAAGGTAAAATTCAAGTGGAAGTTTTTGTACGAAAGAGAGCTCTGACCACCTAGGATAAACCTTGGATTAAAATTTCCGATTCTATTTCGGGTATTTTGGGCAGCCACATCTTGCCATTTGCCACTTTGGGGGTTCAAGATAGGAAATCCAAAATACTCGGAATTGGGATCTTCCACGGTGATCACCTCTGCGTCGTAGATGTCACCGATCTCATCGCCTACATAGGTCCAAGCACCCCCTCTTGCATCTGTCCATAGGGTGTAATAGGGCAAGTCATCGGAGAGTTCAAGGATTCGGGTTCGGTTTCTGGTTAAGTTAACATTCACGTCCCATCGCCAGTTTCTGTTTTCCACAATGGTAGACCCCAACGTAAGCTCAATGCCCTTACTACGTAGAAGGCCGGCGTTTATATTCTTTCCCGTGTACCCGGTGGATGGGGGCATTAACGTGCTCAGTATTTGGTTTTCGTTTTCCATCACGTAATAAGTACCTGCGAACCGAACACGGCCATTGAAAAGATGGAAATCAAGACCCGCTTCATAGGAGCTTGCGATCTCCGGTTTCAAGGTCGGGTTTAGAAGGGTGGATGGTAAGGTCAAACGAGGCAGATTTCCCCAAGCGCCGGCATTGGAGAGCATGGCAATCAAGCGGTAAGGATTGGCGTCGTTCCCAACCTGCGCATATCCGCCCCGCAGCTTGAAGAGACTTACGGAAGTCGGCATATTGACCATTTCATTAACCAGCAAACTTAGGGATGCGGACGGATAGAAATAGGGCTCGGCATTGGGCAGCGTACTGGACCAGTCGTTTCGGGCCGTAAGGTCAAGGTAAATCATGTCATTATAAGACAGGTTTGCCAAGGCATACAAACTGTTGATTCCACGCTCAAATCGGGAGTTGGAGTATTGCACATTATCTTGGGCAATATTCTGAACGGTATACACCCCCGGGACAATGAGGCCCGCACCGGGACGGGAGGATACGGTGATGTTGCTGCCATTTTGGTACCGCATGTTGCCGCCACCTGAGAGTGTGATGCCAAAGTTGTTTACATCTTTATTATAGGATACCAAAAAGTCTGCGTTACTTTCGAAGCCATTCAGCTCGGATATGCCATAAGCACCTTGTAGCTCTTGGGTGTAGCTATTGGCAATTTTGCTTTCCCGGGTTTCACTATAGGTATCAAGCGCATACCGCACAAAGGCACTTACGCTTGGAGAGATCTGCCAGTCCGCTTTGATGTTTCCAAATACCCGATCCCGGTTGAAACTGTTGTTCACCTCATTTGCCAGAAAGTAGGGATTGTTGATGGTACGGGTAGGGAAACTTGCATCCGGACTGCGTTGCTGTAACCCTTCCTGACCGGGCATCCAATAATCCTTTAGGTCTAGGATGTTGATATGCGGTGAGGTTTCGTACACCCATTGCAGGGGATTGGTACCTCGTTCACCGGCAGGTCGGTTATTCGAATTGTTTCGGCTTACGTCCAAGTTGGTGCTCAGTGTCAGCTTGTCGTTGAGCTTTACAGATGAATTGATATTTATTGTATTCCGGAAGAGGTCTGAATTGGGTATGATGCCCCTGTTTTGCATGTTTCCGTAGGAGATACGGTAGTTCATGGATTGCGTACTGTTTGATACCGAGAATCCATTGGTGGTGGTGATTCCCGTTTGCATAAAGTTTTGCACATTATTCGGGTGGGACACCAATTCCATGGGAATGGGGCGCCCCTGTTCATCCAGTGGGCTGTTCCACTGTGGTGCCATATAGCCTCTGTCCAGCTCGGCACCAAAAGCCGCGTTCACGTTCTCCTGTACCAATGCTCCAAAGGGATTTGATAAAGGTGTTCCGCTGATATCGGGTGGAATCGCCGAAAACTGTCCGGAGCCAAACCGAGAATGCCACTTAAGGTATTTAAAGGGCACATCAAAAACGGTATTGGAGCTTACATTTACGGTCAATCTATCTACTTTACCACTTTTGGTAGTGATTAGCACCACACCGTTACCGGCACGTGATCCATAGAGCGCTGCTGCGCTAGGGCCTTTCAAGATGGTGATTTCCGCAATGTCATCAGGATTTAGGCCGGAAATGGCGTTACCATAATCCACCCGGTTTTCATTCCCAAAAGACGATACGTTGTTCAACGTGTTGGCTATTGGCACGCCGTCTACCACGAAGAGTGGTTGGTTGTCCGAATTCAAAGAGGTCGCCCCCCGGATCACCATGCTGACTGAGGAACCGGTCCCACCGGTGCTGCTGATGGTGGCACCAGCCACTTTTCCGGCCATGGCATTCAAAAAGCTTTCTTGGGCAACACGGGTCATTTCATCCCCTCCTACCCGTTCAATGGAATAACCCAAGGATATTTCCTCCCGGCGTATGCCCAAGGCAGTAACCACCACTTCACCCAACGTGCCTTCATCTTGGACAAGTTCCACATTAATGACCGACCGATTGCCTACGGTGATTTCCTGGTTTTGGAAACCAATATAAGAAAAGATCAGTACGGTGTTGTTGTCCGGTACGTCCAGAGAGAAGTCCCCATCGATGTTCGTCGCAGTGCCTACCTGCGTCCCCTTAATGAGCACATTGACGCCGGGAATTCCCATCGTCTCTTCTTTAGACGTAACTTTTCCGGATATTCGCCGGGTTTGGGCATAAGCGTCCGTCAAATAGAACAGGCCTAACAGCGCAATGAGCGCCATAGTGAGTGGCCTTTTAGCAAGTGTAAAGTGTTTTCCCATAAAGCATATTGGTGTGGTTAACTAATTTTCCCTACGATGAATACTAAAAAAGGAAATATTCATACCACTAATAACAGGTAAAAATTTTGAAAAAAACAGGCCTTTAGCCCAGAATATTCCTTTTGACAGAATAGATCGCTTTAAGATATTGTAAATAGAATGTTAACAAAATGTTTTTTTGGCTAAAAAAGTGTTAGTTATAAGCAGTAAACGTTATGAAAAATGAAACTAAGGAACAATTCAATTTTATGTAAGCGAGCAGACTTATAGGGTATTTATCTTTTCAGCACGGCATTCCGTTTATCTTCAATCCAGTTTAAATACCGCTTTATCTTTGGTCCAGGATCAAAGCGGTAAATAAAATTAAACCGGTAATTTCCGGTGAATAGGGAGGGATTCAATCCGGCAGTGTTCGGTAGTCGTACTTGGTTCAGGACATAGTTTACATTTATCGACCAGGCTTTGTTGTTGTACCCGGCAAAGCCGCGAAGGAATACGTTGGGATTCAGCTGCCAGGAGGAGTTCCTAATTCCCTGATCGGATGCGGAAAGGTAACCAAGGCCTAGATTGCTGCTGATCGAGCCGGTAAGGAAGAAACGTTTTGCAATAACCAGGGTGCCGACATATCCAAGATTTGGACCGAACTCAAAAAAGCGGATATGTTGGAAACGTCCCTCTTGCTGATTTATTATCGATGAAGTCAGTATCCCCGCTTCGTTGGAGGCGTGCCCTCCATACATCTCAAACCCAAGAAGCATACTGGTGGCGGACTTTTTTTGCCATTCGTTTTGCAGGAAGGCAGCTCGAAGAGATAGCCTTTCGCCGTTGAATAAGTATTGGATGGATGCGCCGATCTTTCTGACCTTCATATCCGGGAGTACGACAAATC
Source organism: Lunatimonas salinarum (assembly GCF_017811155.1). GTDB lineage: Bacteria > Bacteroidota > Bacteroidia > Cytophagales > Cyclobacteriaceae > Lunatimonas > Lunatimonas salinarum. Next base: position 199,160 of record NZ_JACVCV010000010.1, on the reverse strand, counting down.
GTTCCGGTTCGGGGATCTTGGATTCCCGCCCATCAACGTGATATCCGCGGTAAAACTGCCCGAAAAAGTCAATGACGAAATTTTTGGGGTATATGTGGGCCTGAAGGTCGAGGTATTTGCTATCTCCCTGCCCTAAATCTGGATTCAGGAACCCAAACCCATATGCCAAGTTTAGGGTGAGGTTTTGATAAGTTGCCCCGACTCCCATGTTTAACGTGGAACGGGGTTCGAAGCGGTAACGATAGCCGGTTCCCGGATCCTGTATCTCCAACGCCGTGTATTTCCTGGAGAAGTAATACCGTCCGGTGATTTTTTTCGGAAACGTTTCGTAATACGTATTTAGCGTATCCTGCTGGCCAAAAGCCGTTCCTGAAACCAACCCACTGATTACTGCCAATAGAAGACTGAAAAAATAGCTTTTCATCTGTTTATAATTTGTCTTTAAGCGGTCAGATGGAATCTCGCACGTATTACAATCGTTCCTCCGTGTGTCGCTTGCGTCGTGCTCGATTTCATGTGTCTATAATTGTTTTTCAGTGGTCACAACTTAGTCCCGGTTTATCGGGATGAAATCCCTGCCTACCGTCAGGCAGGTCGTATGTTTGCCCCGATAGCTATCGGGGCATCCCAGTGTGTGTCGCTCGCATTATTTTTGACTGTCCGCTAGGCAGGCTCGATTTCATAGGATAAAGTTACACAATGAATACATGCATTACTAGGCACGGACTTTGTATACGGTTTAAAATTTGGAGGTAAAAAAAATTAAGCCAATGTTCCCTCCATCCAAATTCCAAAGAAAAGTAATTAGTAGAAAAAGTTGCTTAATCACCCAACACAAAGGTACAAATTTTTTTCCTTACAAAACAAAGATAAGATCTCGCTAATTTTTGATAATTTAATGAAATAATTACAAAGTGATTTCCGTCAATTGTGTACGTAACTCATGCGTTAGATACCAACCAATTTAACCGAAATAGCGTACGGAAATGTGATTCTGTTTGGAAGGCTTTTGCGATCGCCCTTAGACATTATATGTGATTGTCAATGAATTAGTTATATAAACATGAATAGAGGAGTCTACGAAAACGATTGTTAATTTTGCACTTTTTAGATATTGATAGAAAATGGATTGCAAATTTTGACTTTTTTCACAGCATTTAATAAAATCTTTTGATAGTAATAATTTTAGCATTAAATGGGGTCTTCGAATCCAACGCATGATGTTTCATCCATTCGCAATTAATCATATAGAATGATTAATTTTGAGGTCAATTCTTAGGTATGGAAGAATCCCCGCTGGTAAGCGTCATAACACCATTGTATAATCAAGAAGCTTTTTTGGAGGAAACAGCCCAATCATTGGTTTCTTCAGACTACGCTCCTATGGAGTGGGTCATTGTAGATGACGGGTCAACAGACCAATCGCCTAAAATAGCAAAGGAACTTGCCGCAACACATGCTTGGATTCACTTTTTTAGCCAGCCCAATGCGGGACCATCAGCGGCAAGGAATGCGGCCATACGCTATGCGAGGGGGGTCTACATTCTTCCTTTGGATGCCGATGACCTGATAGCAAGCCATTATATCCGAGAAGCGGTGGAGGTTTTGCAACATAGGCCGGAGGTCAAAGTAGTGTACTGTGAGGCGGACAAGTTCGGTGCTAAAACCGGGCCTTGGAAGCTCAAGCCTTTTAGTCGGGCACAACTGGCCCAGGGTAATATGATTTTTGTTTCTGCCATGTACCGCAAGCGAGATTGGGAAGCCATAGGAGGGTACGCCGAGGAAATGACCTGGGGGTTTGAGGACTGGGAATTTTGGATCGCCATGCTGAAGGATACCGGCGAGGTGATTAAGTTGCCCTTTACCGGGTTTTATTACCGCATACGGGGAGGTTCTCGGCGTAAGTCAGTAGACAGACAGGCCCGGCAACGGACCTATCGATTTATCAATGACAAACACCGGGATTTTATATATCAGCATCTTAACGGACCGATTCGAAAAAGCAAAACATGGTCAAAGCTTATTAATACGCTAGAAAACTGGCTGCTAATACGCCACTAAAAAGGGACGGATCGGTACAATCAAAATGCCACTTCGTGGGTTTGAGAGGGAATTTGCTAAAAAATAAGACCAGGTGCTGTTTTTAATCCCGTAAAGTCCCCGATCTATTACCACCTGCTGTCTTACCCGCCAATGACTATCGAATTCTCAATTACTAAATTTTGTCTCTTCCCTTAAAAAACTTGTTCAGGTAGTATTTGACCGGATTGGTATACTTGAGTTGTTTCCATGGCCGACTTCCGTGCGGGCGGTGCAGCACTCTAGTGTCCATTAGCACAACGTTTTCAAAACCATTTTCCAACGATTTTTTGGAGATATGTGTGTCAAACCAATCCTTTGAAGTATCGAGATGGGAAAAGTCATAGGAATGCAAAAAACGGTTGCTAAGCAGTGTGCAACAAAAACTCAAGCTTCGCTTGGTATTGATCAAGGAGGCTTTCTCGTCCTTAAACTTAAGGTAAGGAAAATTTACCTTGTTTTGCTCGTCTACGGTGACTGCGCCTACCAGTCCGGTACTTGGATGTTGCTCGCTAAATGCAATCAGCTTGGAGAGCGTATCCTTCTTTACCGTCACATCGGATTCTACGATGATTAGGGAGAGGTTCTGTGCCAATGCATATTTTTGAGCGTGCTGTAGGACCGTTTTGTAGTTGGGCGAGGGCGCATCTGTCAGATCCCGAAGGTGAATAAGTTGAAACTTGTGTTGCTTGGCAGCTTTCTCCAGTCCCTTCTCCGTTTCCGGAGAGCTATAGTCGTTATATACGCGGTATTCCAGAGGTAATTCGCCCGACTGTATGGCTTCAATGGTTGTCAAGGTTGCGCCTAGCGCATCCTTTACCGGTGTGATGACGAGTGCAGGCATGGGAGAGGGAAAAAAGGAGCCGATAGCACATCGCACTGTTTTTTTCAGTCCGCCGGCTATCGGCACCCAAGGATTATCATGAATTATTTTAGCTTAAGAACAGCTTCTTTGATATTCTTAAGTGCTTCTTTGAGTTCTTCTTCAGAAGCGGCGTACGAAAGCCGAACGCAGTTAGGCGCGCCAAAAGCTTCTCCTGTTACCAAAGATACGTGTGCTTCTTTGAGAATGTACAGACAGAAGTCATCTGCGGTGCCAATGGTCATTTCCCCGTCTGTTTTGCCGAAAAAGGCCGTTACGTCCGGGAAGAAATAAAATGCGCCTTCGGGTACATGGGTCTTAATCCCGGGGATGTCCCGAAGTAAGTCGAGCACTAGGTCTCTTCTTTTTAGGTAGGCGGCTTCCATCTCCTTGGTGGGAGCTTGGTCTCCAACAATACCTGCCAGCGCAGCCCGTTGGGCAATTCCCGTACCGCCGGAAGTAAACTGCCCCTGTAACTTTTCACAGGCCTTTGCGATGGCCACAGGTGCACAGATATAGCCCACTCTCCAGCCGGTCATGGCGTAGCCCTTTGAAAAACCATTGACTGTGATGGTGCGTTCGAACATGCCAGGAAAGGAGGCGATACTCGCATGCGCTCCCGTAAAATTGATTTTTTCGTATATTTCATCGGCTATCACCACGATGTTGTCCCGTTTTTTCACCACTTCGGCAATGGCTTCCAGTTCTTCTTTGCTGAATACCGAGCCAGTAGGGTTACAGGGAGACGAGTAAATGACCGCTTTGGTTTTTTCGGTGATGGCTTCTTCGAGTTGCTGGGCAGTTGCTTTGAAGTTGTTTTCCAACGTACCTTCTATCAATACCGGTACCCCACCGGCCAATTTGATGATTTCAGAGTAAGAAACCCAGTAGGGGGAAAAGATCACTACTTCGTCACCTTCGTTAACGATACACATGAAAATATTCGCTATCGAATGCTTTGCCCCGGTAGAAACCACGATATTTTCAGCCTTTGCTTCGGCAATGCGGTTCTCTGTTCTCAATTTTGCCGCAATGGCCTCCCGGAGATCCTGATAACCTGCTACTGGGGGATAGGAGAAATATTTGCCCTCGTCTATTGCGTCCTTTGCTGCCTGCTGTATGTGCTGGGGCGTTTTAAAGTCCGGTTCCCCCAAGCTTAGGCTGATGATGTTGATACCTTGACTTTTGAGTTCTCTGGCTTTTTTCGCCATGGCCAAGGTGGCAGATTCCTCCATGGCATTGATTCGATCCGATAAAATAGCGTTCATGAATATGCGAAAGATTTAAATGACAGCCGTCACAAGGCTGATAACTAGGTATATTGTTGGAAACGGAATATTGGTAATTGGACAATCTTTTCGATTGTGGGTGCAAAATTAAGTATATTGCCGTTGAATTCTAAACCTTTATGAGAAATTGATGAGATATATTTGATCTACAAAATTTCTTGCCGGAAAATGCCGTTATATTCAAGATGAAGCGAACCATTGCGATGTTGTTGGTGCTCCTATTATGCCAAGTGATACCAGTTTTGGCGCAAGACGAGCTGGTTGTGGACCCAGATTCTTCCGGGGTGGAAAAAAGCCGGCTATTGCCTACCTCTACTCCCATATTGTTGTTTTCTGACCAAGAAGAGGAAACCAGGGAGAAGAAAAAACAAAAGAAGAAGAAGGAGCGAAAGAATTTCTATTTCGGCGAGCGGACAAGCCGAAGTATGATTCGAAGCAGTTTTCGGGATCAGACTACCCTACAACTTTTTCATACCACTTCACGAAATCAACGTGTAGACCCTTATATCAGAGATATCTATTGGTATGACTCGCGTTCTAAGTCCATCAAGGATCGCAACTTTGATCCCTCAAAAGGCCAACTGCTACACGGTCCCTATGAAAAGCGGGTAAATAACGTAGTCGTCGAAACCGGCATGTATTACTATGGAACCAAGCATGGCAGATGGCTGGCGTTTGACGCGAAGAGCGTGCTTTTGGACAAGTCTCATTTTTACCAAGGATGGCCCAAAGATTCCAGAATCACCTATTATAATCGCGAAAATAGGGAAATCGAACGCTTGACACCAATTGAATACGATTTGGAAGAGGGCAATTTTTTTCACTTCTTTCCAGGCGGACAGGTAGCGGTGATAGGGGAGTATCGCTACGGCGAGCGAGTAGGGCTCTGGACGGAGTATTGGGAGACTAAGGGCGATGAGCTCATTCGAAAGCGGGAGATTCAATACCAACCTGAGCCCTTTACCAGGGACTTTCGCCCTTATATTCGGGCTGAGTGGGATAGAGAAGGCAATTTGGTGTATCGAAACGACGGCTAATAAAAGGCATCCTCAAAATGTCGGAAGGCAATGCTACCGTTACGATCTCTATACACCCCCACTATGTCAAAGCGGATATCCCGATGCCAGTCTTTTTCATGGATGTAATGGTCTGCGGCCCTTATGATCAGTTGACGCTTCCGGAAGTCGACAAATTCTTCGGCGTACCCGTAGCCTGTGCCACTTCTGAATTTAACTTCTACAAATACCATGATCCCCTTATGGGTAAAGATCAGGTCGATTTCAGCGTGTTTGTAGCGGTAATTGGCTTCGATAAACTCATATCCTTTGTTTTCGAGCCACTCCTTGGCCAACCATTCGGCCTCCTTCCCTTTCTCGAGATGCTCTGCCATAGTGATTTGGACATATATGTTTTAAAAGAAGATCTGCTTGATTACTTTTATTGCCTTATGCAGGAAAATCAGAACCAATCCAATGTGTGGTGTTGTTCTTTTTCTGTGATAACCGAACTACAGTGAACCAAAATAAGAATAAAACGGTAAAATTCATCGATTTAGGGCTCAAAGATTACAAGGAAACCTGGGATTTTCAGGAGCACTTGTTTGCTGAAACCGTAGCCCAAAAGATTCAAAACCGTCAGCTGCCCCAAGCAGAACAAGCCCCAACTGCAAATTACCTCATCTTTGTAGAACATCCCCATGTATATACACTAGGTAAGAGCGGTGATAGCAGCCACTTGCTGTTGGATGACGCGGGGCTAACGGATAACGGGGCTGTTTTTTATAAAATCAACCGGGGAGGCGACATCACCTACCATGGGCCGGGTCAGTTGGTAGGGTACCCGATTTTGGATTTGGATAATTTCTTCACCGATATCCATCGGTATCTTCGGTTTCTTGAGGAGGCGGTTATCCTGACATTGGCCGAGTATGGCCTTGAAGCGGGAAGAATCGATGGCCTCACGGGCGTTTGGTTGGACCATAAGGCACAACAAAATCCCCGGAAAATTTGTGCGCTGGGAGTGAAGTCCAGCCGCTGGGTAACCATGCATGGTTTTGCGCTTAATGTCAATGCGGATGTGCAGTATTTTGGGCACATTGTTCCCTGCGGAATTCCCGACAAGGCGGTAACCTCACTTCACTTAGAGCTAGGTAGGCAACTAGATATGGAGGAAGTAAAGGTAAAAATGAGGCGGCACTTGGAGATACTTTTTGAAATGAAGTTGGAAATCACGGCCTGATTTATGGCTCCTCGGGTCATTTGGGTTTGCAACGGCAGAGAAGCATGGGGCGCGTGACTCACAGAGGAACGGTAATTAAGCGTACATACCACCAATAGGTACGAATGACCGTATGCAACCACATCCCAGGCATTATAAAACCAAAAAACAATTACAAAAGATGAAGAAAGACATACCCTTCCATCCCGTAACCGGGGTTAAGATGGCTATTGCCAGGGCAGAAAAGGAAGCCGGAGCAGATTGGTCGGTATATATCATTAACAAAAATCTGATTTCCCTGCACACATTGATGATTACCTCTAAAGGATATGGCGACTTAGGCGGCGAGAGAAAACAGACTTCTACCCTTCGGCACCTCATTCAGGAGTTGGAAGCCACGTCCGTTGCGAGGGTGGAATCCATTGATCCCAAGCTCTTTTCGCTTACCAACGAGTTTTGGGTAAGCTATTACATTATGGATCAGATATTCGATAAAAAATTTATATTTGTGCAAGGCAGTATGGAATCATCAAATATCCGATATATTCCAGAGCTGGATTTGTACGGGGTTCTTCACGTTTAACAGTATGTTATGGGTAATTTTTTTCAAGAGGTACAGGATATTTTGTTTTTGGATATAGAGACGGCATCATCCACGGAGCGATGGGAGGAATTGCCTTCACGCCTGCAGGAGGAATGGGTTCGTAAAATGCGGAATCAGCCTGCTTCGGAGGAGGGCAGACCCGAGGAGCTTTACTTCCAGCGGGCCGGCATTTATGCAGAGTTTGGTAAAATAATCTGCATTGGTGTAGGCTTTTTTTACTATGCAGCGGATGACAACGAGCTGATCTACCGAACCAAAACCTTTGCCGAGGAAAGCGAACACGACACCCTAGTGGCTTTTCGGCAGTTGCTAGAGAAAAAAAGGTGGGTGCTCTGCGGTCACAATGGCAAAGAGTTTGACTTTCCCTATCTGTGCCGGCGTATGCTCATAAACCGCATACCCCTTCCGGAAGTATTGGACATAGCCGGGAAGAAGCCCTGGGAGATCCGGCATATAGATACGATGGAGATGTGGAAGTTTGGCGATTACAAACACTACACTCGACTGGAGTTATTGGCTGCAGTATTTCATATCCCAACCTCCAAAGAAGGCATAGACGGGAGCATGGTAAACGAAGTGTATTACAAGCAAGGGGATCTGGAGAGCATTCGCCATTATTGTATCCGAGATGTAGAGGTAACAGCCAGGCTGTACCTAGCCTACCAAGGGCTTCCGGGCGATATGGAGTTTCGTGTATTGAATCTGGATCTAGACGGTAAAGATTAGTTCCAAAGCCCTTCTTATGTACCATAATAATCTTTACCTTTAACCCTTGAGAATTTGTTTATGGGAAGAAAATCTGGCAAAAGCAACTATAGAGATCGTAAAAAGGGTGGGCCTAAGCGGGGTGGAAACCCCTTTCAGTTAAAACACACCGTACTAAATTTTTTAGAGAGCCACTTTGGCGAGGAGTTTTCTGAGCGTCAGCTCAGCAAGCAGCTGCGGCTTCGAGATGCATCGGAAAAGCGTGCGTTACCGGAAATTTTGGTAGAATTGGTTAGCGCGGGGAAGGTTTCCAAAAATGCCCGCAATGAGTTTAGCACGACAAGCGATCCCGCGTTCATCGAAGGAGAGGTTGATTATGTAAATGCCCGTTTTGCGTTTGTCATCCCCCAGCATATGGGCAAGGCGGATGATGACATTTTGGTGAAGGAAAAGGACTTAAAGAATGCATTGGACGGGGATATTGTACGGGTGATGGTATATCCTGGAAGGGCAAAGAATGGTCGCCGGGAGGGTAAAGTTGTGGAAATACTTACCCGCTGTAGGGATGAATTTGTAGGCAGAGTAGAGATTTCTCCTCGCTTTGCCTTTGTGGTGCCGGATTTCAAAAAAATGCACCGCGATATTTTCGTGAAAAAATCAGATCTCTTGGATGCCCAGCATAATCAGAAGGTAGTTGTGAAACTCACCGATTGGAATGAAGGCGAAAAGAACCCGAGCGGTAAGATCATCCGGATTTTGGGCAAGGCCGGAGAGCACGAGGTAGAGATTCATTCAATTATGGCCGAATTTGGTCTTCCTTTTGAGTATCCTGACGAAGTGGAAGCGGAAGCTGAGCAAATTTCGGAGGTGATTGGAAAAGAAGAGATAGCCGATAGAAAGGATTTTAGGGCGGTCCCTACGTTTACAATCGATCCGGCGGATGCAAAAGATTTCGATGATGCCATTTCTTATCGCCAATTAGAAAATGGAAATTACGAAGTGGGGGTTCATATTGCCGATGTAACCCATTATGTGCGGCCAAACTCGCTTTTGGAAAGAGAAGCCTATCACCGGGCCACTTCGGTTTATTTAGTGGACCGCACTATTCCCATGTTGCCGGAGCGTCTTAGTAATGGACTATGCTCTTTGCGCCCAAATGAGGACAAACTTACCTTTTCCTGTGTATTTGAAATGACCCCCGATGCAGCCGTCCTCAATTACTGGATTGGCAGGACCATCATTCATTCCGATCGCCGATTTGCCTACGAAGAGGCACAAGAAAATATAGATCAGCAGGCCGGAGATTTTTACAAAGAGCTCACAGAGCTGAATGAAATGGCCAAAAAGCTTCGTTATGAGCGGTTTAAAAAGGGAGCTATCAATTTCGAGACGGTAGAGGTTAAATTTAAGCTCGATGAACGGGGAAAGCCCTTGGGACTGATCATCAAAGAACGAAAAGATATTCACAAGATGATCGAGGAGTTCATGCTTTTGGCTAATCGGACAGTAGCCGAATTTGTGTTTAATCGAAACAAAGGCAAGGACACCTTCGTTTATCGGATTCATGATTACCCTGATTTGGAAAAATTAACCACATTTGCTGGATTCGCACGAAAGTTTGGACACGAACTCTCCATCACGGATGAACGGACCGTGTCCAGGACATTGAATAAGTTGATGGATGAAATTGTGGGGAAGCCCGAGCAGAACGTACTGGAACAATTGGCAATCCGGAGTATGGCAAAGGCAAAATATACCACAGAGCCAAAGCTCCACTTTGGCCTTGCGTTCAAACATTATACGCACTTTACCTCTCCCATAAGAAGGTATCCGGACATGATGGTGCACCGTCTCTTGCAGCATTACCTAGATGGCGGCAAGAATTCCGAAAACCAATCCTGGGAGGAAAAATGTACCCATTCATCCGAACGAGAGAAGCGGGCGGCAGATGCAGAGCGAGCGTCTATCAAGTATAAGCAGGTAGAATACATGCAACTAGCGGAAGACAAGGATTACGTGGGTATTGTCACTGGCGTTACCGAATGGGGAGTATATGTGGAAATTACCGAGACCAAGTGCGAGGGCATGGTCAGATTGCAGGATATCACAGACGATTACTATGATTTTGACGAGCGCAACATGCGATTGGTTGGTTCCAAAAATAAACGCATCATAACCTTGGGGGATACCGTATCCGTACGGGTGGTGAAAACCGACATAGACAGGAGAACGATCGATTTGGAATTTGTAGATGATGCAGCAAACTAAGCAACTTTTACCTGGCATACAGGAAGACCTGGAAGGATACATTAAGGAGTTCGATTTTGGAAAAAATCCCCGGGAGCTTTATCAGCCAATAACCTACCTGATGGGGCTGGGAGGAAAGCGGGTGCGGCCGCTTTTGGTGTTGCTGGCTTATAGGCTTTACAGGGCTGACTATAAGCGTGCCTTGGCACCGGCCTCGGCAGTGGAGGTTTTTCATAACTTTACACTTATGCATGACGATATCATGGATCAGGCGCCGCTGAGAAGGGGCATGCCGACGGTACATGAGAAATGGAATGCGAATACGGCGATTTTATCCGGTGATGTCATGCTGGTAAAAGCCTATGATATGTTACTTGAAACCCCGCAAGGAAAGCTCGCCGAAGCCATTCGCTTGTTTAATCGAACCGCTGCAGAGGTTTGTGAGGGACAGCAGCTCGACATGAATTTTGAAGGCGAATCTGTGGTGTCGGAGGATGCTTACATCGAAATGATCCGATTAAAGACAGCGGTGCTTTTGGGTTTTGCGTTACAGCTTGGGGCGCTCTTAGCAGACGCCCCGAAAGCGGATGCGGAACGGTTGTATACCTTTGGTGTGTTGGTGGGCATTGGTTTTCAGCTCAAAGATGATTTGTTGGATGTATATGCCGATAAGGCCAAATTTGGAAAGCAGGTGGGGGGTGATATTATCGCCAACAAAAAGACCTATCTGTTAATCAAAGCATTAGAGCTTTCCCACGGCAAGGTTAAGGAGGAGCTGACCGGATGGATAGCGGATCAAAACCCGGACAAAGCCGCTAAAGTGGCGGCGGTCACCGCTATATACGATAGCCTGGGGATCCGATCGCTCACCGAGGAGAAGATACGTAGCTATTTTGACCAAGGATTCTCCCAACTATCGGAGCTAAAAACCACCGACGAGGAGGCCTTAGCCCTGCTGAGGACGGTGGTAGAGGACTTGATCAACCGCGAAAAATAAAATCGACATCCCCATGGAATTTTCCTTGACTCTGGTCTTGATCGCAATGACCTGTTTGAGCTCGTATTATGCCTGGAACAACCCTTCCTTTCTTGAGGCAAGTATGTTTACACCCTACCGTGTCAAGCATCGGGGGGAGTATGGCCGTTTTCTCCTTTCGGGATTTATCCACAAGGATGGCGTACACCTGTTATTTAATATGTTTACCTTCTATTTTTTCGGGCAGGTAGTGGAGCAATTTTTGGGATACGTGTTTGGCACAGGCCTGGGGGCATTGGTGTTTGTGGGGTTTTACCTAGTGGCCATCGTGGTCTCAGATATTCCTACGTTTTGGAAGGAAAAGGACAATCCGCACTATCACGCGTTGGGTGCGTCCGGCGGAACTGCCGCGATGGTGTTTGCCAGTATCATACTCATGCCTTTGGCGGATATTTGTATCTTCGGCATTTTCTGCTTGCCTGGTTTTATTTTAGGCTTTTTGTTTCTGGGATATGCCATCTACAAAGGCAAGCAGGGCGACGACAACATTAACCACGACGCCCATTTGTACGGTGCGCTGTTTGGAATAACTTTTGTACTGTTGATTTCCCCCAGTCAGGGGGCCTACTTCTTGGAGCAACTAAAAAGCTTCCGGCTTTTTTAAAAAACCGGAAGCTTGAGATGGATTTCGGTAATGAAAACTATTTACCTTTCTGGAGTTGTCTCACTAACTTGTCCACGGCATCTTTCAGCATAGGAACCCAGTTTTCCCCTCTAACCTCTGCAAAGGCATCAGGACCCGGAATACCTACCCTAAAACCGAGTATTCGCTCAGTAGTGTGGCCCTGTCCTTCCGTTTTGAAGTAAATGTCGGCAGCATTGATGTTAGGGGTAAATCGGGAAAGTTTGTCTATAGAAGCCCGGATTTCTTCCTGAACAGCGTTGCTGATGTCAAAGCTTACCGCCTGAACGTCGATTTTGATGCCTTTATAATTCTCCGTGTAATTCATAAATGTTTACTGAATGATTAAATAATATAGGTTGAAATGACTATGGAAAGCTACCGCTTCAAAAAAACGCGGTAACAAGTGTTTAGGTGCTTGGCGCAAAGTTAAAACCAATTTTCAAATTGAAGCTACAATTCATCAAAAAGAATATCCTTTGGCATAAGATGAAACCGGGCATTGCGCAAGGAAGTCTGCAAGTGCGGAGACCGTCAAAGGTGCCATTTTAAGCCTACCGCCCATCCCCTGACCAGGTGCAGAATCGGCCGCATCCTTTTATTCGTAGCCTCCTTTACTTTCGCAAGCCCTCTTATACCATTTACAATGGCCTACTAAAGAAACGCAAAAAAAAATAGCTTGTTAGTTCGACTCGCCTGAGTACACAGGAAGTAAGCCGAGGGCAACATCACCAAACTTACTGCAGGAAGCCTTTCGGATATTCCGGAAAATTAGCGGCATAAAAAAGGCTGCCCTTTTCGGACAGCCTCTTTGGATACTATTGGTAAAAGATGAGTCTTAAGCTTCTGCAGGAACCACAGAAACGTAAGATTTACCGTCGTACTTTTTGCGAAAGCTAACCTTGCCGTCTACCAATGCAAAAATGGTATGATCTTTTCCAAGACCGACATTTTCACCAGGATGATGCTTGGTACCTCGCTGTCTAATGATGATATTTCCAGCGATAACTGATTCACCGCCAAATTTCTTTACACCAAGACGTTTACTTTCCGATTCTCTTCCGTTTTTGGAACTACCGACACCTTTTTTGTGAGCCATGATTGAAAATATTTTAGAATTAACGGATACTTCCCCTTTGGATTAGAGGGTGATACCTTCGATTTGAATTTTTGTGAATTGCTGTCTGTGACCGTTTTTCTTCTTGTAACCCTTTCTTCGTCTTTTTTTGAAGACAATTACCTTGTCACCTTTCACGTGCGCCAGCACTTTGGCCGACACTTTGGCACCATCCAACAAAGGAGCGCCTATCGATACCGTTCCATTGTCTTCTGCCAACAAAACCTCATCGAACTCTACGGAAGCGTCAACATCAGCAGCCATTTTAGGGGCATAAATCTGTTGATCTTTTGTTACTTTGAACTGCTTACCGGATATGTTAACTATTGCGTACATAAACTGGTTGAATAATACGATTTATAAAATTGAGGTGCAAATATAGCTAGCTTTTAGGATTAAAACAATAAAACGCTGATAATTAAATGGTCTATGGATGTGATTTGGTGGCATATGTACGCTAGCAATACCCGTACACAAGGTGCCATTTTATTGTAAACTATTCAGGGAGGTTATTTTCATTGCGAACTGACCAATGGTCAAAAAAATGTGGATTATTTCTGTGGAAAACTTTTTTGTCAAAAACGTGTTTTTTTTCAGTAGCCAAATCAGCGGCTATTAAATTAAACCATAACTTTATTCTATATTTATTATCCTACTGTTTTACAATTTATTAAGTATCGTTGAACAATAGTCAAAAAAATGCCAATTTTGGCTAACCTCCGCTTTGTTTTGTGGTTTATGTTAGCCATATTTGTTAGGATGTTTTCGCAAATCTAGGCGAAGAATCGAATTTGTCAACCTAAATAAGCACAGAAGGGAAGTTTAGCAGGCGGTGAAACCTTGAGGCTGAGTGAGCATAAACTTAACGACGTAAATAGATTACCATGAGAACAGAACCCATATTAGAACAAGGAGACAACAGTAGGTTTGTATTATTTCCCATTCAGCACGATGATATTTGGGAATATTATAAAAAAGCAGAGGCGAGTTTTTGGACTGCCGAAGAAATTGATCTCGGACAGGACTTAAGCGACTGGAAGGATTTGAATGATGGCGAGCGTCATTTTATTTCCCATGTGCTTGCCTTTTTTGCGGCGAGTGATGGCATCGTGAATGAAAATCTAGCTGAACATTTTGTCTCTGAAGTGCAATACACCGAAGCGAAGTTTTTCTATGGTTTCCAAATTGCGATGGAAAACATCCATAGTGAGACCTACAGCCTGTTGATTGATACATACATCAAAAACCCGGATGAGCGCGACAAGCTTTTGAATGCGATAGAACATTTGGATTGCGTCAAGAAAAAAGCCGAGTGGGCACTGCGTTGGATAGATCAGGGCAATTTCCAGGAGCGTTTGATTGCCTTTGCTGCAGTAGAGGGAATCTTTTTCTCCGGTTCTTTCTGCTCCATTTTCTGGCTAAAAAAGCGGGGCCTAATGCCCGGATTGACTTTTTCGAACGAGTTGATCTCACGGGATGAGGGGTTGCACTGTGATTTCGCCTGCCATCTTTACAATAACCATGTAGTCAACAAACTGCCTGTAGAGCAGATCACTGCGATCATCAAAAATGCGGTAGAGATAGAAAAAGAGTTTGTAACAGATGCCCTTCCGGTAAGGTTGATCGGCATGAATGCAGACCTGATGTGCCAATACATTGAATTTGTGGCAGACAGGTTATTGGGTGAATTGGGTTGCCCCAAAGTATGGAACAGTACAAATCCATTTGATTTTATGGATATGATTTCCCTTCAGGGTAAGACCAATTTCTTTGAGAAGCGGGTAGGTGATTATCAGAAAGCCGGTGTGATGAAAAACAAAGAGGTAGCATCATCCGGTAGCAAGTTTTCCATTGAAGAGGATTTTTAATTTTAAGTAAAAGACAGCAGCATGTTAGTAATCAAAAGAGACGGACGCCGGGAATCAGTCAGGTTTGACAAGATCACCGCAAGGATTGAGAATTTGTGCTATGGATTGGATGCCAGGTATATCCATCCCATAGAAATCGCCAAGAAAGTCATCGACGGGCTGTACGATGGAGTTACCACAACAGAGTTGGATAACTTGGCTGCCGAGGTATGTGCGTCGCTTACGGTAAAGCATCCGGATTATGCCATCTTGGCTGCTCGGATAGCCATTTCAAACCTACATAAGACCACCAGCCAGTCTTTTTCCAATACGATGAAGCGGCTGTATACCTATATCAACCCCATTACCAATGAAAATGCGGCATTGATCGCTCCGGATGTCTACGGTATAGTGAAGCAACACGCCGCCCGCCTTGATGAGGTAATCGATTATGATAGGGATTTTGATTACGATTACTTTGGCTTCAAAACATTGGAGCGAAGTTACCTCATAAAGCTAGACGGAAAAGTCGTGGAGCGTCCACAGCATATGCTGATGCGTGTGGCAATTGGTATTCACAAGGAAGATTTGGAAGCCGCGATAGAAACCTACCATTTGTTGTCACAGAAATGGTTTACCCACGCTACTCCCACCCTGTTCAATGCCGGCACTCCCAAGCCACAGTTGTCTTCCTGCTTCCTATTGACAATGAAGGACGATAGCATCGATGGTATCTACGATACCCTAAAGCAATGCGCTAAAATTTCCCAGTCTGCAGGCGGCATTGGACTCTCCATTCACAATGTTAGGGCCAAGGGCTCTTATATTCGGGGAACAAACGGTAAGTCTAACGGTATTGTGCCTATGCTTCGTAACTTCGATATGACCGCCCGTTACGTGGATCAGGGTGGGGGAAAGCGCAAAGGGAGCTTTGCGGTTTATTTGGAACCTTGGCATGCGGACATCAAAGATTTCCTCGATTTGAAGAAGAACCACGGAAAAGAGGAATTACGGGCCAGAGATCTGTTTTACGCACTTTGGGTTTCTGACCTGTTTATGAAACGCGTGGAGGCAAACGAAGATTGGTCACTCTTCTGCCCGAACGAGGCGCCGGGTCTCGCCGAGTGCCATGGAGCAGAATTTGAACGACTTTACGAAAAATACGAAAAGGAAGGCCGGGCCAGAGAAACCATCAAGGCACAGGAACTGTGGTTTGAGGTGTTGGAATCTCAGATCGAGACGGGCACCCCTTACCTGCTATACAAAGATGCCGCCAACAGTAAATCCAACCAAAAGAATCTCGGTACTATAAAGTCATCCAATCTGTGTACGGAAATTCTGGAGTATACTTCGCCAGATGAAGTAGCCGTATGTAATTTGGCGTCACTGGCCCTGCCAAAATTTGTGGTGGAAGGAAAAGATGGCAAAAGATATTTTGACCATCAGCGCCTATACGAGGTAGCCAAAGTGGCCACTCGAAACCTGAATAAGGTGATCGATGTGAATTTCTACCCGGTAGAGGAAGCCAGGAGATCCAACTTCAGACACCGTCCCATTGGGCTTGGCGTGCAAGGCTTGGCAGATGCCTTTATTATGTTGCGCATGCCTTTTGACTCAGAGGAAGCAAAAGGCTTAAATGAAGATATCTTCGAAACCATCTACTACGCAGCTATGGAAACTTCCATGGAGCTGGCCAAAGAGCAGGGTACGTATGAAACCTATGAAGGTTCGCCGGTATCTAAAGGTCAGTTTCAATTTGACCTGTGGGGTGTGACCCCGAAGTCTGGCCGATGGAACTGGTCCGAACTGAAAGAAAAAGTGAAAAAGTACGGCGTACGAAACTCTCTGTTGGTGGCACCGATGCCTACGGCCTCCACCTCTCAGATATTGGGCAATAACGAATGTTTTGAGCCCTACACTTCGAATATTTACACGAGAAGGACACTTTCTGGAGAGTTCATCGTGGTTAACAAGCATTTGCTGAAGGACCTTATCCAAGCAGGCCTGTGGAATGAAAGTATGAAAAACCGAATCATCGCTGCTAACGGTTCCATTCAGAACATTCCGGGTATACCTCAGCATTTGAAGGATCTGTATAAGACGGTGTGGGAAATTTCGCAAAAAGTGATCATCGATATGGCCGCCGACCGAGGCGCCTATATTTGCCAATCCCAAAGTATGAATCTTTTCCTACAGGAACCTAATTTTGGCAAGCTTACTTCCATGCACTTCTACTCTTGGAAGAAAGGTCTTAAAACGGGCATTTATTACCTGCGTTCCAAAGCTGCTACCAGTGCGATCCAGTTTACCGTAGATAAAAGCCAACTCGCCACCCCTAACGAGGTGGCCGCAGAAGAAGCTAAGAAGCAGAATCAGGAAGCCATCGCCTGTTCACTCGATGATCCTGAGGGATGCGAAATGTGTGGTAGTTAAGAAATTAACTAACAGATAGGTTTTAAAAAAGCTGTTTATCGTATCGGTAAACAGCTTTGATATTTCCACTTATTCGCCAACCCCATCAAATGTTCCTCGATCCTTGCCCCTCTTGGTGGCGTATAGATTATTTCTCTGGCTCTATAAGTACACTTCGTGGACATATTAGGGTTTTGCGTTCACGATCATATTCAACAGTTGCTATTTGATCCCCTAAATCCAGCGAAGCAGGCAGCGTGACCGCGAGATCATCCTGTATTACCTGTCCAAAGGCTGGACCCTGCTACGGTTTTGGGATTTTGAGGTGAAGAAGGAACTGGGGATGTGTGTGAAGCGGGTGGTGGATAGCCTGACCGGAAATCTAAGCAGTTTCCAATTGCAGTAATCTTTCCTTCATACCAGCTAGACTTTATTCTTGATCAATTCAGCCAGACTTGTGGTAAAAGGAAAAGCAGAAGCATTCCCCTTTTTAAAATTTTCAAGGTTTTTAAACTTCCAAGTCTTTCCAATCAACTCTTTGTCCACGACAGGCTCCAAATCAATAACCAAATAGAATTCATGGGAAGGGCTTGGGTACCTGATTTTTAGTAAATCATTTTTTGAATACACTTTTGGCCCTTTACTTACTATCTTCCAAAGTATAGAGGAGTCTTTGTCTCCTTCTTTATGGAGCAATAGAAATTTGGAACTGACAGCCTGGGAATCCAAAGCCAGTGATCCGTTCCCAGTTCCTGTTCTAAAGTTGTATTTCCTGTTTTTTTCTATCCATGCCAAATGTTCTTGAGACTTGTAATATCCCACCAAAACATAAGTTTCATCTGGAATTAAAGCCCTGTTTTCTCCATAAGGCTCTGGAAGGAATTCATTAACCCGATCGTCTTCTTTAGGCTCGGTTTTATGAACCTCGTAGAATCTTAATGCTATTTTCTCTCTTTGCGATGCGCGGTTAATAAAGTGTTCTAAAATCTCCTGAATAAATCCTTTCAACTCACCAATTCCACTGTCTAATTTGGAAGGGCGAACCGGAAAAGCACCAAGCCCAGGAATGATTTCATGAAAACCCTTCTGATTGATGGATTTATCTCCGGGATACAAGACATAGGCTCCACCAGTTCTTCGAATAGCATCCTTATAGGCATGCATTTTTAGCAAGTCAGCGTTTTTATAAATTCCTTTGCGGTTTTGGGTTTTTTCTTCATCCAATTCCTTTTCAGAGCTTTGGTCTAGAAATTCCGTTAGATTGGCAACCTTATACTTTGCATCAAAGTGAACATGCACGATCAACTCCTGTTTTTCTGCTTCTGCCTCTGAAATACCAAAGGGCCAAAGGGAAAGCGTGTAGTCAGGCCTTAGCGTTGTTGTCCAACTGCCGTAATCCGGGTAGGTTTTCTTTCCGCTGAAGGAACGGTTATAGTTAAACCGGACATTTAATTTTCTGGATCCGGAATCAAAAACCCCTCTTATTGCGGTGAATTTTCCTTGCTTGATTTGAAGATTCAGGCCATCAGGTGTTTCTTTTATCAGATCAGATATGTCTGTGGGTTCTATTTCAAAAATGCTTTGAAACAAGTCAAGCAGTTTGAAAAAGAGCCAGTATTCATATAAAGTAGCAATGTCTTTTTTACCTCCACTGTAAATATCATCACCACCTGACCAAATAAGTTTGGCGGCTAGTTCAAACATAAGCCATACCCGCAATACTTCACGATAACCCTCCTTTCGTTGGAGCACTGGACTGTTCAGCTTTAAGGTGGTTGGTTTTGAAATCTCTTTAAAAATGCTATGGTGCAACTGGCTTTCAAGCTCACGAATCACCATTTCTGACTCACCCTCCGTTTTCCGATGCCCAAATTTTTTTGCCTTATCGTTGATGTCAGTGCAGAACTTCAGAAAAGTCTCCAAAGCATGTTTGATAAAGCGGTTTTCGGGCGTATCTACGGAATCCGTTTTACGAATCGACGTAATCCTTTCAGGAAGCGACTCTATTCCAAATTTCTTCAAATAATGGGATTCAGGTAATCGTGTCCGGTTTCCTCCTTTTAAAAATTCCTTGACATTGGTATTTGAGAATCTTTTGGCATTACGGATGTCTTTGTATTCGGATATTTCAGTCCATTTGGTGACAGGAGCTGTGACGATCCTGTGGATAGCCTCCGCAAATTCATCTGTATTGATCACTGATTTTATGAATGCAAATTTCTGATAAAGCGTATGACTGTCTTTGGCATGGTTAATTTCAAAATGATGCGAAACTGGCGAATTAGCCTGTAATATTAGGTCGGTACATTTTTCTGTGATCAACTCCAACATATCTCGATAATCGTCTCGATAGCCGGATTTTATGGATTGGACCTCCAACTGAATTACTGCTTTTGGCTCTGCTTCATCTTTCCTAAAAATGGGGATTTCAAGGGTACCTACATATATATTCGGAGCTATTCTGCCGATGTGACTTACCCTTTTATGTGCCTGGACAACGTTGTCATAAGGGTCTGCCAAAAAGTAGTTAGGATTGCTTAATTCGTAGTCGTAAAAACAGCCTTCTATCAATTGATAGGGAGCTTCACCATGTTCTGTAGCATCTTCCACTACAAACAACGTGTTGTTTGCTCTCTCATTTATTGTTAGTGAAAGATCACGTTCTATATAACCTAAATCCAGCGTTATTTCAATAAGTTCTCTCACCGTTTGTGCATCATTCTATTACCTTCTTCAGCGCGGCTTTGCTGGGCAACACCAGTTTGTATTTACTGGCAAAAATCTGCTTGTTGTTTTCAGGCAGGGTAATTTCTACCATTGTATCTTTTTTGTCTTTACACAGAATGATACCAACGGTCTTGTTTTCATCATCCAATTTCACAAAGCGGTCATAGTAGTTCACATACATCTGCATCTGACCCAAGTCCTGATGTCTGAGTTTGCCTATTTTCAAATCAATCAACACAAAACACTTCAGTATCCTGTTGTAAAATACCAAGTCAACTCTAAAATGCTCTTCATCAAAAGTAAACCGAACCTGCCTCCCCACAAAAGTGAACCCATTGCCTAGTTCCAAAAGAAAATGTTCTAGTTTGCTGATTATTTGATCTTCCAACTCAGTTTCTGAATAGGATGAGAGTTCTGGGAAACCAAGGAATTCTAAAATATAGGGGTCTTTTATTACATCCTTGGGTTGCTCGATTACCAAACCTTTTTCAGAAAGTTCTTTAACTTTTTTGGTGTTACGGCTCAAAACCAGGCGCGTGTACAATTCGGAATCAAATTGTCGCTGCAATTCTCTTACACTCCAGTGGTTTTTAGAGGCCTCTATCTCGTAAAACTGCCGTTCCTCGTCGTGATCAATTCGCATAAGTATCAAGTAATGGGACCAGCTTAACTGGAATGCGGATTTCAATTTCCGAGACGGTGTTTCGGATTTTGACTCCGAAGAAATCCGAGACAGTGTTTCGGATTTTTTGTAAGTAAGATACAACCTCCTCATGTTTTCAAGGTTGTCTACAGAGTACCCCCTGCCAAATTCTTTAGTAAGCCTAGCTGATAAACCCTTCAAAAGTTCTCTTCCATAATCGGCCCTTTCCTTGCCACTTTGCTCTTCTTCTACAATCATCCTACCGATTTCATGGTAGGTCACAACCATGGTTTGATTTACTGCCCGAACTACATTTTGTCTGGCAGCATTAAGCAACTCAATGATTTGCGAATAAAATCTGATATCTAAGTTGGATCTAGCCATTAATCATCTTATGCTTCAGCAAAACTGGTAAATCCGTTGTCAATTGCTCCTTTGTACATGCGCGCAATCTTTTCCAGAGACAAAGGATATAATACATTGGGGCCATTAAAATCGAAATCTTCTTTTTCAAAAACTTCCTTAATAATTTTTAAATCCCCTATAATACAGAAAGAGCCTAGCGTCTCCAGAACAGGACATAGTTTTCTGCGGGAGCCGTGAAGTTTGGGCAACAACTTTTGCATAATGGCAATATCCATTTTAGCATTGGCATCAAGTTCTTTGTCAATCACCGTGAGCTGATTTATCAGTCTGAGAATTTCAGAAGCACTGCGGTAGCCAAATTCAGCACCTGTTTTTTTCAGTTCACCAAAGAACCGGATAAGGGTTTTGTTTATGTCGCTTTTATCAGTCTCTGGAAAAATCCTGTTTTTTGCCAATTGTAAGAAACTTTCGGCCATACCGGCACCTTTAGCATTCAGTGCTTCCATGTTCAGGTCTTGAATATTATCCAGAAAATGTTCCATTTCCTTTTCCGTCACACGGAATTCAATCGTATTGGCCCTGTCAAGCACTTTAGGGCTAAACATATTGGTGGTTTCGTCTATATTGACAGTTCCTATGATAAACAGATTGGACGGCACAGGCAGTTTTGACGGTACACCATTATCGACGGTGCCCTCTGCATAAAGCGGAATGGCCTCTTTGGATTCCATCACACTGAGGAAATCTGCAAAATAGCGTTCTACATGGCTCAGGTTCATCTCGTCCAGAATCAAGAAGTAGGGTAAAACCGGATTTTCATTCGCCCTAAGAATTAAATCAAGGGCCCCAGAATCCGGCTTCACATACTCCTCCGGCTTTAAAGCATTTGGGTATCCCAATAGTGGTTCCCTATTGGTCCAGTCTGCTCCTACGGGGATAATCCGGTATTGGCTTTTGTCCTGACATATCCACTGCACAAAAGCTTGAGCCAGTTTTGTTTTACCAGAACCGGAAAGGCCTGTGAGGATGATAAAAGGCTTAGTTAATAAGGAGGCCGTGAACCTGGAAATAAAGCGCTCTGAATATAGAAACCCTGATTTATATAACTCATCAATAAAGGAGGTCATATTAAATTTCATTGAATATGGAGCGGCTTTATCTTTAATCTCGTGCTCTAAAAACTCAATATATTTACCAAGGCTTGCAGAATAGAATCCTTTACTACCATAACCTGGCGCATTTTTGTTAAAGATATATGAAGATTCATCCTTTTGGATTTGGAGAATTTCTGAATAAAGGGGTTTTAATAACTCGATTTCATTTATATCATAAACTGATTTACTATTGATTTTATCATTTTCATAAAACCTATCAGAAAGCCAATCTAAAGATTTTAAATATGATGATCCAGCATTTGATCCTACTCCCATATTTTTCTTAATCCATTCCTTAAATGCTTCTTTATTATTCATTTTTATTTCATATATACTCAATATAATTATTTGATTCTTTATTGAAAAAATGATCTATTGTACTCTATAATTTTTTTTCTGAAAAACCTTCATAGATAAAGACAATTCGATTTAAATTATTATTTTAATTCTTTTTGATCAGTTACGATATGATACTACTACTCTATTAAAGGATTTGGGCTAATGATACTCCGACCCTGGCTGGATAACTCAATGCTTTATTGGCAATTCTTTGGGCAAAGTTTTCTTTAATACGACCCAGATGTTCCGGTTCCAACCATTCGTTTCTGTAACACACTTTGGATAGGTTTCCTAATTCTGGATTTTTAATATACAATGAAAAAGGTTTGCATTCACCCCAATCAATACATAGTATTCCATCTTCCAACCGTAGATAGGAAATGTATTTGCCTTCTGCCTTTTTTAAGGCATTTAAATTACTGTCAATCAAGGATTCGTATCTTACAAAAAAGTATTGCTTTTTTATTTTGTCTGGATCGGCACAATCACATAACGGAGTAATGCACATTACGTATTCAATGGTGTCATTCCCTTTTTTGAGTTTCAACACATCACCGAAACTCAATAGTTCTTTGCCCTGAGGGTTAAATCGCAATTGATTGTAGAAATTATTGAGCTTGACAAGAGCTTCTTGAAATAGAAGTTCGGATTGGATTTGCTGCTCAAAGTTATTCACCTTTCTATCAATATCATTGCTAGCCTTGTATTCTTCCAAAGTTGAGTACAACGTAGGGTTATCGGTAATCAGAAAGTGTGTGGCCTGATCTACCCAAAGCTCCCTTAGAAATTCATAGAAGGCATTTTTGGGTTTAATGTTCTTGTGGTGATAGAAGAATGCGGTTTCATCTATTTCATCCAATTCTTTTCCAATGAAGCCGGATCCTTTTCGAAAGGCGTTTCTCATTTCCAGACCTAGCAGGGTAAGAAAGATATTGTGCTCTTCCACAATGGAGTTTTTAAACTCTTCGTAAAATCGCTGTTCCTGAATTGAGTCTTTGTTCGCAATGGCTATAATGGTATTATTCACATACAAACGCCAGTTATCGGCCTCGGTCTTTCTGATTCGGATTTTGTGTTTAATCTCGCAAATAGGAATGGCTTGTTCTTCGAAAGCATAAGCCAAGGCTGCTAAAGAACTGCCCAAGTCTCCAGTAATCTCCTTAACCTGATTTCTGATTTGTCCGAAATTAGTAAATGACTCTTTCAGATAATCCAGTATCTGTTTGGTTAGTTCACGCTTTTTGGTGGAGTCGGATGAGTAAAGGACATATTCCTTGACCAATGGGTTCAAGGCTTCGGTTACTTCTTCGGAATCCAGACCTTCCTCATCGCAAATATCGATGAATTGCTCCCTTATTCCAGTAAGCTCGGCACCTGTTAGTTTGATGCAGTACCCGAAGTAATAGAGTAAGGGAAAAATGATCTTATCAATGAAAGCATTAGGGTTGGTATCCGTATAGATGCAGCAGAAATGTAGGCTGTCGGTTTGTACGGCTTCCTGAAGTATGGCAAAAGTATCGGAATATGTATCTTGATTTTTTCGCAGTTGCCAGTCCAGAATAAGGAGGTCCCTATTGTCAAACAGAAAATTTGCTTTTGATCTCCATTCATTGCCAAACCGATAAAACGATAATGTGCATCCTTTTTCCTCAAATGGAGCAATTAGGTTGCTATAATCCAGAATATTGGGATCGGTTTTGGCTTCAAATGGCAGCAGCACACGATCATCGATAAAAATGGCCGACTTTATCGAATCCTGTAAAATAGTGGAAGCAACGATATCAAAATTAGGATTCATGAGTTTCTTCGTAAATAAGGAAACAGGCTCCGTTCAATTGGTTGTATTTAGGATCCTGCGTAGCGATAATATCATAGCCGACACTGTTAAGGGTCGTTTTAGCCAGGTAAAGGCCTATTCCACGACCTTTGGGTCGCCTTGAGAAAAATGCCTTGAACAAATCCCCGTCCTTTATATAAACCTGGTCAATAGGTTCTCCTGAATTGGCAACTACAATTTTATCATCGATAAAGTCAAAAAGGATTTTACGGTCTTCTACAGAATTGAGCCAATATATCGCATTGTTTATTAAATTGATAAATACGGGTTTTAGAATTGACTCATACGTAAAGAATGAAGCCTTTAAAAATTTAGGAGAACAGTCCACGTGAATTTCTTTTTCACCGAATTCTTTCCCAAAGAATTTCTTTACATAATCGAATATATCCTGACCGGAAATATCTTTTCTTATTCGATTAGTAGTACGGTAGAGAGGGGTGAGCAGCTTGTAGTTATTTTCCAAATGCTCAAATGTGGTTCGAAGAAGTGCGTATGTAGCAGCACTGTCTTCTTCATCAATTATGAAGCCCTTCATGGCGTCTATGATCTTAGCTAATTTCGAATAAAGCGCGTTAAATTGATGGTCAATAATTTCCACTGCAATCCCCAACTGTGCCAACTCTTGTGTTTCCTGCCATTTTTCGCGCAGTTTGACGAATTCCAATTTGTAATAACCTACCAATGCATCTTCATCCAGTCCTATGGACAAACGCGAAAGGTGTTCTACAAAAGGCTGTATTCGGTCTTTTATACGTTGTAATCTGTTTTGATGGATTTCCTCTATTGCCTTTAAACTGGCATATATTTTTTCTCTGTTGTCTTCGGTAGGTTGAATAGTGCCATATTCTTTTCTGAAGGCATCCAGTTCATCGGATTTTTCCTGATCAAATTCAGCTTGCAGACGATTGAACGAGGTTTGCAACTGCTTTTCGTATTCCCTGATTATGGCTATCATCGCTTCTTCATAGACTGAAAGTTTGCGCTTGAATTCGGCTAACAGCTCTTTTTCCTTTAGCTTATCCTGCGCTTTCACAATAACAGCATTTGCCTTGCTAACGGTTTTGCTCTCTATTGCCTCTTGTTGCTTTCGGTAATCATAAAGTTGTTTGCGCTGAGAATCGTTAGGGATGAATTTTTTCGGTGGTTCAAGCTTAAGCCCGTTTATTTTGATTTTGACTTCATCAATTCGATCCAATATATTTTCGATCTTCCCATATCCTTCGAATAATTCCCCGGTTTTTTTCTCAAGCTCCTCTGTTAATCGATAAAGTTCGTTTTGTAATTCTTCAAGTTCTTTCGGATATGCTTTCAGGTTTGCAACAAACTGCTTGCGTTCCTTTTTCTCCCTTTCCTCTTCCTGCTTTTGTTGCTCAATTTCTTCTTGTTGTTCTATTTTAATGTCGAACTCAGCGTCTTTACCGTAGTATTTTCTGGCAAGGTCGATAAAGAAGGAAACCAAGGTAGCCTTAAATTCTCGGTATGCTTTGTTATTGATAAGCCCTTCACGTCCAGCTTTGTCAATTAAAGAGCTGTTTTCATCTCTAGATAATTCTATATATCCCCAAATTCTTCGGTAGCTGAAAAAGTAATGACCTGCTCCCCTTGTTCTTCTTTCTTCAAATTCCAAAAAATCCCAGTCCTTTCGTCCGTAGGGTAGAATTCTAAATCCATCTCGGTAAAGATACAAGCCTCCTACCCGTTTCAATTTTGAGTCCATTCTATTGAATAAATCCTGATTCAATAATGTCGGCTGCCCGGCTCCAGGAATGGATGCTATTTTGATATTGAATGGGCCAAAAGATGTCTTTGCCCTCTTCTTGTTTGGTTTAAATAAATGGTTCTTAACCTCCTTATTGTAGATTTTAAGATCACCGTTAAATACTCCATATTCATCAAAAGAACCTTCAATCAAATGATCCGCATATTTGAAATCATTGTGATCAAAAAACTCCCGCTGGTGAATGAAATCAGTTGGAGTTTCCGAATCATAAATCATGAAGGCGGTATCAAAAACCGGCTTTTCCTCCTTAAACACGTTGGACATACCTGATAACCCGGAACGAATGAATTCAATAGTGTCCTCATTTTCTTCATTGGCCTTTGCGTGATCCTTTAGAAAAAGTAATTGATCGATAGGATCAAAAACCACGAACTTAGTACCATGAGCTGTTTTGGAACATAGCGGTTCGATTACTTCAGATAGAAAATAGGCTGGTATCTTAATGCTACTAAGATCATTTAGTATTTCAGCCTTTAAATTAGGCTGTTCTACCCACTTTTCCTGCCTTGGATCCTCATCTTTTGACGGGAAGTTATTCTTGTAGTCCTTCAGTAGTTCTTTCCATGCAGAATCAAATTCGGAAGCATCATTGATGGGAAGTATGGGTATTTCGATGTCATCGATGTAGAGGTGATAGTTTTCAAGGACACGCCAATCAAAAAACAATGCCTGTAGTGGTTCATTGATTTTCTTGGTCAACATTAGCATCTGATTTCCCAAATATGCAACGGATAGCCTCCCTATCCCTTTCTCCCCCGTTGGCATTCGCGGGGTCTTGTTGAGCGTAGCTGAGGATGGCTTTTCGGGAATAGTCTTCCTTGTTTTGGAATCTGTTCCTAAAACAATCCATTTCTCCAAAATATCCTTGTTAGACATACCAATGCCATCATCGCTCAAAACAAAAAAAGGAGAGACTGTATCTTTATAACCTGAGAAAAACAATTGGGCGTTAAGATTATCACCATAGGCATCGTACCCATTCTTCCAAAGCTCAGTGATAGCAGTAGGAAGATCTGCAATTTGCCCCTTTCCTAAAAGTTCTACAGCTCGCGCCTTTGCTCTGAATTTTGCCATTTAATTTTGAATTATGCTTAGAGCTATTCTTCTTGCCATCTCTGGTGGAACGGCATTTCCAATTTGCTTAGCAATACTTACAAGACCACCAACAAACTTATAATCCGTTGGAAACGTTTGTAAGGCTGCTCCCTCTCTTAATGACAATCCTCTATTTTCGTCAGGATGTCCAAACCTACCACAAGAGGTAGCAATAAAGCGAGTGGTAATTGTTGTTGATGGTCTATCCCACCATAATCTTCCATACACACTTCTGTAGTAATGATCTTTTCCTCTATAAGCTTCTATTTGTAGAGACTCGTCATCTTTCCAAGACATCCTATCTCCTCCATTATGGGGTGTAACTTCCAACCTTTTTAAATTTTTTGGACTTAATGATGCTGTTGTATTCATAAAATCTTCCGGGTCTGAGTAACCAGCAGGCAAAACAGGAAACCCTCTTTCCTTGCCTATAAACTTTTTTACAGTCAAATCCTCTCGTAATTCAGGGGAAGGGAATTGGATGTTTGTGGAGACCCTCGATGCAATTAAAACAAATCGATTCCTTTTTTGAGGAACCCCAAAGTGGTCAGTCCTTACTACTTTATATTCATAAGAATAACCATTAAATTTTAAAAAATCCAAAAAATCAAGTAACACATGATTATTTTTGCTTTTAATGATTCCAGGCACATTTTCAACAACAACATAGCCTGGCACAAAAAATTTAATAAACCTCTGGAAATCAGCGATTAAGTTATTTGAAAAAGAAGATTTATGTCGAACATTATTAATTTTACTCCAATACTGGCATGGACTACAGCCAATAAATATTAATTGATCATCAAACTTATTCAGATTAAGCTCTTCTTGTAATTCTTGGGGTTGGTACCTAACGATGTCCCTGTTTATAAATTTTGCTCCTTTGTGATTTGCTAAATAGGTTTCTTTAAATTGTTTCTCAAGATCAATCCCAGCCAAAATCTCAACACCAGCCTGGGAGAACCCACATGACATTCCCCCTGCACCACAAAAAAAGTCTACAGCTTTGAGTTTTTTGTCCATTAAATAAGTCATTCTGGAAGTCAAATATAAAATTAATAAACTATCCTTCAAACCTTTTCAAAAATTCAATCTCCGACTTCTCAAAAGAAATTGAAAGAATATTCGATTAAAAATCTCAGAGTCTTCAACAATCCGAAAAAAATCATTTCCCTACTTTGGGAAACCTAGACCTAGCTATAACAAATTTTTACTTTCAGTAAAATGTATTAGACCCCTGCACCACAATCCCACCAAATCGGTATTCCTCGGCCCGACAGCGAATGCCCTGTACGTAGCAGGTATCTCCATCGAAGGGTTCGCCGGTATCCGGGTACTCGCCCTGACAGCCC
Source organism: Lunatimonas salinarum (assembly GCF_017811155.1). GTDB lineage: Bacteria > Bacteroidota > Bacteroidia > Cytophagales > Cyclobacteriaceae > Lunatimonas > Lunatimonas salinarum. The sequence goes on along the minus strand of NZ_JACVCV010000010.1, from coordinate 170,830 downwards.
TGTCCAAATAGGGTGGTATTGTAGAATGCTACCGGTCTGCCCTCGGCGTCCGTAGTCTGATCACTGCACATTTTACAGAGGTACTTGGGGTAGCGGGAGGAAAAAGATACCTCCTCCTTACAAATCGGACAAAACTGCTGCGCTTCCATGGGATGTTGTTTTTGCGTTCATCTCCAAGTTCGGAAAAAGATCCAGTCTATAAAACCCCAAGCCCCAAAAAAACAACCCCCAAGCCGATTTCCATCCGACTTGGGGGTTGTGTATTTACTAAAAGTTGTTCTTATTAGCGTCGGCTTACCACCACGGGATTTGCGATGCCGTTGAGATCATACACAATGCGACCATCACGGATGGTCATCTGACACTCAAAACGCTTGTCGCCTTCGATTTTATAACCGTTTCGGTCCCAGAAGCCGAAGTCGCCTTCCCGAAGTTGCAGGATGGCTACATCCGCAATGCCGCCCTCACTCAGGTGGCCAAGCATTTCGCGCTTGATTACCTGGGCAGGGGCCCAAGTACTCATTTCGATCACCTTGTCCAGATCCACACCCATGGCAAGGAACTTGGACATAATGTTCAGGATATCTTTCATGGCGGCATTCATGCTGCCCTTGTGCAGGTCGGTACTGATGGTGTTGGGCAGAAAACCGGCTTTCAACGCGGGAATCGCCTGACGGAAGTCAAAGCTGGCCCCTCCATACCCCACGTCGAAGATAATACCTCGATCTTGTGCTTCCTTTACAAACGGTTTAAACTGACGGGTCTCGTATTCTACAATAGGCTCCCTAGCACCACCCAACTCGGCAAAGGTGTGGGTATAGATATCTCCCGGACGCAGGCGCTCAAAGAAAAGTTCCCGTAGCCTCAGGGGTGCAAAGGCCAAGGATCCGCCAAAGTCAATGATCACGGGCATGTCGGCAATGTTCCCAGCCTGCACCGCCCGGTCTATGGGAATCCAGTCCCTACGGGCGTAGTGGGCCACTTTGAAGCCTACCACATGTTCTTTGTACTTCAGTGCCGCCTGTGCGGTAATTTCGGCATCCATATCCGTGGTATCCTGTTCCCAGGCACCGCCACGCATGCCCTCACCCACGATGTTCATAAAGGCAAGCACGCGGGTTTTCGACGGATCGATGATATTTTGCTTAAAGATATCGATGTTCTTCCATCCCGGACCACCACAGTCCACGATGGTAGTCACTCCCACGCGGAAGGTATAGCCGTCTGGATCCACGGCGGTAAGGCCATCGCTCAGGTAGCTGTTTTCACGGGTTCCGGCAAAGTTGTGACCGTGAATGTCGATTAGGCCTGGCACTACCAGCATTCCCTTGGCATTGACGACCTGTTTGGCGCCGTCGCCAGGGATGGATGCTGCAATTCGGGCCACCTTGCCATCTTTGATGGCCACGTCACGTAGTCCATCGGTACCGCTTTTGGCGTCTATTACGTGGCCGCCTTTGATCACGATGTCGTAATCTTGGGCCTGCAAGACTCCTAAGGCAAAAAATGCCATCAAAGCCGCTATAAGTCTGATTTTCTTCATCATTGTGTTTTTGTGTGGGTTTGGGTTATTTATACGCGGGCTGCAGTCAGTTCCTCGGAAATGCGCTTGGCCACAATCTTCTCTTCTCCGGGACGCAACATAAACACGGTAAGGCTGATCGCATGCTCCTTGCCGCCAATCACTTCGATGGAGGGGTTGCCTCCACGCAGTTTTTCCTGAAGCTGGGGTCTGGTGATGCGGATGTAGTTCGGATCCCAAGCTATCTCCAAGAAGGGCGTATGGTTGGCGATAGGGGGTACACTGATATCGGTACTGACGTTACCGACCTTTTTCACAGTTTCAGAAATCATAAAGACTTTGTCCTCCCAAGCCTTCCATTCTTTCGCGTGGTCGGTATTGATGTATTTTTCCAATGCCACATACATACCCAGAATTTCTTCCTTGTTTACCTTCATGCCCCTTCCGATGGTACCGCCTCTAGGAGGTGCGCTAAGGCGGGCAGCTGCAATCAGGTCCTTGCGACCCATGAGGATTCCGGCACTCTGAGGTCCTTTCATAGCCTTGCCACCGGATACGCAGACCAGGTCAAAACCCATGTCGTTGTATTTCCAGAGGTTTTCTACCGGTGGAACGTCAGCCGCCATGTCGATCATGGTCGGGATGCCGTGTTTTTTGCCCAATGCTACGAACTCTTCGTGCTGAATCTTGCCGTCCGGAGCCTGATAGTTCAGAAACCACATCATGGCGGTACGGTCGTTGATGGCCGCCTCCAGTTCCTCCACCGTTTCTACGGGAACGATGGTCACGCCGGTATTGGTCAGTGCGTGCACATAGCCCACGTTATGGCTTTTCTGTACAATCACTTGGTTTTTCATTCCTTCCAGATTGGGAAGTTGGGAAACCTTTTTGCGATCGGTACCTGTGAGCACTCCGGCAAGGCCCAGCACCATGGCTGACCAGCATCCGGCGGTAACGGTTGCCGCTTCGGCATGACATAGCTCTGCGATCTTGGCACCTACCTTGTCTTGCACCTCATCCAGCATGGCAAACTGCGTACTCGTGGTTTGGATGGTCTCTATCACCTCTTTGGGCATGAGAGAGGCCGTCATTGCGGTGTAAGTTCCCGCGGCGTTCACGAAGGTGCGTATGCCCAGTTCTTTCATTACATCCCTTTTGGGGGCTTCCTCCAAGGTCTCGCCCACCGCTGCGTGCAGGGGTAAGCCTGTCCCGATCATTCCACCCACGAGTGGGAGGGCGGACAGCCTTTTCAATAACTTTCTTCTTGATAACATATTTGGGGAATTTAAAGCCCGGCGGGTACCGGGCGGTAAAGGAGGTGGGAGGCTGAATCAGTCTTCCACTTCCACAATCATTTCAATTTCTACAGCCATACCTCCGGGCAGGGAGACCATCCCCACCGCAGAGCGGGCGTGTTTTCCTCGTTCCGGACCAAACACCTCCACCATGAGATCCGTAAATCCATGAATTACCGCGGGAGTCTGCGCAAAGTCTGGGGTACAATTTACCATCCCCAATACCTTCACAATACGCTTGACCTTTTTTAAGTCACCGACCTCGTACTTGAGTGCATTAAGGAGCTGGATACCGGTGAGTCGTGCGGCCTCTCTTCCTTGTTCTACGCTCAGGTTATCTCCCAGCTTGCCGATCACATTGGTACCATTGGCCTGCATGGGTCCGTGTCCGGAGAGAAATACCAAATTGCCGGTACGTACTGCTGGCAGGATGTTTCCGGAACCCGGACCTTTGGGTACCAAGGTTATGCCCATTTCAGCGAGTTTTTTTTCCGGATCGTAGGTACCCTGTGCGTAAAGCATGGTGGTGGTGCCCAAAAATAAGAAGGCGATAGTGGTCAGTGCGGATAATTTCATCTTGTTTAAGTTTTATAAATTTATGGTTGCTATTCGAAGATCAAGGTACCAAAATACTGGGGTAGATGAAAATCCGGACGGGGATTATCTACCAGATTCCAGGTAAAATAATGGGGATTGCCGGTACGACTGCCCGTTTTGTAGAAGTTGGCCTTCCACTTTACACCGGGTGCTGGTGTAGTCACTGTGCCGTGCTGCGCAAGCATGGACAGAGGCACCTTGTATTCAATGGTCCAAAGGGTGTCTTTCACGATCTCCGGATCCACCACCTGGGGCATGGAGTGGGCGATTTCTATCTTGCGGATCTGCTCGGCTTCCAGCACCTGATAGGTTTTCCTCGGCTGGGTGACGTAGTGCAGCAGAGGCACACCGCCGGCGTTTATTTCCAAGTTGAAGTAGGTCAGCGGACTGTCGGTATCTGGCGAAAAGAAAAACTCGACGCAAGAATCCGTGGAAACGGCGCCGTTTATCTCTGTCACCTTACTCTGCACATGGCGATCCTGTACGCGAAAGATGCCGTAGATGTATTTTGAATCATACATCAGCTTGGCATGGGTGACGGGGCTGTAAAGGGGTTTTTCACCCATGTAGTGGGTAAGCTCGACCGCTTCTACGTCTTTCCAAGCAGCCTTATCCCAGTTTGCATCAATGGTGATGGAGCCGGAGAGTGGCCTCACACGGTAGGTGTTTTCCAATTTTGAGTAGTCAGTCATGGTCGGTTGGGTCGTGATGAATAGCATCGCCAAAGCGGTGATCCACCCTGAAAGTACATTATAAGTTATCAGCATCACGTGTTGGATTTTGGATCATTGGGTTTCTTGGTTAGCTGCCAGTTCTTCCCGCACCCGCTGCACCTCAAGGGGGGATATACTGTTGGCATTGTTGCCAAAGCTTTTGCGGATATAGGTCAGTACCGAGGCCATCTGATCATTGCTTAGAAAGTTGTGAGCAGGCATAATCTGATTGTAATTTACGCCATTGACGGTGATTGGGCCCTCCAGGCCGTTCAGGACAATTTCGATAAGCCTTCGTTTACTGCCTGTCACCCAATCGGTTTCTGCCAGGGGAGGAAATCGTGTACCATCGCCCTTACCGTCACGCTGATGGCAGGTAGCGCAGTACTGATTGTAGGCAACAGCTCCTGCCTCTAATAAGCCCACCTCCAAATTGTCCTTTTCCGCATCCGGATTTTTGATATTGGTCCGGGCATTTTTTCGTTCCTCCAACTTGGCGAGGGCCTCTTGGCCAAAATCGCCCTTATCTCCCCTATACATCACCCGCCATACTTTTCCCTTTACACTTTCTGTAATGTATAGGGAACCGTCAGGACCCATGGAAAGCCCCATGGGACGGGCGGCTGCATCGCCGGTATTGACGATGGTGTCGAGCTGGGCAAATCCATCGGCAAATACTTCCCAAGGTCCGGAGGGTTTCCCGTCCTTAAAGGGAACAAAGCCGACAAAGTAACCAGCTTGCGGGTAAGGCCCCCGAATGGTGGAGCCGTGAAAGGCTACAAAGGCACCGTCTTTATACCTATCCGGAAACTGGTTTCCCTGATAAAAGTGTAGATCGTTCGGCGCATAATGTCCGGGAAAACCCAGCAAAGGATAAGTGATCTTGGCAGGATCCGCTTCGATTTTTTTATCTCCTCCGTACTCGGGGTTTAGCAGTTTTTTACCCTGCATATGATCGTAGTAGTAATACGGCCACCCGCCGTCTGTGCCCTCTTCTACGCGGAAAAACTCCTCCGATGGCAAAAGTGCACTCTCCCAGGGAGAATACATCTCCGGCCAGGTACGGTTCATATTGTCCCGTCCGTGCTGCACCACGTAGAGCGCATTTTCCTTTTGGTTCCATTCCATGGCCACCACACTGCGGATTCCGGTAGCGTAGCGGTAGCCATGCTCTTGCTGTGTCTGATTCAGCGTGTTAGCGTCAAAGCGCCAAATACCCCCGTGCCATTCGAGCTGCGGACAGGGATCCATACCAGGTGCGCCCGGCCTTCGATTAAATTCCTGGCAAACGTCGCCGGGCGAACCGAAAGGCACGTACAAATGCCCCTCGTTATCAAAGGCGATTGGCTTGGCGATATGCTCGTAGCCGTGCTCGGCATTCTTATAGTCGTCCTTAACGATTAACTCCGCCTCTCCCGTTGGAATCAAGGAGTCCATATCCATCTTCATGCGGTAAACCTCACCGGCAGTACTAAAATACAAGTAGTCATTGTATATCCGCATGGCTGTGCCGTAATTTCCGGTATCGGGATAGTCTCCGAAATACGTGACTACGTCGGCCTTGCCGTCATTATTGGAATCCCGAAGTGCTACCAGCCCTTGACCTTCGCTATTGGGGACCCGAAGCTTCATATAAATGTCGCCTTTATGGTCTACCGTCAAGTGCCTTGCACGGCCTACGCTATCCACGACGACCACCGCTTCAAAACCATCTGGAAGAAAAAGCCCTCCATTGTCGGGATCACCCGGCGGCAAAGGACTGTCGGTAGAACAGGACACTTGAATCAATAATCCAAGCAACAATACCCATACTTGAGAGCTTACACGGCTCCTACATTTTCGTAAAGTGTACTTAAACATAGATGTAATCTGTTAAGGGAAATACAAGCTGGAAAGGGTGATAGTGACCGACGTAAACGTAACCGGTCTTTAAAGATAACAAAGAAGCCCTACACTTTGCTTAGAAATAGTGACTAGAAATCGAAAAAAGCTTTTGAGCGGAAAATTATCAGGTACCACTACCCAAAATTGGTACCTGGCAAATGCCCATGCACACAAAATTGGCCTAAAAAACGAAGGGCTGAAGCCTCTTTGTTCAGAGGACTAAGAAGCCACGTGTATCTGTGTTGCCAAGTATTCCTTGATGTCTTTGAGGTAATGGAGGACCCGTACGTTATCTGGAAAATTTAGGTCCTGCCCCAGTATCTGATATCCGGATATCAAAATGGTGCTTTCGTTGAAACGAGAGGAAAGGGAGAAGATGTAGTCCTGCAGGTCTTCTGCTGCCGGAGAAGTAGTCACTACGGTAAGCAAATAGTCTGGCTTATGTACCTGGTACACAGCGTTCAGATCCACATCCGGTGTGTTTTGGCCTAGGTAGATGACCTTGTGGCCGTTTGCCTTCAAGATATAGCAAGAAAAAAGCAAGGATATCTCGTGCAGTTCCCCTGCTGGAAGAAACAAAAGGAATTTTTTACCCCCTTCCTGTTGCACCTGACCATCTATGGCAACGATCAGCTTTTGACGGATCAGGTTGCTTATAAAATGTTCCTGTCCCGGATGTATGGAGCCTGTCTGCCAAAGTACGCCGATTTTGGACAGAAATGGATAAATGATGTGTACCATGGTCATTTCAAACCCTATCTTAAGGATATTGGTCGAAATGATCTTGTCAAAGCGTGCCTCGTCCATTTCCACCATGCAAATGGTAAGTGCATGGATCTGATCCTCGTAGGTAAAGGAACGCTCGGTAAGGCGTAGTACTTCCTGTGCTATCTGATCGGCAGACATTTTGGCGATTTTACTGATCTTATAGCCATGCTCGTTTAAGAGGGCCACGTTTAGGATCAGACGAAGATCCGCATCATCGTAATAGCGGATGTTGGTGTCAGTGCGCTTCGGTGATAACAGGCTGTAACGCTGTTCCCAGATTCTCAAAGTGTGGGCCTTGATACCAGAAAGTTGTTCCAAATCCTTGATCGAGTAGTTTCTCACCATTATTCGCTCCGTTTAAAATATCGTTTAGGCACTACAAATAATCCAAATGACACCGAGCCGTCCCTCTTATTGGTCGCATGATGTGCTTGGTGGGCTTTGAAAATCCCCGCCAAGTATCCTTTCTTAGGCCGTTTAAACCACTTCACCCGTCGGTGAATGAGCATGTCATGCAAGAAGAAGTAGCTCATCCCATAGAGACTGATGCCAATCCCCAGCCAAAATCGGTAATCAAATTCAGCCACACCGAGAAAAATCAGTAGGACTGCCACACTGCCAAAAAGTAATGAGAATAGGTCATTCCACTCAAAAGGCCCTTCGGTATGCTGATGATGCGTCTTGTGAATGCCCCAAAGAGGCCCATGCATAAGGTACTTGTGAATAAACCAACCGGCAAATTCCATCAAGGCAAAACCTACCAATGTAAACCCTATTGCGCTCATCATCATATCCTAAACTTTGAACGGTTCTTTTTGTTCCAATAATTTACAAAAGGAACATCAATCCCAAGAAAAACAAGAACAAATTTAGCAAAAGAAACGTTGAAACCGGATTTTGCTTTACAAACGACAATTTTTGATAAAACAGCTGTATCACTAAAGCCACTGCAAACCACCCAAAGTAATTTTCTGCCGGGATGGTGCCTCCCTCCCAAGTCCAAAAATCCAATTTAGTGGCGACTGGCTCAATTACAAAGTCCAAGACGACCATCATTGCAGAAGCCATTACCGCTCCAGCCCAGGCAGAACGGGTCAACCGCGTAGATAGCTGTCCGGCCGCATAGGCAAGGATAAACCAATTGACGCCAATGATCAGTGGTACCCCTGCGAGTTTGAGTCCCAACACTGGCCCGTAGACATAATCGCCAAACAGCAAGCCAGTCTGCACACCGATGATCTCTGCCAGCATTCCTATCCCAAAGGCCGCCAACAGAAATCCCCAAAATGGCTTTTGCCAATCCGTGTGGAAATACAGCAGTATGCCGGCGCACATCAATAGATGAAAAGGGGTGAGGGCTTGAAAATAGGGACGGCTAATATCGAAGTATAAGCCCAATAGGCCTACCAGATGGAAGATGCCTATCCATAGCTTGAAGACCAGTGTCTTTTCAATCGAAAATGACCCGAAAGAGACCGTGGAAGGGGAATGTTGGTGCATAGATATATTCTAGTTGCCTTTTCAATCGAAAAAGGACTGCTTTTGTTTCGCAGGGAAATGAATTAACTTTGTGGCCGATAAATGCCAAAATTAAGAAAATAAAGCCAAAGCGGATGATTGTATACAACATTACCATCAGTGTGGATGCCAAAAGGGAGGATGAATTCATTCAATGGATGAAGGAAACCTATATCCCGCTCGTGCTGAATACCGGCCATTTTTACGAACACCGCTTTTTACGGCTATTGCACCAAGGTGAGGAGGGGGAAGGAACTAACTTTGCCACACAGTTTTTTGCAAAAGATATGGAGGGAATGATGGCATTTGAAAAGGGACATTCCCAGCAGATACAGGAAGTTTTGGATGGGGCGTTTTCTGGTGATTTTGTGTTTTTCCGATCGTTGCTTGAATCCGTGGATTAAGCCAGCTTAAGCAATAGATCGCCCTTTCGCTTCACAATTTTAAGTTGAAAATACTCGTTTATGAACGATTTGCACCGGTTCTCGGCAAAGGTGGCCCTGCTTTCTCCATCATATAGCAAAGTCATCCGAAGCATGGTCTTCACATAGGATTCGTGCATGCCTAGTTCCCGGGTCCACGCCCGAAGCTGATCCAACCAATCTTCCCGGTACTTATCTAAATGAGAGCGGCCGTCAAACAAAATTTCCAACTGATTGGATCCATTTCGATATCGATATATTCCGCAAAGCTGCTGGTAGATTACACGCACACCGTCCAGAGGGTACCCGGTGTAGTTTAGGATCTGCAAATAAGTATCGTCTCGCAGACGTAATGGGTTGTATAGGAGTGTATAAGCAGATTGCAGCTCCGCTATCATCATGGCTATACCCTCCTCTTGGGCGGCGGTCTGGGCCTGCCTGAGGATGTAATTTTTGTCTAAAGGGAATAGTTTTTGAATCATAGGGCAATCGAAACTATGGCAAAAGTAACATTTGTTTGAAATTTAAAAAAATAAAAAAGTCGATAACACCGCATTTAGCAAATAAAAATCCCAGTCCTACACCCTTTTGAATAGAAAAATTTGTGTTTGGGCACTTATTTTTTTCCAATTTGCAAATCTTCAAAAAATACAAGCCCACGATGAAAGCAACCATTCGCTTTCATCGTGGGAAAACCCTGCCCTGCCGATGCCTATCGGCCGGAAGCGGCGTCGATTGTATGTCCAAAAAAGACGGCATTCAGGAACAGCTTGTTGGTACCAAACCAAAATGCCCGGAAATTGGGATCATCCACCATACCGATAATGGAACCACTTCCCAATGTAGCCACCTGAATAACCCCGGTATTTTTCAACTTCTCTAAATTGGAGAGATGAATATATCCGCTGGCCAACGGGCTGTCGGTATATATCAAGGGGTTGGCATAGGGGTTTTTGGATGGATTCAGAAATTGGTTGCCGGTTTTAAATACGTAAAGATCCGGATTGGAGTAGCCGTAACCCAACGGATGGGTGATATCCAAGGTTGCCTTGAAGATCGCTCCACCGGTGACTTTGGCACCACGCTCAGCAGCCAAATCCTCGTAAGCACGCTGCGTAACCGCGCTAGGGGCAGGTTCTGCTGTTAGAAAGGAAAAGGATGCCAATTCCTGCGTATTTAGCCAATTCATCGCAGAACCCCTTGCGATTAGGGTGCCGCCTTTTTGTACCCAAGCCTTAAGCTTATCAGCACCGGATTTACCAAGTACCCCATAGGATCCCGTTGGTAAGATAATGACTGTATACCGGTCCAAATCCGCACCCACAAATCGCTCGGTAGGCATCAGTGTGACAGGTATCTCCATCCGCTGATCAAATAGGTGCCACATTTCCCCTGCATCCGAGGCGGAAACACCCCGGTCAACCAACAGGGCAATCTCCGGTTTTTTCAGCACAGCCATGCTCGGAGAGCCCAGATTGATCCCCGCTGTATAACCGGATGAAAGGGAGTGGATGGTCAGGCCCGAATGTTGTGCCACCTGCTGCAGCTCATTGAAAAATTGCTGATCACTTGCTTCGGCGTTTCCTTTACCCACTAGGATGCTTCCGCGGGCAAAATCCTCCCCTTTTTGACTTCGGAAGGGCTTGTGGGAAACGCGCAGTTGATACCCTTTTTCCATCAATGCATAAGCCGCTTTGGGGGCATAGTATTCGTTCCACTCAAAAGCGTACGCATAGGCACCCGGCGCCCCGACCACACTGCCCTGCGGCAAGGAAATTTCTCCTACTACTTCCTCTACATTGGCCAAGTTGACGATACGGCTGCTCAATGTCTGATGGTTTAGCTGGAAAGCCATCGGCAAATTCCAGGAAGACACATCATAGAAAAGGCTGTCCTGAAATGATGTGCGTACCTCAAACATGGACTTTACCAGCCTGTATTGGGGTTGCTCCAAGGGTACGATAAATGATTTTCCGGCCTCAAACGCCATTCCATTAACCACAATGTCTTCTTCTAGACTGAACAGACGGATATCGTGATGAAGCAGAATATCTGCCAAATGATGGGAGCGCGCCACGTCATCATTTACTCCAAAAATGTAGGCTTTGTCACTGTCACTTATCGATTCCTCTTTGGCTTGCCGATAAAAATCCACCATGTACTGATTCATTTCCACACGCAGTTCCTTCGCTGCCTCAAAAGATGAAAGGGTCGTACGAACTTGGTTGCGGATGGTAAAGGGGAAGCTGATTTTGCCGAACTGATTTTCCTGTAAGTGTCCTCGGGATGAAGCCTGCTCAAAGAGGATGCCCACAGCCCCCTGCACGTCCGGGTAAGTTGATCCCTTTCCATAATAATAATCGTCAAAGCTCTCTTTACTGTAATACAACGATCCGATTTCATCCAAAAAGCGTGCATGATAGCTGGCTATCTTTTCGGTTAGCTCAATATTTTTCCGAGGCGTGAGCGGATTGTTGCGGCTGGGGATTCCGGGCTGAAAAAAGAAGGTATTGTCAGAACCCATTTCGTGGAAATCCAGCACCAGATTGGGCAACCATGCCTGTATTTGGCGAATCCTGCCGCGGGACTCGGGATGCTGTACGGGCAACCAATCCCGGTTCAGGTCAAACCAATAATGATTGGTGCGCCCACCTGGCCAAGCTTCATTTAGCTCCCTATTGTTGCGGTCCCCGTTGAGGTGGTAGCTCTTATGGGAATTTACCCAGGAGGCAAAGCGGTTTACCCCATCAGGATTGATGGCGGGATCAATGAGCAGGACCATATTTTCCAAGTCAGCTTCTACTTCCTCCGCAGACGCAAAATGGTAAGCGCTTACGATGGAGGCTTGAATAGCAGAGGCCTCGTTGCCATGTACCGAGTGCCCTAGGTACATTACAAAGGGAGTATTCTCAGGGTTGGCTTCTTCAGGACGGTGCCTCAACTCCCGTCGCTGCTCTTTGATCTCATCGAGGCGGAGAAGGTTTTTGGGCGATGTCACCACCAACATGACCAACGGGCGCTTTTCGTAGGTTCGCCCGTACTCCACTAAGCTTACCCTTTCAGATGTCTGCGCCAATACACGAAAATAATTTACTACCTGATCGTGGCTAACGTGCCATTCGCCCACTTCAAACCCAAATATGGACTTGGGAGAGGGAATATTGGGATCGTAGGTAAAGCCGCTGGGAAGATAATAATCCATCCCTTCTTCCTGCGGGATTCCCTCCACGGCCAAAAACATGCAGGCTATTAGAAACCCATAAAAGTACTTCATGCTGTATCTGATTTAAGTTTTCATTTTCCGTAAATGGCCTTCAACGCGTCGGTTAACTCACCAAACGTGTAGGAAAATCCGGTTGCTTCGATTTTGGCGCTGCTCACCTTGTTTCCGCCTAAGACCATTTGTGCCATTTCACCCAGCACCAGCTTTAGGGCAAATCCGGGCACGCCTATCGGAACGAAGGGTTTACCTGCGGCCTTCGCAGCGGCCCGCGTGAGCTCGGAATTGGATGCCGGATGAGGTCCTACCGCGTTATACACTCCCTCCATACTGGTGTTCGCCAGGGCATACGAAAACATGCGCGCCAAATCCCCGATGTGTATCCAGCTAAGATACTGCTTACCATCTCCCAACGGAGCCGCAACGGGTGGCTTTAACATCTCTGCTAAGGCACCTCCCTCCTTTGCCAACACAATGCCAATGCGCAAGACCGCCGTACGGATACCTAAGGTAGCTATTTTTTCGGTTTCCGCTTCCCATTTTTTCACCACCGAAGCCAAAAAATCCACGCCCGGAAGACTATCCTCCCGCTGCAGCGCTTCGCCGGTATCAAACCCATAATAGCCGACGGCGCTTGCCGAAACAAAAGCCTGTGGCTTGGCTGCAAGCCTCTCAAGGTTATCATATAATAGCAGCGTAGACAGGATCCGACTTTGTAGAATCTGACGCTTACGTGCGGCCGTCCAGCGTTTCTCGGCCACTCCTTCGCCCGCAAGGTGAATAATGCCCTCGCACCAGGTCAGTGCTTCCTTATCCATCTCCTGCTTTTCGATGTCCCAAAAGAAGGATTTCTGGCGGGTATTTTTCGGACTGCGGCTCAGCCAGGCAACTTCTTTACCTTCCTGTTCGAGCAGGCGGGTGATTTCCCTACCCACGAGGCCGGAACCGCCTGTTATCAATATCCTCTTCATATACTCCTTTATACATCCTTAGTGTAGGTAATGTTCAAAAAGCATTCCACGAAATCCAAAACCTGCCTATTGACAGGCTTTAGTACAGATCTATGGGTTCAAAAATAGGTCAGTTTGCGACTAAACCCTACAAAATTACAGCCCATTTACTATCTTTGGATGCATGGGTGATGGGGTGCCATCCAAAAATCGGTCTAGATTTTGTAGAAAGGCCTGATTCTTTGAACCGCTTCTCACGGAAGCTGATGACTCCTACTTCAACGATCGGAACGTCGGTTCCGGACAAACCATTGGAAAAACTTCGTCAAATCCCATGTTGAAGAGGAACCGAACATTATTTGCGCTCCGCAAATTTCTTGCAAAGGAATTTCAGCCAACCTTAGTTTTCACGCTGAAATGGCTACTCGTAGCCATCGCTGTAGGCCTCTTGGCTGGATCTGCCTCGGCGGCTTTTCTTCTTTCCCTTACTTGGGCCACAGACTACCGGGAAGCAAACTTGTGGATCATTGCGCTGCTGCCCTTGGGCGGATTGCTCATTGGTTGGGTATACCACCGCTACGGCGAATCAGTCGTAAAAGGCAACAATCAATTGCTGGAGGAATTTTACAACCCCCTCAAGGTGATTCCGCTTCGCATGGCCCCATTGGTGTTGTTTGGCACGGTGGTCACGCATTTATTTGGTGGTTCGGCGGGAAGAGAAGGGACAGCCGTACAAATGGGAGGTGCAATCGCTGACCGGTTTACCAAATGGTTTCGACTGGCGAACGAGGATCGGCGCATTGTAATTACCATGGGTGTTGCTGCCGGGTTCGCTTCGGTATTCGGCACCCCGTTGGCTGGAGCGGTATTTGCTTTGGAGTGGCTGATCATAGGAAGGATCCGTTACGAATCCATTCTTCCCGCTTTTTTGGCGGCATACGTCGCCGATTATGCCTGCGCCTCCCTTTGGATGGTACCGCATACCCATTATGAGATTCCAATAGTACCCGACCTTTCCCTGCCATTGCTGCTTTGGATAATTCCGGCGGGCATTTGTTTTGGGTTGGCTGGTAGACTGTTTGCCAAGGCCACCCGTTTTTGGAGTGGATTATTTAGGAAATATCTGCCCTATCCGCCCCTGCGTCCCGTGGTAGGAGGTGTGGTCATTGCGCTGTTTGTCTACCTAACGGGAAGCACCAAATATATTGGACTAGGAGTACCTACCATCGTAGATGCATTTTCGGAAGACCTCCCTTGGTACGATTTCCTGGCCAAGATCGGTACCACATCCCTGACTTTGGGTGCCGGGTTTAAAGGTGGTGAGGTGACTCCGCTTTTTTTCACCGGTGCTACGCTTGGCAATGCGCTTTCCGGCATCATTCCGCTTCCGGTAGCCTTGCTTGCCGCAATGGGTTTTGTGGGAGTTTTTTCAGGGGCTACCAATACGCCGTTGGCATGTACCCTGATGGGCATCGAGTTGTTTGGTGCTGAAAGTGGGGTATATGTAGGACTAGCCTGCGTTCTGGCATACCTTTTCAGTGGGCATGCCGGTATTTACCATTCACAGATCATTGGTTCGCCCAAGCATAGTCCCACCAAGCGGCATAAAGGAAAAAAGTTGGGAAACGTATCCTAAAAACCCGAATTTATTCTAGTAAGCTTCCGCAGGACTTGCAATACTTCGCATCTGCTTCGTGGTCCTGCACCTGACACTGATGACAAATCCGCCTAGATGGCGTATCAAGGCTTCGCTGCTTTGCTGCAGTTAGCTCAGAAGACACAATACCGGTAGGCACCGCAATGATCGCATAGCCGATAAGCATGATCAGGGAGGCAATAAACTGTCCCAAGTCGGTTTCCGGTGCAATGTCCCCATAACCAACCGTAGTCAAGGTGACAATGGCCCAGTACATGGATCTGGGAATGGAGGTAAATCCATGATCAGGCCCCTCCACGATGTACATCAAGGAGCCCATTACCAGTACGATCGTCAATACCGAACCCACAAAAATCTGGATTTTAAGCCGGCTTTGGCGAAGGGCATTTTTGAGAATGGTCGCTTCCTTTACATATTCAGTTAACTTCAAGACCCGAAGGACGCGTAAGAATCGAAGTGCTCGGATAACGGTGAGGTATTGACTGGTAAAGAAAAAGATGCTTAGGTAAGTTGGTAAGATGGCCAGCAAGTCCACCAAACCATAAAATCCAAAAATATAACCTGCCTTTCGGGCGCTGAGCCAAACCCGTAGTCCGTATTCAACGGTAAAGATTAGCGTGAAAAGCCATTCTGCGGCGTACAGAAAGGTTCCGTATCGCGCGCGAATTTCCGACACTGAATCCAAAATCACTACCAGTACGCTAAGCAGGATAAATACCAACAGTAGGAGATCGAAGCCTTTGGAAGCCCGGTCGTCCGACTCAAAAACGATGTGTGCTAGGCGCTTTTTTGAAGGCAGCATGGGAAGATATTTAGGCTAAAATACGACGCTATGATTAACTTATCCAAATAAGAAGGTATCTGACGGATTCGTATGAGAGCAAGCGGGTTAGGGATTGCATACCTACCCCAAAAAAGCCATGGCATGTTGACATGGCTTTCTCAGGAGGTATCCCCAATCTATTGGTTACCAGTAGATTTCAGCCATCACCGGAAAATGATCCGAGGGGTAGCGGTTGTGGTATGTATCTGTGAGAATACCATAGCGCTTCACCTTGATCTTATCGTTTACAAAGATGTGATCTATACGTTTATCAGAGCTGCTGCTATTGTCAAAGCTATTGAAGCTTCCGTTGTTGACATACTTGATCCGGGCCAAATCCAGCGCATCTGCAAATCCCGGTGCATCCCGCATCACTTTGTAGGGATCGGAGTCCTGGTCCACGTTGAAGTCGCCGGTCACAAAGACCGGATTAGAGGGGTCAGAGAGCTCTGCCACCTTTTTAAGAATCAGTTGCGCACTCTGTACACGGGCTTCCCACCCCCGGTGGTCGAAGTGGGTGTTAAAGTGAAAGAATACATCGCCGGTGGTTTTGTCCTTAAATTTGGCCCAGGTCACGATGCGGGGCAGGGCCGCATCCCACCCTTTATTGGGCTTGGCGGTATCTTCTGCCAGCCAAAAGGTGCCGCTGTCCAACACATCGAACTTGCCGGTATGGTAAAATATACAGGAGTATTCTCCCTTCTCGGCACCGTCGTCTCTACCCACCCCTACGTAAGCAAAGCCCGGGAGCATCCGTTCCAGGTCTTTTACCTGAGAATGCAGCCCTTCCTGGATCCCGAAGATATCAAATTCGTGGAAGCGTATCAGATCCGCGGCGGCCTGACGCCGGTTTTCCCAGGTATCTGGAGCATCACCGGGATTGGCATAGCGGATATTGAAGGTAGCGACTTTGAGGCTCACCGATTGGGCATGGGTCCCAAAGGCCAACGCAAACAGCGCCAAAAAAAGCCAAGTGGTTGTTTTTATAAAGTTCATCTGAGTGTTGATTTGTTTGGATTCCAAAGATAAAAGATTCCCTGTAAGAACAAACCCCGTAGCCTTTGGATAAGACTCCGGGAGAATCCCTTTTCAGCCACCTAACTTACAGACAAACAACCGGAATGAAGGCATCTACTTCCTTTTTATAGTTGGTTAAAAAAGGTTTTTTGGAGTCTGACGTAGGCGATTGCAGGATCGATCCTATCGGCCAGCTTGGAGTTCCACCATGCAGGCCATCAGGTAATTCAAATCCTCGTCGGTATGGCCCGCTGACAACACGATGCGGTTTACGGGCGCATCCTGAGGACCGGGGTAGGGAAAGGAGGATACCACCAGCGCCCTGGACGCGAGTGCTTCCACCCAAGCCGGGCTAGCAAAGGAAATAACCGGATACCCGTCTGCAGTATAAAAAGCCGGCAGCTCTGCAATTCCGGCTGCCAACGCCGACACTTTTTTTGCCAGGAGCTCTTTCTGGCGCAGGTAAAGTGCCTGTCCCTGCATAAAGGCCTGCAAAAATGCCGGCGCAGGGGGTGAAGAAGACCGGTAAATAGCGTGCTGCCGAATCATGTCAATCCAATCGGCATTTCCTACCACGATGCCAGCCGGCAGGCAAAGAGCCTTGCCCAATGAACCGCATATACAAAGATTCACAGGTAGTTGGGACCATTGCCGATAGGTTCCAAACAGGGATTCACCGACTACGCCAAAGGCATGGCTATCGTCGATTAGCAGGTAGTATTGGTTGACGGGGGGCAGGTCCCGCACCCATTCAAAATCGTGAATTTTGGGAATCAACGGGTTTACGGCATTGGCCAAAATCCCTATTCGGTGACCCATCAATGAGCTCGCTTTTTGCTTGCAGGCCTCCACCCAGGTCTCATAGCTTTGAGCAGGATCTCCTGCTTTTCCCTCTGGCAATATGGCAGGATGCGCATCGGGCGCAATCCAAAGCAGATCCACTTTTGGTTTCAACGATTGAATGGCAAGGTGTCCGGCCAAAAATCCACTACTTAGCAAACAGGCGTCTTCTGCCCCTGCGCCCGCAGCAAAGAAAGCTTCAAACACATCGAAAACACCCAACTGCACATTGCTGTTCCGGCTGGAGCCGTGATTGGCCCCGTGCCGATTTAGACCCTCATGGATCAAACGCTCAAACTCCGGCAGATTGCCCATACCCAAATAGGATGTTCCCGCAAACTGCAAGTAGCGTTTGCCATCCTGATAAATTACGGGCTGAGCCCGGTCGGTTAATAGGCGAATCTGCATCTCGGATTAAATTAGAAGGGCACCCGTACCCGGTCTGTCGGGAAATTGAACCCCTTCCCGTGAAATTTTCACCCCGGTAGCGATATCCTGTGCCAATAGCATAGCCCCATCCATGTCCACGTAGTCGAGCTGCGGTGCGATATGGGCGATGGCCGATATGCCTACGCTGGATTCCGTCATGCAGCCCACCATGGTCTTCATACCTAATCCTTTCGCATCGTGAATCATCCGAAGTCCGGGCGTAATGCCCCCGGCCTTGGTCAGCTTTACATTGATACCGTGAAAGAGGCCTGCGCATTTCTTCACATCCGCCTCCACGATGCAGCTTTCATCCGCTATCACCGGCAGGGCACTGTGTGCGTACACCTCCTTCATGCCTTCCAAATCATCTTTGGCCAGCGGCTGCTCCATAAATTCCACGTTGAGCTGCTTTAGTTCATGGGAGTAGCGAATGGCCTGCTCCGCCGTCCAGGCGCAGTTGGCATCGATGCGGAAGGTAGCATCGGTGTGCTTTCGCAACTCCCGGACGATGTCCATGTCGTGATCGGTGCCCAGCTTAATTTTGTAGAGGGGCCAGTCAAACTCACGCATCTTTTCCACCATTTTTTCCACCGAAGCAATGCCAATGGTAAAGTTGGTCAGGGGAATGGTGGCGGGTTGGAGGCCTAAGTGTTCGTAAAGCTTTTCACCGCGCTTTTTGGTATACAGATCCCAGGCAGCCATGTCCAGGGCACATTGGGCAAAGGGGTTATTGGCAAAAATCGATTTGGTCTTCTCCCAAAGTAGGGGGGGATGCTGAATGGGCTCGTTTTCCAGGAGCTTTTGAGCCTCCTCCAGGCAGGCCGTCATATTGTCCACGGTGATCCCATAGAATGGATTGGTCGTGGACTCCCCAAGTCCGTAGGTGTCTCCGTCCCAGAGGCGGACGATCAGGGTGGTCTGCACATCGCGGCTTTGGTGGGCGATGGTAAAGGTATGCCTGAGTGGCAACTGCCTGATTAAAATTTCGATCTTCATAAGACAACAAATAACAGATGGGACCATTCCTGCCCAATAGCAGCAGGGGGTTGCGGATATAAAGGTAATTCAGAATCCGCTTTAAAGGAATAAACGGCCGGTATTTGATTGTATGAGGGACACTGCAACCAAAAATGATCCATTCGGGTTATCTTTGCTACTGCCAATTAGACAATTGTTCAATCCCTGAGCTTACAATAAATTGTTGTCCATGGTAATTCAAAAATTAAAGACGTTTCTAAACCTATGAAAAAGCTATTTATCGCATCCGCGGTAGCCGCCTCCCTTTCGGTGGCGTGCAGTCCGGAAAACGAAAAAAAATCAGCCATGAATCCCTTCTTTGAAACATACGATACCCCGTTTGGGGTGCCCCCTTTTGACCGAATAGAACCTGCCCATTTTGCACCCGCCCTGCGGGAAGGCATCAAGCAGCAGGAAGCCGAAGTTGCCGCCATTGTCAACAATGCCGAGGCACCTACCTTTGCCAATACCATCGAGGCCCTGGAATATTCAGGAGAGCTCTTGACCAAGGTGTCGCGGGTTTTTTACAATATCAACTCCGCCAACACCAACGACGAAATTCAAGGTATAGCTACGGAGATGGCACCGGAACTGTCCAAACACAGCGACAACATCAGCCTCAATCAGGCCTTGTTTCAGCGTGTGCAGACCGTGTGGGATGCTAGGGAAAAACTGGAGCTAAGCCCAGAGCAACAAAAGCTGCTCGAAAAAACCTACAAAAGCTTCGTACGAAGCGGTGCCAACGTAGCCGAAGAAAACAAGGACCGGCTCCGTGAGATCAACAGTCGACTTTCTACGCTCACCCTTCAGTTTGGCCAAAACCTGCTCGCAGAAACCAACGCCTTTCAGTTGGTCATCGAGAATGAAGCGGACCTGGCCGGACTGCCCAATGAGCTGATTGCTTCGGCAGCAGACGATGCCAAAGCCGCAGGCAAGGAAGGCAAATGGGTCTTTACCCTGCATAACCCCAGCATCATGCCTTTCCTGCAATATGCCGACAACCGCAACCTGCGCAAGCAAATCTGGGAAGCTTACAAGAACCGCTCCGATCAGGGCAATGAAAACGACAACAAGGCCATTCTGGTAGAAATGGCCAACCTCCGCTTGGAAAAAGCCCGCATGCTCGGATACGAAACCCATGCCGACTATGCCCTGGAAGAGACCATGGCCAAAAATCCGGATAACGTATACAAACTGCTGAATCAGCTTTGGACTCCCGCCCTGGCCAAGGCCAAGGTAGAGCGGGACGAGATGCAGGCCATGATACAAGCTGATGGCAATGACTTTTCTGTACAGCCTTGGGACTGGCGCTACTACGAGGAGAAGCTACGGAAGCAAAAATTTGACTTGGATGAGCAGGAGGTAAAGCCTTATTTCGCCTTGGACAAGGTGCAGGAGGGCGTGTTCCTGGTGGTGAACAAGCTCTTTGGGCTTACCTTTGAATACCGGCCCGAAGTACCGGTGTACCATCCCGATGCCAAGTCCTATGAGGTGAAGGAGGCGGACGGTACCCATGTGGGCATCCTTTACATGGATTTCCATCCCAGGGCCTCCAAGCGGGGCGGAGCCTGGATGACTTCCTACCGATCACAAAAGACCGTGGACGGAAAACGTATGCCGCCGGTAATTTCCATCGTCTGCAACTTCTCCCGGCCCGCTGGCGATGCACCGGCGCTTTTGACCTTTGACGAGGTGACCACTTTCTTCCACGAGTTTGGGCACGCCCTGCATGGTCTGCTCTCCAACGTGCAATACAGCAGCCTCGCAGGAACTTCTGTTCCCAGGGACTTTGTAGAGCTTCCTTCGCAGGTGATGGAAAACTGGGCCACCGAACCGGAGGTGATGAGGCAGTATGCCTTTCACTATCAAACAGGTGAGGTAATACCCGATGCGCTTATTGAAAAACTGACCAGCAGCGGCACCTTTGGGCAGGGATTCGGCACCACGGAATACCTGGCAGCGTCCTTGCTGGACTTGGATTACCATACACGTAAGGAGCCTATCAAAGAGGATGCAACCACCTTTGAGGAGCAGTCGGTAGCCAGAATGGGGCTGATATCCGAGATCATTCCCAGGTACCGAAGCAGTTACTTCCAGCACATTTTTAGCGGAGGGTATTCGGCCGGCTACTACAGCTATATCTGGTCCGGCGTATTGGATACGGATGCTTTCCATGCATTTAAGGAGACGGAACTGTTTAATCCAGACAAAGCACTGGCTTTCCGCAAAGAAATCCTGGAGCGCGGCGGTACCGATGATCCCATGGAGATGTACGTGCGTTTCCGAGGCGCCGAGCCAAAGATCGATGCCTTGCTGAAGAAGCGCGGTTTGGATGAAGCCAGCTTGGCTGTGACCAAGTAGGCCATGCTATTCACCTGAACCAACAAACCCCCAATCTGCTAAGTCCGGTTGGGGGTTTGTTCTATTTACGGGGTAGGTGGAAGCTAAATCAGGTTTCTTTTGCTTTATTCCTGTTTTGCCCGAAGGTCCCACACCAAGGATATCGCTGTAAACAGCAGGGCTACCGTAATCAGGACCACCATGCCGAGGCTTGCCCAGCCATACAGGTAGCCCACCCAGCCTGCAAGCACGAGAAGCAGGATAAAGAGTAGAAGCGATTTTCTAGCAGTCGACAAATCATTCATAGGAAAACGGGTTTTTAGACGATTGTACTACATACATGAGGGTTAATCAACCATCCGGCAAGGAGCCTTCGACAAGCCAACGGATGATGCTGCATGCAGGAAAACAACTCTTTTTTTTATCCGGTGTTGAACTTAACAGATTGAAGGCCAATCCCTAAATGCGGAAGGTAACTCAAATTTAATCGGTCTGACTGAAAAAAAATTTCAGTGGCTCTTCCATTTCTTCTCTCAGCCTACGGACTAATTTGAAAAGGGTTTGCCTTCTCGCATAGTCTGGATAAGGTGGCCATTGTGACTTTTCATACCGACAACACCTTTAGGCATCTGTTATCTTTGGGATTGTTTAACTAACTTATACCAATGGAATTGGATATTCAGGTAGTGATTGTATTGGCCATATTGGTGGCTACAATCGTCATGATGGTTTTTGAGATATTTCGCATCGATGTGGTTGCGATCATCACCATGCTTGCTTTGGGCTGGTCGGGTGTATTGACCCCGGACGAAATGCTCAAGGGCTTTTCTTCCAACGCCGTGATTTCTATGCTGGCGGTGATGATTTTGGGGTATGGGGTTACGACCACCGGGGTGATGGAACGCTTTTCGGAGGCCGTGCTCAAGAAGGTCGGTGCCGATAAAAACAAGATTATCGGATTCCTCGGGCTGTCAGTAGGCACCCTTTCTGCGTTTATGCAAAATATTGGCGCCGCAGCTTTGTTCTTACCAGGTACGCTGGACATTTCCCGAAAAACCAAGATCCCGGCCACCCAATTGATCATGCCGCTGGGTTTTGCCGCGATATTGGGCGGTTCGCTGACCATGGTTGGTTCAGGACATCTGATCTTGATCAATGATCTGCTGAAAAATGCTTCCTTGGAGCCCTATGCCTTATTTGCGGTCACACCGGTCGGTGCTGTTTTGCTGATTGCAGGTATCGTGTACTTTTTTCTATTGGGTAATTATGTACTGCCCAAGGAAGGAAAAGGAGCAAAGAAGAAATCTGCCCAAGAGAAACTTATCGAGACCTTGCGCCTGCCCAACAACCTGTGGTATTTTTCGATACAGGAGGGCAGCAGCCTAATCGGCAAGACCACGGAATCTTCTGGAATCTGGAAAGATTTTCGGCTTAACCTGATCGCCTTGGCCGAAGGAGAGGCTGTTGTATACGCCCCTTGGCGAGAGACCGTGTTTGCGCAAGGGCAGATAATCGCTTTGTTAGGCTCAGAAAACGAAGCCAAAAAACTTGCGGAAATATATGGCCTACAGGAAATCATACAACCCGGAATCTTTAACCGTCTCACCAAACCCGATGAATCTGGATTTGCGGAAGTCATCGTTGGAACGGGGTCGGAACTGATCGGACAGACCCTACGGGACTTTGCCTTTCGGCGAAAATTTGCCCTAGAGCCCCTCATTTTATTCAACAATGGCGAAGAAATCAAAGGTGATTTTTCCGATCATCGGTTTAAGAAGGGCGATACCCTGATTGTGTATGGGTTGTGGGATAATATAAGAAGTCTTAAAAGCCACACGGACTTCGTTCTGGCGACCCCCATAGAAGCCGAACCGAAAAATCAGTCCAAAGCGATTCCTGCATTGGCCAGTTTTGCATTCGGGATTCTGCTGACGTTCTTGGGAGTACCTATTGCTTTGGCCTTTCTGACCGGTGCCATGACCATGATCCTGTCGAGGGTAATCACGATTCAGCAAGCCTACGATGCCATTGACTGGAAAGTGGTATTTCTGTTGGCAGGGTTGATTCCCTTGGGAATTGCCATGCAAAAATCCGGGGCCGCGTATTTCCTTGCCCAATACGTCATGCAGCTAATTGAAGGGCAGTCGGTGTTGGTGCTATTAATTGCCATTACTGTGTTGAGCACGGTGTTCTCGCTCTTTATGTCCAATGTGGGGGCTGTGGTCGTGTTGGCGCCTTTGGTGATCGGGATGGCCGAGATCGCCGGTTTGGATCCCAGACCTTTGGTGCTTTTGGCAGCTGTAGGGGTGTCCAATTCCTTCCTCCTTCCCACCCATCAGGTAAATGCCCTGATGATATCGGCAGGAGGCTATCAAAATAAGGACTATATCAAGGCGGGAAGCGGGCTAACCTTGATTTTTGTGGTGCTTACCGTGGCGGTGTTTTACCTATTCTATATTTGACTTCTTTTTGAGTAGGAAAAAAGGCTAACGCCAAAATAGAGGCCTTATTTCTGTACTCTTTGGGAAGGAATCAAGAAATTCATTTTGCCTAGGGGTACCTGAATACCCCTAGGCTTGAAAATTTAGCCGGTTTCCTTTTTTCGGGAAGGCAAGTACCGGATCAGGCCGATCAGAAAGCTGATGGAGGTGGCAACGAAGGAAGAAAACACCATAAAATCCGGTGATTCGGAGGTGATGTGGTATCCATTTCCCCGCCACAGGATAAACAGGATGGACAGACAAAATCCCAACATCACGCTGTAGAATGCCAACCACCTTTGTCTATTTTGCATCTTTTTAGGGTATTAATTTTTTAAAAAGCGGGTGTACTCCGCAAGATGTTTCCAGTTACAAATCAAAGCGGACTCACTGAAATTTCATTTCAGTCTGGGATTTTTTTTCTGACGTGTGGTCCGGCAAAATTGGGCGCATTAGGTGATGATGGAATTGAAAATGAAATAGGCCGATTTCCCCATCCTAGAGGCAGGGCATTTCTATCACCTCTTCGGGGTTTTGTGGACGTGTATCGCTCGTTTTCTTTAATACTGCCATCCCTTCGGGATTGGGGCAGAGTATGTATCCTAATCCTTTCAAACATTCCGCATCTATCAATTTCCTAAGGCAAATCGAATCGAGATTCCTATCCGGTTCTTAATCCCGAAGGGATGATATGATTATAGCAAAGAGGCATCGGAATTACGGCAAACCCCGAAGGGGTGACAATATTAACGCGTCATTTTTCCAGATACATTTTTTGCTTTGGCTTCCGGATTAGTTTGATAAACTAAAAGGCGATGCTAATCTCTCGAGCTAAATGGCTCTCCTATTATTGTCGGTATCCGGTACGATTATGCCACCCCTTCGGGGTTTTGTGGACGTATTTCGCTCGTTTTCTATAAAACTGCCATCCCTTCGGGATTGGGGTACAGGAGGAATCCTAAAAACATCCAAACCAATCGGTTTTTGTGATACCAGAAACGGGATTGCATCGCGATGCCAAATCCCGAAGGGATGATAAGATTATAGCAAAGAGTCCTAGAAATTTCTCCAAACCCCGAAGGGGTGATGTGATTGGTCCTCCTATTCGGACGGATCCACGCCGAAATCATACCTCGTATGTATACCCACCTGTCGCACACTATACGTTAACGCCCAGCCATTCTTCCAATAGCCACCTACAATTCAAAACCTTCTCCTGTAGATCTGTCGGTACATAAAAATAATGGTTGGTGGCTTCAAAGCCTATCCGGGAATCTTGCTGCTGCAAGGTGAATAAGCGGTTTGCCAATTGGATCTCACTGAGCAGGAGCTCCTGAAGCCGGATTTTGGCCTTTGGGTCTTTTTCCCTCTCCCATTGCTCGCGATGCCGGATAAAATCCGCTTGGTTTGCCACCGAACGATAGAGAATTCCCACAGCCTCGGCAATACGCATCTCTCCTGCCAGTGCTAAACGCGCTTCGTCACCCAAAGCAAGATTCCGAACCCTTTCCTCCAACCGCTCCAGCGATTGTTCAAATCCCTCGGCCACACGATAGAGTTGGCGGATAAAAACGTCTGCGGGGTAAATGTCCCGCCACTTGCTCAGATCATCGTATCCTAGGCCAACCATGGTGGCCGAATAGCCGGTTGGTCTTGCCCACAACAAATTGGCAGGTCCGGAATGTACGGGCGCATTATACACGACGCCAATATGATAGGGAAACTCCCGGAATGCCTCGCTAAAGCCATACCAAGCCGCTACCATGGCCTCTGCGGCTGCTCCATACCGTTTATCGGCAACCTTAACCATGGCCCCCCGAACCGAGATGCCTGGATCACTGCCCACCACCGATACCACCTCCAAATTAGGCGAACCGGGGTAGCCTCCCAAGGTCCAACCCGTCATCAGCCCCTTGATACCCGCATCCCGTAGGTTTACGGCATGTTGGGCCACGTTCTCCAAGGCAGGGACATAGGGCAGGCCTCCACATTCCCAGGTAGTACCCGCCTGTATCTTGGCAAAGGTCTCCAATCCGGGCTGCTGTGCGATCTCCCAATGGCGCTTTGCCCGGGGGCCCGGACCAACGGCTGAGATGGAATACTCTCCCACGCTGGCCTTTACCCCTCCCCGCTCTATGGGCAGGTCCCACTCGCTCACGCTCATCAATGCCGTCTGCTTGGGCAACCGGGGCACAATGCCCGCTGCCCAGCCATCGCGCCAGCCCCAATCCCAGGCGATAAGCCGTGGGCCGGAACCCTCGAAACCTGGGTTAATGTTTTTGCGATGCGCCTCCAAGCCACGCTGTATGCCGGTCGCATAGAGGGTGTTCAGCTCGGCAATGACCGCCTCCGGTCCTCGGGGCCCACAGCGGGGGCATTCCATGCCCTGAAAATGCGACCAACAATGGGTGGGGTTTTCGGAAGCAGTGATGGAAAAAAAGCCGGCTAAACCGGGCACCCGCTCCACCAAGCGGGCAATGGAATCCACCAAATAGGCCTGCACCTCAGGTGCACTGGTACAAAGCGCGGCGCTTTGCCCACGCGTAACGCCTTTAAGGGAAGGATGTTTTTTGTAAAAGGAAAGGGGTTGATACCTGGGCTCGTTTAAGTATAAGTACATACCTATCCCATGCTGCCTGCACTTTTCCACCAGTCGGGCCAGGTTTTCCAATCGTTGCTCCCAGCCTTTGCTCAGCGAGGGATCCCAAGTAAAGGGCGTAACCTTGCTCAGGACAATATGAAGCCAGGTGCCGTCCAGTCCTGCGGCTCCCATACGCTGCAGGTAGCCCTCCGGAAAGGGATCCACTGCCCCATCGGCCAGGGGATCTCCAAAAAGTGTAAAGTAACCATACCCGTAACGGGGCGAAAATCCCGAGGCAAGCGGCTGAGTCTGCAATGCGGGCTTGGCAGAAAGCTGCCTTACAAAATCAAAAAGGGGCTCACCCGGACTGCTATCGGCTACGGCAAAAGCTTCCCCGGAAATGCTCCGGATTTTTTCCAGTTTCTTGGCTACCTCCACATCCATCCCTTTCCAACGAAGGGGCGGGCAATCGGGCTTAATGCTGCCCAATTTGATGTAGAGGAAGTCATCCTCCTGAAGGGTAAATTCCAGGTGCTCGGCTGTCCACCCCAGCAACTCGGTCAACTGATCCTTGGGAAGTAGGTGCCAGTTTCTGCGTATGATGGTGATGTAGCTCCGGTTCCACTGCTCGTCCGAGATGGGGAGAGGTTTGGGAAGGCCCATTGCCTTTGCGCAGTCACGCAAGTCCTGTTCCTTTGCCCCCAGCACCTGTGCCAAGCGTTGCAGAGGCACCAGGTTCCAGTTGCGCCAAATAAAGGCAAACGAAGGATCGGGAAAATGGGGAAAGGGAACGGGTGGGTGGGCAACAGCGGACGGTGCCGATAGGGAAAAGGCCCATGTAGGCATCATCGCTCCAGTCGTCAGCAGCGTGGCAGACCCCAAAAAGGCCCGTCGGGAAAAGGAAAAAGTGGAATCGGAAATCATATCATCTCGGGTTTATCGGCGGTTGAATGGAATATAGCCATGATTAATCCTAGGCAAATAACTTGGCGTACATCTCGTCCAGCTTGGTCAGGGGGACTATTTCTATGTCGTATTTGGCGTTGCTCAAGCCTTTGATGCCGTATTTGGATACCATTATCTTTTTGAAACCCAGCTTGGCTGCTTCGGCGATGCGGCTTTCCACCCGGTTGACCGCCCGGATCTCACCGCCCAGGCCAACTTCCCCGGCAAAGCAAATCGATGGATCCACCGGGGTATCCTCGTAGGAGGAAATGAGCGACGCACATACCGCCAGGTCCAAGCCCGGGTCGTCTACGCGTAGGCCGCCGGCGATGTTTAGGAATACGTCCTGCTGGCCCAGGCGCATGCCTCCCCGTTTTTCCAATACGGCCAGCAGCATGTTGAGCCGTTTGGCATCGTGGCCTGTGGAGCTACGCTGCGGCGTACCATAGGTGGCAGGGCTCACCAAGGACTGGATTTCGATGAGCAAAGGGCGGTTTCCTTCCAACATGGCCCCAATGGCCACGCCGTTTGACTGCTCCTCCCGCTGGGTCATCAGGATCTCCGAGGGATTGGTCACGGTGCGCAGGCCATCGGCATGCATCTCGTAGATTCCCAGCTCGTTGGTAGACCCAAAGCGGTTTTTGGAGGTGCGCAGGATGCGGTAGCTTAGGTGCCGGTCCCCTTCAAACTGCAACACGGTATCCACCATGTGTTCCAATACTTTGGGTCCAGCGATGGTGCCGTCCTTGGTGATATGGCCGATCAGAAATACAGGGGTTCCGGTTTCTTTTGCAAATTTCATGATCTCGGCGGTGCATTCCCGCACCTGACTTACCGAGCCGGCGGCAGATTCCACGTGCTGACTATGGAGGGTTTGAATGGAATCGATGATCAGCAGGTCGGGGTTTAGCGCCTCTACCTGCTGGAAGATCTGCTGTGTATTGGTTTCCGCCAAGAGATAACAAGTGTCCGAATGGGCTTCCATGCGTTCTGCCCGCATTTTAATCTGTGTCTCGCTTTCCTCGCCCGACACATACAGCACCTTAATTTGGTTTAGCATGAGGGCAATCTGAAGCAGGAGCGTGGACTTGCCAATACCCGGCTCCCCGCCGATCAAAATCAGGGAACCCGGCACAATGCCCGATCCCAGCACCCGATCCAGCTCCGTATCCCCGGTCACCAGGCGGGGCTGTTCCTCAAATCGAATATCCTGTAGCTTACGGGGTACCGCGGCCTTTTTGGTAGCAGCCTGCCCCGTCTTCCACGTGCCCCGACCGGTTTCTTCTTTTTGGACGATTTCCTCCACGTAGGTATTCCATTGACCACAGGAAGTGCATTTTCCCAGCCATTTGGGACTTTGCGCACCACAATTTTGACAGAAAAAAGTCGTTTTTACTTTTGCCATAGATTTTGTTGGTTGGAGGTAGCCGGCTCAATCTCAGTGTGCTGGCAAAAATGAAGTTGAAGATAGGTTTAAAGATACAAGGAAAGATTAATATATTGGGTCGAAATTACGCGAAGTGTGGCACTAAGGGGGTAGTGGAAGCTGAACCATGCAAAACGGCTATTTTAAAATGTGACTGAAATGGAATCCATGTTCAAAGACCTATTTGGTTACACGCACAAAGCCAATCAGCTCGTGTTAACCGCCATGTTGGAGCATCGGGAGGCACTTCCGGACAAGGCATTTGGGCTGTTTAATCATATTGTAAACCACTCCACCTACCACCGGGGACAAATCGCCACCCTCTTTCGGGAAAGTGGCCTGCAGCCGGTGGTGACTGATTACATCATGCTAAAAAGAGGCAACTAGAACCATGCAAATAGTAAGCGTTTTATCGACTATTTTCTTTCTCCTAGTACTTGCTGTACCCGCGCAGACACAGACAGTGTGCACACCCGAAAGTCGGGAGCGGCTGGAAACGTTTCTGGAACGCTTGTCCGGGGAAAATGTGCAGGAAAAAAACATAAATGGCCTACTGATGGAGATTGGCAGCTGGTTTTTGGGTACTCCCTATGTGGAAAAGACCCTGGAACTGCCCGGCCCGGAACGCTTGGTAGTCAACCTGACGGGATTGGACTGTACAACCTATTTGGAGACGGTACTGGCCTTAGCCCGAGTGGCGAAGCAGGGCAACTTGCGTATGGAGGCCTATGAAAAAGAACTGGAACGTATCCGCTATCAGCAGGGAAAACTGGGAGAATACCCCTCGCGCCTGCATTACTTTACCGATTGGATCTACCAAAACGAGCAGAAGGGCTTGGTAAGGGATATCACCCAGTTGATCGGGGGTCAACCCTACGAAAACAAACCCACATTTATGTCTTCCAATCCGAAGTACTATGCTCAGTTAAACCGGACGGACTACGTGGAGGCCCTGACCGAAGCAGAAAAAGCCATCGCCAAGCGCAGTTATTTTTACATACCCAAAGCAGAGATACACCGGCACGAGAGACAGATCCAATCCGGCGACCTGATTGCCATCACGACTACCCTACCCAATCTGGACGTGGTACACGTAGGGTTTGCCGTGGAGCAGGGAGGAAGAATCCATCTGATGCATGCCAGTCTAACTTCCAAAGAGGTGGAGATCTCCGCAAAAACGCTGCAGGATTACCTTATGGGCAATAAATCCCAGTCCGGAATTGTGGTTAGTAGAGCTGTTGATTTGGATTAAAAAAAGGCGGGACCTTCAGTTGCCCTCTCCAACAGCGTCGCGAGCGATTCTTCCGCAGTACATAAAGCTTAGCTCGGCATTTTGCCGCGTCGGGCTTTAATCCCCTGATGCACCATAAAGGTACAGGCGAGAAAAGGTAAGCAGCTTAGGAGTAAGCGGAGGTCCTGCCAAACAATGCCGAGGAATAGCGCTACCACAGCCATAACGCCAAAGGCTATTCTCAAAAGATGAAGCGTTTTCATATCGAATACCTACGGTTTGGAACAAAGATATTGGAGCCCATCGGGCAATAAAAATCTTTGAAACTTTTCCCCCCACTGAAATTTTTTTTCAGTGAGGACCGATAATTTTGCTTTGTTAGGTCTCATTGATTTCGTTTTCGTTCCTTTCTTCGGCAGATCACTATGAAAGCTTATCGAATCTTCACCGTCTCCTACTACCTATTGATTAGCTGTGTAGCCTTGTTAACCCTAAACCTACTGCTGGGCCTGCTTGCTGTACCCTCGGCGTTGTTTCCCTCGCTACTTGTTTTGCTTACGATTATGTTTGTAGCGGACGCCTATTTTCAGGGCAAGTTCCGAAAAGGCATGTTCTAGGTGTCTCGCACTTCCCTACCGTTTTTGACTAGACAGCTAATCGACGACCTATCCGCTTCTAAAAAACCCAGGAAGAGTTCTTCAGAATTGGAATTTCTCAGAATGAATAAACCAAAACCCTAAAAAAATAAAAGCCGCCCCAAGGTGACTGAGGCAGCTTTTCAATATATGATTAACCCGGACGACCACCTAAAGGGAAACTCCTTTGGCGGCCGCTGGGGACCGAAATGGAATGGGCAGCAGCTTACAGGATCTGAATCTGTTTTACCTGCTTGTCTTGCTGCAGCCGCTTGGGCAGTACGACATGTAGGATACCATCCTTGTACTGCGCACGGATACCTTCCACGTCAATCATCTCCTCGGGAAGGTAAAAAGATCGTTTGAAAGCCTGATAGCTAAATTCTCTTCGGGTAACCTTTTCTTCGCTCACCGACTCCTCTTTTTTCTCGGAGGATATGGTGAGTTGCTCGTGGTCGTAGTTAATCTTGAAGTCCTCCTTAGAGAAACCTGGTGCGGCTACTTCCAGCTGGAACGATTTTTCATCCTCCTTGATATTTACCGCTGGTAGCGTACTTTTAAAGCCACCAACTCTTCCTGCGCGGTCTATGCTCGCAGGAAAATCGAACAGTTGGTCAAACCAAGTGTCGAAGGTGGGAAATTGGTTCTTCTTTGCGTCGTTTGAAATCTTCATCAGTGTCATGGCTATACGTGAGTTTTAGGTTTTTGAATCGTTTCGTACTATTCCCATCTACCCAAAACCTATGCCAAGCAGCATAAATGGCTATCCAGTTTGTAATCAGGACAATACGTCATATTGTAGGTTGCGATCAGTGTCATTTTGACCTATAAAAAAGTAGAATTATGCCAAAATGGCTATGTGTGACTCAATCGTACAACAGGCCAGGCAGCCATAGAGAGATCCCGGGCACATAGGTAATCAGCGCCAACACCAGCAGGCTTACCAATAAAAACGGCAGACCTGCCCGAGCAATTTTCTCAAGCGATATCTGCCCGATGCTTGAAGCAACAAACAGGCAGACACCTACAGGTGGGGTGGTCAGCCCAATGACCAGGTTGAACACCATAATTATGGCAAACTGAATCGGATCCACGCCCACTTGCACAGCCACCCCCAGTAAAACCGGAAAAAGAATCAACAGTGCGGCAATGGTTTCCATAAAAGCTCCCACGAAGATGAGAAGCAGATTGATCAGAAGGAGTAGAATAAACTTATTTTCCGTAAGGTTAAGCAGAGAATCGGCAATAAGTTGGGGGAGTTCTTCCACCGTCATAATCCAACCGAAAAGGTTGGCAAATCCAACCAACACCATCAAAGAGGCCGTAGTCTTAGCCGAGTCTAGGATAATTTTCGGAATCGCTTTGAGTTTAAGCTCTCGGTAAACGAACAGTCCTACTGCCATCGCATAAATCACCGCTACAATGGAGGCCTCCGTGGGGGTAAAAACGCCTCCAATAATTCCAAATAGGATCACCAAAGTCATCATAATCGCCCAAAAGGCCTGAAAAAAAGACTTGAGCATAAGTAAAATGGGCGTCTTCGGGCTCTTTGGGTATTTTCGTTTTACTGAGATCAGGTAAGTGACCACCATAAAACCCAAACCCAACAATATACCTGGGACGATGCCAGCCACAAAAAGCTTCCCCACGGAAAGGCCGGTCAGTGTAGCGGCGATAATCATGGGAAGACTGGGTGGAATTACCGGGCCAATGGTGGAGGAGGAAGCCGTCACTGCGCAGGAAAATGCCGTATCATAGCCCTCCTTCTTCATGGCAGGTATCATCACTGCACCTATGCTAGCGGTATCGGCGATGGCAGTACCGGAAATCCCGCCAAACAACATGGAAGCACCTACGTTTGCTAGGCCCAATCCACCACGAATATGACCCAGCAATGCATTGCAAAAACGTATGATACGGTCGGTAATCCCACTGGCATTCATCAGGTTACCGGCAAGAATAAATCCAGGGATAGACAGCAGCACAAAAACGTCTATGCCTGCATACATTTTCTGGGGTATCACCATCAGCGGTAAATCACTTAAGAGGATATACGCAAAGGCCGAAAGACCCAAGGCAAAGGCAATGGGCACGCCCAATATCAGCAATACCAAGAATACCACAAATAGCAGGATAGTCATGGGCGCTGTTTTATCCGTTCGACAAGTTGAAAACTACCGTAAAGGCCCACAAAAAAGCCCATAAGGGTCATCGCCGCATACATCCAAGACATGTTAAGCTGCATGGCAGGGGATCGCTGTAAGCTAACGATTTGTACTAAGGGAAGGCTGACAATTGCCATGGTCAACATGAATACCACGATTAATGCCAGAATGCCTATTTCCAATCCTTTGCGTGTAGTGGGCGTCAACTTATCAAGCAGAAAATCCACGCTAACATACAGCCTTTCTTTAATGGCCAGTCCGGCCCCTAGACTTACGAGGTAGATAAAACAAAACCGAGCCATTTCCTCCGTCCACTCGGGAGACCAGGGCAGGGCATAGCGGGCCAGTATTTGCAAGACGACCACCCCGATCATCAGCAGGAAGCTGATGATTACTAAAAAGGACAGAACCCTGTCAAGAAATGTAACTGGGGAACTATTTTTCATTTGACGGCCTGAATTCTACGTAGAAGATCGTTTTGCTGTTCATTGAAATTTTCCATTACCGCATTTGTAGCAGCCTCCCGGAACGCTTCCTTATCTACTTCGATAAATTCCATACCTTGTGCCTTCAGGTGTTCGTAATCTAATTTTTCCTGTTTGAGAAACAATTCATGCTCATACTCCTGCATGACGGCGGCGGACTCATCGATAACCTGCTGCAGCTCCTTTGGTAGGCTTTCGTATTTT
This sequence comes from Lunatimonas salinarum, assembly GCF_017811155.1. Lineage (GTDB taxonomy): Bacteria > Bacteroidota > Bacteroidia > Cytophagales > Cyclobacteriaceae > Lunatimonas > Lunatimonas salinarum. The sequence goes on along the minus strand of NZ_JACVCV010000010.1, from coordinate 137,666 downwards.
TTGTTGTTCATCACCACATAAGACCATCCCTTCACATGTTCGGTCAGCATACAGTACTTTTGGACTTCGTAGAGGCCTGCATCTTTGATGAGCGCAAAGGGGTTTTCCTGACCGTGGATGGTAGACTGTTGCAGCGCTGTAAAAACCTCCGAAAAGGCCATAGGCGTGGGTTTAGCGCCCAAAGCACTCCAGGTTTTTACGTACAGGGATACTGCCGGTACCCGCAATATCATGCCATTCAGCTCGTCGGGGTGACGGATGATCCGATTGGCCGTCAGGTTTCGTGCTCCGCGTTCAAACCAAGCAATGGGTTTAAATCCAGCCCCGTCGATGATATGTTGTTCAATTTCTTTTCCGATGGGTCCACCGGCAATTTTTTTCAAGTGTTCGCTATCCCGGATAGCAAAAGGAGTGGCACATAGGATGGCATTTGGTAGGCTCCAGCTTTGAAGCGATTCGCCGGTGATCATGATATCTGCACTGCCCACTAAAATTCCCGTCAGCACGTCCATTTCCTTTCCCAATTGCTCGCTGGGAAATACCTTGACCTGCATACGTCCATTCGATCTCCGATATACTTCCTCGGCAAAGCGCTCGGCAGCCTGATGCCAGCCATGTTGTCGATTGGCCAAGTGACCAAAACGCAGCAGGTACTCTGGCTTTTGCCTAGAATTAACGGAGCAAGCGGCGAGGAAACCTAGCAGTAGGAATAAAAGGGCTAATCCGGGAATTTTATTTGTCATTTTGGGTCCAATGCGGATTTAATTGGCTTTAGGCACAATCCCGAAAATACAAAAAATCCCTTGACATTGGTAAGAGGCACTAAAATTTAGTCCCTACCACCACGGTTTTCTTGAGCTGATTCACTGTACCATCCGGATGGAACAATTCCACCCAAACCACGTAATAGCCAGACTTCACCCTTGCTCCCCGCTCGTCGGTGCCATCCCAAATATAGAACCCGGACTCGCCCCAAAGCTGATTTTGGCAAAGTTCGCGCACCAACCTGCCGTCCGTGGCGTAAATGCGAAGTGTGGCCACAAACCCAGCCTGATCCAGCCTGTAGGATATGGTCGTGAAAGGGGTCTCGCCCACGCCGTCCGGTACAAAGACCTTGGGCGATATCTGTATTCCCTGCTCCAATGGATTAGGCGATACCACTTGGGAGTTGCGGAAACCCGGCGTGGCATAACCCTCCGTGGCGGAGGCTGATTGCCAGTTTTCGGGATCATCCACTTCACCATTCATACTGAGGCGCTCCAAGCTTACGCCCCGAACCTCCCTCAACAGCGGATGATGATGACGTTCGTGATAACTATATCGTTCTTGGATGGTCTCGTCCGGATTCAACAAGATGACCGTGCCACTACCTATGGGGTAGGACGGCAAACTCATCTCGTGAAACGTATCGACTAGACCTCGGGGATAATGTTGGTGGAGGAGGCCTGCGTCCGTGGTAAATACGCGAAACATACCCGGAAGCAAGATGTCCGTATGGCCGGAAATCACCCTTCTGTTCGCAACTTCCCCATTTGCGACATTTGCTAGTTTCCAATTTTTCAGATCGATGTACTTTTCCGAGGCATTGTAAATTTCGACAAACTTGGGCCCTCCGGTTCGTGGGTTAAAGAGGATTTCATTCAAAACAATATCACCAGGCAAAGCTTCCGTAGGAATCTTAAAGACCAACCGGGAGGCTTGTGGATCCAGTGCATTGCCTGCACAATCGGTCCAGTCTGCGATCGCTACTTCGTAGCGTTGATTGCTTTCAAATGGTGATGCGAAGGTCACATACAGAGCATAGGGATCCTCGGGATCCAAGGCAATGTCCGAGAGAGCTAACTGAGGCTCCAAGAAGAACTGGGCCGATAGATTGCTTTCGGTTACCGGCTTGGAAAACCCAAGTCGAAGTTTGTCCGGACCTAGGGGATCAGCCTGTACCAGACGTGGTGGAATCCGATCTGGTGTTTGGTCAAACACGGAATTTTGCTGACCGGGAGTCCCCCTCTGCGGAGATTGCGATGGGCGAATGTTGGTGGGAGACTCACAAGGGTAGTAGGGGTTTACCAGCTCCAGGCTATATCCGCCTTGGGCGATTGTGCTATTTCCAAAGCTGGAATTATCGTATGCAAATCGGTCTAACACGGAACCTTCAGCCGTTCCGATCCAAACCTCATCCCCGGCATTCAACAAGGTAGGCCAAGGAGAAACGCCCATCACTTCTCCAAAGGCCGTGAATTGACCAACCTGAGACACTGGGCAAAGGATCAGATATTGCCCCGGATCTAAAACGTACCGGGAAAGCGTCGTAAAAGTTCGGTTATTGCCAAAACGCATCCCTCCCAGCTGCACCGGGCGTTGCGAGGCGTTGAACAGCTCCACGTATTCGGCATTGGGCAGCGATCCTCCCTCTCTAGGTGCTGGCATCACCTCGTTGATCAGTATATCACGATACGCCGCCGCCATCGGGGGCTCGTAGGTAAAGGTAAATTGCTGCCGATCAACCGAATTGCCTTGAGGATCTTCAATACCTGTAATAACCAGGGTAAGCAAACCGCTTTCACTAGCGGGTGGCTGATCAAAATACAGCAGCACTTGGTGGGTCTCCGGACCATGCTGTACCTCCAAAGGATGTGTTCCATCAACTTCATAAAAAGAAGTTACCAGCGCAAACACCGGATCCAGCGACTCATCAAAGTGCAACATCCACTCCGTATCCCTAATCACCTCTACATGCTGTAGGGTCGGGGGACGTGTGTCCCATCGTATTTCCCGGTAACTCCCGGACAGCCAGTTTCCCTGTGCGTCTATCCTCGGTGGGAGCCGCAATCTATAAGACCGGTCAGCCTGTAGAGGCTTTGAAAATACCAACTGAATCTGCCTGGGTTGAGACCGATTGACCCATGCATCTACTTCTATATCCTCATCTTCCATTTCAAATCGCCCCTGCAAGGCACTTTCCAAGGGTAGCACTGTTTCATGCACCAGCACCGCGGTTTGGGCATGTGAAACCCAACTATCTACGATACCATCGGAGTAGCTGCCGGATTGCATGACCTGGCTAAGTGCTTTCCCACTTAGGCTTTGCAGGGGACCCAATACCAGTTCCCAGCTGGAACCCAGCTTCAACGGCTCCTTCCAAGTCAACCAAACCAAAAAACCTTCCTGCTCCATCTCCACCTCATCCACCGGTCTCCCATTGATTAGATACCGATCCGGTAAAAGTGCCATCGCTGGATCCAAAAAATCGGTGAAAGCAAGCCGCATCTTTTGTTCATCCACCAACCGTACTTCTTGCAACCGGAGCTTCGTATTGCCCAATAAGTAGTTAATGGGGGCTTCCTCAGGGAGTGTTAGAGTTAGCAGCAGCTCCTCTGAATCGAGTGCGAAATCAACGTCAAGTTCGTACATTCCCGGCGCTAGCTCTCGCTGCGTGCTGACAGGTCTATCCTGGACCAAAAAGGTAAATGGGGCCTGCAGCGCACGGTCTGTTTGAACCTTGAGTTGAAAAGGGGAAGTCACATAAGCCGTATCTATTCGGGGCCGGGCAGCTGATAGGCTAAAGGTGCCGGAGATTTCCCTAGGCATTTCATTTCCAAACAAATCTCGCAGCGAGCGTACCCTAATTTGATACGCCATGTCTTGCTGCCACTCCCCTTCGAAGGCCAAACGCACTGCTTGCCCGTCCATGATTTCGACGACCTGCGGATTTCCAGCCTCAGGTAATACCGTATAATTTTCCCGAATCAAGGCGGTCTTCGGGTCCAGCGCCTTGTTAAATTGAAGTGTCAGCATATTTGGGTGCATAGGCGTGACTGTGCCAAGCGAAATAGCCCGCGTATCCCAGGTGAAGGATCTTCGAAAAGCGATGATCGGATTACCCTCCTTATCCAGCACCCCATCTACCTCCACGGTGATCGCTTGATTGGTGGGAAAGTCACGGTCAAAAATCAACACGACAGTTGTTGGTTCCTCCGCATCCTCTACCACGGCCACCGGGTGACCCAATCCACGGTCCAGCCAATAATTCTCTCTATGGAGCGTAGAAGAACGATCGGTTTCTACCTTAAAACGCACACTTGCGGCATTGGGGCCGGAAAAGAAAACGGTGTCGATCTGATCTATCCAGAAAAAATGCCGTTGGGTAGGTTCCATGCTATTTCCAAAGAGATCGGTTAGGCCGCTAATCTCCAACGCGTACTCCTGCCCCTCTGGGAGATTGGATTGTAGCATCAGGTGCACCCGATTCGGCGCTGCCAATTGCACTTGACTGACCGCTCCCTGAAACGGCGAAAGCTTTACTTCCGAGGCGCTAGGAAGAAAACCGGCATCTATCGGTTCATCCAAGTAAATTACCACCTCATCGGCCGCCCTGCCACCTACCACAGTAATTTTCGGCGGATCCGTATCGTAAATAAATGAAACGTTTTCCTCCTCCAGCAACTGACCAAAGCAGTCGTGGATGCCCTGAAAAGAAAGGGCATAGGTTTCGCCGGAGCTTAATGCAAATGGCAAGCGCAGCCAAAGGACCGCGCCGGCCAAGCTGTCTATTCTCAGGGTTTCACCATGGAGTAGGATCTTGCCCTCGGGGTGTCGATCTGGAAAAAGGGGCTTTGAAAAGTGTACGCGAAGCATATCGTTGGTTAGCGGAATGATATGCTCTACGCTAAATGAGCGGGAATCGGGTTGATCGGTATAGACCGAATTCCGCGCACCAGGAGTACCTCCCATCGGGCTTTCAGATGCAGCCCAGTTGTGCACGTCGCTGCATGCCACATAGGGGTTTTTCCGCTCTAGAGACCAGCCTCCTTGGGACTTTTGCGGATCTCCATACCAAGAGGGATCGTACGTAAGGCTATCGACCACATTCCCCCATCCGTCCCGAAGACGTATCTGTCCAGAACCATTGGGCAGTGCCCGAAATCCGGTTACACCCGCTACAGGTTCCCAAGCCGTAAAATTAGCCTTGCGGGGCATAGGAACCAACAGCAAGTACGCCCCTGGCATAATCACGGCTTCCTCCACCGGACTTTCGTTGTAAGTAAAGCCTCTCAGCCGAATGGGTTTGTCCATGCGGTTATACAGTTCGATGTATTCGTCATTCGCAGCTGTGGGAAGCCGTAGGTTGGAAGGAAGCAAGCCCTTGGGATTGGGATCTGCCATGAATTCATGGATAATGATCGCCCCGGGCGGAGTCGGAGTTTGCAGTTCGAAGGCTACTTGATGCTCCATGTCCTCCGGATCTCCAACAAGGGCAAGAATGAGTTCGTAGGTGTTTGGGTAGAGGCAATCTGAGAAACGCAGGGTAAGCCGATTTTCCGAGACATCCCATTCCTCTGGAGCCCCGTAGCCGGCGGAAAGCAAGGGCGTTTGCATGGAGGTGGGAAGTAGCCTGTCAAAAGTCAGCTCAAGGGTATGCCCATCCAAGGCTTCGGCCTGTAGCAGCGATGGAAATCCTGGCGGATCAATGGCTGGGTCTTCCGGATCCGGGTCATTGGGAGCGGGTTCAGGTTCAGATTGGTCAGAAAGCCTTATGCCAAAATCATCCATGTACCACCTGGCGGCCGTTCCGGTACCTGGACCGTATTGTACGGTTAAGGTTACTGTGACCTCCTCCCGGTTCCACCAGGGCTCCGGAATGGGGATTTCCCAGAGGCGATAATCCGTATCGGCATTCGGAAAACTCTCCAGTGTCCCTAGCGGCTCTTGGTGGGATTGCTGCCCTGCTTCTGAGAAAGTATAGGTCACAATTACTGGCCGGTTGCCGCTGCCGTTTCGTTCAGTGCGCGCAAAAAAGGAAAATATATTGCCTTTCAGCCCAATCGTGCTCGTTTTTATGTAAATTTGCGCGTCAAAACTACCTATGGTCTGAACGCCTAGGGCTATGGAACCGTTAGTACCCTTTGCTGGAGCTTGGAAGACCCTGGAAGTGCCACTCCGCACTTCGTTGGCCGCCCAACCCGGCAAAAATTCTTCAGGATAGTCGACGATTCTAAAATTGCTTTCAAAATCCTGAAGCACAAAGGTTTCGGTTTCGGATGAAAGGGAAAAACCTAGTATGGAAAAAGCAACAAAACCCCATACAAAGTATACAGCTTTCATGTATGAAATTTAAGAATAAAAACGAATAAACCGTAATTCCAATTTATAAAACACTTGGTGTTCCGAATAATCCTCAGAAAAAGCTAAGTAACTGTCTGAAAAAAACAACTGTAATCCTATGAAACTAGCCGTAGTGGGAGCCACCGGATTGGTAGGCTCCGAAATCCTAGAGGTGCTCGACGAGCATCAATTTCCCTTTGATGAACTGCTTTTGGTAGCGAGCGAGCGATCTGCCGGAAAGAAGCTCTCATTTAAGGGCAAGGAGTATACGGTAATTGGGCTCAGTCAGGCTGTGTCTGAGAAGCCGGACATTGCCATTTTTTCGGCCGGTGGCAGTACCTCCTTAGAGTGGGCTCCGAAATTTGCCGAAGTGGGTACCATCGTCATCGACAACTCCTCGGCATGGAGAATGGATCCCAGCAAAAAGCTGGTGGTTCCGGAGATAAACGGGAAAGCCCTCCGCATAGATGACCGGATCATCGCCAACCCCAACTGCTCCACCATCCAAATGGTGCTAGCCTTGGCCCCACTTCGTGAAAAATACGGCATCAAGCGTATAGTCGTGTCTACCTACCAATCGGTAACCGGTACAGGCAAAGCTGCCGTGGACCAAATGATGGCCGAGCGCAAAGGCGAAAAGGCCGACATGGTGTACCCCTATAAAATAGACCTGAACGTGCTGCCCCACATAGACGTGTTTCAGCCCAACGGCTACACCAAGGAGGAGATGAAGATGATCAACGAAACGAAGAAGATCTTCGACGATCCTAGTATTCAGGTTACCGCTACGACCGTACGGATTCCCGTGATGGGCGGACACTCCGAGTCGGTGAATGTGGAGTTCAAGAAAGATTTTGATCTCGACGAGGTTCGCGAATTGTTAGCGAATACACCCGGCGTAGTGGTGCAGGATGATCCTGCCAATAATGTTTATCCCATGCCTCTAAACGCCCATAAGCGGGACGAGGTATTTGTGGGAAGACTCCGGCGCGATGAGAGCCAGCCAAATACGCTCAACATGTGGATCGTGGCGGATAACCTCCGCAAAGGTGCAGCCACCAATGCCGTACAAATCGCGTCCTACCTGGTGGAACACAGCATGGTGTAACGTTGGATCTTTCCGGCTACGATAACGAATCGCTACGACAATTTGTGCAGGATAACCTAGATGGGGATCCTGCACATTTGCTTTTAACCCATCGGGGCAAAACTTCCTTTGACCTGAAGTTGGCCATACAGCAGATACAGGCCCGTCAGCGTCTTCGGAATAAGGTTCCCTCGTGGGCACAGCATGCGGATCTGATCTTTCCGGCCAGCCTCTCCCTAGAGCAGGCCTCCTCAGAAGTGACTGCCCGCTATAAAGCCTCCTTGGTGCGAGGTAATACCCTAATTGATCTTACCGGAGGCTTGGGCGTCGATGCATTTTTCCTTTCCCAATCCTTTGCTAAGACCGATTACGTAGAAAGGCAGCCAGAACTGGCAGAGCTTGCCGCCCATAATTTTTCCCAGCTCGCTCCAGACACTATCCGTGTCCATACCGGTGATGGGTTGGCGCTTTTAGCCAATTCTTCAGAAAAATACGACCTCATCTACCTTGACCCGGCCCGCAGAGGAGGGCATAATCAAAAAATGGTGCGTCTAGAAGATTGCGAGCCTAATCTGATAGCGCATTGGAGCCTACTCACCCAAAAAGGGCATGCGGTACTCGCAAAGGTTTCCCCCATGCTGGATATAAAAGGTGCCTTGGCCTCCCTACCCGATATACAGCAGGTATGGATTGTGGCGCATAAAAACGAGGTCAAGGAACTGTTGTTGTTTTGGGAGGCTGGGAAAAGCGTAAGCAACCCATACATCCACTGTGTAGATATTCGTCCCATGGAGACCCGTACCTTTTCATTCACCTACCCAGAAGAGGAGGAAGCACAAGTCGAATATGGAGATGCCGGAGAGTTTCTGATCGAACCCCAGGCGGCGATCCTAAAAGCGGGGGCCTTTAGGAGTTTTGCGAAGCGTTTCGGTCTTAGGAAGCTCCATCCCAACAGCCATTTGTACTCCGGAACCTCGGTGATCGAAGATTTACCTGGGAGGGTTTTCCGCATCTTGCAGGAGATGCGACAGCCCAAGCGGGAGCTAAGGGAACTGTTTCCTTCGGGCGTGGTGAACGTGATCACCCGCAACTATGCCCTCCATGCCGAAGACCTAAAGAAAAAGTACCGCCTCCAGGACGGTGGCAATCTATTTCTGATCGGCACGCGCAGTGAGGCGGGGTATAGGCTGTTTGTGTGTGAGTTGGTCGCATCTGGAGAGCTTCACCAAGGCGGGTGATGACTTGGTTACTTGCGGATTGAATAGGGTTTGTGTAAAAAAATGGAGTGGATAAACGAATTGACCCAAAGTTCTATTGGCCAAACGCTTGAAACTAAGGCATGATTTCTTTGGACACATTCCTTGGTTTTTTCTCATGGCATCCAAGGTTGTTCAGTGATTTTTTTGCGGTATGAAAAACAAGATACCATTCATATTAAAAAAAATATTATTAAATCGCTGGAAACCTATTATCGAAATTCGGACCATCTTTTTATAACGATCACAAAGGATAAGGTAAGCGTCAGAAAGATCTGACGTGCGACAGGTTATTAACTCCATTTTTTAGGTACGAATCGGCCTTTTCCTTGAGAAATGTTAACTTTAATTCCCCTAGGGTCACCAAATCAATCCCTTTCCAACCCATGCGAAAACTCTGCCTGTTTATTGCCTGCAGCCCGGATGGCTATATTGCCGCGCCGGGTGAAAACCTGGACTTCCTGAAAATCGTGGAGAAAGAAGGCGAGGACTATGGATACCAAGCCTTTACTTCCTCGGTAGAAACAATTATCATCGGCAGAAAGACCTACGATTGGGGACGGCATCTGGTTCTTAAAAGACGGCCGACCTCAGCAGCGATTAGAACTCATCAAAACCAAGGGTTTTGATACCGGATTGGTTCAGGTACATTACAAAAGGGAATAAATATATCCCATTACCTCTGTTTGTTAATAAACAGCAAGTCGGTACTCTGCCTTTTCACTATTTTACAGGAAAACTTTGCGAATAAAGGTACTTTTTTTAATTTCGAAAACGAAAAAAATGAAGGTACCATGTTAAGCGTACAAGAGGCTGCAAATATTCTTCAAGTTACCCCGCAACAAGTTCGGAATTTGTGCCGGGATGGGAAGATAAGATCTGAGAGAGTGGGAAAGTCATGGATTATAGATAGGATTGATTTGGAAGAATATTGTTCGTCTACCAGTGCTGGCGTTGCGGAAGATCGCCTTTTCTATGGATTAGGGATTCCCAAACGAACCAACAAACCAATTGCTCTAAGTTTTTTTAGTGGAGCTATGGGTATGGATATTGGCCTTGAGCAAGCCGGATTTCAAACCTTATTTGCGAGTGAAATCGACAATGCTTGTCGAAAGACAATTGTCAAGAATAGACCTGAAATCGCCCTAGTAGGCGATATACGTGAATTCTGTCCTCAATCAGTTAGAGAGATTTCAGGCCTTAGTTTAACAGACGAAATAGATCTTGTTGTTGGAGGGCCTCCTTGTCAAGCTTTTAGTACTGCTGGAAATAGAAAAGGATTTGAAGATGACCGAGGAAATGTTTTTCTTTCATTTATCGACATGATTATTGGCCTAAGACCAAGATATGCGGTAATAGAGAATGTCCGTGGATTATTGTCAGCTCCGCTAAAACATCGTCCACACAACCAAAGAGGAAAGGATTTTCCAGATCTTACAGTAGACGAACTCCCGGGAGGTGCTCTTCATGCGATACTAAATAAGTTGGAAGTTGCAGGTTATGCCGTAAGTTTTAATCTCTACAACACAGCTAACTTTGGGACTCCTCAACAGAGAGAGCGTGTCGTGTTAATCTGCTCAAGAGATGGCAAAAAGCCTCCTTATTTAGAACCAACTAACTCAGCAGACGGCAGTTTCGGATTACCAATATGGACAACTTTTAAGCAAGCGGTAGACGGCTTAGTCTCTGATAATTCAGAATATATTTCATTTCCCGAGAAAAGGTTGAAATACTACCGACTTTTAAAATCTGGGGAGAATTGGCGAAACCTTCCAGACCAGCTACAAAGAGAAGCAATGGGCAAATCATATTTTTCCGGGGGGGGGAAAACGGGCTTTTTAAGACGGCTTCATTGGAATAGGCCTAGCCCGACTTTAGTTACCCATCCTGCAATGCCCGCCACTGACTTGGCGCATCCTGAAGAAGATAGGCCTTTGAGTGTCCAAGAATATAAGAGAATTCAAGAATTCCCAGATGATTGGGATATACAGGGTAGCATTTTAGATAAATATAAACAAATCGGAAATGCTGTTCCCGTTGGACTTGGTTTTGCAATTGGAAGACTCATAATAAAGCTACTAGAAGGGAAGAAGGTTCAAACTTTTGATGGATTTCCCTATTCTCGTTACAGAAATACGTCTGATACAGAGTGGAAAATGGAGTTTCAAGCAACAATAGAAAGGTTTGAAAAACAAAATATTCTACTATAATATAGCTAAATGTGAATTAAATTGTTCCTTTAGAATTAAATTCTAATAATTTATTCCAATCTATTTCGCCTGTATCAGTGAAAAATTCTTCGGTTAGTTGTTTCGTGAAGATGTTTATTTTCTTTGCATAAGCTATCTCGTAATCATCATTCTTTTTATGAGCAAGATATCCTAAAGGTTCAACAATTTCTTTATATAGCTCGTTATTTCCGGAAATAAATTCCCAAAAGACTTGGCCGCAATACTTAAAGTAATCTCCCTTTTTTTTGTAGTTATTACGTGGAGTTGTTTTTCCGTAGCAACACCCGTTGACTGCTGTAACGTTGACTTTTGAACCTGATGTCTTAAAAACAGCCCGGGCTGAATTAAAATGGTCAACCATTTTCTTTACTTGGCTATCATTTCCCCAATCCGGCCCAGATTTAATCGAAACGATAAATAAATCGTTGCCTTTCATAAACTCTAGATCAATACCTGGAATTCCAGATTTCCTTCCTCCATAAACTAAACTATTGACGTGAATAGCTAATCCTTCTAACCAATTTCCAAAAATTCCTTCTTCGCTTGAAGAAATAAATGCATCCACAATCGCCCGAATTAAATCTTGGGCCGTTAAAATATTCTTTGCTTTAAACAAATAGGGATTCTTTCGCTTGAGAACGTCTTTTAATTTAAGTTCTCCCAATTTATCTACTCTTCTAGAATGAAAGTCTCCAATATTCGCTTCCACATATTTGGTTACATCTGCGATATCTAATTGATTCATAAAATTTACTTTTTGTCCACCCTGCTTCAAAGGTACTCACCTGTTAGAAACTTTTGGCACATCTCCGGTATTGATTCCTATTACCTACAAGATCACTGCTTCCCTTCCCTCGCATATCTTTTGGATTATCTCTCTCAGTAATTCGTTCTGTTCCCGCAGAAGTGTCAGGAATGTGGTTTTTTACCAACGGCGGGCGGTCATCCTGTCGATATTCCTTGCTTCCGTGGATTGATTTGGGTGAATCTTATTCCTACATAAGATCTAGATAATGAAATCTTTAGTAACTTCAAAGCCGTTGAGAAATCAGTCCTTTCGGAAACTTCATGGGATCAATTAAACCCCTCCTCGTCCTCGTCGTCTTCCACGTCACCTCCTGCACCCATGTCAAACATGCTGCTGAACAGGTCTTTGAACTGCATGCCGGTATCCACCAGCTTTTTGCTTAGTTGGCTGTACTCGGCTAAGCCGTGAAGCGCAAATTCCATAAAAAACTCCTTCTCCCGCTCCGGCAGATGCTCTACAAAGTCCGTAACGACTTTTTCCAGTCCAGGAACCCCTTGAAGGGCTGTTTTATACTCTTTGTCAGAATCTGTGGTCAACAGATCTAGCGTGTTTCCTTCCCCAAACCAGGACAGGGGAAGTACATAGGGGTTTCCTTCCTTCGATTTCTTCTTCTGCTCCGGAGACGGAAAATAGGATACGAAAAGGGTACGGATGGCTTTGCCAATAAGGTTATAAGCGACCAGCCCAGCTCCTTCTTGCTCTCCTTCGTATACCAGTTCTACCTTGCCTGTAATGGCAGGAATCACGCCAATCAAATCCACGATGCGTACCACGGTATCTGTTTCCCCGTTTCGGTAGAGCCTTCTTTCAGCTGTGGAAATCAAATTTTCGTAGGCCGATATGGTCAGTCGTGCAGAAACGCCGCTTTTCTCGTCCACATATTCACTGCTGCGTGCCTCTACCGCTATCTGCTCGATAAGGTCTTTCATCAACTCGGGCACATGGATGCGGTCCATCGGCCGCTGTGCCAATCTCGCTTCTTGTTCTGTGATTTTTCTGCCTATCGAGATGGATTTGGGGTAGTGGGTAATAATCTGACTTTCGATCCTATCTTTAAGGGGCGTCACGATACTGCCTCGGTTGGTATAATCCTCAGGGTTCGCCGTAAACACAAACTGGATATCCAATGGCAGCCGGAGCTTAAAACCGCGGATTTGAATGTCCCCTTCCTGGAGGATATTGAAAAGGGCCACCTGAATTCGGGCCTGCAAGTCGGGCAATTCATTGATGACAAAAATGCTGCGGTGGGACCTGGGCACGAGCCCAAAATGAATCACGCGTTCATCATTATAGGAAAGTTTCATGGTAGCGGCCTTGATGGGATCTACGTCACCAATGAGGTCAGCCACCGAAACGTCGGGGGTGGCGAGTTTTTCCGTATACCGATCGCTTCTGTGCCACCAAATAATGGGCGTGTCTTCTCCTTTCTCGCGGATTAGTTGCTTGGCCTGCGTAGAAAGGGGATGAAGGGGGTCGTCGTTTAACTCTGATCCGGCTACCACCGGTACGTACTCATCCAAAAGATGCGTCATCATGCGGGCAATTCGTGTCTTGGCTTGCCCACGAAGCCCCAATAGGTTGATGTTGTGCTTGGATAGAATCGCGCGTTCAATGTCCGGGATTACCGTATCCTCGTATCCCCAAATACCTTCAAACACATTTTCCTTCCTCTTTATTTTCGCTATTAGGTTGTCCCGAAGTTCATCTTTGACACTTTTTGGGGTATATCCGGCAGCTTTTAGCTGGCCTAAATTCTTAATGTGTAACAATTCTTTGCTGGACAATTGGCTGTATTCCATGCTATTTAAAAACGTTTGGTTCTATTTCTACGGTAATCTTCGAAAATCAAGTGGCCCAAACCTTTCAGGCTACTGTAATACGCGTTGCCGTTGTTTACGGCGGTAAATTCTTTTACAAACTCCTTGAGATAGGGGTCAGAGGCAATCATAAAGGTGGTGACGGGTATTCTCAAACGGCGACACTGTGCCGCCAGTTTTAGGGTTTCTTTGAGGATTTTGCTATCTATACCAAAGGCATTCTTATAATACTTGATTCCCACCTTCAGGCAAGTCGGTTTGCCATCTGTGATCATAAATATTTGCTTGTTGGGATTCTTTCTTCGCCGAAGCAGATCCATAGCCAGTTCTAGACCGGCCACCGTATTGGTATGATAGGGCCCCACTTGTAGGTAGGGGAGATCTTTGATTTCAATTTGCCAAGCATCGTTGCCGAAGACAATCACATCCAAGGTATCCTTTGGATAGCGGGTTTTGATAAGCTCTGCAAGGGCCATCGCCACCTTCTTGGCTGGTGTGATCCGGTCCTCTCCATACAGGATCATGGAGTGGGAAATGTCGATCATCAGGACCGTGGAGGTCTGGGTCTTTACCTCCTTGTCCACCACTTCCAGATCATCCTCCGTAAGGAGAAAGTCGCTAGTGAAGCCGTGATTAACCTGTGCGTTTCGGAGGGAATCGGTTAGGGCGATTTGATCCAAGTTGTCCCCAAATTGAAATGGGCGCCGGTCTGAACCCGCTTCTTCCCCCGGCCCGGTATGGGTTGTCTTGTGGTTTCCAGATCTGCCTTTTTTTAGCTTGCCAAAGATTTCCTCCAAGGCACTGCGACGGATCGTCTGCTCAGATTTTCCGGTGATTTTGAATTCTCCCTTGCCGCTTTTTTCCTCCAGGTATCCCTTACTCTTCAGGTCTTCGATAAAATCACCTATGCCATACCCCGGTCGGGTGAGGCCATACCGATTGTCCAAGTTGGTCAGCCAACTCAGCGCTTCGGCCACATCTCCCCCTGTCATGGTAACCAACTGCAAAAAAACATCCAAGAGTTGATCGAAGGTGTTTTTCTCGGGATCCTTTTCAGGTACGTATTTGGTAAATCTAAATCCCTTCATATGCTCTATAACAAGTTTCGCTGCAATTGGGTTTAGCGGATGGCAAAAGGATTTATTTCTTGCCCAACCTCTCTTTTATATCTGCTGCCTGCAAATGGCAGTTGATCCATCCCTCGTCAAATTCACTGTCGTATTTCTTATAGAAATTGATCGCAGGTTCGTTCCAATCCAGTACTTGCCACATCATGCCTGTGCAATTATCGTCGAGGCACTGCTGCATGACCCCTTCAAAAAGTAATTTTCCGGCACCTTTGCCCCGTTCTAATTCGGTTACAATATAATCCTCTAAGTAAAGGCGCCTTCCCTTCCAGGTACTATACCGGTAATAATAGATCGCGGTTCCGATGATCTGACCGGTGTCGGCCTTTTCGGCCACAAAAAAGCCATAAACCGGATGTTTGCCAAAGCCATCCTCCTCCATCATGGCTACCGTATTGGTGACCTGTTCCGGTGCTTTTTCGTAAATCGCCAGCTCTTTGATCAATTCAAATACCGCTGGAATATCCTTTTTTTCTCCTTTTCTGATTGTATACATAGCGTCAAATTAGTAAAAAAGCCCAAATTACGGGAACACTTTTTTATCTTTGAGTCAAATCCCCATCCATATGTTTCTTTCCATTGATGCAGGAAATTCCAATATTGTCATCAGCTTTTATGATGCGACCTCCCAGTTATGGACTCGGGAATTCCGCATGGATACCAAAGCAAGCCTAACCGAACTGGAGTTGGATCAGCGATTTGGGCTGTACTTACTGGAGAACGACCTACAAGCAGAATCAATTGCCCAAGTGGGGATTAGTTCGGTCGTACCGGAGATCAACCGAACCTTGGATGGCTTCAGCAGAAATTTTCTTCGGCGGGACGCTTACTTAATTTCGGGAAGGAGTTACGACCGCCTTCCTGTGCGTACTGAAAAGCCGGATGAAATAGGGGCCGACCTGATGTGTAACGTAATGGCCGCCTATACCCGTTACCGGTCTGCCTGTGTGGTAGTGGATTTTGGAACTGCGCTGACGTTCACTGTAGTGGGTGATCAGGGTGAAGTTCAAGGTGTAAGCATCGTGCCGGGGATCAAAACAGCGGTTAAATCGCTGTTTAACAACACCGCTAAGCTACCCGAGGTGAAGCTCGATGTACCAAAATCAGCGATCGGAAAAGACACCATCCATTCCATTCAGGCGGGAGTTATCTATGGCTATGTAGGATTGGTGAATGGCATGCTCGATGCGATATTCGAAGAGCTAGGCACCGCAATTCCGGTTATAGCTACCGGCGGCCTGTCACACCTATTACCAAAACTTGAACACCGATTTGACCATATCGACCGCCACCTGACCGTGGAGGGAATCCGGCTTATTACCGAGGCAAATGTACCTAAATGACCACCTTTTTAGCCTACTCATCTTCTTCCTCTCCTTTGTCGAGCAAGATCTCGAAAAAGGACTCCCTGAAATCAGCGTCATTGGCAACAATACCCAATACGGCTACCGCTTCCAATGAACACGCAGCCATCAATTCAAGGGCCAACTCTCTCGGCAGATTGTCTTCCAGACCGGTAACAATAAGTTCCTGGTAATAGGCAAATGCCAGCGCGGACTCTCTCACATGCAGGTGATAATTAATCATGACGGTAAAGAACTTCGTTACCTCGCTTTGGTGAAACTCCTTCCGGTTTGGAAATATAGCGGATAGATTCCTAGCTTCTCCGAAAAAATCGGCAAGGTTCGGCGTTTCCCCTGCTTCAATCATTGAATCTATCAGATCTAGTTTGGCAAAAAAATAATCGGGAAACCGCTCTAGGGTGGACTCCACCTCTTTTCGAAATTTACCAAGACCATCAATAAGCCTAGTAGCATGATAGCGAAGATTATATAGGTTTGGAATATGCGGGTATTCCCTGATCAATAGAGACAACCGATCCCGAACTTTAAGCGCCTCTTTTTTGGTAGGATCACCCTTCAAGATAAACGATTGTTCTGCAATTTCATCCTCCAATTCCGGTGGATAAATGACTCCATATTCTGTTTCTATGACTTCATCCGTCCATTCGACCGGGGTACCTATGATTTCAGCTATATCGAGTTCACTTGCTTTTACGGGAAAGTTATATTCGCTGTAAACAAAAAATAATGCTGCTTGCATGCGTCGCTTATCACCAATGTCATCCAGATCCAGGGTTTCCATACTATCTATCCAGCGCTCCCAGTCCTCGCGTTCCCAAAGTTCCACCTCATTGACCTCGGCAAGCAGGTCCTCTTCTTCATCGACTTCTTCGTCAAAATACTCCTCATCGTAATAGTCGTCGTGACGCATCACCCGAAAATTACCCTCGCCTAGGTGAGTCCTTAGTTGCCGAAGGTAGTAGGCCTCCTTGGGATCATCTCCATCAAGGAGCAGAAGCGGCATGCCGAATTCACCAAATGGAATATCATCTATCAGGGGAACATCATCCGAATCAGGACCTATGATCAAGGCTGCCCAGCGGAAGTCTTCGTGGGGACGGATCCCATTATCAGACCCAAATTCCAGCGCCCCGTAAACAATATTATGGGCCAAGTCCCGCGAAACCTCGCTCATCTCATCTTCGATACCTTCCTCCAAGTCTTCTAAAAAACGCTCGAATTCGAACATCGGCATATTCACCCGGTAAATCACGTCCTTGATGCCCGTGCATAGCAGGTCAACCAAAATTCCCGCTAGCGTAATATTCCCGTTGACGTGTTGCCGCGCAAACACCAAATAAAACTTTTGGATCTCTCTCCAGCTTTCGGGAACATAACATTTATATATCGGCAATTTAAGCGCCATTCCGGATTTCAGGTAGGCGTGGGGGGTAAGGGGTTGCTGTTTTTTACTCATAAGTATTTTTTAAAAAACATTACGATTCATTCTCTTGGACGTGATAAAGGTAGAGATAAAAAAAGAAAGTATACTGACTAAAAAGGACAAGGTGTGTTCATATGAATCTCTTTTTGCAGGATTATTGTCAAACCGGGATCCGCATGTTTGGCCCCAAGAATGAATGAAGCAACCATCATCGCTTCGGTGTCGCCTCGGATCGAAATTATAGAAACCGGGTATATTCCACCATTTAACAATAGTCATCTGGCACAAACCTTGCCTTTAGAATAAACATAATAAAGGAAACAGTAAATTACTCCTTTTTTATCATATAAGACATTTTATCTGCCTACCCATCGTCACCATCCGGCCAATGCGCAAGATCCCGTGCGCTTTAAAAATATGATCAAAGAAGCTGAAACGTCCCTGTTAAAACGGTATTCCCAAGATCAGGTGGCTTCCCTTTTAGCTCCGCTGGAAGAAATGCAAGAGAACTACAGGCTCTGGAATTATACACTTGACGGATTAGCGGTATTCCGATCAGGAAACACTTTTGAAGTAGCAAAGCTGCCCGTGGATTTCACCGAACTGACCGTGGTGGCGGACAGTTTTCACACAAAGCCTCTGCGCAAATATTTACAATCTGTGGACAGATTTCACCTATTGGGTCTGAGTCTACACAAAATCGAACTCTACGAAGGAAACCGACACGGACTCAAAGAAATTGACATGGAAGGGGACATTCCCACTACTATCAAAGATGCACTGCGCGAGGAGCTCGCAGATGGACACGTGACGGCATCCTACGGTGCAGTGAGAGAAGGAAAAACCATGTCCCATGGGAACGGCAGCAAAAAAGAGGAAGTTGATGTAGACGCAGCGCGCTTCTTTAGGACGGTTTCTAAATATATTGAGGATCATTACTCAAAGCCTTTCAATATGCCACTGATTCTAGCGGCACTTCCCGAACATCATAAATTGTTTATGGAAGTAAACAAAAATCCCCGTCTGCTGGAGGAGGGAATAAAAATAGATCCATTCTCTTCCAACCCTTTCGATCTCTCCAGAGGTCTGGTGTTTTTTTTGTAGGCACGGCACATAGTAAAAAAATATTTCCCATACTGAAATGAAATTTCAGTGAGCCGTACTTTACTTGCGCCTTAACCATCAAATCATTGACTCGTGTGATCCGCTTCAACGTATTTCCCAATCCCGCCAAGGCCTTAGCTTCCATGATTCCCCTAGCTCTCATGGTCGCTTGGTCAGTATATTCCTTTATACGCTACAAACCACTCCTAGGCACAGCTTAGGCATGGCGGTTTCACTATTCTTTCGCTTCATTTTTACTTTTTTCAGCTGCCCTATTTATAGTGGGCATGGGCTAGATCGGATATTTTTGGTGGAAAAAGAAAGAAAGTCGAATTTCCGGTAATTCTTGATATATCACGAACCGGAAGGTTTTCATTAGGGTAGGGGCTATTTCTCCATCCGCAGCCACCTGGCACCGTGCGCCGCTAAACGCACCGGCTTATCCATTGGTAGTTCCTCCCCACTGACGGCATCCCTCATAGAGGTATATTGGATACCGTTGATCTCCAAATTGGCGGAAATGTCCTGCGAATGCTGATTGAGAAGAAAATAATGATCACTAACGGGACCGGCAAGCCTATACACAATGGCCTGATCGCTTTTTACCAGCGGTTGCCATCCTTCCGGAATGACCTGCTGCAACAAGCGTCGCTCTGCTGCCTCCTGCCCTCTGCGAAAAGAGGCCCGAGCAGATTCATAGCCGATGAGGATCGCTTCGCCATTACCTCGCTTATGGCGGGTTACGGCAACTTTTCCGTTATCAAATCGCTGCAAAACTTCCGCTGTCAGGGGCTGAATATCTCCAATGGAGCCGCGTAAGTATTCCCCTTCCAGAAGCCAATCCCGATTGATTCCAGCGTATTGGTATTCACGCAGCACCACACCAAATAGCTGTGCAAAAGCACTTTCCTTTCCCCTGGGAAACAAGGAGGAATAGGTATCCATCCAGGCACCGGGCATATCCATCACCAGTCTCCCACCTTGGGTTACGTACTGATCGAGTAGGGGCACCAGGTTGGTATCCAATGCCAGGGTAGCCGGCAAATAAATTACCGGGTACCGGGGAGCCAACCCGGCTTCGAGATCTGCCTTTGTGACAAACTCAAAGGGTATATCCGCATTGATCAATGCCCTTGTAAGTCCCACACGGGCCTCCATAGGCCGGAACCTCAAACTGTCCTGTCCCTTTAGAGACAGTGCTGTCCACATGGCTTCGTTGTCCCAGTCAAAAAACACCCCTACGATAGGCTCTTTGTGAAGAGACCAGATTTCCTCCCGATAGGTCTGCATGGCCTTGGCGATGCGCCCCACGGCAATGGCTCGGTCCGTCACCTCATTTTGATGGTCCAGCAAGGCATACTCACCCACCTCAGCACCCGCGGTCCGAACGGACCAGCTCCACAAACCCCAGCCTTTAAACCCAGCGGCAAGCATGCTCAGTGTAAACTGCTCCATCTCGGGCGCATCAACGGTGAAGCCCTTGTTGTTTTGCCCAAACTTCTCCCCGCCAAATTGCTGTGGACCGCCGGTAGTCTCCCATCCTCCTGACCACCCGCCCTTAAACATGTCCTGTATATAACTGGCCTGCATATAGACAGTCGGGCCCAATTCGTCTCTGACCTGGTCAAAGTGCCAGGTGAAGTGGATAGAAGGGTAAAAGGATCCAGCGTCCTTCATGGCCTCTGCAATCCCCGGAAAATTAACCCCAAAATAGGCATGTGGCCGAAACAACCCCAGCTCCCCGCCCGCCCGATAAGGCGGTATAGCGTCTACCGAATGAAATGCGCTTACCCGCTCCTTTAATGCCGCCACGCCATAATCGGCCTTGAATCGAAGGATATCCCGGATAATCCGCAGTTCTCGGTGGTTGTGATTTTGCCATCGCTTTTCAAAGTCCTCCCAAGAGCTGTATGGCCTTCCTTCGGTGGCTAACCCGTGATGGTGTTGATTGTGTGCGTGGTTGAGCCGCTCTATGCTACCATAAGTCTCCTTTGCCCAATCCACAAACAGCCTTTTTCCCTCTTCACTGAGATGCATGCCCCGTTCCCCTACGATTGGGTCGTATGCCGAACTTGATCCCCGAATCCGTTCCCTGTGGCGGGAGATCTCCACTTCCCGGGCATAGGTCTTAACCCTTTCCTTCAGCACCTCTTGTTGATATTCAAGCATGGCGGGATGAAGCCTTACTTCTGTGAGTGGCAAATCCTCCGATATCCCTAGCTTCTTCAAAAGCTCTTTGGTGATAGGTTCCCATCCTCCTTCTCCATACCACCATGGGATAATACCTTCCTCCAAAGCTATTAATTGAATTTGCTCCTCCTTCCAGTCCGGAAGGGTCATGATTTGCTTGAGGTTGGTAAATCCCAGCGCTTTCATCAGCCGAAAATGCCCGCGAATCTCTTCCTCTCCTTCTCCCGGACGTTGAATGTACACCACACCAGCAGGTACAGGTGCCAATTCCCGAAACTTTCGCTGCGTGGGCGATTCATGCCTGCCATCGTATAGATCATGTAAGAAATCGTGGTTATACTGGGCCTCAACGGTGGTCGCAAAGATCAGACTGCAAGCCAATAGGCAATAAGTTGAACGTAGGATGCTCATACAATACTAATTTTCAAGTTTCAGTTTAAGTCCTCCCACCCGTATTCCGTTTGTTTCTGGTATTCGCTCTATGGATGGCAAGGCCTCATTTGGACCCGTTAGGACTAATAAAACGGTTAGATTTTGCTTCATGGCAAAGTCGATCACTTTGCCATGCGTGTATCTTTCATTGTTCCAGATAATGCCGGGGTTAACCCGTGATAAACTTCCACCGTAGGGAACCAACTCTTGGGAAACCGCAGATTCCACCGCTCCGTCTAGGGCAAAAACATGAAGTGCATACCCAGTGGGGGCAAGGATGGTATATCCGGAATCATGCACCTTTATCTGATTAAACTCCGGGGTAGCCAAGCGCCACACCTGACCGTTTTCCGATTGATCCTCTACCAAAAAAACGGCTACCGCACCGGATCGGGGATCGTAATTGGCGGTGAACTTTCGGCGATGTCCTACTACACCGGTACTGCTTCCAACTCCAACTGCATAGCCCGACCCCCCCTGGAAAAAGCCGTACTTTTCCAGTCTGCCGGGATCTGGACTTCCAGCACCCGCTGATGCAGGCTTTTCAGTAAAAAGATTCGTTTGACCAGCTATTTTGTTGGTTCTTCCGCCTCCTATCACCAAAGGGGCTCCGCCTCCTATAATTCGAAAGGTATTTACGTCGGGGCCTTTGTGGCCGGCTATGCGCTTAGAGGATGTATTAAATGCCGCCACCACGTCCCGCGAGTCGGCAAATTTGTTTCGAAATACCACTACCCCCTGCGTGGTGTCCACCTGGCTTAGCCAGTTACTTTCGGTTGGATTCTCTGCGACCAGATCCTCCGGGTAGTACAATACACTGTAAAGCGAACTATCTCCCAGATAGTCGTGCATCCACTTGATAGTCGCTTGCTGCTCTTGGGGATATAGTCGGAAGGCCATCCCGAAAAGACCGGTTCCTAGGTTTAGGTTGTCATCTGACAGGTCCGGCTTCATACCGATCAAGCCCGCTCTTGCAGGAATGGACACCATTGCAGCCCCCATGGCTTTTAGGGAACCCAATGCATGCGGAGCCAAGAGTTTCAACCCATCTGACAAATGGCTGCGTCGGTTTTGAAAAGCAATCAGGGCCGGCCCGATGAAGGACCAGTTATAGATATGATACCCTATGCTCTCTGCATTCCAGCCCTGCGGGTAAATGTTGACCTGGGTATGATCAGCCAGCCGCTTGGTGGCGTCCCAAACCAATGGGTCTATCGGGGAGGGTTGCTCGGAATCGGGGTTGTCCCAGACCATTCCGCCTAGGAGAACAGCCCCCCAACGCACTCCCATCCAGTTGCTTACCAAGCTGTAATTGGCCTCTCGACCCATATTCGCTTGGGTATTAAAAATCAGCTTCAATAGCTCCGCATTGACCTGATTTCTCCAAGGCTGCGTCCACCCGGTAAAGCAAAAATCATAGGCGATGGCCACAGAACGTAATACCGCTGCACGGGTCAGTCCCCTTGAAAACGGATCTTTGACAATTATTTCGTCTTCAAAAAGTAGCTCCAATTGGTGAAAGGCCCTTTCTGCAAACCGTTCGTTCCCGGTGAATAGGTACAGCACGGCCAGCTTTTCTGCTGACAGCGCCAATGGCTCGGCAGCGACTATGCTGGCTGAATCCAGCGTAAAAAGTAGCTGATTCACCTCCCTTTCGAGGGCTTCCGCCACACCGGCATAACGGCCACTGCTCAGCCTTTTACGAAGTGTAGGTACTTCCTCCGCCAAAATTAATCCTCTAGGATGTTTTCCCACCACATCGGCATTTCTCCTCACCAGGACTTCTTCCTGCAACGCTGACTGTCCCGCAAGAGCGGAATAAACCCCAACTACGATAGCCCAAAGCATGAAAATCACAATCCTGAAAAACTTCATAGTATATCTATTTTCGAGTAACTCCATCACGATCATCGTATTGGATATGTTGTATTTCTCCATCCAATTCTAGCTCCAACAAGCCATTCCCAACCTTCAATAGATCGGAGGTATACACTCCGGCGGGACTCCAATTCTGAAAATCCAGTTTCATCCCGTCCACGGATCCCTCGGCGCGCAGCCCATTGTGCTGGTATTCCATTTCCAGCGTACACCCCTTTGTATTGTGATAAACTATTTTCGATGAATCCGAATCGACTTGGATTGAGGTTTCTGTTTGCACCCTGTTCACCAGATCGGCAAAGCTGGAAAAATCGTCCCGCTCGTATACTTCCAGCGCATATCCGGGCAATGATCCGGTGACAACCAATACATCGTATTTTTCAAACACCTGTAATTTGCCACTTAGACGAGTGGAATCCGATGCAGTAATCCAATAATAGGTCGGACTGAAAGGTGTAATACTTAGGTAGGTCTCATCGGAATGAAGGAAAATTCTGCCTCGGATTTCATGGATTGTGCCACTTCCTTTCGGAACAAATAACCAACAAGCTTGGTGAAATCGGGAGTTGTTCATCCATGCCTCAAACGACGGATTCTCTGGCAGCGGGGGTAGTTCCAATTGTCGCAGCGCCTCCTTTCCGAGTACCAACCGTCGTTGGTAGGATTCCTCCGATTCCCCGGATCCTACCGGTCGGGTGTCACCTGCCGCGACGAGGATCGTTTGCCCATGCTGCATGGTTTGTGTGTATGGGCTATGCCCCCCAGGACTACCGTGATAGGGCTGTCCTCCACCGAGGGTTGCCGGGCCCTTTTGGGTACGATATACGAGTGACCACTGCACCTGCTGATTGGGATTGTCCAACCGGTTGAGGTAGACACTGCCCAATCCGAAGTTTTTGCTTCCATAAAAATACTCTTGGGCGTCGTTTGCCTGATCCATGTGGTAGGTGGGGCGGGCGATCTTCAGCTCGAAAGGTGTCTTAATATTTTTGTGGTAGAGATTCCAGATCAATCCATTAGGGCGATAGCTACTGGTAATTTGATGAAGGGAAGGGTGGTCTCCATCCAGTAAAGCGCTGCCAAACCAATAATGAAGGAAGGTATTCAACTCTCCACCCTGATTCATCAGGTTGGGCCCCCGCTTTTGTGCACCGGACAAGGCTCCATCGTAAGATTTAATGGAAAGGGTTATCAAATAATAGTCTAAAATAGCCTGAGCCAATTCCTTTGCCTCGTCGGTGCGGCAAAAGTCATAGATATTCAGCAGCCCTGCGATGCTGTGCGGATAGTAGATTTCGGAGTCGTATTCGCCATTGCCCGTGGTCAGAAGTCCCTTTAAAAACCCTCTGAAATACTTTTTTGATAAGGAATCCACCTCGTGTATAGGCCAGCGAGAGATACGGCTTCCTTCCGGAAAATAGTGGGAATACACCCAAGCGGAGGACCGCCACATGACCTTGTGATTTTCGGTGCCGCCATCTTTTTTGTTTCCGCCAAGCAGCTCACCGGGCTCACCGACCAGATTGTGTGGCGTAGACAGCGGATCATATACCCGGTATCCATCCGAAGGTCTAGTTGATTCGGTGTATGCGGCCACCGCCCGCTGAAATTCGTTCTCCCAGGTTTGGGACATCTGATCGCTTAACAGTGGATAAAACCGTGCCCAGTTTTTGGCTGCAAAGTGATATTGCTGATTCATATTTCCGGGAATTCCCAGAAAGGCTTTTACAAACGGCTCTTCAACGCCCAGAAGTAGTCTAGCGGTTGCCGGAGCCAGCTCTTTTTTCAGTGCATCGCCACCAAACCGGGTGATGCGGCCATCTTCTCCACGTTCTTTGGCACCAAAATAGCCCGTAGAACCCTGAATTATTGCACTTCCAGTAAATGGAGAATACACCTGCTCACCTTCTAAAGCGAGCGTTTTGAAGGGCTTTCCGGTGTCCGGACAAACGGCATTTCCGAAAAATCGCCTACCAACGGGCTGTTCCGCGATCAGGGCCAATTTTCCGGATATTCGCTGTTGAAATCCAGCTTCATCGGGATAGTCGAGGGATAGGCTATTCTCTTGCGCAAAAACACAAGTGGAGGCTAGCCAGCAGATCGCGGAGAAAAAAATTCGGAAAAGCCCTCGTCGGGGCTTTTCCGAAAGCATTGACTTCCCAATCATTTACCGCTGAATATTGGGATTTAAATCCAATTCTGTCTGCGGGATAGGCTGCCAAGTGCGTGCAGTCCAAGCGATGCTGCCTGGTCCACGGTCTCCGTTTGGAATAGGCTTTTCCATGGCTTGCAAGTAGTACAGCCTGTCATCTTCAAATACCAGTTCCCGCATACGCTCTGCCTCTATCACGTCTTCGCTGAGTGCACCGGTGAAACTTTCCAGTCCGGCGCGATTCCGAACTACATTCAAGTCTGCCCTTGCGCCAGCTTCGTCACCCCGCATAAAACGCAGGATGGATCGGGTGAGATAGGCTTCCGCGGATCGCATCAACGGAAGGCTGGATACCCGGTTGGACGCTTCGGCCTCGCCGGCACGGTACCATTTGTGTCCCCAAACTTCTCTGGAGGTGAGGCCCTGATAGGCAGGTCGGGGATCTTCGTTGGGCCCGAAGGAAATAAACAATTGCTGGTATCGCTTGTCATTCATAGCCTCTTCGTGGTTATCCCAACCGGTGATAGACTTAAAATGCTCGCTAAGCGACATGATTTGGTTGTTGTTGAACCGATTTGTCAAATTCCAACGGCCGTTGGGATCGGAATACCCCAACCATCGAGAGACCACGGGTGGTTTCCAATTGGTTTGCGGACCGGATGTGACGTACTGAAACACCACTTCATTTCCTTTGTCTCCGAATTGATCCTTGTTCCAAGCTTCGATTGGGTCTTGGTCGAGCGGATAGCGTCCGGAGTTCAGAATGACATCTGCATGTGCTTCGGCCTGTGCCCAATTACGCATTTGAAAATTCACCCGCATAGCCAGAAAGTGGGCCGCCATTCGGTCCTGCCGGTCTACGTATGCCGGAGGATCACGGTCGGGATTATACTGTTCTGGCAGTAACTCAATGGCTTGGTCCAAATCAGCCAAGATTTGGTCGTACACCTCCTGCACGGTACTTGGTGCAGGGTTATCAAAGGCTGAATTGGGCATCCTATTTTTTATAATTATCGCCGGAGCACTGTTGTCAGCGCCATATGGGGGGGCAAAAATCCGAACCATAGCAAAGTTCACCCAAGCACGAAGCCAATAGGCCTCACCGAGAATCCTCGGGGTCCAGTGGCTTTCCGCATCGTCAAATGCACCATTTCGATCTATCCAGTCAATGACCGCATTCGATGCAAGCAAAACGGCGTATCCCGCATTCCAATTTCGGGTGGGTTGGGAGTGCGCGTTATTGGAAAAATCCCGGTTATACCAGTCGATGGCATCTTGCCCTACTACGCCAAGGCCATCCATCAGTTTCCCCACGTCCGAAATGGTGGCTGAATACAATGCCTGATTTCCGTGTATCCCTTGGAATCCACCGCTACCCCCGGCTACCCAAAGTGCCCCATTAACCAATTGTTCTAGGTCTTGCGTATTTCGGGGTTCTGCAAAACCGTTTGAAACGGAACCAACGTCTTCGAGCCATTGATCTTCGCAAGAACTGAGCGATCCAACCAAAAGCGCTGTTACAAATGCAGCTACGATATGGAATGATATTTTCTTTTTCATCTTCTTTTCAGTTTAGGGGTTAAAAAGTAAATGAAACGCCACCTGTCACGGTTCTTAATTGAGGGAAGGGAGTGCCACCGACAAAACCCTGCGTGAGGTTTCTATTTTGCCTGTTAGAGTCAAAGTTGGCCACCTCCGGATCAAAGCCGTCATACTTGGTGAACGTCAGTAGATTCGTCGCATTTACATAAACACGTGCGTTCTGAATTTTAGCTTTAGATATCCAATTTTGGGGAAGATTGTAGCTTAGCTGAACGTTGCGCAGCCGGATAAAATCTCCATCCTGAAGATAGAGTGACGTAGAACCCGGACGTGCAATCGGTTCGTTTTCCAGCGTCCGTTTCAAGTAGCTTTGCCGTGGTAACTCGGCATTGGGGTTTTCGGGTGTCCACATGCGGTCTTCGATATCCGCACGGAATTGTGATCCACCGACTACCTCCACTCGGTTTCCATCATACAGGTAGTTGCCGCCTTGGAAGGAGAAAAACACGACTAGCTCCAGCCCTTTGTAACTAAAGGTGTTTTGAAACCCTCCAAAATAGGTGGGTAGTCCACTTTTGCCCTCGAGCTCCACCCGGTTTTGTTGGGCATTTGCGGGAGTAGCCAGCAGCGTCTCACCGGTTTTTTCGATGATTCCAGTTTCTGCAAACAGATCGCGGTCAATCTCATAGATGTACTCATAGCCAGTTGCTGGATCAATAAAGGCATGTTCGGCCATGAAATAGGTACCCAAGCGGCCACCAGCCCGGGTTATCGTGGACCCCTGCACAATTCCCAGGTTATTTTCATCCAAGCGAGGGACTAGTCGCATGACCCGGTCTCTGATCAGCGTGAGGTTAAAGTCCGTCCTCCACCTAAATCCACTCGGAGAGTCCACATTCACCGTATTTAGGGAAAACTCCATCCCCCTATTGCGCAGGTCACCGATGTTGGTCCAAATAGCTGAGGTCCCTAGAAGGATCCCTTGGGATGGGGGGATCGGATTCAAAAGAAGCATGTTCTTTACATCTTGTTGATAAAAACCGATGGATCCGCTTATTCTCGAGTCATAGGCTTCAAAATCCAATGATGCATCTACCGTATTGATCTCTTCCCACTGAATATCCGGAACGCCAATCACACTCTGTACGATACCCGAACCGAAGGAATAGGCCGGCCAGGTTACGTATTGATTTTCCAATACATTCGGAATGTCCGCATTTCCGGTACGGCCAAAGCTGGCACGCAGCTTAAGAAACTCCAATGGTCCCAGATTACTGGCGAAGTCCTCTTCACTGATGATCCATCCACCAGAAAGGGCGGGAAACTGGCCATATCGATTGTCTCTGCCAAAGACCGATGCCCCATCCCGGCGGAAACTCGCCATCGCATAGTACTTATCCTTATAATTGTAATTTAACCTGCCAAAATAACTTTGGATCCTAAACTCAGGAAAGGTACCCGTTACCAAAGAGATCACATTATTTCCGGCAGTTTCACCAATATTGATATCGGAAGAAACTAGATTTTCTGCCCGGGCATCGGTTCGGAAAAAGTTACGCCGTTGCCGCTCTGCCCCGGCGACTAAATTAAAATTGTGGTCTCCAATGGATTTGTTATACGTCGCATAGGCGTTTAGATTAAGGTTATTCCGAAGGGTATTGCCTACCTCTCCATACCGTGAAATCCGGACTACATTGCTTGTATGGTAGGTGGACTTTGTATACCAGGTATCTATGGCCACTTCCCCACGTAGACTCAAGCCTTCTATAGGCGTGTACTCGGCAAAGAGGTTGCTGATATTTCGATAATTCTCAGCCCTGTCAAAATAATTGTTTGGGAGGTTGGCGACTATGGGATTCCGGCCTCCTCTGGGATCAAAGTAGCTGCCATCCTGCATAAAAATTGGCAGAACGGGTACTGCTCCCCCCAATGCGGCACCGTAACCACCTCGGTTTCCTCTGTCGGGCCGTCCGCCGTTTGGATTAGCTTCGTTGCTCCCTCCCAATTGACCTTGCTGGTTTTCGAAGTAGTTGAAATTTGTCCGTAGTCCCGTTTTTAGATTGTCCAATATCGAGAAGTCCAAGTTTGCCCGCAGCCCATAAGTGCGTAGGCGTTGCGCATTCATCAGTCCTTTGTGGTCTTGGTAGCGCAGTGAAATAAAGTAGGATGATCGAGCATTTCCACGCGTGGCGGAGAGGTTTACATCCTCGATAGAGCCCTGTCTCCAGATAGGCGATAACCAATCGGTCCCACCTGATGCAGCGACTTGCTCGACCATTTGACGGGTAAGGTATTCGTTAGGTGCATCAATGAAGGCGCTTACGAGTCCCCCATCTACAACCGGATCCCAAGGACGGTCAAAGCCATCGTTTGCGAATGACTGATCCACCATTCGGAGCCATTGGGATCCACCGGCCATTTCCACCATATTTACCGGTTGCTGCACACCATAGCTATAGTTAAAGTTAACGCTGCTTTTCCCATCTTTGCCCGATTTGGTGGTAACCAAGATTACGCCGTTTGCACCCCTTGATCCGTAAATGGCCGTGGCCGCGGCATCCTTTAAAATCTGGATATCTTCGATGTCGGCTGGATTGATAGACATAAAGGAGTTGATTCCACCCTGTCCTGTTAGCTCCTGCGTAAGTGGAAACCCATCCACCACGATAAGCGGTTCTGAACCTGCCGAGATGGAGGAGGTACCGCGTATCAGTATCCTTGAAGGCGCACCGGGCACCCCGCTGCCTTGATTCACCTGCACCCCGGCAGCTCGTCCCTGAAGGGCCGCATCAAAGGAAGGCACCTGCACCCGTGCGAGGTCATCGCCTTTGACGGAAGAGATGCTTCCTGTTACTTCGCGCTTAAGCTGACTTCCGTAGCCCGTCACCACCACTTCCTGTAGCGTCGTATTGTCAGGCTGAAGGGTTATGTCAAAGGAACTGGCAGTAGCTAGGTTAACCCGTTCTCTTCTAAATCCAATAAATGAAAAGATAAGAAATCCCTCTTCAGGGGCTTCTAGCGAGAACCTACCATCGAGATCTGTCACGGTACCCGAAGTGGCACCTTCAACAAAGACAGTAACCCCTGGAAGTGGTTCGCCGTCGTTATCCCTAACAATCCCGGTCACGGTTTTAAAAACCAACTCCTGGGCCTCTACCTCCTCCGCTTCCCTACGGTTTACCGAGATGGTGTTGTTAATCTGCTTAAATTTTAGGTTTGAGTGGGCAGTAACTTCGGCCAATACATCCGAAACCCACTTAGCCTTGCCCGAAAGGTTGATCTCTTGGTTTAGGTCAAGGTTTTTGTCAAAATAAAAAAATCGCAAATCCGTCGTTTTTTCGATATAGGCAAATAGCTGCTTTACGCGAATGGATTGGTCTTTTAGGTCAATACTGATTTCATCGATGCTTTTTACCTGACCGTTGGCCGTGTGGGCCACCACAGAGGTCATCGTCATCAACAAACAAGCATATCCATACAGTACAAATTTGACTGACATAAGTAGTATGCGTAATAAATTTTTCATAATTTAGAACGTTAGATTAAACTTGGTTTTCACTTAGTTGAGGTACCTTACAGTTCCCGCTGTGCCACCTCAACGGCATTTGGTTTGATCTGATCTTCCGGTGAGGTATTCCCGTACCTTGCCGGATTTTTTTTCATAGGCAATCAATTTTAGAATTGAACAGAAACTTTTTTATCATAGGTTTGATAGTGAAAAGGCCTTGCGAATTGCATGGCTTCAAGCACATTGACTAGGGTTTCCTGCTGCTTAAATGTGCCGTTAAAGCCTCTTCCTTGGGGCATGTTGCCCTTAACTTCAATCTCTACCCCGTACCATCGTTCGAGAATCCGCACAAGTTCCGAAAATGAGACTCCTTCAAAGTGGAGTATCCCTTCCCTCCAATATTGCACCGCTTCTACATCCGCTGTAAATTTTCGGAAGTTCAGCGGGGTGGCCTTTGAAACGGATAGTCCCTCTCCTGGACGGAGCGTTTCAGATTTTGACAAACCGGGTACGCTGGTTTCCACCACCCCACTGGTCAGTACGACCGAGGATACTTGCTCCTCAGGATAGGCACGCACATTAAACGAGGTGCCGATTACGTGGGTGGTTAGGTTCTCTGCCTGCACCGTAAAAGGGTGTAGGCTGTCTTTTTCTACTTCAAAAAAGGCTTCTCCGGACAATTTTACTTCCCGCAAATCACCAAAATCCTTCCGATAGGAAAGCTTGCTTTCGGAGTTTAGGTAAACCTTGGAACCATCTGGAAGGTGTATCAGGGTCTTTTTGCCTGCAGGGTTTTCTTTTTCTATCCATTCGACTACCGCTATCTGTTCAACAACCCCAAGTTGGGGCTGATTCAGCTCTTTATAATACCACCCAAACCCTATCAACAGCGTCAAAGATGCAGCAATGCCCCAGCGGAAGCGACGGGCGACCTCACGTCTATGGGAATCTTCTGCATTTAGCGTCCGAATCCGCTGCACGACCGACCGTTTCAGCTTTGCCTGCTCATCTGCCGAAAGAGTTTCCCCATCGTCAGCTCCCATCTCTTCAATCAGTTGATCGTACTTTTCATTAAAAAAACTATCGGAGGCAGGGCTCTTTAACCATTTGGCCAATTCCTTACTTTCTTTTCTGGAAAGTCTTCCCTGATGTAATTTGTTGAGTAACTTCTTGATCATATAAACACGCGCATTTCTACCCATTAATAGCCTGTAGAATGCACTTATGCTTAAAAAAAAATGATTTTTATGCCGTATCTAATATAAGGCGATTTTTTTTGCCAAAAATCTAATAAAATAAGTCATTTCATAAGAATACGGTAAGCCCCGTTCCGGCAAGCAGGAGTAGTTTATCCGTTGCGACCTTTGAACGAAGCGTTTTGTTTGCCTGATAGATCCTGTTTTCGGCTTTTCGCTTGGAGATGTTCAGCCGCTCTGCGATTTCGTCCATCGATAGATGTTCCTTGTTGCGAAGCTCAAACACCTCTCTTTGTCCTTTGGGCAGTGATTTTGCCCATCGAAAGACCAAGGAAAGCAAGTCATTGATCAAAAGACTCCGCTCGGGGTCATCTACCTGCACACCGTTCGTGTCCAAATTGTCTAAGTGAGTAAACACTTTTTCGAGCAGAAGTGATTTTTTCTTCTTTATGATGTACGATTTGGCCACCTTATATAAGTAAGCATTTACACCCCGATCGGGATCTAGATCACATCGCTTTTGCCAGATCTTAATAAATACATCTTGGATAATTCCCTCCGAATCCTCGTGGCTTAGCCCAAACCTCCTGCTGTATCGGTATATTTGCCCTGCATATTGATCAAAAAGTACTGCAAAGGCTTTTT
Source organism: Lunatimonas salinarum (assembly GCF_017811155.1). Lineage (GTDB taxonomy): Bacteria > Bacteroidota > Bacteroidia > Cytophagales > Cyclobacteriaceae > Lunatimonas > Lunatimonas salinarum. Next base: position 105,804 of record NZ_JACVCV010000010.1, on the reverse strand, counting down.
CACTGCCCGTGCGCAGCTCAAAAATGAATTCTTTGCTTAAAAACTCCTTTTGCCCGTCAGCCATTTTGGGTTACTTTTGGGAAATGAACGTTCAAAACTACAAGGTTTAGTTGCAAAAACAAACCAAGAATCAATTAGCAAACGAAAATCAGCGTACCAATTGTTTCGAATTTTGTGAAGATATTTTAGTTTAATCCCAGCGCATCGTCTAGAGCCCCTATACTATATGCTAATACGGACGTTCACGTATGCGGTTGGAAATGGCGCTGGAATCCGACACGCCTACAGCAGACAAAGGAATGCTTTTAGGCAGTTGCATCGAAAAAATACCGATAAAGACAGACTGGGGCCAGTTTTTTGGTTGGCGATCCTGTTCCGGTCAGGCGAAGGGGTTTGATTAAACCTCATTTTTTGGTAGGGGCGGCCAGCTTTATACTCGGCAAAGGCGGTATTTCCATCCCATCCCCGAAGAAATAGTCGGTATGGGGCGGTTGATTGTAGGCAACGTTCTGCCAAGCAATGGAAACCCGGTACTGGGGATTGTGCATCAACGTGTATAGCCGGTATTCGGTAGGGATAGCGGTAGAAAATATCCGCAACTCTTGATTGTCAGCCGTCCGGGCTATCAGCTCCTCCCGCCAATCTCCCAATATATCGGCAGAAAGACTGGGGTTGGACTTGGTTCCATTGTTCTTTACCAAATTATTTTCCTCACCCGAAAAAAACCGATCCGTGGTACCATCCTCGTAGTTCCATTTGTCTATGTTCACGCCGTCCAACAGCTCTCTAAGCAAGTCTCCGTCCCACCAAATGGCCATATTGCTTGAACTAGGCCTGGTGTCGGAGATAACTTCACCGCGTACATTCCACAGCCCACTCAGTCCTTCCCCAAAGGCCCAACTTTCATAGCCCCGATGTCGGGGGTCAATATCAATGGCCAGCCCCCGTCCCACATCCGTGGAGGGAAAGGACCAAATTACCTCTCCGGAGCGTGCATCCCGAAGGTTGGCGGCGTAGGGATGCTCAGGGCGCTCATGGATACCAAACACCTCCAATCCCGGCCGATCCGGGTCGATATCGGATACGTGCATAGCATCCCCATGTCCCAGCCCGCTACTGTATAGACCCGCGCCATCGTCATCGATCACCATGGCACCAAAGACGATCTCATCTTTTCCATCCCCATCGACATCCGCTATGGAAAGGCTATGATATCCTTGGCCCGCATAGGCTAGGTTTTCCGGATCGCCGTCATGGCTATCAAAGGTCCATACCAAATCCAGTGCTTCGTCCCTCCAATTCCAAGCGGCAATCACAGTACGTGTATAATACCCTCGGCTCATGATCAAGCTAGGTCGCTCACCGTCCAAATAGGCAATCCCCGCCAAAAACCGATCTACCCGATTGCCATACCCGTCTCCCCAAAGTTCCTTCAGTTGTTCTTCCGAAGGAGTAAGTGTGTCGGGATGCCGGGGAGGAAAATAAGGTGTAGTAGCAAGAGCGGCTCCTGTGCGCCCATCGAAGATGGTGAGGTATTCGGGACCAGCAATAACGTATCCATCTTTGTTTCGCCAATCGGCATCTTTGTCCCCGATCACATTGCCTTGTCCATCTCGGGTACCATCAGCGGTCTTGCAGGCAACTTCCGCTATGCCGTCTCCATCCAGGTCATAGACCATAAATTGGGTATAGTGAGCCCCTTCACGGATGTTTTTGCCAAGGTTTATTTCCCAGAGAAACTCTCCGTCGAGACTATAGGCATGTAAGATGGGTTCGTCAGTCAGGCCTTTATGTGAATTGTCCTTACCGACCCCGGTCATGTGAACAACTATTTCGTATCTCCCGTCTCCGTTGAGGTCACCCACGGAAGCGTCATTTGGCGTATAGCCTTCCGGTGTCCGTAGTGGTATGGATAAATAAGGTTTGTCCCACGGGGCAATCACCTCGGACTCATCCAGTAACTTCCCATTTTCGAAGGCCTTAACCTGATACGCCACACGCTGTCCTGGTTTCACGTCTATATCCAAAAAATTGGTACCCTTATCGAGTGGCTGGGTATTGAGTTGTTTCGGTGGCTGTCCGGCTTCGGAGCGAAAGAGACTAAAGGTTACCTCCTCGGGGTCTGTGCCTAATAGACGCCAGCTCACCAATACTCCTTCGGATGAGGGCACAGCGACAAGTCCCCGGTCGAGGTATTCCATTTGCCTTTGCGCACAGAGGCTAAATGATATCGAAATCAAAAGAAAAAGTATTAGGGCGATTTTTTGGTTTTGATGCATGGTTCTTGGGGGGATTTAAAAGACGGATGCAGTCCGTCAACAATATAAATCAACGGACTTCTCCGTCTAGAAAATGTCTTATCGCAAGCGCTTTATTTTTACCGATGCCTTCAACTTTTTGGAGGTTGTTCCTATCCGCCATCAGTGCATTGTTTAGGCTTCCAAAATGGTCTAGTATCCGTTCTGCCAACACCGGTCCGACTTGGGGTAATCCCTGTAAAAATCGGGCTTTCTGTCGGTTGATCCGCCTTGATTTTACCCCCGAGTTTGGTAAGTAAGGTTTGGAAGACAATTGCTGATTTCCAATAACCAGAAGACTATGGGCGGTATCTTGAGTGTTTTTTGTTTGGATAATCGGAATGTGCCATGCTGTACTTACAGATAGGATGGCGCCATGTACAGCTTCTAAAGAGATTTGACTTCCTGTAGTAAATGGGTCCCCTTCCAATAAGATCAGCGGTCTGAGTTTAGACTTAACCAATAAGCTGCACTGATGGAAGAGGCGCTTCGAGATTAAGGATTGCACGAAATCGATTGCGCTTTTTCGCTCGATTACCAGCTGTCGGTTTATTACATAATCTCCCGCATCCAAGCGACGGAAATCCACCATACATCCCTGTAGGCTTAGCAATTTCGGCACACCGGAAGGCTTCTCGCGATAATCGCAGGTAATTTTTACAGCGCGTTCCATATCGAAAAATACCTATTTTAGTGTAAAAATCGGCTAGTTTAAGCGATAAAGTATTTCCAAAAATACCATTAAGCAAATCATTGGATATCGATGTCCCAAGCCCGGCAGGCCTGATGTCGGCCACCAGCGGGAAGGATTTATTATTCCACTGAAATTTTCTTTAGCGAAAATGCAATATTTTTATCGCTGATTAGTCTAATACCCTAACCAAGCCCTCTAAAAAAGCCATACTACCTTCGAATTGGCTTCACGGTTAGGGATCCGTAACACCTTCTGATCTGATAACGAAGGGCATCTGGCTGGCATGTATGGGATTCCTTTTTAAATCAGAACATTAGATTTTCGGAAAAAAATGGAAGCGCCTTTGTCTGAATTCGTTCTGCAATCCGATTCAGGTGATCTCCTTGGTAGCTTTCGTAAAAATGGGGAATTTGGTACGAATCCAAAAGCTCGTGCAGCTTCTTGCTCGCTTCGCTGATGCCCCGATCCTGAATTCCCGCATCCAAGGCAATGGCCTTCAGTTTTTTGAGGTTGTGGATGTATTGATCCACATGGTTCAGCGTGCGGTTGGCTATGATCTTGTTGATCACATCTTGTCGTAGTTCTCCACCCTTTGCAGGCAGGTCTAGGTACAAAGGCGGGTTTTGGGGATTGGGGGCAAAAGCAGCAGAGGTGGCAAAGGCGGCAATTTCGAAGAAGTTAGCGTCCTCCAGTTGCTCTGGGGTAAAGGCTTCTAACTTGGCCATTTGTTCCGTATTGGTATTGGCCCCACCCTCCATGCAGCACGGACTGAGGGCGTAGATGGCTGCATAGACGTCGGGGTTTTTCATGCCCAGGCGTAAGGTGCCATATCCGCCCATGGAATGCCCCGCCAATCCCCGGCTGTTCCTATTGGCCAGAGTGCGGTAGTTGGTGTCAATATGGGCGACCAGTTCTTTGGTCACGAAGGTTTCCCAATCGCCTATGGTGGGCGAGTTGGCGTACATGCTTCCCTTGAAGCGGTTGTAGGCGTTAGGCATTACCACGATCATCTCTTTGGAAAGGCCTTCGGAGAGGGATTTTTCTATGACAGTTTGCAGGTTTATCCAGTGCGTTTCCCAACCAAACCATTGGGAGTCGGTGTCGGTAAAGCCATGAAGCACATATAGCACGGGATAGCGGCGATCCGGATTGCTTTTATAAGAAGGGGGCAGGTAGACGGTCACGTCCCGCTCAGCCGGGTCTCCGATCAGGTTGCCTTCGAGTGCTTGGCTGTATACCTTGATGCGTTCTTTGCCGCCCTCTTGGGCGGTCGCCGGAAGGCAATTTAGACAAATCAGCAGGATAAAGAGGTAGATGGTTTTCATCTGTTTATAATTTGTTTTTTAGCGGTCAGATGGAATCTCGCACGTATTACAATCGTCCCTTCGTGTGTCGCTTGCGTCGTGCTCGATTTCATGTGTCTATAATTGATTTTTCAAAGGTCACATGGAATCCCTGCCTACCGGCAGGCAGGTCGCATGTTTGCCCCGATAGCTATCAGGGCATCCAAGTGTGTGACGGATACGTTTTGCTCGATTTCATAGGTTTATGGTTATCGGTCGTTTGGGGAGGGTTTTACAGTTGGTGAAATTAGGAAAGAGCTCGGTCAAATCCTAGTTTGGTTTTGATTGGCGTGCTGTAGGTATCGAATCCATTTTTTGAACTCATGCTCGGTGTTTTGGCACAAAAAAAAGGCATGGTACACCGTTTTTAGCACCAAGTACACCTTCGAAGAGCGGATTAATGACATGATTCAGTCCAAAGAGGACTTGGCAGAGATGACGCTGTCTAAAGGCGAAAAATGGATCGGAAACTGCTGTAATACGAAGTGGACAGTTTTGTTCTACATAAAGAAGTAGTCTACTCAGACGATGGTTTCAATATTTACTCTAGCCTCCGCTCAAATTTCTTATATTTGTATTTGCGCAGTATCAAGCAGCTATGAGAGAAGATTATTTGCGAGGAGATGACGAACACCTAAGCTCATCGGACAGGGAAATTGAAAAGGCCCTGCGTCCGTTGAGCTTTGACGATTTCACCGGTCAGAAAAAGATCGTGGAAAATATCAAGATTTACGTGCTTGCCGCCAGAAAGCGCAGCGAGTCCCTAGATCACGTGCTCCTACATGGTCCTCCGGGCCTGGGCAAAACCACCCTGAGCCATATCATCGCCAACGAGCTGGGTTCTAGTCTGAAGATCACCTCCGGCCCGGTACTGGATAAACCCTCCGACCTAGCGGGGCTGCTCACTAACCTGGATGAGGGCGATGTACTTTTTATCGACGAAATCCATCGGTTAAACCCCATTGTGGAGGAGTACCTGTATTCGGCCATGGAGGATTTCCGTATAGACATCATGCTGGATTCGGGCCCCAATGCTCGGTCGGTACAGATTTCCCTGCACCCCTTTACCCTGATCGGTGCCACTACCCGGTCCGGCTTGTTGACCTCTCCACTTCGTGCCCGCTTTGGCATCAATGCCCGTCTGGAATACTACGATGCCAAGTTACTCACGGATATCGTCATGCGATCTGCAGGTATTCTGGGCACGCCCATACACGAGCCTGCAGCCTTCGAGATTGCAAGGCGGAGCCGAGGTACCCCCCGTATTGCTAATATGCTTCTACGAAGGACCCGGGATTTTGCCGAAATAAAGGGCAATGGAACCATCGACTTGGGCATTGCCAAGGTAGCGCTTGCTGCCTTGGATGTCGATGAAAACGGCTTGGATGAAATGGACAACCGTATCCTGTCCACCATCATTCATAAGTTTAAGGGAGGGCCAGTAGGCATTACGACCATTGCTACCGCCTGCGGGGAAGAGGCTGAAACGATCGAAGAGGTCTACGAGCCGTTTTTGATTCAGGAAGGCTACCTCAAGCGGACCGCACGTGGCCGAGAAGCGACCCCTCTGGCCTACAAGCACCTGAATCTAAACCCCGACGCCGGCGCAAGTACTGGCAGCCTCTTTGGCTGATACCTGTCAAAATACCCAAACCTTATTACATGACCCTTCCGGAACAACATGCAGCAATCGTCAAACAAACTGCCAAAAGGCTGGGCTTTGAATTTTGCGGGATTGCAACGGCCTGTTTTCTGGAGGAAGAAGCGCCCAAGTTAGAGGCATGGCTTGCCCGCAATTACCATGGTCAAATGGCTTATCTGGCCAATCACTTTGACAAGCGGCTGGATCCCACCAAGCTCGTGGATGACGCTAAGTCAGTCGTCAGCCTGATTTTCAATTATTTTCCCGAGGAGAAACTTCCAGAGGGCGATGAGGATTACAAGCTCGCCAAATACGCCTATGGGAAGGATTATCACTGGGTGGTAAGGGATAAGTTGAAAGCTTTTCTGGAGTTACTGCGGGAGGATATCGGGGAAATCAACGGTCGGGCTTTTGTGGACAGTGCACCTGTGATGGAGCGGCAATGGGCGCAGCGTAGCGGATTGGGATGGCTGGGCAAAAACAGTCTGTTGCTCAATCGGCAAATGGGGAGCTTTTTCTTTTTGGCAGAGCTGATTATCGACTTGCCCTTAGCACCGGACGATCCGTTTATCGGGGATTATTGCGGTACCTGTACCCGCTGCGTAGATGCCTGCCCCACCGACGCAATTGTAGGGTCAGGAGTAGTGGATGGGTCCCGTTGCATTTCCTACTTTACCATTGAGCTCAAGGATGCATTGCCTACCCAAGTGCACGGCAAGTTTGAGAATTGGGTCTTTGGCTGCGATATCTGCCAAGACGTATGTCCTTGGAACCGTTTTGCTAGCCCTCACCGCGAGGAGGCTTTCTTGCCGCACCCGTTGTTAAAGGAATTTGGAAAAAAAGACTGGGAGGAAATGACACGAGAGACCTTTGGGAAGGTTTTTCAAAAGTCTGCCGTAAAGCGCACCAAGTGGGAGGGTCTGATGCGAAATGTACAATTTGTGAAAAAGAAAAGCCCCTGACCGAAGTAAGGGGCTACAGGTAATTTTATCCAGAGAGTTTGACAAAATATTTATTCAAAACCGGTTCATAGACTTTTGCAAATGTTCGATAACACCATTCCCTAAATTCCTCCAACTCGGAGGGAACCAACAGATTAAGTCCCTTGCGCAACTCCTTCTCGAAAAGCTTTCTGTCAAAACTCACCTTGAGTAAAATGGTTTTAACGTATTCTACCATAATCTTATCGTTTAGTTGGGTCTATTAAAAGGTTAAATAATTTTAAGAGTTTTTACGTTAGCTAAATAACATTTGTTACGTTTAAAATATCCTTGTTTATTTGTAACTCCGACTCTGAACGTGTTTCACATGCCTATAACGAAATTCAGCTTCCTTTTCATATTTCTTTTCCCGATAATTTGTTTGTCGGTCAATGCGCAGGAGGTAAGGATCGAGCTGGGACCGGATGAAGTGGCCCTGAATGAAACCTTCAACATCAAAATAACGGTTACCGAAGAAAAGATCCGATCCTATGATCCTCTGCCTGAAATCCCCGGATTCCAAAAACAGGGGGTCTCTCAGAGTTCGTCCATGAATATCATCAACGGACAGATGAGCAGCTCCACCAGCGTGATCCAATATTACAAACCGCTTCGAAAAGGGCAGTTTACACTCAATGGATTCAGTATTTCTGTAAATGGGCGCAGCGTTTCCTCTGGGGGAAAAACCATCACTGTGGTGGATCCTCGGGCCACTGCAGGAGGAAGAAGCCGCGCCATAGATCCATTTGATGATTTCTTTGGTGGAAGCAGGGAAGAGACTGAGTATGTAGAGGTGGATGATGATGCATTTTTTTCACTGACCGTTGACAAAAACGAGGTCTATACCGGGGAAGGTGTAAACGTAACCCTAGCCTTTTTCTTTTCAGAGGAAAATCAGGCCCTGTTTAACTTCCATGATGCCGGCAAGCAATTGGAAAAGATTATCAATCAGATCAAGCCAGCCAACGCCTGGGAGGAAAATTTCAATATTACGAGTATTCAACCTGATAAAGTTGAAATCAACGGCAAAGCTTGGACACGGTTTAAAATCTATCAGGCTACGTTTTTCCCCTTTAATCCGGGTAAAATAGAATTTCCTTCAGTGGGTTGGGAGATGATCAAGTACCGGGTGGCCCGAAATCCAAGCTTTTTTGGCAACAATCGGTTGCAGGATTTTAAGACCTTTTATTCCCAGCCAAAGCAGGTGGTCGTGAAACCACTTCCTCCGCATCCACTCAGAAATGAGGTAAGTGTGGGAAACTACCAGCTACGTGAAAGCGCAAGCCAGGATCAGGTAGCTACGGGAGAGGGATTTACGTACAATTTTGGTGTCACAGGGGAGGGGAATATTAGCTCCATTCGTTCACCGAGGAGAATGAATGCGCAAAAACTCAATTCCTTTGACCCGAACGAACGGATACAGGTAAACAAAAATCGCGGTAGGGTGACTGGCATGAAGGAGTTTAGTTACTTTATCACGTTAAACGAAGCCGAGGAGGTAGCGATGCGAGACCATTTTGAGTGGATCTATTTTAATCCGGCTTTGGATAAATACGATACGCTCCGCCCGTCTTTGACGGTCAACGTAACCGGAGAAAGTAAAATTAATCAAGCCATATCGTCCTCCCGCTTGGGAGGAATCTATGATTTGATTGATGTGGAGGATAATAAGCTTTTAAACCAAAAATATAAGTACTATTTTTCGGTCCTGATCAACCTGCTGCTGTTTGGTGCAGTGGGATTATTGGGATTTCTGATCATTAAGAAAAAATAATTCATGCGAAATACATTTGGCAGGGCCTTTACCATCACCACCTTTGGCGAATCACACGGCAAGGGGTTGGGAGTGATTATAGACGGCTGTCCGGCGGGCGTAGAAATAGACGAAGCATTCATCCGTTCGGAGATGCAGCGGCGCAAGCCCGGCCAATCCAAGATCACTACGCAACGGAAAGAGGAAGACGAGTTTCAGATCCTCTCTGGGGTATTCGAAGGAAAAAGCACCGGCACCCCCATCTCCATCATAGTACTGAACACCGATCAAAAGAGCAAAGATTATTCCCATATTGCAGACAAGTTCCGTCCTTCGCATGCAGACTATACCTACCACCAGAAATATGGGGTGCGGGATTACCGGGGTGGGGGACGTAGCAGCGCACGGGAGACTGCGGCCCGAGTAGCGGCCGGCGCAGTGGCTAAGCTGATGCTCAAAAGTTTTGGCGTGCACGTTAGTGCGTACGTGAGTCAGGCAGGCCACATCAGCCTAGATAAGCCGTACTCCCAGCTTGATCTGACCCGTACAGAAGAAAATATTGTTCGCTGCCCGGATCCCGTGGTAGCAGAGCAGATGATAGCTTATATCGATGAGATCCGAAAAGATCGCGACACGGTAGGGGGCGTGGTTTCCTGCGTGGCCACCGGCGTGCCGCCCGGTCTTGGAGAGCCGGTTTTTGACAGGCTTCATGCGGCGTTGGGGCATGCCATGCTTAGCATCAATGCGGTGAAGGGGTTCGAATACGGAAGTGGATTTGAAGGTGTGCAGATGCGGGGCTCCCAACATAACGATGCGTTTTACAGAGAAGGGGATCGAGTCCGTACTCGTACCAACCACTCAGGAGGTATCCAAGGCGGGATCTCCAACGGCGAAGATATCTATTTCCGGGTTGCCTTTAAACCTGTGGCCACCATCATGCAGGATCAAGAAAGCGTCAACGAGGCCGGCGAAGCGACGATTGTGTCAGGTAAGGGCAGGCACGACCCCTGTGTAGTCCCCAGGGCCGTACCCATTGTGGAGGCCATGTGCGCGTTGGTACTCGCCGACTTTCTCCTGCTCAACCGGCTCAGCAAACTTTAGACTATACCACCACTAACCACTGATTTATGAAAAAAAGGATACCCCTGCACACCCAGATCATTATTGGGTTGGTCTTAGGCCTCGTTCTCGGGCTGATTATCGTCAAGTTCGGCATTTCTCCCGATTTTGTCATCAATTATATCAAGCCCGTAGGGACGGTTTTCATCAATGCGCTGAAGATGATTGCGGTGCCGTTGGTCTTGGCCTCGCTGATCGTAGGAGTTTCCAATTTAGGCGATGTTACGAAGCTGGGGAGGATCGGCGGTAAGACCATATCGGCCTATATGATAACCACGGTGTTATCCGTGTCGCTTGGGCTGTTGTTGGTGAATGTGTTTAAGCCGGGCAAGAGTCTGCCCGTGGATACTAGGGATAACCTGATGGCCCTCTACGACGAAAGTGTGGGTTCTAAAACAAGTGCCGCCGAGTCATTAAAGCAACAAAGTCCCTTGCAGCCCTTTGTGGACATGGTTCCAGAGAATGTGTTTCTGGCAACAACCAATAATGGGAGCATGTTGCAGGTGGTGTTTTTTGCCATCATTGTAGGAATAGCGCTATTAAAAATCCCCAAAAGCAAAGCCAAGCCGGTGATTGCCTTTTTTGATGGAATGAACGACGTGATCATTCAAATCGTCGGATTTATCATGATCATCGCTCCTTATGGGGTATTCGCGTTGATGGCCTCGTTGATTGTGGAAATCACCGGTGACAATCCAGATTCTGCGGTTTCCTTGTTGCTGGCGTTGCTAAAATACACCTTGGTAGTAGTAGGCGGACTTTTGGTGATGATTATGTTGACTTATCCACTGATCCTGATGGCATTTACCAAGGTGAAGTACATGGATTTTTTCAAGGCGTTGAGACCCGCCCAGTTATTGGCCTTTTCTACCAGCTCCAGCTCGGCTACGCTGCCCGTCACCATGCGGCAGGTAGAGAAGGAACTGGGAGTTTCCGAGGAGGTAAGCAGCTTTGTGCTGCCCTTGGGTGCTACGATCAATATGGATGGGACCAGTCTTTATCAGGGTGTTGCCTCTGTGTTTATTGCGCAGGCTCTCGGAATGGACCTTACACTCACGCAGCAACTTATGATTGTGCTGACGGCTACCCTAGCCTCTATTGGCACGGCGGGCGTCCCAGGGGCGGGGCTTATCATGCTGATCATTGTGCTGGAGTCTATCAACGTTCCGGCGGCAGGGATCGCCTTGATCTTGGCCCCAGACCGTATCATCGATATGTTTCGGACAGTCGTGAATGTCACGGGGGATGCCATGGTTTGTACGGTGGTGGCCTCTACAGAGGGAGAGTTACCTGATGGGATGATTCGGGCAGCCAATCCGTTGACCGCAGACGAAGGGTTATAGGAAGCTTTCCGGGAGGGTGCGTTAGCGTTAATTTCTCGTTTATTCTCCCAGTTGGTTGAGATATTTATGGAGGTATTCAGCGGGGGTGGTGTGCCACTCAGCATATCGGCTCACTCCAGTCTTCATCGCATGATACGTCAGATCGTAAAGCATCTCGCTTATTTTGGCGGGAAGTCCTGCGTGGCCTAGTTCTTCCTTAGACAGTGAGTTCCACTTGGAGCGTTCTGTCCGGGCTAGCTCCAGCTTAGCAAAAAGGATCGGAAGCTGGGCCGATTTTACACGTTCCATCCGTTCAGGATCGTTTTTTGTCGCGTAGAGTGCTTTATCAAAGAGCGCATCATAGGCTTTGATCAGTTCCGGGGTGAGGAAGCTGTCGGTTTGCTGACTGGGAGAGCCGAAGATGGAGAGTTTAGGGGTTTCTGCACCTTTATTGTGGTCATGCATCAGATGGATGTATTGCTTGATGTGTCCCGCCGCCTGTCCATAGTAGGCAAGTAAAAAGCCGTCCATTTCTGACTGCATATCCACATCGGGATTTTTGAGCAGTTTCGAGAGCAGGTAGGCACGGAGTTCCGCAAATTCCCCTCCCTGCTGTATGTTTCCTTGTGCAAACACCGCGCTTACCCGATTGTCTCGGAGAAACCGTATGTTTGGCTGGAGCGTACGCAAGTTTGGGAAGGGTGCCAGCAGGTGGGAAAACTGGATGTTGTAATCCCAAACCAAGATATTGTCGGTGATTTTACCCCAACCGATCAGGTCACTGGCAAAGTCTGGGTCGCCGCTCTCCAAGGGTTCGTTGCGGGTGCTTTCAATGCTGCAAAGCATGATATTGACATTTTTTCGAGGTACAATGTCCTTTGGCGGCACGCGCGTATACTGGTAAGCGAGCGTGGAAATAATTTTGTCAGGAAACCGATCGGCTACTTGATTCACGAACCACAGCATGGAACCCATGCCCAACGCCGGATATTTGCTTCCATGCGTGGTGTACATTTTTTCCTCCGGCTCATAGGCGGCGTATTGTTGATCCAATGCAGCGCAGTGTTCGCACTGGCAATACCGCACATTATCGTTTTGACTGACTGACCAATACCGGGCTTCTGGTTTTTCCTCCATGGCTTTTGCGAGGTTTTCGCATACGATTTCCAATACCTCTGGATTGCTGAGACAAAGCTGTGATTCGGGCTGTACGCTGGAGCCATCCCAAGAGGGGATGAGGCCCGGATGGCGTTCGCCGTCATAGAAGCTAAAATATTCCGGATGGGTTTCCCCGTACTCCGCAGGATCCAGTAAGTTGTGAAAGGTATGAACCCAATAGCCCCATTCGGTAGGAGATGAGCCTTTACCTCCGAAGGAATGAAGCCCGTGCCAATCCATAAACTCGGGATCATATACATCTTGGTAATACACGTCCCGAAATGAGAACACTGGGATGGTAACAAGGTCGAGCTTGCCCAGTGCGATACGCTTCATGCTGGGCAGATGGGTCACCTGAGAGGTGTATTTTTTGCATCCCAATTCCTCTTCCAAAAAGTGGTAGACTGCACTTAGTACGCCTTTCTTTGGGCCTCCCGCAAGGAGAAGCTTCTGGGCCTCGGTACGGATGAGTAGTCCCTCGTCTTCCAGGGTTGCAAAGTCAATGGATCTGGATTCGGGTCGGTTGGTGCGTCCTATCAGGATTTCCTTTTCGGTGGAGGGGAGGTTGTCGTGACCCAAAGGAAGCAGTGCACCCGAAATTCGGAAGAGGTAGTCCTGTAAGATTTTGGCGGCGTGGATTTCCTGTTGTTCCGGTTCATGTGGCAATACGATGCGGTAATCTGACCGGCCATTTTGAACCAATAAGAGATCCTGGCCCATAGATTCTAACGACAGAAGTAACAGAAGAAGAATCGCCACAGGCAGGATCCCAAGGGTCTGTATGCCTGGTTTGATAGCGTGTTCACTGCCAAATGTGTTGGGTATATCGGATTTCATAGCTATTTAGGGTTTCGGTAGAGATCATTCAAGCTTAAAAATTACAACGCTTTCTGTGAGTACACAAGGATCAGGTCGGCTAAGTCACAGAATAGTAATGTTTTCGTGGAATTATCAGGAAGGCCAGAAGGGTTAACCTGTTTTTGGATTATGGTTATATGGATAGCTCAACTCGGTGTAAAAGCATTCTATAGACTTTTCATATTATAATCAAAGGTTTGTCATGCAGAACCATTTGCTTAGGCAATGCGGATAAGTAGTCTCACGCAGCCTATGGTAAAGGGGACAAGAACAGGAATGTTTACCGATCTGGGAACAATGGATGGTTATTCCGAAAAGTCGAATGGTAATGCTATTGAGTTCAGCGTGCCAAATACGCCGAATCCACCGTTTACATTTGACATGATGCTTACTGGTTCTTGAAATAGCTGATTAGCGTTACTATTATCATAAATAGATCTGCTATAATTCATTAGGGAACTTGAGATGTGGGACACCTGGATGGACTGTACGTATACTGTTTTTACCGTTTCGTTTGGAAAAGCTACCTCAAAGTCTTCAAAGTAGTCTGTAGTCAATAACAAGGTGATTTCCGGGCTGTCGCCGAAAGCTTCATTACTGAAATAAAGCGCTTTCATGTTGCCTGTATCGCCATAGCAGTTTTCCAGACAGGTATAATCTTTCAGGAGTGGGTTGGCAGAGGCCAGTCTATACCAATTGATGATTTCCTCTCTCTGTATTTCACCTTTTTTGTAATGAATGACCCGGATATCTAAGCTAATTTTATAAAATACGGTCATACCAGGATTATTTTCAATGACGAGGGTATGCTCAACCGAAGGATTCTGACTGTTGCCTAACGGACCCTTTTTGTTATAGCTATAGTCGTTGACTTTCGGCGGGGAGGGTAGAACTTCAACATCGGTGGTCACTTCTGGCAGTCCTTGGGCTTTTACCGATATACGGTAGTGGTGATTTTCTTCGGGATATTGATCTAACATATATACCCCGGACCCTTCGTGGGTCATGGTTCCCAGAAGTACGTCGTCCACAAACACGTTCACTTCAGCATTATCAATATGGTAGAAGGAGCGATTGTAATTCACTTGGTTAGGAATAGGAATAGATCTTAGCAGGTCTAGGGTCATTGGCTTTTCTTTTTCGAAGTAGGCATGTAATACTATCTTGGGTTGCTCCCGGATGATATCGATGCTGATGTCATCCTCGCAGGATAACAGCAAAAAGCCGCACAGAGTGATGTATGATATTTTTTTCATATTAGAAACTGCGTTTGTAAGAAATGCTTGGAATTAATTGAAATAGGCTGTATTGGACGAATCCTGCATCTACTCCTGGTATATACTCCAGAAAAACAGGGTTTCTTCGGGCATAAATATTGTAGATTCCAAAAACCCATCGACGCTCGCCCTTTTTCTTCTCTTTGATAAGGGAAGCGCTAAAGTCCATGCGGTGATAAGTAGGCATCCGATAGGCGCCTCTTTCACTAAATACCACAATGAGCTGATTATTCGGATTGAAGTACTGGACTTCCGGTAGGGTAACTGCCTGCCCGGTACCAAATACCCACACCCCTGAGTATACCATTCTTGTGCTTTTATTGAAGTTTATGGCGAGGCTCAAGTCGTGACGACGATCAAATCGGTAAAAGTATTCTTTTCCCAAGTTCAGGTCCGGAGAATTTCGGAAAGTCCAAGCTAGGGTATAACCCATGAACCCGTCAAATTTTCCTGCCTTTTTTTGGGCCAGAAGTTCTACTCCGTAACTCCGGCCTTCAGCAGAAGTTACCGTTTCCTGCCAGTCGGTATTGATAGCTGCGTAGTTGACTCCCTCTTTGTATTCCAGCAGATTATCCATTTTCTTATAGTAGCCTTCTAAAGAAAATTCCAAATTTGGAGCAGGAATGTAAGCCACACCTGCTGTTACCTGATAAGCGTCCTGTGGAGGGATTTTTTCGGTTGTCGGTACCCAGAGATCGGAAGGCAGTCCGATGGTACTTGTCGTTAACAGCTGCAAAAATTGGGTCATTTTTGCATATGCCAATTTGGTAGACAGCTTGTCGCCCAGCCGGTAGTTCATAGAAACTCTGGGTTGTATCGAAGTATAGGTTTTTGCCGGCAGCGAAAATGACGATAAATGTGCTCCTATGTTGATATCGAATCTGCTGCCCAGTTTGAAATCATCCTCTAAATAGCTTGCGGTTTCCACTGCAGAAATGGGTTCGGTGAATAGGCTTATTGCGGTGTTAAAATTGTTGGTTGACAGTGCTTTAGGGGTAAATGTATGGTAGGTTAGCAAGCTTCCAAATTTGATGGTGTGTTTTGGAACCGGGAAAAAATCGAAATCGGCCTTGATTGTGACATCCTCAATCCCTGAGTTCAGCGAATTACTGTAAATTTCCGGTTCAGGTGTGTTTCCTGCTACGGCTTTAAATGTGCGTATGTATGAGTTATGGATGTCGTAATTAAACCGGCTGTAAGTAATGCCGACATTACTAAAAAGCTTGGAATTATAGGTGTGATTCCACCGGAATGCAGAGATGAAATTGCCCCATTTGAGGTTGTTTCGCTCCTCGTTGGTGACTATCTGGCTACTATTTTCTGTTAAGTCGTCGTTCATTAAGGTTAGCTTGTCGTTACCTAGGTAAATGCTGAAATATATTTTGTCAGTATCTGACAATGTATGGTTAATTTTGGCATATAGGTCATAGAAATGGTAACCGATATCTTGGTTCATGGACTCCAGAATGGGCCGTGCAAGAACATCCCAATAGGTACGACGACCGGAAACCATGAAGGAAGATTGTTCATTAATAGGCCCTTCCAGCGTGATTGCGGAGGCAAGCAGCCCCACGGTAGCATCTCCCCGGAATTCCTGACGATTTCCTTCTTTCATCTGAATGTCCAAGACCGAAGACAATCTGCCGCCGTAGCGGGCAGGAAACCCACCCTTGTAGAGATCCACATTGTTGAGGGCGTCGTTGTTAAACGTGGATAGAAAGCCAAATAGATGCTGGGTATTATACAAGGGGACACCGTCGAGTAAAATCAGGTTTTGGTCGGGTCCGCCTCCTCGCACATAAAAGTTGCTGAAGCCCTCCAGTCCTCCACTTACCCCCGGGAGCAGTTGGATGCTCTTCATTAGGTCTGTTTCACCTAGCAATACAGGCAGGTTGCTCATCTGCCGGACCGGTATTTTTAGGCTGCTGATCTGCGACGTCTCGACTAAGGACTGGCCCGCATATACATCTACTTCTGCTAAGGTGCTCGCCCTTTGTATCAATGCGATATCAAGTTTTATTTCCTCACTTAGATTTAGGCTTTGCTCATATCGGGCATATCCTAAGTAGCCTACGTTGATGGTATAGCTGCCGGGCGGAAGGCTGGCCGAGAAATACCCGTAAGCGTTGGTTACTACCCCAGAATTTAGCTCTGGAAAGTAAATATGGGCACCAATGAGTGATTCACTAGAAGTGCTGTCTGTCACATAACCGCTCACGGTAAACCTTTGGTTGCCCACATGATTTACATCTTTTTTCCTTTTGACAAGGATTTTCCCGTCTCTGATCTGGTACTCATGGGTCTGAGAGGGAAAAACGACGCTTAGAAGTGCTCTCAGTTCATACCTTTCTTCCGGCGTGGTCACTATCCTCTCTGTTTGTATATCAGAGGACTGGTAGATAAATGAATGCTGTGCCTGATCGCTAATGAGCTTCAAAAGATCACTGATCCTATATTCCTGCTGGGGGAGCTGAATGATGATATTGTCTTGTCCGTTGACATCAATTGCCAACACCAGAAAAAGAAATGTACCTATTAGTTTCATCTGTTTTTAATTTGTTCTTAAGCGATCAGATGGAATCTCGCACGAATTACAGTCGTCCCTCTGTGTGTCGCTTGCGTCGTGCTCGATTTCATGTGTCTATAATTGTTATTCAGCGGTCACATGGAATCTCGCATATAGCATAGTCATCCCAGTGTGTGACGGCTACGTCATGCTCGATTTTATGTGTCTATAATTGATTTTTCAAAGGGGACATCTTGTCCGGTTTTATCGGGATGCCGGCCCGTCCGGTAGGCAGGCTTGATTTCTTTTAAGTAGTTAGCTTGAAAGGTGAATGATGCCGGATTCCCAAAATCCTTCGGCATTATTCTAGGCATTCTATTTTATCAATGATTACCAGGTGCGCGTTTTTGCGGTAGTTGATTCCCAGGATAAACTCCAAGTGTCGCATAGTTTCTTCGAGTGTACTGCCATCCAGATTTCCGCTAATTCTGCAGGAAGGCCAGGCCTCCTCCAAGACAAAATCCACGAGATACGTTTCGCTCAATGCATTGAACACGTCCTCTACCGGGGTATTTTGAAAATTCAAGGACTTGAGATTCTCCTGAAAATTTTCTTCAATCAGCTTATCCCCTGTTAGAATACCCCTTTCGCCAGGTAGTAGCGTTACAGAGTCACCACGAATGCTGGTAAACAAAACCCTTCCTTCGTAAAGAGACAAGCGGGTAAAATTTGCTGTTTTATCGGAATTGAGGGTAAACGAGGTGCCTAGTACAGTCGTTTGGCTGTTAAACGTATTGATGATAAAGTGCGCGCTGTTTTCCTTTTTATGGACCGAGAAGTAGGCTTTTCCTACTAGATATACCTTCCGTTCCGAATGCTGAAAGCTTTCAGGCATGTAGGAAATCGATGAGTTGGGCTGAAGGTAAACAAAGCTGCCGTCGGGAAGATAGTGCGATACTGACTGTTCATGGGCAGCTATAGTAACCGTTAGTTGCCCGATCCAAAATTTATACCCCATCCATGCACCACTAACGGTAAAGAAAATTACCGCAGCTACCTTCCACCAGCTAGTGTGAAATGATAGACTCTTGCCTTTACCCCATTCAGAGTGGGTTTGAAACTTTTTCCAGTTTTTGTCAAGATCTATTTTCCGGTAAATTTCAGAATCCATCGATTTTTCCCATATTTTATGCATTTGCGCTAAATACCGGCGATTTATTTCGCTTGCTTGTCTCCAATCTTCCAGCGTTTGAAGTTCTTCCTCGGTCGCTTTGCCACTGAGTTTTTTGACGATGAGCGAATCTATGTTTTCACGGGTTTTCATAATTTGTCATGATTTAAAGTTATCAGCTCTCTAAGTCTCCTAGGTGTTCATTTTTTTAGAATAGGAGCAGGAAGGCATGGACCCTGTAAACCTTTTCCCGGAGTATTTTTAAGGCTTTGCTAATTTGTGTTTCTACGGTTCTGATGGAGATATTTAGCTGTTTGGAGATTTCTTTATTGCTGAGGCCATCATTTCTGCTCATGGTGAAAACATTTCTACAACCCTTTGGCAGCGAGTCCAAAGCCTTTTGGATTTCATGTATGAACTCTGCCTCTTCTACGAGGTCTCGGAATTCTTCTTGGACCATTACATTTGCCTGTACGTCGGAGATTTTTTTCGATTCTCTTTTTAATGCATCCATGGTCTGATTATACACCGCCCGGTACAAGTAGGATTTCAGTGAACTATGTACATGAAGGTGGTTTCGGCTGTCATAAAGGGAGAGAAAAACGTTCTGAACCACGTCTTCAGCCAACTCCAAATCGTGGGTGTATTTGCATGAAAACACCGTCAGAGGTTTAAAAAACCGCAGGTACATTATTTTGAACTCTTTATCGTAATCATTCATCGTAAAGTAGCCGGTGGCATTATTTGGTGGAGGGGAGCTTCGGGAATTTAAGTTAAAAGGGTTTGAAACAGAAGGATTATAGGTGATTTATTCTATTTATCGCAAAAGATAGGGAAACGCTGAAAGCGGCGTTATTCAGTACGGGGTTTGCACTATTCAGCCCATTGGAAATAACGTTGGTGAGTCCCTTGCTGAATAGAAAGCTGAGTTTTCCAGTATCAGATAGTTGATAGGCGAGGCCTGCCATCAAGCCAAAATCGCTTCGCCGAAACCCGAAGGGAATCAGAAGATCGTCTTCCGTTGCAGCTATATCACTGAAAATAAGTGATTGCTCATTCACCAATTTCTGGGAAATGCCCGACTCCAAGTACTCAAAGACTGTGGTACTTCTGCCGTTGATAGCGAAAGCAGCGTAAGTACCCAGTTGTGCTTGGAATTTGTTTATTTTGCAATACGCCATTATCGGAAGTTCAAGGTAATTTAGTGCAAACTTTGCCTCACCCTCACCTACTCCATCTTTCAACTGCTCAAAGTTTAATTTGAATCCTTTTCCAGAATAAAGGAGTCCGGTATACAGCCCCCACCGATCTCGTAAATCCTGTTCCAACGTCAGGCCGACTCTGGGGGCAAAGTGAGCAACTGTACGGCCTCCGAAGTAGGGCGCGGAAAATGTAGAAGTACCGGAGGAAAGGTTTATACCTCCAATCATATTTACCTCAGTCTGGGCTGTGGCCGCATAAAAAGCGAAAACGCAGAAGATTTGCATCATGAGATTTTTCATATCTGTGTAATTTTTCTCTATGTCTTTAAAACCGCGTGAAACACGTACGCGAAAAAATCTTTTTTTAGCATGCGATTGGGTTAGCGATAAGCCTTCTATACCTGGTATTCATTGGGCAGTAAATTTTGGCTGGTTAGGAACTAATTGGCGTCATAGCTGTTAAAAGTGGATAAAGAACTATTCGAATCCATGTTGCAAGCACAGAAAAGGCCCGTACACCTGTACATGGAGGCCAATCCAAATCCTAATTCGTTGAAATTTGTGGCAAATTTTATGCTCGCTGATGAAGGCGTGAGCTACGATTATCCCAACCTGGAGAGTACATCGAACTCCCCCCTGGCCAAAGAGCTATTTAATTTTGCGGCTGTAGAGCGGGTATTTATCGCGTCAAACTTCGTCACGGTCACTAAAACGGAGTCTGTGGAATGGCCCGAGATTCAAGATTTTATCCGAAACCATATCAAGGCCTATCTGGAAGATGGAAAGGCACCGGTTAACGTGGTTCTTGAAAAAGATCCCTTGTTTGACGAGGCGGACAGCGAGAGCGTGAAGAAGATCAAGGGTATACTGGATGAATACATCCGACCGGCAGTAGAGCAGGATGGCGGTGCCATTGTTTTTCACAGTTTTCAGGACGGAGTGGTGAAGGTGTTGCTACAAGGGTCCTGTTCGGGGTGTCCTTCCAGTACCATTACTCTCAAAGCTGGCATCGAAAACCTCCTTACCCGCATGCTTCCGGAAGTGAAACGCGTAGAGGCAGAGGGTGTTTGATGGTGCTGGTTTAGTCAACAGGAGACTCTCTTTAGGTGTATGGTCAAAGGAAACTGGGCATGGAGTTTTTTGGGGTTATTCGCATTGATAATTCGTTTTTTGGCCGTTAGGTTTCCTGAGCAGACCGAAGAGCTTTATTCGCGCACCATTTTCCCGGTGATCAGAAATAGTGTAGATGCTTCCCTATCCAGGTTACCTTTTCCGACAGTATATTTATTTTTGGCTTCCGGTTTAGGAGTACTGGGATATTTTGTGTTCAGGATTTGCTATCGGAGCTTCGGATGGAAAGATCGACTCTTGTACAGCTTTCGATCGCTCTGTAATGGTGCTGGCCTATTGGTCTTTTTCTTTTTGGTGTTGTGGGGTTATAATTATCAGCGCATCCCGATTTTTGAACAGCTTAATCTTAGGCCTTCCTCTCTAGATGAGGAGCTGTTGCTAGAGGAAATGCAACTTACCCGTAACCTGCTTACACAGGCACGTCCCTATATTCGGAGAGACACTTCAGCCATCGAAGAATCCATGGATTATGCCGAATTGGAAGCACTGGTGAGGGCTGAGGTAGGGGAAAATCTGTACCTGTTAGGGTTGAATTATTCGGGTAAGCCTCGGACCCGGGAGTTTTATCCGGCGGGTTTTATGCGGCATATGGGCATATATGGTATCTACTTTCCCTTTACGGGGGAAAGCTACATAGATCCAAGCCTACATGCCTTGGAAAAGCCCTTTACCGTAGCCCACGAGATGGCCCATAGCTATGGCGTTACCGACGAAGGGGAGGCAAATTTTATTGCGTGGGTCATCTGCACCAACAGCGAATCTTTTCTACTGAAGTATGCAGGGCATTTAAAGTTGCTAAGGTATCAACTGAACGATTTATATCGGATCAGCCCAGATAAATATAGGGAGTTTACCACCACACTCCCTCAGGGAATCATAAATGACTTGGCTTCAATCCGTAGAAATATCCTGTCCATTACACCGATGTTTTCTGAGGTAAGTCGAATGTCAAACGACCTCTATTTGAAAACCCAAGGTGTAAAGGCGGGCGTTCAAAGTTATGCGCAACTCCCCATGTTGGTATATGCCTGGCGGAACCAGCTGAAAGGAGCCTAACCTACCGGCTGATCGTTGTGTATTTTTCTGGCTTTAAAATATAAGTAGCCGAAGACCAAAGTGGTCAAAAACAAAAGAAAGGCCGCCCATTCGTTGGTTAAGCCATCCGCTTTGGCTTTTTCTACTTCCAACTCTTTTTCCGCAAGGGCTCGTTTTAAGATCCCGATATCGTTTTGCTGCTTTTGGGCAATAAACTTGTAATCCTCTTTTTCGTGGCTAATCGTGGTGGTTTCGATATCCTTAAGCATTTCCAATTCCGCCATGATTTGATTGTCTTTTTGGATGATCCGTGACATCCATTCCTGGGTGGCGATCAGATCCCTTTTGGTACGATTTCCGAAAATCCCGGTTTTTTGACTTTCCGATTCCTGCCACTCTCGGTGTAGTATTTCCCTTTCCTCGACCAGTTTCTTGAGTTTTTCCTGCGCATTGGCAGCATTGAATAGAAAAATCCCTGCAAGAAATACCCCCCAAATCGCCCAATGTTTCCATCTCGGTTCCTGTATTACCACCTTTTCCCCTTTTTGATTCATTTTTCTGGCTGTTTTCATTCGGTATGCTATCCTATACCGCAAGTTTAACACGTTATTCAAAAGCCATGCCTTTTTGGGGTTCGGCTACCCTATAATTTCAGCCTTTTGGCCTTTCTGCGTTTATAGGCACCTCGTCTACGTTTGTTGCCGGTGTAAAAATTATATAGGAAGTTAACGGCTACCACTGTGACGGTAAGTGGCACAAAAAGGGTGGGCATCATGGTTTTGATTCCTAGTAAAATGCACAACCCTGCAATAATACCGATCTTGAAGGAGGTGTGGTTTTCGGGGTATGTTTTGGAGACCATGATCAGGCTGACCACCTCTATTGCGATCAATGCGACGATTAGGATCGTCAGGACATACGGAAAAGTAACCGATGAGGCAACAAAATGCCAAAGGATAAGGGCCACCATCAGCACGAAACTGACCGTGTGAAGGGTGGTGTTGATACGTTCGTTCATCTTAGATTGGGTTTAGCGCTCGATCAATTTAGCGAATTACGCCAAAAAAACAAAGCCTCCCGAAAACGGCCGTTTTCGGGAGGATTAAGGGCACTATATGGGGGTTTCTTATAGCTTTCGCTTGATAAAATCTGTCATCATGTTATACAAATGCCAAGTGGTATTCCCTCCTCCAATCCCATGGTTGCGATTGGGGTAGTAGAAGGTTTCAAATTGTTTATCAGCTGCCACGAGTGCATTGAGTAGATCCACGCTGTTTTGGAAGTGAACATTGTCATCACCGGTGCCATGAATCAGCAGATAGTTCCCCTTAAGCTTATCTACATGGGTAATGGGGCTGTAATCGTCGTAGCCTTTGGCATTCAGTTGGGGTGTTTGTAAATATCGCTCGGTGTAGATGGTGTCGTAATACCTCCATGTGGTTACAGGTGCTACTGCTATGGCTGTCTTGAATACATCGTGGCCCAGCATCAGTGATAGGGAGGACATATATCCCCCGTAGGACCAACCCCAGATTCCGATACGATCTGAATCCACAAAGGAAAGTCCTCCTAGGTGTTTTGCTGCGGCGATCTGATCTTCGGTTTCCAGTTTCCCTAAATTGGCATAGGTTACATGCTTAAAGTCTCTTCCGCGTCCACCTGTGCCGCGATTGTCCACACACGCGATCAGGTAACCTTGCGCAGCCAGGTGATGGTGCCAAAAATCTCTGGTTCCTCCCCAGGCGTTTCGTACATTTTGCGAACCCGGACCACCATACACATACATTAGTACGGGGTATCTTTTTGTTTCGTCAAAATTGGCGGGTTTGATCAAGTAGCCATTGAGGGAAGTGCCATCCACGGTGTTGAAATTGAAAAATTCCTTTTCCCCTAAAGCAAACTCTTTCATGCGTTTTTGCAAGTCTTCGTTGGTTTCTAAGACCTTAATGGTCTTCCCCGAAGCATCGTGAAGGCTTACCTGTAAGGGTGTAGATGCGGTGCTGTGGCTGCTGATATAATACTTGAAGTCTGGACTCATATTGGTGCTGTAGGATCCGGACGCCATGTTGAGCCGTTTTTTTCCGGTACCGTTTAGGTTGATCACATACAGGTGCCTTTCCAAGGGGGACACTTCTGTGGATTCGAAATAGATTTTCTTGTTTTTCTCGTCTACTCCCACAAGGTTGGTTACTTCCCAGTCACCGCTCGTTACCTGACGGATCAGTTTACCATCCATATCATAATGGTAGATGTGCTTGTAACCGCTTTTCTCTGAGGTGGTAATAAAACTCTTGTTGTCGCTGAGGTATTGCAGGTTGTCGTTGTAGTCTAGGTCCACGTAGGTTGTGGATTCCTCATGAAGTATTAGCCGACTAGTTCCGGTGGAAGCATCCGCATGCAGGAGGTCCAGCTGATTTTGCAGGCGGTTTAGCCGGATAAAGGCCAAGGTATTGTTGTCGCCGGTCCAATAGATACGCGGGAGGTAGATATCTTCTTCTTCCCCAGCATTCATTTTTTGGGTTTTTCCCATGTTCAAGTGGTATACGTGTATCCCCACTTGGGCGTTTTTTTCACCGGCTTTTGGGTATTTGAAAAGGTAGTCTGAGGGGTATAGGTCTCCCCAGATCTGCATGTTAAAAACGGGCACTTCGGTCTCATCAAACCGAATGAAGGCAATTTTATCTCCTTGAGGTGACCAGGCAAATGCCTGTGCCATCGAAAATTCCTCTTCATACACCCAATCGGCTGCACCGTTGATGATTTCGTTGGTTTTGCCGTCGTGGGTAACTTGGGTAATGCTGCCTGTCTTCAAGTCCTTGTAGAAAAGATTGTTATCCTTTACATAAGCCACCTTGGTATTGTCGGGTGATAGGGTGGCATAGGAGACTTTTTCTCCTTCCAGCAAGGGCTGAATAGTGCCGGAAGTCATATCCAATACGTGGTATACGGCCTTGGAGGATCGGCGGTAGACGCGTTCTACATCGGAACTAAGCAACGCAAAGGTTTCGTCGGAGTTAAATGAATAGTCAGAAAAGCGAATGCCAAGTTTTTCTCCGTCCACCAACACAGCTTCTTCCTCACCGGTTGCCAAGTTTACCTTTACCACCCTGGCGGCGTTTTCTCCGGATAAGGTACTGTAGTATTTGCCGTCTTTCATCCAATTGATACCATAGACCCCCTTTTGACTGAATGTGGAAGTCTTGAATACATCTTCCAGCGTTACATTTTTCTTTTGCTGGGCATGAAGGGCAAGGGAGGCAACCATAAACCAACACAGCAGGATAGGTAGTTTTTGCGACATAGCGATTGATTTTGAAACCAAATATAGCCATTTGTTGCCTTGCGGAAAAAGATTCATTGGATGAAAGGTTAGGATCTTTGAGCTAGGTTTTATACGTTGCTCCCTTTTTCTGCTTCTCTGTATAATTTATAGACCAGCCGCCGTATTTTTAACTGAAAATTCGGAAATTCGCCAGTGATTGCCATGTACAAGTTTTGATTTCTTCCATTCATGTGCGATAGAATGCTGTTTTTCCAGTTACGAACAGGGTAGATAAATGAAAAAGAAAATTGCGTTGGTCACCGGTGGGTTTACCGGTGAGTCAGTGGTATCGTTAAAGAGTGCCGCAGTAGTGGAAAAACACCTCGATAAGCGTCTTTATGATGTATATAAGGTTTTTATCTACCCGGAGGAATGGTATTACCTCACGGAAGATGGTGAACGAATACCGGTAGACCGAAACGATTTTTCCCTTTTCCTGGACGGGAAAAAGATTACCTTCGACGGGGTATTCAATATCATTCATGGTTCACCCGGTGAAGATGGAAAGCTAGCTGGGTACCTGGATATGCTGGACATTCCCTATACGACTTGCGATCCGGCTACTTCCGCGATCACCATGAACAAGGGATATACAAAGGCCATTGTGGAGGAAATCGAAGAGCTGCATGTGGCCCGTTCCCTGCAGTTGTTTGGCAACCAATCGGGACACGTTGCCCGTGTAATTTCCACGCTAGGTTTTCCGGTGTTTGTCAAGCCCAATAACGGTGGTAGCAGCATCGGTATGAGCAAGGTGGTAAGTGGCGATGACCTGGGAGAGGCGCTGGAAAAAGCCTTTAGGGAAGATACGCAGGTGTTGGTAGAGGAGTTTATTTCCGGGCGTGAGTTTTCCGTAGGAATGTATAAAGCGGCAGGAGAGATTAGGGTATTGCCGGCAACGGAGATTATCAGCTCAAAGGAGTTTTTCGATTTTGAAGCAAAATATACACCGGGAGTATCTGAAGAAATTACGCCCGGGCGCATGACTTCGGAGGAGGTTCTTCGGGTGGAGCGTATCGCCAAGTCGGTCTACGAACGCCTAAACTGCCGGGGTGCGGTGCGTATGGACTATTTTTTGGAAAGGGATTCCGGGAGGTTTTTCTTTATCGAGCTGAATACCGTGCCAGGTCAAACGGAGACCAGTCTGATTTCCCAGCAGGTACGGGCAGTGGGGAATACCATCCAGGAATTTTATACCGAGCTTATCGAGGGGATGTGGGGCGCTTAAAAAAGAGGCCCGCTTCGTAGATGAAACGGGCCCTTATCGGGGAAGCCTTAGGAAAGGCTAAACGCTTTTTTGATCTTATCTACATGGTCTAATTTTTCCCAAGTAAAGAGCTCCACGCTTAGCGTCAGCGAGGCATTATCGGGAGAATAGAATGTTTTGGTGACTACCTCGTTTTCTCGGCCCATGTGGCCATAAGCGGCCGTTTCTTCGTAGATAGGAAATCGCAGTTTTAGACGCTGCTCGATTGCATACGGCCGCATATCAAACAAGTTTTCTATCACTTTGGCGATTTCACCGTCGTTCATGTCCACCTTGGCGGTTCCGTAAGTATTTACATAGATGGCCATGGGGGCGGCTACTCCGATGGCGTAGGAAACCTGGACCAGCACTTCATCGGCTAGGCCCGCAGCAACCATATTTTTGGCTATATGGCGGGTGGCATAGGCGGCGGAGCGGTCTACTTTAGAGGGGTCTTTTCCGGAGAATGCTCCACCTCCGTGCGCTCCTTTGCCTCCATAAGTGTCTACGATGATTTTGCGGCCTGTGAGGCCGGTATCTCCATGGGGCCCTCCAATAACAAACTTTCCGGTGGGATTGATGTGGTAGATGATGTCTGAGGTGAACAGGCGCTGCAGTGACTCCGGCAGCTGGGATTTAACCCGAGGAATAAGGATATTCAACACATCCTTTTTAATCTTTTCGAGCATTTCAGGCTCGGTGCCGAACTCATCGTGCTGGGTAGAAACCACGATGGTGTGTATTTTTTCAGGGACATTGTTGTCGCTGTAGACTATCGTAACCTGCGCTTTGGAATCGGGCCGTAGGTAGGTGATTTCATTGTTTTCCCTCCGAAGCACGGCCAATTCTTTGAGCAGCCTGTGTGAAAGATCCAAGGCAAGGGGAATGTAGTTTTCCGTTTCATTGGTGGCGTATCCAAACATCATGCCTTGATCGCCGGCGCCTTGTTCCTCCGGATGGTCGCGTTCTACCCCTTGGTTGATATCGGGTGATTGCTCATGTATGGCTGAAAGCACTCCGCAGGAATTGCCGTCGAACATGTACTCGCTTTTGGTGTAACCGATCCGGTTGATGACATCCCGGGCTATCTTCTGTACATCCAAGTAGGTGGAGGATTTGACTTCACCCGCTAGGATCACCTGACCGGTGGTAACCATGGTCTCGCAAGCTACCTTGGCATTTGGGTCAAAGGCTAAAAAGTGATCGATGATAGAATCTGATATTTGATCTGATATTTTATCCGGGTGCCCCTCAGACACGGATTCTGAGGTGAATAAATAGGCCATAAAATGTGATTTTGAAATTTGTGCGTAAAGTTACATTTAATGGCCAAATTTAAAAACTTATTGGTTTCCCTTGGAGAGGTTTCCGTGTAGTCCAGAGATCCCACTCATACAATGATTCAGCTGGTTCTTTTCCCCTGAAGGTAGTCGGGGATATAGAAGGCTACACCAAAAACAAGAAACATCAGCCCCGCAAAAAACTGGACAAAAATCTGAATATAGCCTAGATCATATAGATTCTTAGGGAAGAATAGGCTGGAGAAAAAGTAGAAAATGAAGCTCTCTCCGAATGAAAACAATACAAAAGTGGCAATCCAGAAATAAGGCAAGGATAGCAGGTTATGTTCTTTGTATTTGCTTTGCCGTATAATGTCCTTGAAGAAAATCAGTGAAAAGAAAAGGATTAGGCCATTTCCAAACATCTGACTGTAGCTTTGGATCATTTCGTCAAGTGGTTGGAAAAAGAGGCTGTTAAGTAGGCCGGAAACCAAAAAGACAACCAACGTAAGTAAAATCTTGTCCTGAATTTGGCAGCTGAACGGTAGAAAATAAAAGAATGCCAGCATCATCCCCACTCTCAAGTAGACAAACAACAAGTTGTATAGAAGGAAGCTATCCAGGTTGGTCTCGATGGCTATTTTCCAAAGCACCTCCGCCAAAAAGGTCAGCATCAAAACGGAAAATACCACCTTGTGAGTTCGCTTGTATTCCTCTTTTGGCCTGCCGAAGAGAAAGTATACGGACGAAAGGAGCAATCCAATAAAGAGGCAAAAGTGAAATAGATTTCCTTGCATAATGGTACATCGCTTGAATAATGCAAGTTAAACAGGGAAATCCAATCACGAAATACCCTGATCGGGGTATTTTTTATTTGAAAAAGGCTAGTTTTTCATTGAAAATGGAAAATATGATCGTGAAAGGCTCAAACACAAAAAAAGCCGGTACATTTTTGCACCGGCTTTTTCTATATAAGGGACATCTATGCTAATGCCAAATCAACTAGCTTAAGCCGGTTTTTTTGCCAATTCTTTGTTTTCGTTTTCAAGTTCACGCTTCATTAGGTCCACCACTACCGGGGTAGCAATATAGATGGACGAATAGGTACCTACCAGTACGCCAATCAGAAGCGCAAAGGAAAATCCTCGTAATACTTCACCGCCGAACAGCAATAGTACGACTACCACAATTAGGGTGGTGGCGGAAGTGATCAATGTACGGGCCATGGTTTGGTTTATGGCATCATTGAAGAGAGATACCAATCGGTTGGTGCCTTTGTTGTTGATGTTCTCCCGTATGCGGTCAAATACGATCACGGTATCATTGATCGAATAACCGATCACCGTCAAGACGGCGGCAATAAATACCTGATCGATCTCAAAGGTAGCTCCGAAGGCACTTGCGATCGCAAAGGCTGCAATCACGAAGAATGTATCGTGTATCAATGCAATGATGGAAGCCAAGGAGAATTGCCATTTTCTAAAACGCAGCAATATATAAAGGAAGATCGCTACCAATGCAAAGAACATGGCTTCTATGGACGATGCTTTGATGTCGTCGGCTACTGTTGCGCCGACCTTATTGGAACCGGTGATGGCAAAGTCCCCACCATTGAGTTTAGTGGCATCGGGGATATAGGTGTACCCGGTGACGGTGGCAATGCCTTCTCTAACCCGTGTTTCTACTTCGCTGTTTGCTTCGTCCGAATCTTCATTGATCAGGTAGGAAGTAGTCACCTTCAGGACGTTATTGGCACCGTAGGTTTTTACTTCCACCGCTCCGTCAAATTCATTATCCAGTCCAACCTTCAGGTCTGAGGCAGGTACGGCTTCGCTAAACTCCACGATGTAATAGCGGCCTCCGGTAAAGTCTACACCAAACTTCAGCCCGTTGACCACTGCGATCAAAAGTCCCAAGACAATGACTCCTGTAGAGATTATGTAGGCAAACTTTCGTTTACTCAAGAAATCGATATTGAGTCCGCTGAGGAGGTTTCCGGCAAACGGCGTCGCAAAGGATACTTTGCTCTGATCCCCTTTTTTGCTCATCCAGTGCACGATTACCCGGGTAATAAATACGGCTGAGAAGAAGGAGGAGGCAATACCTATCATCAGCACAATGGCGAAACCTTTTACGGGACCTTGGCCCAGTGCATACAGGATAGCACCCGTTAGAAACGTGGTGACGTTTGAGTCAAGGATGGCGCTGAATGCTTTGTCATAACCTGCGCTTATAGCTTGTAGCAAGCCGGCTCCGTTTTTCAGTTCTTCTTTGATACGTTCAAAGATCAATACATTGGCATCAATGGACATACCAATGGTAAGTACGATACCAGCAATACCCGGCAGGGTAAGTGCACTTCCAAGCTGGGCCAATATACCCAAGATAAAGAAGATGTTAAACAAGAGTGCGGCGATGGCCACAAAACCGCCTTTTGCATAGTAGGCCACCATAAAAAGGACCACAAGTACCAGTCCGGCGATCATGGAGTTTACGCCCTGTGCCGACGCTTCTTTGCCTAGGGTTGGGCCTACAATCGCTTCTTCCACAATTCTGGTAGGAGCAGGCAACGCACCGGATTTTAAGATATTGGCCAAGTCTTTGGCCTCTTCGATGGTGAAATTACCGGTAATTTCCGATTGACCAGAGGGGATTTCTCCCTGCACGGTAGGCGCTGTGTAAACATAATCATCCAACACCACAGCAATTCTCCGTCCGATATTATCAGCAGTAAGTTTTCGCCATCTTCTGGCACCGTCGGCATTCATTTGCATACTTACGGCAGGGCGAGATGCCTGATCGTAGGATTGGCGGGCATCGGTGATTACGTCCCCTTCCAAAGGTGCTTGCTCCGAACCTCTGGGAGCTTTGATGGCATGCAGCTCCAGCAATTCCATGTTATCTGCCCGCTGTGGCTTCACAGACCACAACAAACGAATATCTCGGGGGAGGATGGACCTCACGTCTTCCCGACTGAGGATCCGGTTGATCGCAAGGGTGTCTCTGACTTCGTATACCAGGCCGTAGTTTGCCTTTAGCAGGGAAAAGAGCGGAGATACATCCTGACCCAGTTGGTCTTCAGTTTCGCTTCCCTCAGCCAACTGACGGGCTAGGTCACTCTCCAGATCCGTGGTATCCGCTAGCGCAGGGGTGCTTTCGTCGGCAGGCTTATTGGCTCTTGCCTCTGCTACCAAGATGGCGTTTACTTGCTGAAGGGCGTCACCAAATTCGTTGATCTCGGCTACCTCCCAGAACTGAAGCTTGGCCACTCCCTGAAGGAGGTTTCGCACGCGCTCTTGGTTATCCACGCCAGGAAGTTCGATTTGGATTCTTCCCGAGCCTTGGATCCGCTGTATGTTCGGTTGAGAAGTTCCGAACCTGTCAATCCGTGTACGGAGTATGTTAAAGGAGCGCTCAATGGCATTTTCTACTTCCGTATCAATGACAGATAGAATCTCGGCATCGGAGGTTTCCAGCGAGATACGGCCCCTATTCGCAGCAGTAGCAAAAATGGTATTGAGGGCTTTTCCCCCAGATACTTCGCTCCAAGCCTGGGCAAATAGGCTCACATAAGAGTCGTTTGTAGTTTTTGCACGTTCGGAGGCCAATTCAATGGCTTGGTTGAACTGGGCATCTTTGCTGTTACCAGCTAGTCCCCGTACAATTTCCACGGGAGATACTTCCAGGGTCACGTGCATCCCGCCTTGAAGGTCAAGACCAAGTCCAAGCTCGGTTTCTTTGACTTCTTGGTAGGTAAACGGGAATCCGAGGAAATTATATACGGGCTCCCTCCAAACGGAATCCATGTAACTCTGCCGTTTGGCAAAGTCTATATTTCCGGATTCATCCGTAGCATATTCGGTGGCCCGATTTTGGACCCCGTTTGATACTAGGGTAAACGATAGATAATACAGACATAGGGCTGTGATTATTACCGTAAAAAACACAATTACGCCTTTATTTTGCATGGGTGTAGGTAATAGTTATAACTGTTGATTAAATGAAATACTGATCTGTAACCATAGAGACAAGAAGGCAATCAACGCCTTCGCTCTTCTGATGCTTGAATGGGTAATTTAGAAAGTAGGATAGTTCACTTAGGGTGCGTTGGCCGACACAATGTGTTCAAAAAGTACTTCTAGAAAATTATTGGGAAGTTGGATAAAGTCAGTGCTAAAAAATGTCTGTGGCTTCCGGGGAGTAGCAATTTCGTATATGAAATGCAGCACGTGATCCACGGCCACCATCACAAAGGGGACTACCGCATCTACCGCATTGTGTACAAAGGTGGCATGCTTGTCATCCCTGTCAGTATCACCCGCATCTGCAGCAGTCTGATGCGTGTTGACTTCGTCAACTTGCGCATGGTGTACCAAATAATCTGCACCTGATACCAGTGCACAAAAGACCACCACCATCAAGATGGCGAATCGTTCTTTCCAAAGCCGGTAGGTGTCTTGCGAAATCATCGGGTGCAAATATATAAAAAATTATCAAGATCAAAGCAGGAATTGAAGGAATGTTAATCTTTTTGTACGCTATAAATCAACTAGTTAGTAATGTAGGGAAGAGGGTGATTCGGGTATACAGCCAGCTATACTTTCATTTTTAGGAAGGATTTGATCACCTCAAGGGCCTTTTCGAAGCCTCGGTTGTTTGGCACAATCAGGTCTGCATCGTGTTTGAATGGTTCTATGTATTTTTCATAAGTAGGCATGACGTGCATTTCGTAGCGATACAGTACATCATCCAGGTCATAACCTCGTTCTACCTTATCGCGAACAATCCGGCGCTTGAGTTTAATGTAGTCTTTCGCGTCGATAAATACCTTAAGATCCAATAACTGGGCAAGTTCCGGGTAATACAACACAAAGATGCCTTCTACCACCACTACCGGTGCTGGTTTGAATTCCAGCGTTTTTGGGGTTTTATTTGGGTTGTTAAAGGTGTATTCTTGGCGGTGCACGGTTTCTCCATGTTGAATCCTGCGGATGTCTTCCGCATATTGCTCAAAGTCGATGGAGTGGGGAGTATCGAAATTATGGATCCCTTTCGAGTCCACGGGCTGAAGGTGTCGGGGCTTATAATAGTTATCCTGAGAGATCAGACAGACCTGATTCGGCTCAAATGCATTCAGCAGTTTATCCAAAAATAACGTCTTTCCCGAGGCACTGCCGCCCGTAATTCCGACAATAAAAGGTTTTTTCATGGGAGTCAAATATAAAAATATTTTTCTAACCTCCTGATCGGCTTTCATCAAGCAGAAAAGCTGCTAACTGCGCGACGGCCCTGCCCCGATGGCTGATGGTATTTTTTTCTTCCAAGCTAAGCTCGGCAAAAGTACGTTCATAGCCCTCGGGCACAAACACGGGGTCATAGCCAAATCCATTGCTTCCTGACCTTTCGTCCGTGATACTTCCTGCAGCTTTTCCTTCAAACTGGTATTCCTTGCCCTTAAGGATCAAGGCGATCACAGTACGAAAGGCCGCGCTGCGGTCTTTTATACCTTCCATTTTTTGTAGCAAAAGGTCTACGTTTCGTTCGTCGCTGCGGGGCGGTCCCGCAAATCTCCCCGAATAAACCCCCGGAGCACCATTTAGGGCAGTAACCTCCAACCCGGTATCGTCTGCAAAACAGTCCACATGGTAATGATCATGCAGGTAACGGGCCTTTTGAAAAGCATTGTGCTCTAATGTGTCCCCGGTCTCTGGAAGCTCTTCCGAGCAGCCTATGTCTTTTAAAGATAGAATTTCAATGGTGTTTCCCAACGCAGCCCGGATTTCCTCAAGCTTTTTCACGTTGTTACTGGCAAAGCAGATCTTTCGCATCGTTTTAGAAAGGTAAATTGTAATTGAAGGTCTATTGAACGTGTGTAATACAGTAAGTCTCTCGATCAAAGGCAATACTTGCCGATAATTTCCTGTGTTAGGTTTTCAAGGTAATGACGGTCAATGGAGTCAAATGCTGCTAATTTCTCCGAATCTACATCCAATACCATGGTGACGGAACCGTTATGTACTACCGGTACGACGATTTCAGACCTGGATGCGCTACTGCAGGCGATGTGTCCCGGAAACGCTTCCACATCCGGTACCAGAATCGTTTTCGCCTCTTTCCAAGCGGTACCGCAAACCCCTTTGCCAAAAGCAATTCGGGTACAAGCTACGGGCCCCTGAAATGGTCCCAATATCAGTTCATTTTCCTCGACAAGGTAAAATCCGACCCACAGGAAATCAAATGCGGATTTTAGAGCCGCGGCGATGTTGGCCAAGTTGGCGATTTGGTTGCTTTCGGATTTCACCAAGGCCTCTATCTGAGGCAAAAGGGACGCATAGAGATCGCCTTTGGAGGTGGTGTTGGGAATGAATAGGTCTTCTGCCATAAAGGTAGCCCAGAGAGCGTTACGGAGTTACAGAGTTGGTTTGGCAACGCATACATCGTTTATGTATAGATCCAGTCGGTCGTCCTGTATGCTTCGGGTTTCCCATGGAACTTTGGTAATTTGCGGCGCAGGGATCCCATCTCCAAATACGGTATTCCCCGTAAACACCCTCGCTTCGTCCCAAAGTTCCCTTGAAATAAATTGCTGAAGCAGGTGGCTACCGCCTTCTACTATCAGGCTTTGGATTTTACGCTTTTGCAGGTCGGACAGCAGTTCTTCCAGTGAAAAACCCGGTTTCATTTGCACTAAATCGAGGTTTTTCGATTGTTCGGATTTTAGTAGGTTATAGCAGATGGTTGGCTGGCTCTGATCAAAGAGAAAGCTGTTTGGGACAAGGGTAAGGTGATTGTCTATTACAATGCGCACGGGATCCCTACCGGTCCAATCCCGGACATTCAGCCTAGGGTTATCATAGTGGGCAGTTTTGGTTCCTACCAAAACGGCATCCTCCTCTGCCCTCCACCGGTGGACTAGCTGACGACTTAGCGGGTTACTGATCCACTTACTGTCGTAGTTGGCCCTCGCCAAGTAGCCATCGCGGGTTTGCGCCCATTTGAGAATCACATACGGGCGTCCTTTTTCCATAGCGGTGAAGAAGCGCCGGTTTTGCCAGCGCACCTCCCGCTCCAGTATGCCTGTGACCACTGAAATTCCCGCTGCTTGCAGGATGCCTATTCCCTTACCTCCCACCAAGGGGTTGCTGTCCTTTGCGGCAATGACGACCTCATGTACTTTTTTGCTTACCAACAGGTCGGCACAAGGAGGAGTTTTGCCGAAGTGGGCGCAGGGTTCCAAGGTCACATATACGGAGGCCCCGACCAAAAGTGAAGAATCAGCTACCGCAGCCACCGCATTGGGTTCGGCATGTGGCCCACCGAATGCTTCGTGGTACCCCTCTCCGATTATATGTCCGTCTCGCACGATCACACAGCCAACTAATGGATTGGGGCTGACAGAACCGGTGCCCCATTCGGCAAGCTCCAGGGCTCGCTTCATGTATTTCTCGTGGTGTTCCAAGATCTTATGGCGTTGGTATGGGGCTAGGAGAGAGGCGGAAATTGCCGAGGGTGTATACAGAGTCTGGGGCAACTAGGATTGAGAAGAGAGTATCTAAATGGGTGGCCTGTGGTTGAATATGAATGCGGTATGTGCCGGAAGTCAGTCCCCGGAGCCGAAATTCACCATTTTTAGCACTCAGGGTAGCGATGGTGTCGGTTTCGGTGAAGGCAAATATGTGGGGCGTTGCCTCCGCTGGCTGTATCGTTCCCCGGAGCTCACTCCGGTTTTCCATTGAAAATGCCCGAAGGGAGGGTGCCAGGGTAAAGCCCCCCGAAGTATTCTGTTGGATGGATTTTGCCAAGTTGATATCCAAGTAAATATCCCAAGCAAAACCGGCGCTTGCTTGAAGATCCATTTCGACTGTCAGCCGCTCATCGGCGTTGGGAGCAGGTTGTAACATGATTTGCTGTCCATCCTTAATCAGGTAGTGCGTATCTCCCAATAGCAGCCGAATGCGGCTTACCTGTCCGGCCCTAATTTCTTGTCTACCTAGCAGGAGCCGTTGGCTGCCCACTAGATCAGAAACCTTCACCATTTTATTGGAAGGAGTGTAGGGGATGTAAGACCACTCCGCATTATCCAGTCCCCGGGTTCCGGCAGGAAGAATTTCAACCCCTAATATCTCAAGCCATACCTCATCAAAGTCACCTGGAGCGTCAATAAGCAATACATTAATCAGTGCCTTTTCGTCAGCAGCCATATTTTCGCAGGCAGTGGGAAATAGCATCACCAAGCATGTGAAAAGCAGGGATGCATTCCGGAGGCCAACTGAAAGAAAGGGGATTGATTGCCGCATGGTGGGTTGGGGTAACCTATTAGAGATTCAACGCAAAAATAGTGGTTTCGTTGAAAACCGTCTGTTACTTCTTCCATTAAGTTGGCTTTACTGTTTCCATATTCGTCCATCTTCGACGATATACCATCTTTTACCGGCTTCTTCCAGAGAGGGCAGGGAGATTTTGAATCGGGTCTTGGTTACCTCAAATTCGGCATCTGCCGCCGGTTTGGTCATCTGAAGCTCATTTGGCTGCACTGCATATCGTAGGTTTTTTCTAAAGAATGCTTTTTGGGCGTCGTAGTAGTCCCTCAGTTGGGTTTTCACTTTTTCATCCGGCCGATGCTCAAACGCGACATTGGCGGAGCCAACTTCCAATTCGCTGAACTGCACATAGCCCCAGCGATCCGGGACATGCATATTGATGACACCTTGGGGCGACCACACCCAGTTGTCTTCCGGGTAGGATTTCTCTGTTGCAGGGTTGATGACTTTTTTATACGTGTTGTTTTCAACTTCGAGTCGCCATTGGACGCGGGAAAAATTGATCCTCCATTGATTGCCATCTTTGGGTCTTGGATAGGACAGCGATGACCAGGGAATGGCCATCTCTACCGACCAATAGTCGTCTTCATCTCGGGGATCGTTGAGCGTGCCCTCCAAATAAACGGCGTATTCAAAGTCGTTGATGTTCCAGCCATTGAGTGGTTTGCCCCCATCTTTGTAAGGCTTGGTGAGCAGGAGATCCCACAATGTTCCGAGTGCGTTAATTTCCCATTCGTAATAATTATGCGTGTCGCCATCCGGATCCAAAAATACTTCTATGTCGTTTTCGTGGAAAATCACCGATTCCCTCTCAGTGTAGGTAGCCCACAGGTGGGGTTCGTCCAACTTGACACCTATATAGAAGTAATGTTCGTCCCACATCATTTTCATGCGGGTAAGGTGGGCGGGTTTTAGCCGAGTATCGCCTTGTATGTCCACAAAGGCCTCCGACCATTGTGCGGATTCCCAGTGTTTGTCATTTAGTTTTCCGTCAATTAGCGGTTTTTCAGGTGTTTGATAAGCCACATAACCGAGGGGAACGGATTCCGTTTGTGCCCATGCCATAGGGCTGATCCAAGTAGCAAACAACAAATAAACAAGAGCAGGTTTTACTTGCATGTAACAAATGTTAATAGTTTAGACGGGATAGATTCGACCGATTTGTGCAGCCGGTTATTGGGTTTATTTGGTGTTTTTGGTTTTTTATTCAACGACCTTTTGCCTTTCCAAGTAAGATGTGCATAGTCACAAATGAGCCGTTTATAAAATTACGTTCCGCTTGTTTCATTTAGTTAAATAAATTTAGGCATTCTTAACTAGCGACATGCGAAGCGATGTATGCGCCAAAATAAGGTAAAAGCAGCTGGAATGCTGCAAGGAGTTTTACTTGTTTTTGGGATTGAATGATAAACGGTATGGTTACAAGAAGAATATATACAAGATGGTGTTTGTATTTGGTTTGCCTCCAAGTCGGTGTTTCCTGCAGTGATCCTTCGGGACAAAAGCAAAAACAGGGTCAAGTGCTGCGTGAGGTTCCGGTAATCGAAGTAGTGGCAAAAGATACCGTGCTTCACCGACAGTTTGTGGCCGATGTGATGGCAGTGGAGCATGTGGAGCTGAGGGCCCGTGTGCCTGGATTTCTAGAAAAAATCTATGTCGATGAGGGCAAGGAGGTGAAAAAAGGGCAGCTTCTATTTAAAACCAACGATCATGAATTTATGGCGGAGCTCGCAAAGGCAAAAGCCAACCTTCAAAGTGCTTTGGCAGAAGCGAAGGTCATGGAATTTGAGATCGAACGGCTAAAAGTGATGGTAGACAAGAACGTTATCTCTGAGTCGGAGCTTGATATGACCAAGGCCAAGTATGAGGCGGTTCTCGCAAAGATAGAAGAAGCTAAGTCAGCTGAACAGAATGCAGCAGTACAGGTGTCCTACACAGAAATCCGGGCACCGTTTGATGGGATAATCGACCGGCTGCCGCAGCGCACCGGGAGCTTGATTGATCCAGGGACCTTGTTGACAACGGTGTCGGATGTGAGTGCCGTAAACGTCTACTTCAATGTATCGGAGCGGGAGTACTTGGAATACATCAAATCCAACGCGGAAGAAAGGCTCAAGCATAATATGGTGAAGTTGATTTTGGCGGATGGGTCTAACTACCCGTACGATGGGTTGATTGAAACGATGGAAGGGGAATTTAATGTAAATACCGGATCTATTGCGTTTCGGGCAAGGTTTCCAAATCCCGATTACATACTCAAGCATCGTGCAACTGGCAAGATTATCCTTTCCAATTCCGTCCGAAATGCGATTATCATTCCCCAAAAGGCGGTTTTCGAAATTCAAGACCGTAGTTTTGTTTACGTAGTAGGAGAAGACAATCAGGTGGAAATGCGCAGCTTCGTTCCCAAGGCACGTTTTTCACATTATTACATTGTGGAGTCTGGATTGCAGCCAGGAGAGCGTTTGGTTTACGAGGGTGTCCAAAGTCTCAAAGATGGGATGTCGATTATACCCAAAGCGCTGGCAATAGATCATGGCGAGCGTAACCTTTTGGATGAAGGGATTTCCATGGTCAATCCATATATGCCATAATCAGAAGAATATATTGCCATGTTTGATATTTTCATAAAAAGGCCGGTACTCTCGATCGTAATTTCCCTGTTTTTTGTACTACTGGGTATGCTTTCTCTTTTTAGTCTTCCGGTAGAACTATTTCCTGATATTGCTCCTCCATCTATTGCGATTCGTGCAAAGTACAGAGGTGCCAATGCAGAGGTATGTGCAAAGACCGTTGCTACTCCGCTGGAAAAGGTGATTAATGGGGTGCCCGGTATGACCTACATGACTTCCGTTTCTAGCAATCGGGGTACCAGTATCATCAAAGTGTATTTTGAAGCAGGTACGAATCCCGATTTGGCTGCGGTAGAAATCCAAAACCGGATTTCCACGGTGGTAAATGAGTTGCCCGAAGAGGTAGTAAAGGCCGGAGTAACGGTAGAAAAGCAGGTGGAAGGACTGCTGATGTACTTGAATGTGTTTAGTGAGGATACTTCGCTGGATGAGGGCTTTATATATAATTTCACCGATCTGAATGTGCTCCAGGAACTTCGTAGGGTAGACGGAGTGGGTCTAGCAGAAATCATGAGTACGAAGGATTACTCGATGCGAATTTGGTTAAAGCCGGACCGGATGACTGCCTACCGCGTTGCTACCGACGAGGTGGTGGATGCCATAAGAGCACAAAATATCGAAGCGGCACCCGGTCAGATTGGCATCAGTTCGGGTAAAGAGTCCCAAATGCTTCAATACGTGCTCCGTTATACCGGTAAGTTCTTTGAGCCGAAGCAATACGAAAACCTGGTTATCAGAGCCAACCCGGATGGGTCTATTTTGCGGCTCAGCGATGTAGCTGAGGTAGAATTCGGCTCTCTCAACTATGGGAGAATTTCCAAAACTGACGGCCGCCCCGCGGCTTCCATCATGATTATTCAGCGCCCGGGATCCAATGCCTCAGAAGTTATCGCAAATGTAAAAAAGCGGATCGCCGAAATTAAGGACGACACCTTTCCTACTGGAATGGATTATAAAATTTCATACGATGTATCCCGGTTTTTGGATGCTTCCATGCAGGAAGTCCTCAAGACCTTGGTGGA
The DNA here is from genome assembly GCF_017811155.1 of Lunatimonas salinarum. Lineage (GTDB taxonomy): Bacteria > Bacteroidota > Bacteroidia > Cytophagales > Cyclobacteriaceae > Lunatimonas > Lunatimonas salinarum. The sequence goes on along the minus strand of NZ_JACVCV010000010.1, from coordinate 66,495 downwards.
GGCATTTATTTTGGTTTTTATTGTGGTATTCATCTTTTTGCAGGATTTTCGATCCACGCTCATTCCCACGCTGGCGGTTCCCGTTGCACTCGTCGGGACGCTGTTTTTTATACAGATGATGGGTTTTTCCATTAACCTCCTCACCCTGTTTGCCCTCGTTTTGGCAATCGGTATAGTTGTCGATAACGCCATCGTAGTCGTAGAGGCGGTGCATGCCAAGATGCAGCAAACCGGATTGGGCCCCATGCCTGCGACATTTGCAGCGATGAAGGAAATTTCAGGAGCCATCATTGCGATCACCATGGTGATGTCCGCGGTATTCATCCCTGTGGCTTTTATGTCAGGCCCTGTCGGGATTTTCTACCGGCAATTTTCAATTACACTTGCCATCGCCATTGTGATTTCAGGGATCAATGCGGTCACCCTCACGCCGGCACTGTGTGCCATCATGCTTAAAAACCACTATGGAGAAAATCACGTCAAGTCTACGGGACTGTTGCAGCGCTTCTTTGATTGGTTTAACCGGGTGTACGGATATTTTGAGAAGAAGTACTTTGGTTATGTGGCCTACTTGGCACCCAAAAAGGGACTGACTACCTTGATGCTCCTTTTTTTCTTTGTGGGAACCTACGGGGTTAGCAAAATACTCCCTACTGGTTTTATACCCACTGAAGATCAGAGCATGATCTACGTAAATGTAACTACCCCTGTAGGTGCGACCGTGGAACGGACCGAGCGTGTGCTGGATGAGATGCAGCGGATGATCGAGGAGGTGGATGCCGTACAGTCGGTTTCTAGTTTGGCAGGGTACTCCTTGTCCAATGGCTTGTCCGGCGCATCGTTTGGCATGGCGATGATAAACCTAAAGTCCTGGAACGAGCGGGAGGGTACCATTCAGGAAACCATGAATGAACTAAGGGAGCGAACCAAAACGATTTCCGACGCCAAGATTGATTTCTTCCTCCCTCCGACGGTTTCCGGATTTGGAAATTCCAGTGGTTTTCAGCTGCGGGTACTGGATCAGACCGGTACCGGTAACTTGGAGAAATTGGGTGCGGTCACCGACGAACTCATTGCTGCCTTAGAAGCAGCTCCAGAAATCAATAATGCTTTTTCGGACTTTGATCCAAATTTTCCCCAGTTTATGGTGCATATCGATCAAGATATGGCAGCCAAAAAGGGAGTCACGATCCAAAAAGCCATGGGTACGCTGCAAATACTGCTGGGAGGTATGTTTGTCACAGATTTTGTACGCTTTGAGCAGATGTATGATGTCATGGTGCAGGCCGCTCCTGAGTACCGGTCTAAGCCGGAAGATGTGATGAATTTACATGTCAAAAACAATCTCGGCGAGATGGTACCGATCTCCAGCTTTCTGACCATGGAAAAGGCCTATGGGCCAGAGCAGCTCACCCGGCACAATATGTATAATTCGGCCACGGTAAAAGGAAGTCCTGCGCCTGGTTATAGCAGCGGAGATGCAATTGCCGCGATCGAACGTGTGGCAAATGAGGTTTTACCTCAGGGCTATAACTTTGATTGGTACGGGATGTCGCGGGAGGAGGTTCAGTCGGGAAATCAAGCTATTGTCATCTTTATCATTTGCCTTCTCTTTGTATATTTGCTTTTGGCTGCGCAGTACGAAAGTTTCCTGCTACCCCTTCCCGTTATTCTTTCCTTGCCCACAGGAGTGTTTGGTGCCTTTTTCATACTTTATTTGGTCGGGTTACAAAACAACATATATGCCCAGGTAGCGCTGATCATGCTTATTGGCTTGCTTGGCAAAAATGCCATCTTGATTGTAGAGTTTGCCATTCAGAAGCGCGGTGCAGGACATTCGGTCATAGATGCTGCCGTGGAGGGGGCTGTTACCCGTCTTCGTCCTATCCTGATGACTTCTTTCGCGTTTATCGCCGGTCTGATTCCCTTGGCCGTCGCCACCGGTGCCGGTGCATTAGGCAACCGTTCGATTGGTACGGCTGCCGCAGGGGGCATGCTGATTGGAACCATCTTTGGCCTTATCATCATCCCCGGGCTGTATGTCATTTTTGCCCAGCTATTTGTGAAGTCTAAGGCAGCTGATTCAAAAAAAGAGATGGAGTGGAAAGAGGAACTAACGGCATAGGGTTCCAATGATACGATCAAATAGCATATTTATGTTGAAAGAGAAATTTCGATACCTGTTCCTTTTTTTTGTGGGGCTATTGATAGCCGCTGCGTGCAAAACCATCGAGCCTCACACGCTACCGTCCATGGATCCGATTCCTGCGGTATTTCTTCAGCAGTCCGATAGCAGTAGCCTGGCGGATATTTCATGGCGGGAGTTTTTTAATGATCCAAACCTCATTGAACTGATTGAATATGGCTTGGAAAACAATCTGGATCTCCTAGCGGCGTTGGAGCGGATAGATATTGCCAATGCCCGTTTTCGAGTGAGAAATGGCTTGCGGTATCCTACGATGGATGCGATCGTTCGTTACCGCTCGGGAGATATCAGGCCGAATTTACTGAATGGTACCGTAAACGGCGATCGGAATGTTATCAACCGGGTGGAGAATAATTTTGTGGGTTTTCAAAGCACATGGGAGATCGATTTGTGGGGTAAGCTAAGGGACCAAAAGGAGGCGGCTTTTCAACAGGTGTTAGCGACGGAAAAGGGAAAGCAATTGGTCGTAACAAATCTTGTCGCTGACATAGCCACGCTATATTACGACCTATTAGGGATGGATATTGAGCTGGCTACTATCAGCCGCAACATTGAGTTTCAGGAAATGGCCTTGGAACTGATACGTATTCAAAAGGCGGCCGGAAGGGCTACTGAATTGGCGGTACAGCAATTTGCCGCCCAACTGCTGTCTACCCGTAGTTTATTGTACGAGAAGCAGCAAGAAATAGTGGAAACGGAAAACCACCTCAATTACCTGCTTGGCCGATTTCCTACTGAAATCCCACGGGCTGAATCATTGATGCAGATCAAGCTTCCCTTTGTCGCTGAGGTAGGGGTACCTTCTGATATGCTGTTACGTAGACCCGATATTCAGATTGCCGAGCACGAGCTACGCGCCGCTGAATACAACGTGGAAGCGGCAAGGAAGGCGTTTTTGCCCTCCTTTTCATTGACACCTTACATTGGTTTAAATGACCGTAGTATTCCCGCAGCCTTTCAATTTCCCGGAGCAATATCCGTTGGACTGCTGGGGGGCATTACGCAGCCATTATTTGCCCAAAACCGTATCCGCGCTGGGTATCAGGAAGCGAGTGCAGGTAGCCGAATAGCTGTTTTTGCCTATCAAGAAGCGATTTTGAATGGGTACAGGGAAGTGATGAACAAGCTGCAACGAATCGAAAACCTACGGAACGTGTACAGTCTACGAGACGAAGAAACAGCAGTTTTGCTAAATGCGGTATCTACCGCAAACGAACTCTATCGCGGAGGATATGCTACCTATTTGGAGGTAATTACTGCCCAATCCCGCGTGCTAGAGGCGGAACTGGGTATGACTAATACGCGGAGGCAAATGTTTTTTACCGTGGTGGATTTGTACCGTGCGCTGGGTGGAGGCTGGGAATAGGTATCTTGTCAAGGCGTATATTTCTCCGTTTTCTGATCAAGTCCAGCGTATCTTAAAAGGGGTTTATCAGGATGATTGATGTGGTTTTTGACATCTATTATACTACTAATTATGGGCTCATACATAAAAAAAGCTATGAAACAACGTCTCATAGCTTTAGTCAATTAACAATAAACCCAAAATAACCTGCTGTAGGAGAAGGAGTCGAACCTCCACGGGGCAGTTAGGCAAAACACGAGCTCCATGTTTGCTTTGTCCTTAGCTCCCCACCCCCGAGACCGGAGGGCATGTCTGCCAGTTTCATCACCCTACATTGTCAACAAACATCTCCAACACTTTTTGTTGTTGTTTGATGTTTCAAAGGTAATGCGGGTTTATAAGTATTGCAAATTAATTAACAAAAATAATTAAAAAATATAGATATGGTAATTTTATATCCTTTTTGTTGATTAATCGATATTTCTGATCGATAATATTCCCGACTTTTGAAAATCTGCTAATTATGTCCCGGCAATGGGTATTTTTTCTAACTTGGCAGTTTAAATGCCCGCTTTTATGCACTTGCCGCCTGCAAAATTTCCGCTAATGGGAGATTATTTGGACTCGTCCAATGCCTTCGTAATCGATTTGAGCAAAGACAATTCGAGTCTTTCCGAATTGGATTATGTAGCCTGTGATCATTTTGAGCACTACCTACAGGGTTTGATGGAAAGAGAGGGACGGAATCTTGCTTGGGGAGGTTATTTGGAAAATCGGGTCATTTATACCAGAAGTGAGGTGTTTGCCTCCCAGCAAAATGAATACCGCAACATCCACTTGGGGGTAGATATCTGGACAAAGGCCGGTCGTCCGGTTTATTGTCCACTTGCGGGTTCGGTGCACAGTTTTCAGGATAATCAAGGTTTTGGGAATTACGGCCCTACCCTGATTTTGGAACACCAATTGCAGGATGAAAAGCTGTATAGTCTTTATGGGCATCTCTGCCGGGGGGACTTGGCCTCGATCCGTGTAGGCCAACGCTTTCGTCCGGGTGATTGTGTGGGACATCTGGGTATTCCGGCAGAAAACGGAAATTGGCCACCGCACCTTCATTTTCAGCTGATCAAGCGCTTGGATGGAAATTGGGGCGATTATCCGGGTGTATGTAGGGAAGAAGACCTTCCCTATTATCAGGAGAACTGTCCTAACCCCATTCCTTGGATCAGCCCTCAGGTTCTTTCCGGGTAGTGCCGGATGATTATAAAGTTGAATGACCATGAATAGACAAACCATACAGTCAGTTACTTCGCTTCGACGTGAATTGCACAGGTATCCGGAGTTATCCCATCAGGAGGCGGGTACTGCTGAACGGCTGGTGGAATTTTTCGCTACGCATCTACCGGATCGCATCATCCAAGGTCTAGGAGGTCATGGACTGGCCGTCGTTTTTGGCGGAAGGAACGACGGGCCAACTACACTCTTTAGGGCCGAATTGGATGCCTTGCCTATTTTTGAAACCGGTGAAAGACCTTATGCCAGTACTCAGCAGGGTCGCTCCCACAGTTGTGGCCATGATGGGCACATGGCGATCTTAGCCGGGCTGGGCACAGAACTGTCACAAGTTAGGCCTAGAAGGGGACGAGTGGTCCTGCTTTTTCAACCAGCAGAGGAAACGGGAGAAGGAGCCGATCGGGTACTGAAATCCCCGGGATTTAAGGAGCTAAGGCCGGATATGGCTTTTGCCCTGCATAATTTGCCTGGATATGCGCTGCACGAGATTGTGTTGAAGAAGGGAACCTTCACGGCCGCCTCTAAAGGAATGACTGTGCGGTTAAACGGAGAAACCAGCCATGCAGCACACCCCGAGGATGGCACTCCACCTACCGAGGCGCTGGCCAAGCTCATGGTCGGATTGGAACGCCTATCTGAGAGCATGGGAGATTTCTCGCTTGTTACCGTCGTTCACGTCAGTATGGGTGAGCGTTCCTTTGGAATAAGCCCGGGATCAGCTACGCTAATGGCGACTCTTCGCACGTTTGACAATGGTATAATGGATCGTTTGACGATCTACGCAGAGCGACTTGTTGCAGATATCGCCAAATCTTACAAGCTGGAAGCTTCATTTTCCTATTCAGAGTCCTTTGACGCGGTGGAAAATGACGCAAAGGCCTGGGAGCATGTCAACGAATCCGTAAAAAAGCTAAAATTGAAAACCAAGCATATTCGGTTGCCCTTTCGCTGGTCGGAGGATTTTGGGCGTTTTTCTGCATACTGTCCGACGTTTCTTTTTGGCATTGGTGCGGGGATTAAGCAGCCTCAACTACACGAGAGCTCCTACGATTTTCCTGACGAGCTTATCCCAACCGCTACCGGGTTGTTTTGGGAGGTCATTCAACGGATACATTCATAGATCAACACATGCTTCACACATCCTATATTGAAATCAGTAAATCTGCCTATCGGCAAAATTTGAAGTTTATACGCAGTCAGCTAGGTGATCAGGTAATGATATCTTCGGTGGTAAAAGGAAACGCTTACGGGCACGGCATTGAAAATATCGTCTACCTGGCAGAAAGTAACGGTATTCGGCACTTCAGCACCTTCAGCGCAGACGAGGCCAAGCGGGTGTATGAGGCGTCCCAAAGAAACAGTCAAATTATGATCATGGGAATGGTGTCTGACGACGTGCTTCCTTGGGTCATTGAAAAAGGAATTGGTTTCTATGTGTTTGAATTTGAACGGCTTTATCAGGCTGTACGCATAGCTCGAAAGCAGGGGAAGGAGGCACGGATTCATGTAGAGGTGGAGACCGGCTTTCACCGCACTGGTTTTGAGTGGCAGGAACGTGATGCTTTGTTGAGGGTGTTAAAAGAAAACGAGGCGTATTTAGACTTTAGGGGACTCTGTACCCACTATGCGGGCGCTGAGAGTGTTGCAAATTATGTACGGGTTAAGGATCAGATCAAAAAATATGCTGAATACAAAGCCTGGTTTCTTTCTCATGGGATTCGTTTTAAAACTTATCACACTGCTTGTTCGGCGGCTTCGCTCAGTTATCCAGAAACCATCATGGATATGGTTCGTATCGGGATTGCACAGTACGGTTTTTGGCCAAGTCAGGAGACCTATATGTTTAAGTTCAAGCACCTGGCGGATAATATGAAGAACCCGTTGAAGAGGCTCATAAGTTGGAAAAGTCAGATCATGAGTGTTAAAAAAGTGAAGATGGGGGATTTTATCGGGTATGGAAATAGCTACATGGCTTCCCGTGACATGATCATCGCCCTAGTACCTGTGGGGTATTGCCATGGATTTAGCCGAAACCTCAGCAACCTAGGTAAAGTGTTGATTCATGGGAAGATTTTGTCGGTTGTGGGAACGGTCACCATGAATGCCATCTCGGTGGACATCACCGACCTGGACAATCCGCAAAAAGGAGATGAGGTGGTGATCATCGGGCGTCAAAAGCGAAACGAGATCACCGTCGCTTCCTTTGGAGAGTCAACACAGCAGGTTAACTATGAGTTGCTAACCCGCCTTCCCCAGGATATTCCGAGGCGGTTTAGGTCATAGGGGGATGTCTTCCCTGATTTTTTTTCAAAGGAGGCACTTTAGAACGGTATTTGTTTGGTATGTAGTACATAGTTGAGTAGGAGGGCTTATGGCAAGCCCCGGCTCTTTTTTTAACCAAAACATCTTACTTACCATGAAACGCTTCCTTTCGATCATCACACTTACCTGTTTGAGTCTTATATTGATGCAATCTTGCGGGTCTGAGCCTATTGAGCTTTCGGACCACGATTGGCGGGTTACGCAATTGGCTGGGACGGGTGCCTCCAAAGCAAAGCTGGAAAGCCTGACGCTGGAATTTAAGGAAGATCAGGCAGTGGGTGGATTCACCGGTTGTGGGCAATTCCGGGGAGGAGCGGTCTACAATCAACAGCAGATAAAATTTTCTACCCTGTACACCGAAAATCGTTCCTGCGAGGACGCAGCGCTCGAACGGGTGTATTTAAAAAATCTGGAGAATAGTGCACAATACATGTATAACGCAAACAAGCTAATTATTCAGGATGAATCCGGCAATATCTTGGTAGAAATGGAAAAACTACAATAGCAGCTAGTGATTGCGTCCGCTATTGGAAAAAGCCACGCCCCGAGGACTTTTATATAGGTCCTCGGGGCGTGGCTGTATTTCTAGGCCAGATGTTTAACTATGTTTCGGAAGCTGCATGCTTCACCAAGCTTGTGATGAAGCTCGGATATCGGTAACCGCTCCTGTTCAGTGGTATCTCGGTGGCGGATCGTGACCGTATTGTCTTCGAGTGTTTGGTGATCCACGGCGATGCAGAATGGTGTTCCGATGAGGTCCTGTCGCGTATAGCGTTTGCCAATAGAAGCGGCATCTTCGTAGATGATATTGAAATCATATTTCAATTCTTCTACGATTTCCCGGGCCTTTTCAGGCAGTCCGTCCTTTTTGGTAAGCGGTAGAATGGCGGCTTTGACAGGTGCTAAGGCGGGATGAAACTTCAGATACGTCCGCTGCTTTCCTTCCACCTCTTCTTCCACATAGGCGTTGCAGAGCGTCATCAAAAACAGCCTATCGGCCCCTATGGATGTTTCAATCACATAGGGGATGTAATTTTGATTGATTTCCGGATCGAAGTATTGTTGTTTCTTCCTGGAGTATTCCTGATGACTTTTTAGATCAAAATCTGTCCGTGAATGGATGCCCTCCACTTCCTTATAGCCAAACGGAAACTCGTATTCAATATCCAATGCTGCATTGGCGTAGTGGGCGAGTTTTTCGTGGTCGTGTCGGCGTAGCTTCTCTACGGGTATGCCCAGTGCTTCGTGCCATTTCATACGGATGGATGCCCAAGCCTTGTACCATTCCAGTTCGGAACCGGGACGTACAAAGTACTGCATTTCCATCTGTTCAAATTCCCGCATGCGGAAGATAAACTGCCGAGCTACGATCTCATTGCGGAATGCTTTACCGATTTGGGCTATTCCAAAGGGGATCTTCATCCGGGCGGTTTTTTGCACGTTTAGGAAGTTTACAAATATCCCTTGTGCGGTTTCGGGGCGTAGGTAGATGGTACTGGACTCGTCTGCTACCGAACCTACCTGAGTAGAAAACATCAGGTTGAACTGCCGGATTTCCGTCCAGTTTGTGGTGCCGCTGATTGGGCAGCTGATTTCCTCATTGATGAGTAACTCCCGTAGCGCGGCGAAGTCCTCTGCTTCCATGAGTTTTCCCATGGCCGAAAGGAGTGATTTGGCTCTGTCAATATCTCCGGCGTTTTCGTACTGGGCGGCTTTTTCTTCTATCAACACGTCCGCACGGTAGCGCTTTTTGCTGTCTTTGTTGTCTACCATGGGGTCATTGAAGCTATCCACGTGGCCGGAGGCTTTCCAAGTAGTCGGATGCATGAAGATGGCGGCGTCTAGCCCTACGATATTTTCGTGCAGTCGGGTCATGGATTCCCACCATACCCTCTTGAGGTTGTTCTTCAGCTCTACGCCGTAGGGACCATAGTCGTACACGGCCTGCAAGCCATCGTAGATTTCAGATGAAGGGTAAACAAACCCATACTCCTTTGCATGGGCGATGATATCTTTCAACAAATTGTTTTCTTGCGACTGATCTTTTTTTGCCATAGCCGCAAAATTAGTCAAAAAGTGACATTGTACAAGGGTTTCGTTTTTTATGCAAGCCGTGGGTTTGATCCTGCAACCTAACGAGTAGGCCCCTTTTCAGCACTGGGGTGGGTAGCAGGATGAACCTGATCCTGGTGTAACAAAACCGTAGAGGTAGGATAGGCAATCCGGATATGGTCTTCCGGACCCAAGCGCTCCAAGATCGACTCTGTAATCGAATGGGTGAGCATCCTTCGCTTTTTTGGATTGCAAAGGTACCGCATGGAGAGCTGTATGCCCCGCTCGGTGATATTGGTGAATATCATTGGGGTAAATTGCTTATACACGATTAGGCACTCGTGTTTGGCCCGTTTGAATTCCTTTTCGGCGAGCATAAGCTCGTCTTTTAGATGTTCGTTCAAAATGTCCAGCAGGATCGTTTTGGCCTTTTTAAAATCACTTCTCAGCGTGATGTAGATGGATTGTTCATTCCATATGTAATTAAAACCTATGGAGTAGTTGGCTTGGGGATCGGTAAATACCTTTCCATTTGGGATGTGCATCACTCGTCCGGTACTTTGATCGGCATCCACCCAGTTGCCGATTTCCAGCAGGCTAAACTGAAAAAGCCGTAAATCGATCACGTCCCCTCTAATGCCTCCTATCTCGATCCGGTCTCCCACATCAAAGGGTTTACGAAGGTAGATAAATGCCCACCCGGCGATGTTTACAAAGATGTCCTTTAACGCAATAGCTATGCCCGCTGACAATAATCCCAAAAAAGTAGTGATGGATTGGAAGTTGCTGACCCAAAGGTTACCGATGATCAGCAGGCCAATGATGGAGGTGGTGTATTCCACCACTTTCCTCCAGTGGTACTGCTTCCGCATTTGATCGGAGTCGCCCCGGTATATGAATTTCACCGACAGCTTGTTGATAAGTAGCATAACAACGATCACCAAAACAGTCTGTATCAGACGGTTCAGGATTTCTTTGTCTATACTCAAAAGGTTTTCAAACATAATCGGCTAAAATTAATCATTAATCCAATTTCAAGCTAACATCCATCAGCTGTTTGCTGCTTTTGGCCTGCGGTTTCCTGTCCAAACCCCCAAAATTACAGCCGCAATACCCACAAAATGCCAAGGAAGCAGCGCTTCGCCATCCCAAACGCCCCATCCAATGGCCACCACAGGAATCAGGTAGGTAACGGTACTGGCAAATACGGGAGACACCAATTTCACCATGGTGTTGAAAATGATCAATGCGATGGCTGTGCCTATGATCCCAAGTGTGGCTATGTAAAGTGCGGGCTGCCAAGCACCCGGTACGTGAACCAACTTGAAGGAAAATTGCGTGTAGGCGAACAAATAGATTGATGCCAAGGGTAACACCATCATCAAGGATACCGCAGTGATGGCTAGTGGTTTGAGCTCAGCGAGTTTGTATTTTATGATGTTTACATTAAACCCGTAGCACAGGGTGGCGGCAAGCACAAAAAACGCATAGAAGTTGATCCCTGAAAATACATCCCAGCCTGTGTCTGCCCGGTACAGGACCAGTATAGCCACTCCGAGCAAGGCGAGTAGCAGGCCAAGTGCATTTCGTCGGGTAATGTACGATCCAAATAACCATGCACCGATCAAGACTACCATGAGCGGAGTGAGCGCATTCATTACGCCGGTGAGTGAACTGGGTAACTGCGTTTGGGCTTTTGCAAAAAGAAAGGAAGGGATAAAACTCCCCACTAGCCCGATGATGACCAAGTATTTTATCTGCCTACTATTCAATGTTTTGAGTGGTGGCATGGCGAGGGGAAGCAAGACGAGCCCCGCGGCGACGATCCGGAATGCCCCCACCTCCCCCGGAGAAAAAACCACGAGCGATTTTTTGATAAGGATGAAGGAACTACCCCATATCAGTGAAAGGAGAATCAAAAGCAGCCAACTTTTTAGGACATGTTTATTCGGGTCAGTTGGCGTCATAGAGAGGTTAGTGGTTTGATATGTCAATTCCCAATGGGATTTTTGCTTCGGTCGATGGTTGTTATGCGTGCCTGCCGGCCAATAAAAACCAGGAATGGATCCTTAGAATTCGTAATTGGCGTATGCCTCACCCACTTTGTCCAGCAGTTCCAAAATGTGCGGATAATCTTCAGAGGTCACTAGTTCCGTGCGGTAAGGCTTGAAATTGGGCATGCCCCGAAAATAATTGGTATAATGACGGCGCATTTCCAAAAGCCCTAATTTTTCCCCTTTCCATTCCACGCTAAAATCCAAATGTTTTTTGGTGATCCGGATGCGTTCATCCAGATCGGGTGCCGGTAGAAGTTCACCAGTGGCGAAGAAGTGTTTGATTTCATTGAATATCCAAGGATATCCAATGCTGGCTCTGCCGATCATGATGCCGTCCACGCCATACTTTTGGCGGTATTCCAATGCCTTTTGCGGGGAATCCACATCGCCATTCCCGAATACCGGAATGGTGATTCTGGGGTTGTTCTTTACCTCCGCCAAGTATTCCCAGCGTGCGGTGCCCTTGTACATTTGCTTGCGGGTACGAGCGTGTATACTGATCGCTTGGATCCCTACATCTTGAAGGCGCTCTACTACTTCCTGGATGCGTATGGTGTTGTCATCCCAGCCGAGGCGGGTTTTTACCGTGACGGGGATATCGACGGCTTTTACGATCTCTGCCGTCATCGAGACCATTTTGTCTATGTCCAGCAGGATCCCTGCACCGGCACCTTTGCAAGCGACCTTGTTTACCGGGCAACCATAGTTGATGTCTAAGATATCGGGTTTGGCTGCGGCAGCGATTGCGGCTGCTTCCCGCATAGAGGATATCTCATTGCCAAAAATCTGTATGCCGATAGGCCGTTCGTAGTCGAATATATCGAGTTTTTGCACGCTTTTGGCGGCGTCGCGGATCAGTCCTTCCGAACTGATAAACTCCGTAAACATCAGATCCGCTCCGTTTTCCTTGCAGACAGCACGAAAAGGAGGGTCACTGACATCTTCCATGGGGGCCAGCAAAAGCGGAAATTCCCCTAGTGCGATGTTGCCGATTTTTACCACTTTTCAATTTTTTTTGCAAAGTTCGGGCATTTTGACTTGAAATCAAGGTTTTACCAGAAACTAATTCTCCGCCGGTGGATTTAAATGACGGGTTATTGCCCTCTTTTCTTGCGGTGAAGCCTATTTGATGTAAATTTACTCCGAATATGGAGATCTATGAAAACCAACAAGGAAGGCCGGTAATCCATCCTTGGCTGTTGTCACTTGTTTTGCTGTTTCTGGTGGTGTTTGGCGCTTTGCTGGTGACGCAAGGAATTGCGGTAGCGCTGATACCCGTATTATTTGATATGCCATTCGAGGAAATCCTTTCTGTGGCCGCGGGAAATTCACAGCATGAAAATGCCCGCATGTCGCTGTTATTTATTCAGGCGCTTGGCGGTGGGGGAGGATTCCTGTTGGGCGGTTGGATATTTCTGAAGTTCATAGATAAGAAATCGCTCAACTTGCCCAAGCAGTTTGCGAACCTGCGGCCGGGAGGGCTCATTTTGTTAATTTCATTAATTGGGGGATTTATTTCGTTTAACTCGCTTTTCGTATACCTAAATGGTCACATGCAGTTTCCAGATGCAATGGCAGAGCTCGAGCGTATGCTTCGGGCCAAGGAGGATGAACTGATGCAACTGACGCTTTTTATTACTGATTTTGCAAATGTAAACGAGCTTTTGATGGGTATTTTTGTTATCGGCATCATGGCCGGAATCGGAGAAGAGTACCTTTTCAGAGGCATTTTGCAGGCGAAGATGCACGGATACACCGGAAATGTCCACCTGGGTATTTGGATTACGGCAGCGATTTTTTCTGCAATTCACCTGCAGTTTTATGGGTTCTTGCCCCGGTTGATGCTAGGTGCACTATTTGGTTATTTGTATGTGTTTTCTGGAAGTCTGGTTTACCCCATTTTGGCCCATATACTTAACAATACCTTTACGGTACTGATGGTCTATGCGGCTAAACTTGGTATGGTGGACTTTGACATGGAAGAGCCTACCGAACTCTACTGGCATTACGTATTGATCGGGCTAGCTGTTTTTGCAGTCAGTGCCAGGTATTTTATTCAGCTGCATCCCAAAAAGGAGATCGATGGCAAAATGGCATAAGGTATATGCAACCGATTCACCGGTTAGGGCGGAAATTGTCAAAGGTGTGTTGGCCGAAAAGGGTATAACCGCTGTCATCCTCAACAAAAAGGAGTCCGTGTATCATATCCACGGAAGTTACGAGATCATGGCCTCCGATGATCAGGTCTTGGAAGCAATAAACATAATAACCCATGAGATCACGTTTTAATATCAGCAATTACAGCAATTTGGCGCAACGGGTTATTACCGCAATCGTAGGGGCGGTGCTGATTATAGGTAGTTTGATCTACAGCGAATGGGCATATTTTGTTGTTTTTGGGATAATCTTAGGGTTTACGCAAATGGAGTTTTATAAGCTTTCCGGCCTAGATGGCATGTTGCCGTTAAAGAGTTTTGGAACGTTTATCGGACTCATGATTTTTACCCTAACGTTTCTAGAAGAGATGAAGGTGATACCTATTCGGTATTATTTTCTGGTTTTTCCATTGATATCCATGATATTTTTTATCAAGCTATACCGAAAGTCCGATAAGAAACCCTTTACCGGGATTGCATATACCATTTTGGGGATTTTTTATGTCGCGATTCCATTTTCACTGCTTACGGTTGCAGCGTTTTCGGTGGACAAAACCTTCCACTACGAAATCGTCATTGGTTCGTTGTTTATCTTATGGGCGAGCGACTCGGGGGCCTATTTTGCGGGGACTAAGTTTGGCAAAACCAAACTCTTCGAGCGGGTTTCGCCCAAAAAATCTTGGGAAGGAAGTTTGGGAGGCGCTGCTACGGCACTTACTGTCACCTACTTTATTTCTCAATACTTTACTGTGCTGCACGCATGGCAATGGTATTCCATAGCGGCCATTATTATCATTGCTGGCACTTACGGCGATTTGATTGAGTCACTTTTTAAGCGAAGCATTGACATCAAGGATTCTGGGCGCGGACTTCCGGGGCACGGAGGCTTTATGGATAGGTTTGACGGCTTGTTGCTTTCTACCCCATTTATAGTCGCATTTTTAAAAATTTTCTGACATGCTGTAAAAAAACCCATATTTTTGTAGCGAAACCAACGAACTCTACGATTTTGACATGACCATACATAAAGAAGGTAAGTCCCTGTTGTTTTGGATGATGATCATCCTTGCAGGTCTAAATTTCGGCCTGCATCAGCTTTTGGAGGAACAGGATACATTATTGAACGTGCTGCTTTTGACGAGCATTGTATTTTACCTGTTGGTACTACAGTTTTTCAGAAATCCGGCCATTCCCCTTCCAAATAGTCCGGATCTCGTTTTTGCCCCTGCCGATGGAAAAGTGGTGGTGATAGAACAGACACAGGAGGAGGAATATCTAAAGGATAGGAGAATACAGGTATCGATCTTTATGTCTCCCATTAATGTACACGTAAATAGGTCCCCTATCACCGGAATCGTCCGTTTTTTTAAGTACCATCCCGGAAAATACTTGGTAGCCTGGCATCCGAAGTCGAGTACCGAAAATGAGCGTACTTCTATGGTGATTGAGCATCCAAGCGGGATTCAATTGATGGTGCGGCAGATAGCAGGTGCTTTGGCGCGTCGTATTAAGTGGTATGTAAAAGAAGGCGATCCCTTGCCCCAAGGGTATGAATTTGGATTTATCAAGTTTGGCTCTCGGGTTGACGTGTTTTTGCCCTTGGACGCAGACGTACTCGTCACTCCCAATCAAATCACCCGGGGAGGGGTCACGCCTATAGCGAGGTTAAAGAATGTCTAGCTGACTTTACTTGAAAATCGCATGCGCTAGATCACCGAAAAAAATACCTTAAGGATCGGTCAAGGATACCCTTTGGCGTTTTTTTCTAAATTATCCAGATTAGCCCAATCCCATGTCAATGGCTTTTTTGATGAGCTCAGAGGTGTTGGAAACCTTTAGCTTGGAATGAATGTGTTTGCGGTGGGTTTCGATGGTGTGTATGCTGAGATTTAGCTTTTCAGCAACCTCCCGGTTACTCATTCCTGTGGCAAAATACCTTAAAATTTCAATTTCCCGGCGGGAGAGTTTGAACTTTAGCTTATAAGCATCCAATTCTTCATAGGGACTTTCTTCGGCTTGGTAAAGCACCCGCTGAAAGTCGGCGATGTGGCGGTCTTCCATTACCTCACGTATGGTATATACGAGCTCGTCAGGATCTGCATTTTTCAGGACATAGGCATCTACTCCCTGTTTGATGCATTGTTTGAAAATCTCCTCGTCGTCGTACATGGATAACACGACAATCTTAACCTTGTGCCTATTCTTTTTCACCTGTTGGATTAATGCAATTCCATCCATTCCAGGCATGTTCATATCCGTGATCAGTAGATCTACAGGCTGCTGTTCCAGTTCAGCGAGAACCTGTCTGCCGGAGTTATGAACGGCGACTACCTCAAAGTCGGGTTCTCGCTTAAGTATGTTTGCAATGCCGACAGCAAACATCTTATGGTCGTCTGCCATCACGATTTTGGTAGGCATGAAGGGCTTGGATTGCATAGGGTGGTTAAGTCAAATACAGGGTTTGGTTACAAAACGATGGACATGCTAATACGGGTACCCACGCCGGGCGAAGAATCCAAGTCCAATTTGCCCTCGATTGCTTCCATGCGGGACTGAAGGTTTCTTAAGCCTAGGCCACTGTAGGAAAGTTGCTTATCAAATCCCTTCCCATCATCCGTTACTTCCAGTAAAAGCCTGTCTGCATCCTGTGAAATATCGATTTCGATCGTGCTCGGTTCGGCGTGCTTGATGGCGTTGTTCAGACATTCTTGAACCAACCGTATTAGGATGAGTTTTTTATTGGCATCACCGATGACAATCCGGGATTCTGGTCGGGTTAGTTTGGTTTTGCAAAACCCACTCCGCTCGATTTTTTCTAATTCTTCCAGCAAAAAATCTCCAAAGTCGACGTCCTTGATGTAGTCTCTGTTTATGGATTTGGACAGACTGCGCACCTCTTTGATGATGGAGTTGATCAGCTGCCTCCCCTCTGACACAGCAGAGGGATCGGGGTTGCTGAGTACCAGTTTGGTTAGGGAGAGCATTTGGCCTATGTTGTCGTGTAACTCTTGACTGACGTAGTGAAGGGTATCTTCCCGGATCTCTTTTTCGGCATTTAGGAGCGTGTTTTGGTATTCGGCTTTGAGAAGCTCTATTTTGTGTTGGTTCCTTAATTGACGCTGACGGTGGATTAAGACCATCGAAACGACGAATGTAGCCATCAAAAACAGTCCTACGATGCCCGCGACCAGCATTATGAATAATTCAAATGAGATATCATCAGTGGCCATGGAAGAGTGTTGCAGATCTGTTGGATGATGGAAGTAATTACCTGCAAGATAAGGTCCAGGGATTAAATTCTAGTGCCTTACACTCGAAAAAATAAGTTTTGGCCTAGATGTTATATAAGTGGTTGGCCAAAAGCCCTAGGTAATTTTTATCTGGCTTTTAGGTCCTACGACTTTTGGAATCCAAAACGAAAAGCCGAGTGTTAAGTATAATAAACCGGCTAGAATTTGATTTAAGATTGTTAACAAATCTCCTAAAAAACGATGCTGTTCGAAAATCAAAAATTGGATTTTAGTGACCGAAAGCGAAAAGAGGAATGCCGCAGAAAAAAAGGCCAATAATAAAGCGATGTTCCAAAAATGGGGGACTGAGTAAAGTGGCTGATCTATAAAGCGGTTATACCGGATGATTTCCCAAAAATAAAGGCAGCAAAATAGACAGATTCCAATGGCAGCTACGAAAAAGGAATAGGATTGATAGGAAGTCAAAAAGGACTGCCACAAGAAGTGGTTGAGTAGGACAAAAAGTAAAAAGACTATTGGAAAAACAATCGTGTATCTTTTAAGCAAGATAGAGGTACTGATCTGTCGGAAATAGACAAACAAAATCAATGTTTCCAGACATACCATACAAATATTGTATAGGATCAGGGTAGACTTCTTCTGACTGAAAAGATGATAAGCATAGAATTCAAAGCATACTACGAATAGGAGTAGACCAATAATCGTCCATTGTACGCTTTCCTTTTCATGAAAATATCTGATTTTATACCCTATTGCGGCCAAAAGCCCAATCAGTAGAGATAGGTTATAGGGCTTGAGCAGAATATCGATCATTTCAAATTAACCGCAATTTGGGGGGCAAAACCAGCCGCCATTAATTACCTGGGTTTCCTCTTGGGGGTCGTTGTTTTCGTCCGAAGCTGCCAAAATGACCGTAAGCCTTCCTCCCATCTGTTTCCTGAGTTCGGTGTCTTCAATTTCTGGCAGGGTTTCCTCGTCGTACTGCCCGAAGTAGATCTTAAGGCCTCCCTTTTTCGAGTCCGTCATTGCCAGCAATTTTTCAATCGTTGCCCGGTCAAACCAAACCGATCGGGTTTGCTTTATTGCTTCGTCGCCATGTATGTCTTTTTCGGCAGTTTCTATAAACTCCTCGTAATTCGCCCTTAATCTATTGAATTTTTTAAATTCCATTGCCTCTGAATTTACGTAGCTGTGTTGTCTTTCAAAAATAGGCAAAGTATTCGGATTATTTTTACCGAATGATTATTATTCAACCTATTGAGGCGTGCAAATGTGAAATGGGCATAGCATTAGTTGCCGTTTACCAACTCGGTTTTCTCCTCTGCATCCCGCTTGTCTTCCTCGTCAAAGAAACGCTTTTGAAAAATTAATATAATGGCGACTCCCACAAAGATGGAGGCATCCGCGATATTAAAAATGGGCCACAACGCGGTGTAGCTGCCACCAAGCAACGGTACCCATTCAGGGATAAAACCTTCCCAGATGTCGATATAAAACATGTCAATTACCTGCCCATGAAACCAAGGGGTTGGGGCATCGTAAGGGGCGTTGCCAAACCAAATGCCATAAAAAACACTATCTATCAGATTACCAATAGCCCCGCCTAATATCATGGCGATGCAAGCAATGTAACCGGGGTGGGACTTCTTTTGAATAAGTAAGTACAGGTAATACCCTATTCCAAACATCGCGATAAGTCTAAAACTGGTAAGTATCAGTTTTCCATATTCCGAACCAAGCTGCATGCCAAACGCCATCCCCGGGTTGGTGGTGTAATGCAGCTTAAACCAATCTCCCAACACCTTGATCTGACCCGCCGTACCGAAATCCATTTGGTAGTGCACCAACAATTTTACTGCTTGGTCCACAGCGATTACTACCAGCGTAATGGCAAAATACTTAAAATAGTGCATGTGTTATTTTTGTTTCGAATGGTTCACGGTGATTACCTTTCGCAGTTGTCTTTCAACGCTGCGTCTTTTTGGCTTGCGACCGAAAGTACCGGTGTGTAATAACTTCATTTAGATTTTCTCAATAATTAGCGTTAATTCAAAATCATCGAGCTCTAATCTAATTCCATCTGTCAGCTTGTCGACGAAAACAAGCTCGATGGCCTGTGTTTCCGTTTGTATATACGAGGAAAACAACTGAATGGCCGTGTCTACTTCGTTATTTAATCGTTGTAACTGGATTCGGATTTTGTCTTGGACTTCCAGCCCGAGGTCTTTGCGGAGGTTTTGGACTCGGTTTACCAATTCCCGGGCAATGCCTTCCTGCTTGAGTTCTTCGGTCACCGTCACATCCAAGGCGACGGTAAGTCCACGCTCCGTTGCCACTGACCAGCCTGGAATATCTTCGGAACTGATCAAGACCTCTTCAAGTAGCACAAGTACTTCCTCTTCTCCCAAATGGACGGGATGATTACCATTCCGTTCGATAGCGGCGATTTCTTCCTTGCCCCAGCCCTGAATGGCCTGAGAGACTTGTTTCAGCTTCGGTCCGTACTTCTTTCCCAACAAGGCAAAATTGGGCTTGACACTTTTCACCAAAATACCCGAAGTGTCGTCAATATACGAAACCTCTTTGACGTTTACTTCCGATCGGATCAGTTCTTCCACATGTTGGATCTGTGTTTTTCGCTGCTCGCTTAACACCGGGATCAGGATCTTTTGAAGGGGTTGCCTAACCTTCAGCCGGTCTTTCTTGCGGAGTGAGTGCACCAGAGAGGAGATGTCCTGTGCCAATTCCATGCTGATTTCCAGGTCGGCATTGATCCAAGCGGGCACAGGTTTGGGCCAATCGGTCAAATGTACCGAGAGAGCCGATTGTTGCCCGATAGCGTTGGTGAGGTTTTGGTACAGCCAGTCTGCATAAAAAGGCGCAATGGGTGACATGACTTGGGAAATGGATAGCAAGCATTCGTACAGGGTTTCGTATGCTGCTTTCTTGTCAGGGTTCATGTCTCCTCTCCAAAACCGCTTTCGGGCGAGTCGAACGTACCAGTTGGATAATTGGTCCACGGTAAAATTCATGATAGCCCGGGAAGCGGGCGTGGCGTCGTAGTCATCCAATGCCCGTTCCACTTCAATCAATAGGGATTGTAGTTTGGAGATAATCCACCTGTCCAATTCAGCCCGCTCCCCGACGGGGGTTACGTTAGCTGGATCATAGACAAAGGCATCCAAGTTGGCGTATAGCGCAAAAAAGTTGTAGGAATTTTGCAGGGTGCCGAAAAAGCGCCGCTGTACCTCGACCACCCCATCGGTGTTGAATTTTAGATTATCCCACGGGTTGGCGTTGCTTAACATGTACCAGCGGAGGGCGTCCGGGCCATATTCCTTCAATGTTTTAAAGGGGTCCACGGCATTTCCAAGGCGTTTGGACATTTTGTT
Source organism: Lunatimonas salinarum (assembly GCF_017811155.1). Taxonomy (GTDB): domain Bacteria; phylum Bacteroidota; class Bacteroidia; order Cytophagales; family Cyclobacteriaceae; genus Lunatimonas; species Lunatimonas salinarum. The sequence continues at coordinate 46,424 of NZ_JACVCV010000010.1, read as the reverse complement.
TCCGTTCTTGTCCAAGACCAGCCCATTGGCGATCACATTCTTGAAGGACACGCTGTCAAACAGCATCACCGCCAAGGTATGCAGGGTGAAGAACCATCCTCTGGTCTGATCTACTCCCTCAGCAATAAAATCAGCGGGGTAATTCGCATCAAATACCGATTTGTTTTCGAAGGGATAGTGCCATTGCGCATAGGGCATGGCGCCAGAATCAAACCACACATCAATGAGGTCGGGTTCCCGGTACATTTTTTTTCCGCTGGGTGAAACTAGGATCACCTCATCCACATATGGACGGTGTAGGTCTATTTCCCGGCCTTCGTAAGGGGATTTTTCGAGATAACCCTTGGCAATGGCTTCTTGGATACCCTCTTCCAATTCGGCGATCGATCCAACGCACCGAGACTCGCTTCCATCTTCCGTACGCCAGATCGGCAGTGGAGTACCCCAAAACCGCGAGCGGCTGAGGTTCCAGTCCACCAGGTTTTCGAGCCAGTTGCCAAAACGGCCTGTTCCGGTAGCTTCCGGTTTCCAATGGATGGTTTTGTTGTGGGCTACCAGCTTATCTTTATAGGCGGTGGTCTTAATAAACCAACTTTCCAACGGGTAATACAAGATCGGCATGTCGGTCCGCCAACAGTGCGGGTAGCTGTGTTCGTATTTTTCTACCTTAAAAGCTTTGTTTTCGTTTTTGAGGATGATGGAGATGATCACGTCCGTACTTTTGTAGTCGGGGTGAGTTTCATCGTCCTGTGGGTAGTTTTTGACATAAAATTCGTCCGATGCCAGGTTTTTGTGGGCGGTGATGTCGTGTTCGGCCATTTTTTCCGCGAGGTAGTTACCCACTACGGGAAGGAACCTTCCCTGTTTGTCCACGACGGGGACCTCATTGCCCTGCTCGTCCTTTACGAATATGCCTGGTATTCCTTGCTGCACGAGGGTCCGGAAATCGTCCGCACCGAATGCTTTGGCCAGGTGCACGATGCCGGTGCCATCTTCTGTGGTGACGTAGTCACCGGCCACCACGGTAAAGGCGGGGTAGGGCTGCAATAGCGCTGGAATGGGGAACAATGGCTCATACGCTAACCCAAGCAGGTCTCTTCCCTTTAAGGTCTCTATGATCTGAAAGGGAATCAGCTTATCTCCTGGCTGGTATTCATTTAGGTTCAGGTCTTTGGCCTTGGGGTTGAAATAGGCGTGTAACCGATCCTTTGCCAATAGGACGGTCTGCGCCTCGAACGTGTATGGGTTGAAGGTCTTTACCTTTACATATTCAAGGCTTTCTCCTACCGCTAATGCAGAGTTGGAAGGCAAAGTCCAGGGCGTGGTAGTCCATGCCAATATGTACGTATCTTCTTCGTTGGCGAGTTTGAACTGCGCCGTGATTGAGGTGTCTTTTACGTCGCGGTAGCACCCGGGTTGGTTGAGTTCGTGTGAACTGAGGCCCGTCCCTGCTGCGGGAGAGTAGGGCTGAATGGTATATCCCTTATACAGCAGGTCTTTGTCGTACAACTGCTTCAGCAGGTACCAAAGGCTCTCGATATAAGGTGCCTCAAAGGTGATGTATGGATCGTCCAAATCCACCCAATAGCCGATTTGTTCGGTCAGGTCATCCCATTCGTGCTTAAAGCGCATGACCGTTTCCCGGCATTTCCGGTTATATTCTTCCACGGAAATGCTTTTGCCTATGTCTTCTTTGGTAATCCCGAGCTCCTTTTCCACCTGCAGCTCTACGGGAAGGCCATGGGTATCCCATCCACCTTTGCGTTTGACTTGATACCCTTTCAGGGTTTTGTAGCGGCAGAACACATCTTTAATGGTGCGGGCCATGACATGGTGGATGCCGGGAGTGCCGTTTGCCGATGGGGGGCCTTCATAAAACGTGAAGGTCTCTGCGCCCTGCCTGTTTTCCACAGACTGTTCGAAGACGTGATTTTCCTTCCAAAATGCCAAAATTTGTTCACCGATTTCAGGGTATTGTACCTGTTTAAACTCCCGATATTTTTTCACCTTGATGTGGTATTATTTGCCTATATAGGTTATAGATGCCTTGCGTGTTGAATCCGTTTTTGGACACTCGCGAAGGTAAGTCCTTCAAAAGAAGCCGTAAAGTTAATAAAAACTGGTTGATGTGAATGCTCCGAGAGCAAAAACTGCTTTTCCGGGGATTTTGGGTGGAAAGCGACACGCAGAAGTAGCCGCTCGGAAATCCGAAGCCGCTGAACGTTTTCAGGGAAAAGGGATTGGATCGGACGGTGTCGATTTTTTATTACAAAAGGAGGGGTAGAGACATCCAAAAGTGGGTTACATTATTTTTTTGTTAATTACTTTTCAGAATTGTTTTTTTGTCGGAGATTAATTTTTATAATGCAACGTCGTAACGGTCTAACGATCTCTATAACCAACTTTCTATCGTAGTTCGCCACAATTGTTTACCGGTTCGGTAACCTTACAGGTGGTTTATTTTGACCATGATCCGGAATATAATCCTAGGATTAACTTTATGTAAACTTACTATATATAACCAAATAAATGTTGATTGCCTATGGAATAAACCTTGTTATACTATGTGATTAGAAAGTCTATCCACATGAAAGTAAACATTTAACAAATCCCAAAATGAAACTAAATTTACCAATGCAAATCACAAGGAGTTACCACTCTTTGTGTATGGCTGGCATTTTGTGTACGTTTTCCGGAACACTCTATGCAGCTGAAAATTCAAACGTGGATCGATCCGTTATCCACGCGCCGCTTGTGGCTGAAGCAAGCTTGGCCGGAGTCTCGATGCTAGATGCCGAATTTGACATTACCGTGACTGGACGGGTGGTCGACCAAAATGACGAGCCCATACCAGGGGCTACCGTTGCCGTGCCGGGTACTTCCATCGGCACAGCCACCGACTTGGATGGTCGGTACTCTATTACCGTTCCAGAGGGTTCTTCTCTGGTTTTTTCCTTTATCGGATTTGAAAGTACGACCATCGAAGTGGGCAATCAGTCCACCATCGATGTGACGCTTTCGGAAAGTGCCCAAGCCCTTGACGAGGTAATCGTAATTGGGTATGGAACGCAGCAGAAAAAGGATCTTACCGGAGCCATTGTGAACGTAAAGGCGGAGGAAGTGATGAAGTACAAGCCTACCAGTGTTTCCGAGATCCTGCGTACTACTGTACCAGGATTATCAGTGGGCTACGCCACCAACGCCCGAAACGTACCGGAGTTTGAAGTACGGGGCGATGCATCCATAAAAGCAGATGCCGATGACGAAAGAGCGGCCAACCGCCCCCTCATTGTCGTCGATGGCGTGATTTTCAGAGGGGATTTGGCGGAGATCAACCCCAATACTATCGAAAGTGTGGACGTCCTGAAAGACGCGAGTGCGGCAGCAGTATTCGGATCACAAGCGACCAATGGGGTGGTGATATTTACCACCAAAAAAGGTTCCTTTGGTAAGCCCCAGATAAATTTCAGTAATCGTGTGGGACTTGTTACGGGCGCGCGCAGGCAGCGGACCTACAGAGGTGGCGAGGAAGTATTGAATTGGCTCACCGACATGAACGAGTCCATCACAAACACCATCACGGAGCCTTGGACTAGGTTTAGGGATTACTACAGCATCGACCCGCAATATCAGTCCCAATGGTTGGAAGCCAATGGCATTCCCGGGGCAACAGACCCAAATGTAATAAATACAGCTCGGGTCAATAATTTTAACTTCTGGGATAACGAATTGGAAAATTTCCAAAATGGGATCGTACATGATTGGCAGGATTACCTATTTCATACGGGTGTTCGACAAGATTACGACGTCAGTGTGTCAGGCCGTACGGAGCGGGTTTCGTATTACTATTCCTTGGGGTACAGCGACCGGGAATCGGTGGTCATTGACGATCGATTCAAGGCAATCACTTCACGGCTTAACCTGGATGTAAACCTAGCGGAATTTTTTAGCATAGGTGCCAATGCAAATTTCATGTATCAAGATGAAGGACCAATGCCGATCCCAAACGGTGGCTATCGGTCTTTTTCACCTTATGATCAACCTTGGAGAAATGGTATGCCCCGTACACGGGAAAATTTGACCGATCAGCCGGCTGGATCGAACCTGACGAACCCTTACCAAGCACCTGCTTGGAATACACGAAGCCATACCCGGTTTATGATCAATCCGACGCTTTATGCGAATATTACGCTCCCATATGGCTTTAGTCTAAGGACAGACTATACGCCTCGCTTTGACGTGAGAAAGCGTTTTGACCTAAACGAGCGGGGTAATCCCCAACGAGCCGTGGATGCAGCCGAAAGAAGGTATAACGATTCCTTCTCCTGGCAGTCCAATACCATTTTGAACTGGGATGGGGAATTTGGAAACCACCGGTTAAACTTCACGGGTCTATACAATACGGAAAGAAACCAAAGTTGGGAGACCAGGGCATTTAACAATACCTTTTCGCCGACTGCAAGTTTAGGTTTTCATGCCATGCAGCTAGGACTAAACCCCACGATGAGTACGTACGATGAGACAAACTCCCGGACCGGGCTAATGGGACGTATCAACTATGCATTCGATAACCGGTTCAATATTACCGCTTCTATCCGCAGGGATGGTTTTTCCCGGTTCGGAATAGATAACATTTACGGAAATTTTCCCTCCGTTTCTGCCGCATGGACGCTTACCAACGAGGGTTTCATGCCAAAAGGAAAGTCACTAAGCTACCTAAAGGTTCGGGCAAGTTATGGAGTAAACGGTAATAGTAGCGGACTGGAAGATTACAATGCCTACGCAAGGCTTTCCAATGGTGTCTATTTGAATTACGATGGAGGCTACGTTGCAACCCCTTACACAGAGATTACCCGAATCGCCAATCCGTTGTTGTCATGGGAGCGAACCGGAGCATTTAACTTTGGGATTGACTATGGATTCTTTAGTGATCGGGTGACGGGATCTCTTGACGTTTACCAGTCCCAAACCCGCGATTTGCTGTTGGATCAGAAGTTACCAGACCTGACCGGGTTCGGTTCTGTGAAGACCAACATCGGTAACCTGCAAAATAGTGGCTTTGACTTGGGGATTAAGTCCATCAACGTGTCCCGAAAGAATTTCTATTGGACATCTACCTTTAACGTGACTTACCGGGTCAATAAGATTGTAACCTTAGGAAACGATCCAATTGCCATGACCGACGGTGAAGGAAATACTGAGATGAGAGAACCGGATGACCTACAGAATGGATGGTTTATTGGGGAAAACAAGGACATCATCTGGGATTGGGAATTGGACGGTGTGTATCAGTTGGGTGAAGAAGCCGAGGCTTCCCAGTATGGCCTTTTTCCAGGGGATTTCCGCGTAGTGGATCAGAATGGCGACGGAGTCATCGACATAGATGACCGGGTATTTCTTGGTTTGAGCAATAACCCTTGGTATATGACCTTCCGAAACGATTTTGAATGGAAGGGGTTTGATTTTGGGTTGGTTTTCCTAGCTAAACTTGGATATTACGGAGGATCTCAGGAGCCATTTAATAACAATCAGGAATACATCAAGAACCACAACTGGTATAAAATCCCCTATTGGACGCCCCTGAATGGGCTGAATGACTTTGCTCGTATCAATTCCATCAACCTGACTGGAAGCCAAAAGTGGATCAACCGTTCCTACTTGCGTCTACAGAATGTATCTGTAGGTTATAGTATTCCAGATTATCTGGCGGAAAAAATCAAATCATCGCGCATCCGCCTTGCATTAAATATCGAAAATGCCGCAGTATTCACCGGTTGGATTCCAGAACTTGGTGATCCCGAGTCTGCACGGGAAATGCCGAGAACCTTTTCGTTTAGTTTGGACGTCACTTTCTAACGTACCCATGGCGATTTAGAAACTTAAACATGTATCGAAATGAGAAATTCAAAAATAATAAATCGATTAGTTGTTGTAGCGATGCTCTTTTTTGGAGCTTCCTGTAGCGATGATTTTCTAGATGAGAAACCATTATCTTTTTTGAGTCCGGAAAATACGTATACTGATGCGGCGGGTCTCCAAACTGCATTGGATGCTGCGTTGCGGGGTGTAATGACCCAATGGAACGGTGATACCCGCGAGCTGATGTTTAACCACAACATGAGCGATGCGTCTGTGGTGGCTTCTACGGATAAGCCCGATGCCTTCGTAGACTTGCGTACCTATGCAACCCCCACCAATGCTCGGAATAACGACGCCGGGCGTACACGGTCTTTTTATGCGGATAACTACAATCACATCAAAAAGGCCAACACGGTGATCGACTACATCGACCTCCCGGAATGGCCGGAGGGTTCCGCTAACGCTGAGCGAAATCACCTGCTTGGATCTGCCTATTTCCTGAGGGCTTTCTTCTATCTTCAGCTGACCATGCAATTTGGTAATGTGGCGTTCCCGTTAAACGTTGTTAATGAGGCCCGTAGGGATTTCAAGGTTTTTCACATGCAGGGTATTTGGGATCAAATGATCACCGACTTGGAATTTGCCGTGCAGCACGTGAAGCCTAAAAGCGAATTGCCCATCGGTCAGGCTCCCAAAGACGCAGTCCGTATTTTGCTTGCCAAGTACTATATGTTAAATGAACGCTTTGCAGATGCAGAGCGGCTGATGACTGATGCGATAAACGACGGACAATCCCGTTTGTTTACCGACGCCATGATTCCATCGGGCGTCACCCAGGTAGAGGTAGCAAATACCAATAATCCCAATACCGGCAACCCGCTCCCTGGTAGAAGTGGCTTTGCACCCGCCGATGCCATTAATTACCTGCATATGGACCGCGGTGCACAGAAGGCTAGCAACCCAGAAGGGATTTGGCTGGTGGTGAATGAACCCTTTATCCTGGGTACCCAAGGTCAGGCCGCTAGAATTCGGGCTTGGGGGCCAAACTTCGTAAGCACCAACTTGGGTGTGTGGGAACCAGGTACGACACGAATAGGCACTGACGTGCAGGCTACCACAGCCGATGCGAGAGGCCGTATGATGAAAAAATGGGGACGTAGCCAAGGGTTCGCCCGGCCTACCAACTATTCGCAGTACGATATCTGGAACTTCAAAGGCGAGGTGGATGAGCAAGACTACCGGCACAAGGACCTGAACTGGTTTGAAATGGAGGACGTGCTCTATGATAATCCTTCTTTGAGAGATGATGGTAGCCCATTCTATATGCAGCCATTGAGACTTTACGATGATAATGGGAACCTAACTTGTCGGGACACCATTCGATGCTGGTTCGGATATCCTCGGTATAAATTTTATTCCGTCAATCAAGAATCCCGTCCTGATAGGCAGGATAGTGGAAAAATGGATATGTATATCCTGAGAATGGCCGAGGTTTACTTGCTTCGTGCGGAGGCCCGTGTTTGGCAAGGGGATTATGCTGGTGCTGCGGATGACCTCAACACAGTCCGGCAGCGGGCCAATGCCATTCACATGTACACCGTAGCGGATTTGCAGGCGGAAGGAATCGGAGCTGTGTTGGATGAAAGAACGCGGGAGTTGTACGGAGAAGAGTATCGGCACGATGAGCTGGTGCGTATATCTGTTATATTCGCTAAGTCAGGCAAAACCGCATACAATGGCAAGACCTACTCTATCACTGGAAACGATATCGAGAAGTCCTTGTCAGCCAGCAGTTTCTATTACGATCGTATCATGGAAAAAAATAGTTTCTTCAGAGACGAGGTTCCATGGGCCACTTACAATACTACCAAGTATACCATGGATCCACACCACGTCTTCTGGCCGGTGTACCAGCCGTATCTAGTGGGTAACGTGGAAGCCACATTGAATCAAACTACCGGCTACAACGGAGCCGAGAGCAACATTGAGCCGCTGACCCATGTGGTGCAGCCTGCAGGGGCGCCTAACGAAGATCCCATGCGGGCAATCGGAGAGTAAGCGAACCTATTTATTCTTACCCCCGGAGGTTTCTTCGGGGGTAATTTTTTTATAGAAAGAATTTGCTGATTTTTCCTTTCTTGAATGGAAGGGGATATCGATCAGTTTCCGGGAAGAGTAATGCCTTTTACCCGTTGGTAAAGCAGCAGGGCGAACTTATCTGTCATGCCTGAGATAAAATCCATCAAGGCTCTAAGTCTGGCATATGGATCGACCTCCGTTCCCAGTGGAAACCCTTGGGGCAGCAGTCTCAAGATGCTTTTATCCCTCCCCGAAAACCGGCTGGTATCGTGGAATTTGTGCCAAAGGGCTTTGGAAAAGACTTCCAATAAGCCTTCCAGTACCTGGAAACCTGCAGCCTCCTTTTCCAGTACCGGCTGGGAGCGATAGATTTTCTTAACGGAGAGAAGACCGATTTTATCCAGCACAGCTGCCGAAGGCAGGGTTTCGGTAAGCGCCTGATCAAATGTTCCCTCCAGCATAGCGGCCTCGTGCTGCTTAAACGCTTCTACCGTTTCCGTGATCAATTGCTGTATGGCCATGGCCCGAAGGATACCAAGTTTTTGTTTGTCGCTGGGATATTCATTGAGTTTCTTTGCAGAAAAGCGTTCTCCGATAATGGCGGCCAAAAGTTCAACAACCTCCCCTAAAGGCACCAGTCCCAGGGTGCAGCCGTCTTCCAAATCGATGATGCTATAGCAGATATCGTCGGCTGCTTCTACCAAGAAAGCAAGGGGATGCCTTGCCCATGCTTCGTCGCTCAGTTCTTGTATGTCCAATCCTTTGGCCACCTGACGGTAGGTTTCCAATTCTGTTGAAAAGAAGCCAAACTTTTTCTGACTTCTTCTTATTGGAAACTCCTGTTTTACCCTGGCAGGGCGGGGATATTTGGTAAAGGCTGCCAGCGTGGCTGCCGAAATCCGGATGCCGTTTTCCTTGGCTACCAACATGCGAAATCCCTGCGCATTGCCCTCAAAGCGAATCATGTCTTCCCATTGGGGCTCCGTGAGCAGGGGTTTCCATACCTGACCGTAGGGGTGAAGCCTAAAAAAATCCGAAATCGCCTCCTCGCCAGCATGGCCAAAGGGGGGATTTCCAATATCATGGGTCAGTGCTGCAGCCGAGACGATTGCACCGATATCGCCCGCACCCACTTGTGTCAATGGTAGCTCGGGGTATTTGCCGATTAGGTACTCTCCTGCAGTTTTTCCCAAAGAGCGGCCTACAGAAGCCACCTCTAAGCTATGGGTCAGCCGGGTATGCACAAAGTCGTCTTCAGGCAAGGGAAAAACCTGAGTCTTGTCCTGTAGATTGCGGAAAGGTGCCGAAAATACGATTCGATCAAAGTCGCGTTCAAAAATACTTCTGGAAAGCGGTGTTCCAGTAGCAGTGTGGCTGTTCAATTCCAGGGGCCTAAGCAGATTTTCCCATTTCATCATGGGGGCAAAAATACGATTTTTTCGCGGGATCAATTACCTTTGGGTTATCAACCGAACAGTAGTCATGACTCCCGAGATCACCTTTCCCTCCCTCCTTGATATCCGAACGGCCCATGCGCGCATACAGCCCATGATTCACCGTACCCCTATTCTCACCAGTTCGGCTATCGATCGAATCGCGGGATGTGAAATATATTTTAAATGTGAAAATTTTCAAAAAGTAGGGGCTTTTAAGGCCCGTGGTGCCGCCAATGCCGTGCTCAAACTGAGTTCCCAACAACAAAGCCGAGGTGTAGCCACCCATTCCAGCGGGAATCATGCGGCTGCTTTGGCACGTGCGGCGAGTGCAGCCGGCATCAATTCATATATTGTCATGCCGTCTACGGCTCCCGAGATTAAAAAGAAAGCGGTGGAGAGTTATGGAGGTCAGATTATTTTTTGCGAGCCTACACTCGAGGCCCGTCAGCATACGTTGGAGGAAGTAGTTTCTGACACAGGGGCTACGTTTATTCCTCCCTACGACCACTTGGATGTTATTGAGGGTCAGGCCACTTGTGCGCTCGAAATATGGGAGGAAGGTCTCTCATTAGAAGCCCTGGTAGCTCCTGTCGGCGGCGGTGGCTTACTGGGCGGCACAGCATTGACCACGCACTCTTTGGTACCAACCTGCAAGGTCTACGGGGCGGAACCGGAAGGCGCAGATGATGCTTATCGCTCTTTTCAGGCAAATCAGCTGATTCCAATGGCCAACCCAAAAACCATAGCCGATGGGTTGCTGACTTCGTTGGGAAATCTCAACTGGGCAATCATAAGTCGATATGTAGCAGATATTCTTACAGCGAATGACGCAGAAATCATCGCGGCGATGCGGCTGGTGTATGAACGAATGAAAATCGTCATTGAGCCAAGCTGTGCGGTTCCTTTGGCGGTGGTCCTCAAGTATCCGGAATGTTTCATCGGGAAAAAAGTAGGGATCATTCTCTCCGGAGGAAATGTCGATTTGGGGAAGCTGCCTTTTTAGGCGTATAGTTCTCTAAGTTTTTCTATTGTGTAGTCCAACTCCTCCAGGGTATTGAACCGGCTAAATGAAAACCGAACAGATTCTCTCTCGGGTGATGCGTCAAGTGCTTGAAGGACATGGGAGCCTAAAACGGCACCGCTGCTGCAGGCGGATCCGCCAGAAGCCGAAATTCCGCCAAGGTCCAGATTGAACAGAAGCATGCCCTGATTAGAGGGAGAGGGTGGAAAACTGACATTCACCACCGTGTATAGGCTTTTGTCCAACTCGCCGGAGTTTCCATTGAATTGAGTCTCGGGGATGGCTTTCTTGAGTTGTTGTACGAAATGCGATTTCAATTTTTTGATATGAGCAGCATGCGCGGCCATTTCACCATATGCGAGTTCCAACGCTTTAGCGAGTCCGATAATGCCGGGGACATTTTCCGTACCGCCCCGCATATTTCGTTCTTGGGAACCTCCATAAAGGTAGGGCGTAATTCGTCTATCTTTTTTAACATAGAGAAATCCTACTCCTTTCGGTCCATGAAATTTGTGTGCTGCGCCTGAAATAGCATCTACAGGAAGGGATTTGAGATCATGGTGAAAGTGCCCGACGGTCTGCACGGCATCTGAGTGAAAATAGGCGCCAAAGCGCTTACACAGATCGCCGATGACCTGCAGATCGGTGAGGTTCCCGATTTCGTTGTTTCCCTCCATCAAGGTTACCAGGCTATTGGGGTTTTCTTCGAGCAAGCTGGTCAGTTGATCCAAGTCCAAGTTGCCCGCTTGGTCTATGTGTAGTAGGGTAAGGGGGATATGGCGGTTTTTTGCGCAAGCTTCGGCTGCGTGTAGCACCGCATGGTGTTCTAACGGTGAGGTGATGATTTGGGTAAGACCAAGCGCATCTACAGCACCATGTATGGCGGTATTGTCGGCTTCTGTACCGCCTGAAGTAAAGAAGATTTCCCCGGGGGTTGCATTAAGGAGCGCAGCGACGGTCTTTCTGGCTTTTTCGATGGCAACCCGTACTTCCCGTCCATGCTTATGGACCGAAGAGGGGTTGCCAAAGTGGGATCTCAGAAAGGGTAGCATGGCCTCCAAAACCCGTTCATCCAACGCAGTAGTAGCCGCATTGTCCAGATAGATAGCCGTGGGGTGTTTCATTCGTCGCTACTAGTCCTGGTGATGTTAGATAGTCTCTGAAATCACCTCTTTGATATCCAAAATAATCTTATTGGCCAAATGATCCGCTGTGGCCTGACTGTCGGATTCGGAATAAATCCTGATAATGGGTTCGGTATTTGATTTGCGCAGGTGCACCCATTCTTTTTCAAATTCTATTTTTACACCGTCGATGTCTATGATGGGATGCTTTTTATATTTGAGCTTGATCGCGTCCAAGATACGGTCCATGTCAATACCGGGGGTTAGCTCAATTTTGTTTTTCGAGATATGGTAGTTAGGATACGTAGCTCTCAGTCGGCTTGCGGATTTGCCAAACTGTGCCAAATGGGTCAGAAAAAGGCCAATACCGACCAAGGCATCCCGCCCGTAGTGCGATGCGGGATAGATCACACCGCCATTCCCTTCACCTCCTATGAGGGCGTTTACCTCTTTCATTTTGTGGACTACATTTACCTCGCCCACTGCAGAAGCATGGTAATCGCCGCCGCGACGCAGGGTAACATCCTTCAGTGCCCGCGAAGAGCTGAGATTGGATACTGTGTTGCCTGGAGTTTTTGACAGCACATAGTCGGCGACGGCCACAATGGTGTATTCTTCCCCAAAAAAGCTACCGTCTTCGCAGAAAAATGCCAGACGATCTACATCGGGATCTACTACGATTCCAAGGTCAAAATGCCCGTTTTCCAGTTTTTTGGCAATGTCCCGAAGATTTTCAGGCAATGGCTCGGGATTATGGGGGAAATCGCCATTGGGGTCACAGTAGAGTTCCTCTACTACCTCTACGCCCAATGCTTTGAGGAGTTTGGGGATCACGATACCACCGGTAGAGTTTACACAATCGATCACTACCTTGAAATTTCTTGCAGCGATTGCCTTGGTATCGACCAATTCCAAGTTCAGGACATGATCAATGTGTTTGTCCAGGTAGTCGTTTTTTGGTGTGTATTTACCCAACTTTTTGACGGTGGCAAAATTGAAATCTTCTTTTTCTGCTTTTTCGAGTACCGCTTTCCCATCTTCGTCGCTGATAAATTCTCCCGAGCTTCCGAGTAATTTAAGGGCATTCCATTGGATGGGGTTATGACTCGCTGTGATGATGATGCCTCCGCCGGCATGTTCAAGCGGCACGGCCAATTCTACCGTTGGGGTTGTGCTTAGACCTAAGTCAATCACTTCCAGGCCCATACCTTGCAGCGTTGCCGTGATCAGCTGCGAAACCATGGGTCCGGAGATGCGTGCATCTCTTCCAATCACAATTTTTGGGTTGTTGGTTTTTTCAACTACCCAAGAACCGAATGCCGCAGCAAACTTTACAATATCTATGGGCGTAAGCGCTTCCCCACTTTTACCGCCAATCGTACCCCTAATGCCGGAAATAGATTTGATTAATGCCACAGAAAATTTTTTAATGAACCTGTTAAAAAAAGATTTATTATTTGAATCTAGCCAAGACTTTATCCACTTCGTTATCGGGATTACCGCAGGCCTCTCCTGATTCCACCTTTTTACCGCAATATCCACAAGTACCGCCCTCTTTATTTAGGTAGGGATTCTGCGATGCACAGGTTCCTTTGAACTCTCCGTTTTTCAGGAAGATAAGCCGCACAGACATAAGGATAAAAAACAAGGCGATAAAACCAAGCGTGAGGTATACAGTTGCCATATCAAATTTATTTCTACAAATTTACGGAATACTTTCAAAACGCACGTATTTTCCGAATAGTTTCCCCAGCGCCTATGTCAATCAAACCAGACAGAAGTTCCCAACTTGAGGCTTTTGGCCGTTTACTGGATATCATGGATGATCTTCGTGAGAAGTGCCCTTGGGACAAGAAGCAAACGCTGGAGAGTCTGCGGCATCTGACCATTGAGGAGACCTTTGAGTTGTCCGATGCCATATTGGATGCAGACCTACAGGAGATAAAAAAGGAACTGGGTGATCTTTTGCTACACATTGTCTTTTATGCCCGTATAGGATCTGAAAAAGGGGCGTTTGATATAGCAGAGGTTATCCACAGTTTAAACGAAAAGCTTATTCGGAGGCATCCCCACATATATGGCGATGTGAATGCGGAAGACGAAGAGGCGGTGAAGCAAAATTGGGAGCGAATCAAGCTTCAGGAAAAGGGGCAAAAAAATAAATCGGTTTTGGGCGGTGTACCTCGATCGCTTCCCGCTTTGATCAAGGCTATGCGTATTCAAGAAAAGGCCCGAGGGGTGGGCTTTGACTGGGATAATGCTTCACAGGTGTGGGACAAGGTAGAGGAAGAGCTCGGCGAATTCAAAACAGCCTACGCGTCGGGAGACCGGGAGATCAACCGACAGGAGGCGGCTGCCGAGTTTGGAGATCTGTTGTTTTCGCTGATCAATTATTCCCGATTCATCGATATCAATCCGGAGGAAGCCTTAGAACGTACCAACCGAAAATTTATTCAGCGGTTTCAGTATTTGGAGCAGGAGTCTGCGAAGGAGGGCAAACGCTTAGTGGATATGAGCTTGGCTGAAATGGATGCTTATTGGGAAAAGGCAAAGGATTTGGGAAAGGAAGGTATGTAGCCATATGTTTATTTCTGCTATCGGTTTTAGCGATATGATTGATCAGGATAGGCGAAGCACATAAATAGCGTAGTTGAGTTGCTTGTAGAGCCGGAAATATTACCGGGGTTTTTCCCTATTCAAAACACATTAAATTAGCTTTCAAATTCGAAAATATTACCGATGCGATTTTTATCGCTTCAATTTCAATTGGTTATCCACAAATTGTATTTTTCAAATAAGGGTGTAAGTATCAAGTAATCAGATAATTAACATATTACGCCAATATTATGTGGATAAGTGTGGATAAATGTGGATAAAAAAGCTTGTTTTTTACAATCTTTGATTAGGTGGCGTAAAGACTATTTTTTGCGGATAAACCCGTCGTATTCCGTAGAAATTTTTGCGGAACTCGGGGCGCATCAACCAATTTACCCGATCTTTTGTTTAAATAAATTTCCTAAAATGGTACTATAACCATTTCAGAATTTCGTCGATATATTCCCGGTTATTAGACAGACGCGGGACTTTGTTTTGTCCACCGAGCTTACCGCGGGATTTTAACCACTTTTCGAAGGTGCCCGGGTTGGCAAAGTGGATGATCGGTTTTTTGAGTACTATATCGTGATATCGTTTGGCATCGTAGTCGGAGTTAATTTTCCGAAGGTTTTCGTCGAGTAGTGATTTGAAGTGCTCCGTATCGGATGGCTGCTCGGCAAATTCGATGATCCATTCGTGGGCGCCCTGGTTTTTCTTTTCTTCGAAGTAGACAGGTGCCGCGGTGAAGTTTGTGATTTTTGCACAGGTAGCGGCACAAGCTGCCTCTACCGCCCGCTCTGCATTTTCGACGATCACTTCTTCTCCAAAGGCGTTGATGAAGTGTTTGGTTCGTCCCGATATCTTTATACGATAGGGTTGTATAGACGTAAACTTAACCGTATCGCCGATTTTATAACGCCACAATCCACCATTGGTACTGATTAGGATGGCGTAGTTGTTGCCCAATTTTACCCCTTCCAGAGGAATAATCTGAGGATCCTCCTTGTCCCATTCTTCCATGGGTATAAACTCGTAAAAAACACCGTAATCCAGCATAAGCAAGAGTTCGTCGGAGTCCTTTTGATCCTGTAGGCCAAAGAAACCCTCGGAGGCATTATAGGTTTCCATGTAGTGCATGCCTTTCGAAGGGATCAATGTGTTGAAAAGCGATCTGTATGGGCCGAAAGCCACTGCACCATGAAAGAATACCTCCAGATTAGGCCACACTTCTGAAATGTCGCTTTTGCCGGTAATATCCAAAATGCGCTGAAGTAAGACAAGCGTCCAAGTGGGTACACCCGTCAGGCTTGTCACATTTTCTTTGCGTGTTTCTTCTGCCATTTTTTGAATTTTCGCTTCCCATTCGTCCATTAGGGCAGTTTCTAAGCTTGGTGTTCTTGCCAGTTGGGCCCATAAGGGAAGGTTTTGCATGATAACGGCAGATATGTCACCATACTTGCTGTTTTTGCTTCCATCCAAAGGGTTGATCTGATGGCTGCCGCCAATGGATAAGCTTTTACCCGTAAACAGCTTGGTTTCGGGGTAATTGTTGATATAAATGGAAAGCATATCCTTGCCGCCTTTGTAGTGGCATTCTTCCAGGGATTCTTCCGTTACGGGGATGAATTTGCTTCTAGAGGAGGTGGTGCCGGAGGATTTGCTAAACCAAGTGACTGCGGTGGGCCAGATGACGTTATTCTCCCCCTTCATCGTTTGTTCTATATAAGGTTTGAGCCCTTCGTAGTCGTGGGTGGGGACTTGACGGGCGAAATCGCCGTATGACGCAATATGGCTGAACCCGTATTTTTTTCCAAACTGGGTCTTTTTTGCGGTTGTTATTAGTTTTAAAAGTATCTCGTCCTGGACTTCATGCGGATTTTTTTTAAACCGTTCGATCTGGCGTATCCGGTGTTTTAGTATCCAAGTCATCAGTGAATTTATCACTTCCATGGTATTATCGGGGTTAGATTTTTCTCTTCAGCTCAAAATGTTTGCCAAGATACACCTTTCTTACCTGCTCGTCGGCGGCAAGTTCTTCCGCTGTTCCAGCTTTTAAAAGTCTTCCCTCAAACATCAGGTAGGCACGGTCTGTGATGGAAAGGGTCTCATTTACATTGTGATCTGTGATCAATATGCCGATGTTTTTGTTTTTGAGCTTGGCCACGATGGACTGGATTTCTTCTACGGCGATGGGGTCTACGCCGGCAAATGGTTCATCGAGCAATACAAATTTTGGGTCAACCGCGAGCGCACGGGCGATCTCTGTTCTCCGTCGTTCTCCTCCGGAAAGTACCATTCCTAGATTTTTTCGGACATGGGTGAGGCTAAACTCCTCCAGCAGGCTTTCTACGCGCTCCTTTTGTTCCTTTTTGGGAATATCGGTCATTTCCAAAACAGACAGGATGTTTTCTTCCACGGAAAGCTTCCGAAACACTGAAGCTTCTTGGGCTAGGTAGCCGATGCCAAGTTTTGCCCGTCGGTACATGGGAAGCGGGGTGATGTCGGTTTGGTCGAGAAAAACCTTTCCCCCATTGGGTTTGATCAGCCCGACGATCATGTAAAAAGAGGTGGTTTTTCCCGCTCCATTGGGACCAAGCAGCCCGACAATCTCTCCCTGTTCCACTTTGACGGAAATATCGTTTACCACCTTTCGGCCCTTGTAAACTTTTATCAGGTTTTCCGCTTTCAATATCATGGGCTAGTCAAATTTGATGTCTTTTACGTAAAGTTGTAGGGTGCTGGTGTTGCGGAACGTATTTTCCCTTACTTCAAAAGCAATGTTAAACCTCATCTTACTATTTAGAAAATCAACATATTTGGCAAATCCAAACCCAATGCAGACCGGTCGAGTCTGTTGGCCATCCTGCACGAGCTCGAATCTCAAATGTTTTTCTTTGAGTACCCTTACGTTTTCCGCATAGACTTGGTTTGCACAAAATACCGGCTCGGGGTTTCCCGGCCCGAAGGGTGCCATCTGTTTCAGGATGTTGAAAAACCTGTAATTGATTTGGTCCAAGAGAAGTTCATCGTCGATTTCCAGTGTAGGTCTCAGGTGTTCCTCGCGGATTCGGTTGCGCACCACCTGTTCAAATTTTGCTTGAAATGCCGGTACGTTCCCCACCGCAAGCGTAAGTCCTGCGGCATATTTATGGCCGCCGAATTGATCCAGCAGGTCGCTGCACTCCTGTATGGCTTCATAAATGTCAAAGTCATACACCGAGCGGGCACTGCCGGTTGCTTTGTTGTTTGACTCGGTCAGGATAATGGTGGGCCGGTAATATTTTTCGATGCATCGGGAAGCGACTATTCCGATCACTCCTTTATGCCAATCCTCTTTGAAAAGTACAGTGGTTCGGTAGCTGTCAAGTGATTCCCGGTCTTCGATCATCTGTAGGGCTTCTTTGGTGATATTTTCGTCGAAGTTTTTTCGAGTGGCGTTTACGTCTTCGACCAATTCGGCTTTGCGAATGGCACCTTCTAAATCCTTCGATAGTAATAGTTCCACCGAGGCTTTGGCATGTTCGATCCTTCCCGATGCGTTTATTCGGGGGCCTATCTTAAAGACGATGTCGGTAATGTTGATGTCTTTTTCCACCTTGCCCTTTAGGATAAGCGCTTTTAAACCCGGGCGGGGGTTATTGTTTATCCGGTCAAGACCATAGTATGCCAACACGCGGTTTTCCCCGCTGATGGGTACGATATCTGAGGCAATACTCACTGCCAATAGATCCAGATAGCCATAAAGGGAAGCAGGATTTCTTCCGGTCTTTTGGGAATAGGCTTGTATCAGTTTGAAGCCTACTCCGCAGCCGCTTAGTTCTTTGTAGGGATAAAGGCAATCGCTTCGTTTGGGATCTAGAATCGCAACTGCTTTAGGCAAGGTATCACCGGGAGTATGGTGGTCGCAGATAACAAAATCAACTCCCAGCGCATTTGCGAGGTCAATTTTATCCAAGGCTTTGATACCGCAGTCCAAGGAAACCACCAGACTGAAGCCATTTTCCGCGGCAAATTTCACTCCCCTTTCGGAAATACCGTATCCTTCTTTGTATCTATCCGGAATGTAGTAGTCTACCCGGTCGTAGAATTCTTTCAAAAACCCATAAAAAAGAGCCACTGAAGTGGTTCCGTCTACGTCGTAGTCGCCATAGACAAGTATTTTTTCTTCACGTTCAACGGCTTGGATAATCCGTTCAACGGCCAGGTCCATGTCTTTCATCAAGAAAGGATCATGCAGCTTGTCCAGATCCGGCCTGAAAAAATCTTTGGCGGTTTGGAAATCAACTACCCCTCGGTTTACCAACATGTTGGCTAGGGTGGGGTTTACGTTTATTTCCTGACTGAGATGCTCAACTAAGGTCGGGTTTGCTTTTTGCTTGATTTTCCACCTAAAATCCATGTGGCGAAATTACGAAAGATTAGGCCTAGGACGGCATGCGGTTACAATTAATATTTGCCGATCAAACGAGGCAGCAAGTATGCCCGGATAGCTTAGGGCCGTCATTCATCTGCCAAGGCTTCTTCCAAAACCTCTGCGAGTGGCACGCGTTTCCCATCTTTGTAGGGGACGATCCAAGTATGTTGGACGCCGATCCGGCGTAGATAACGCTTCAGCTCGTCGGCTTTTTCGTATTCCCTAAACTGCCCCAATACATATTTTATGAAACCATCTTCCTTTACGATTTCCAGGTCTGGGCTGTCTTTGACCATTTCGGATAAGTCGTGATCTTTAAACGCACCAAACTGGACGCGGAATGCGACACCTTGATCCCAAGGGGATTTTTGTTCAAGTTCGTTGACCTTGGCAAGCTGGCCTTTAAGTTCGGCAAGCTGCTGGTTTTGCCGCGCTTGAGAGGCCTGGAGGCGGTCTATGGTGGCCTGTTGATCGCGAGAAGTTTCGAGTAGGCGACTAATTTCTGAGCTTAGGGAGTCGGCCATAGCGGAAAAATGGGCCCTTTCGTGCACCAGTGTCTTCAGTTCTTCGGGGCTCATCTTACGTTTGGTTTTTTTCCATGTCTTGCGCTCCTGCTTGGAGAGTTGTGCAATGGCGTCTTCTGGGGCGAATAAAAATACCGTGACCAATAAGAGGGCGAAAATGGATTTGATCAGACTCATGGGCATATGTTTTTTTGAGGCTATGGTAAAAAAACGAAACTTATGCTTCCAAATTACAAAAAATCAATCATTAATCCGCTTTTGGATGAAATTAACCTACCCTTTTTAGAAAAAGAGGGTGTCCTTAAAGTCGAGCAGCCTCATGGCCGTAAAAAAAAGGCTGCCCTTTTCGGACAGCCTTGCGGTGAATCAACTAGGATAGTCCTCCGATCATTCGCTCGGGTTTCACCCATGCGTCAAACTGCTCGTTGGTAAGTAGCTCCAATGCCAGGGCGGCCTCGCGCAGGCTAGTTCCTTCCTTGTGGGCTTTTTTAGCGATTTTCGCCGCATTTTCATACCCAATATGGGGGTTTAATGCAGTAACAAGCATCAGCGAGTTTTCGAGGTGGCGCTTGATAAAGGGCTCATTGGGTTCAATGCCGATGGCGCAGTTGTCATTAAACGAGACACAGGCATCTCCAAGGAGACGTGCGGAGTTTAGCAGGTTGGTGATCATCATGGGTTTAAACACATTCAGTTCAAAATGCCCGTTGGAGCCCCCAATGGATACTGCGGTATCGTTTCCGATCACCTGAGCGCACACCATCGTCATTGCTTCGGATTGGGTTGGGTTTACCTTTCCCGGCATAATGGAGGAACCCGGTTCATTTTCTGGAATAAGGATCTCCCCAATACCGGACCGTGGACCGGAGGACAGCATTCGGATGTCGTTGGCGATCTTCATAAGGCTAACTGCCAATTGCTTCAAGGCACCGTGTGTTTCCACCACGGCGTCGTGAGCGGCTAGGGATTCAAACTTATTTGGTGCGGTTACAAAGGGGTTGCCAGAGATTTCGGCGATCTTTTCTGCTACCTTTTCGGCATAACCTTTCGGGGTATTAAGTCCAGTACCTACCGCGGTACCTCCCAAGGCCAGCTCAGACAGATGGGGGAGCGTGTTTTTAATCGCTCGTAATGCATGGTCCAATTGGGCCACATAACCTGAAAATTCCTGGCCCAGCGTCAGCGGCGTTGCATCCATAAAATGGGTTCTGCCGATTTTAACTACCTGCATGAATTTTTGTGATTTTTCCCGTAGGGTATCCCGTAGTTTTTCCACGCCGGGGATCGTGGTTTCCACTATCATCTTGTAAGCAGCAATATGCATCGCCGTAGGAAAGGTATCGTTGGACGATTGCGACTTGTTCACATCGTCGTTTGGATGAATGAATTTTTTGGCATCAACCAGCGCCCCTCCCATTTTCACGTGGGCCCGGTTGGCCACTACCTCATTCACATTCATATTAGACTGTGTGCCCGATCCGGTTTGCCAAACCACGAGTGGAAACTGATCATCGTGCTCTCCGGCCAAAATCTCGTCGCATACCTCGGCGATGATCGCGGCTTTGTTGGCATCCAATACGGCCAATTCGGCATTGGTCAGTGCTGCCGCCTTCTTCAACACCGCAAAAGCGTGTACGATCTCCAAGGGCATCTGATGCTTTGGACCACCAATTTTGAAATTGTTTATGGAACGTTGTGTCTGGGCACCCCAATATTTTTCTGCGGGGACTTCCACAGGGCCCATGGTGTCATGTTCTATTCTATAGCTCATTTGTTCGTTTATTTATCCAAGTGGTTTATTTGTGCAGCTAAATTACTACCTAGAGGGTATAATCCATAGGACGAAGTAGAAAAGTTGGTCGCGAAGAGTACAGGCTCCATGTACCCTTTTATCCGTGATCTTTGGTTTGAAGGTCAAGAAGCCGGTGCAGTGTCTGTTTCGAATCCTCCACCTTCCTGCTGAAATTAGACCAGGAAAACAGCCAATTCCCTAGGCCGGCCACCAAGCAGACCACTGCTAAGGTATGGTCTCCCTGGATTCCACTAAAGAATAGCGTGAGCAACATGCTGGCCACCGACCAGAATCCCAGAAAAAAACGAGACCCTGGAAATAGGTTGTATTCAATAAAGATAATACTGCCGTGGGGGCTGGATTCGATCCGCCCACGTAGGAGGGGTAGAAAACTATCGGCCCTGGTGATGACCTTTGAGATAGAAAACGCCCTATCTGAAACATTGCCGTTGAAGAATGTGGCTACCTGCTTTTCTGAAAAGCTGGGTTCAAGAAAGTTTACCTTTTTGGTGACCGATGCTATTCTCCGGGTTATTTCTGTTGAGGCTAACGTCGATACAAGTACTTCGCTATGTGTCGGGAACCAGTTCACACTTGCTTAACTTTCAATGGATAAAAAGGTTCAGCGTTTCACTGCGATACAGGATATCTCGACCTGTACGTTTTTTGGGAGACCGCTTACCTCCACTGTTTCGCGGGCCGGAGGATTTGATTTAAAATAAACCGCATACGCGTCATTGATGGTGGCAAAGTCTGCCATGTTTCTGACAAAAATCGAACACTTCACCACGTCTTGAAACCCAAAGCCGGCTTGCCTAAGCACGGCTTCCAGGTTTTTCATCACTGCGTGGGTTTCTTCAGTGATATTCTCGTTGATCAATTCTCCTGTTTGAGGATCCAGTGCAATTTGGCCTGACACGTACAAGGTGTCGCCTGCTTTTATGGCCTGACTGTATGGGCCTATTGGTTTAGGGGCTTCCTCGGAGATGATGATTTCGTTGGCCATAGACTGTTCGTTTTGTCAAAAGTACAAAATAGCGGCACAATATTGGTCGTATGAATCAGGAAATTGATGTTTCAGGCGTTGGTTTCTACGAGTTTGAATCCCTCTCCGTGAAGCGTGATGATTTCCACGGTCGGATCTGCTTTTAGTAGTTTTCGGATTTTACTGAGGTATACGTCCATACTTCGGGCGTTAAAGTAGCTGTCATCCCCCCAAATTACTTTCAGTGCGTGGGAACGGCTTACCGTCTGATTGAGTTCCGACGCAAGTAGTTTAAGCAATTCGTTTTCTTTCGAGGTTAGCTTATGCTCGCCCGTTGGGCTTTGGAGCATCTGCCTGTCATAGTGAAGAATGAACTTGCCAAACGAATATGTCTTAAGGGCTTTAGGTTCTTCTTTTGCCGTTGTTCTGCGTAGTATTGCCGCTATTCGTAACAGAAGTTCCTCCATGCTGAAAGGTTTGGTGATGTAATCATCTGCTCCAAGTTTCAGGCCGGCGATCACATCTTCCTTGAGGTTTTTGGCGGTCAGGTAGATGATGGGGATATCTTCCTGTACTTTTTTTATTTCTTTTCCGAGTGTGAAACCATCCTTTTTAGGCATCATTACATCAAGGATGCAAAGCTGATAGGCATCTTTTTTAAAACGGTTCCAAGCCTCTTCCCCATCTCGACACAGCAAGGTTTCATACCCTTTCATGGTCAGGTATTCTTGAAGAATGTCCCCTAGGTTGGGATCATCTTCTGCCAATAGGATTTTTGGTTTGCTCATTGTCTGATGGGTAGATTAATGGTAAATATACTGCCTTTTCCAAGTTCACTTTCCACCTGCACGGTGCCATGGTGTGCCTCTACCATCGTTTTTACATAAGAAAGACCTAAACCAAAGCCTTTTACGTCGTGGATGTTGCCGGTTGGCACACGGTAAAATTTGTCAAATATCTTTTTGAGGGCATCTTTATTCATGCCTATTCCATTATCACGGATACTTATGCGCACAGAATCCCCTGATGCTACTACGAATATATCAATCAATGGTTTTTCCGGGCTGTATTTGTTGGCATTATCCAACAGGTTGTTGAGGATATTTGCCAAATGGAACGCATCGGCCTCAATAATCGGTTGATGGACTTCCGAATGAACCTGAATGGTACCACCTTTTTTTTCCACGATTAGGCCAAAATGCGAGCGTACATTTTCAATCAATTCCAGTAAATCGATTTTTTCAAATTTCAGTACAAAGTCCTTTCGATCCAGCGCAGCGGCCTGAAGCACCTGCTCCACCTGCGTACCTAGGCGAATGTTCTCTTCTTTGATGATGTTGAGGTACCGATTTCGGAACTGATCCCGCTGTCCGATATCGGGATCCTGTAGCGCCTCTATCGCTAGACTGACCGTAGAGATCGGTGTTTTGAACTCATGTGTCATGTTATTGATGAAATCGTTTTTGATATCGGACACCTTCTTTTGCCGAAAAATGACCCGGATGGCATAGACAAAACAATAGATGATGATCGTAAGGAATAACAGGGAGCTTGATAAAGGTATCCATATCTGTCGCAGCAAGTAGTTTTGCTCGAATGGAAAGTTGATCACCAGAAAATTGGTGCGCCCTACCAGATCACTTGGAAATAGTTCTGCCCGAATACCACTACTTGCTAGTGATTTTAGGTCATTGATGGGCCCGATTCCAACAAAATGCTGACTGTCTTCTAAGATTGCCAATTCGAAGGGCGTATCGATTCCCCGTCGTAGAAGCTGTTCTTTAATTTCCCGCTTGATGGTCGTTGTATCCAATCTGGTGAAAATGTCCCGTTGGGTTTGGCTCAGCAATTGATGAACAACCACCTCCACGAGCCCAATCTTCATGTTTGCCCGCACGATTTTTTCGGCTACATCCCGAGAGACGTTGTACTCTTCCAATATCACCTCCTGCCGGTAGGACGCAAAATTGCGTTTGTTGGTGTACTGATCCTGCTGACTGAGGTATTCTAGGTGCTTTTCTTTTTCTTGCAGGAAGATAGCCATCTCATCGGGGGTGAAGAGCGAAGAGGCATCTGCTGGAGTGAGCTCCAGGTATTTCTCCAGTACCTTGGGGTCTTCCACCCCCCCTTCTTTGGTAGCGATCAACTTTTGAAAAGTAGGTGATACCTGTGGGATAGGCTGACTAAACATGGAGTCTACCATGGAGGGGCGACGGATGGCCACCTGATGCCTACGCACCTGAAGCTGTATGGGCTCGATGGGCTGAAAAAGTGTCTGTTGAAATACCGTATCGCCTATGATTGAGCTAAGGAGGATATCACTGGTTTCGCCTTTTTCCAGTTTGTCGGCGGTAGCCATCAGCGCCTGCGATACGTTTTGCTGAAATCGCTCCTTATTAATCTTCAATACGTTGCCTACCCAGTAAAACTGAAACCCTATTAGACCAAGCGTTGCAAGCGACATGATCAATATGACTGTTTTGATGCTGGTTTTCGACATGTGACAAATTTAACGGATAGGTTAAAGAATGGGTGATTCTTAACTTTTTTTAACAGCAATCCATATATTTGTCGATCGAAAAATCAACTCATGGAATTAACAGACCACGCTTACCGGATTCAGGGAATGGCCCTGACGGAACTTGCCCAAAAGTATGGGACACCTCTTTATGTGTACGATGGAGATAAGATCGTAAGTCAGGTAAATACGCTGAAAGAGGCGTTTTCAGGCGTGAAACTTAAGATTAAGTACGCAACAAAGGCGCTTTCTAACGTGAATATTCTCAGGCTGATGAAACGGGCTGGCACGGGAATGGACGCGGTTTCTATCGAGGAAGTTAGGCTTTGTTTGCATGTTGGGTTTGATCCCAGTGAAATCATGTATACACCGAACTGTGTGTCTTTTGCCGAAATTCAGGAAGCTGTTGAGTTGGGCGTGATGATCAACATCGACAGTATTCCGATGTTGGAGCATTTTGGGACAACCTATGGAGGCTCTGTTCCAATTTGTATTCGCTTGAACCCCCACATTTTGGCCGGAGGTAATGCAAAAATCTCCGTGGGCCACATTGATAGCAAATTCGGTATTTCTATCCTTCAACTTAAGCATGTGCACAAGGTGGTGGAGGCGTATGGATTGCGCGTGGTGGGACTGCATGTACATACTGGCTCGGATATTCTGGATGCGGAGGTGTTTTTAAAAGGAGCAGAAATTCTCTTTGAGGCAGCCACGGAATTTCCTAATCTGGATTTTCTGGATTTTGGAGGAGGATTCAAGGTAGCGTATAAGCCGGGAGATATTTCAACCGATATGAAAGATGTTGGTGCGAAGGTTTCGGCGGCCTTTCAACGTTTTTGCACTTCCTATGGCAAAGAACTTGAGATATGGTTTGAGCCGGGTAAGTTCTTGGTAAGTGAGTGCGGGTTGTTATTGGTTACGGCCAACGTCGTGAAACCTACGCCTGCGACTACCTTTGTGGGTGTCAACTCCGGCCTGAATCACCTGATCAGACCCATGATGTACGATGCCTACCACGGAGTTGTCAATGTGTCCCGGTTGGCAGGACCGGAGCGGATCTATACAATCGTAGGATACATCTGTGAGACGGACACTATCGCTGCCGACCGGAAGCTGCGGGAAGTGCAGGAAGGGGATGTGCTTGCTATTAAGAATGCAGGTGCCTATGGTTTTAGCATGTCTTCGAATTACAATTCCCGGCTGCGTCCCGCGGAGGTTTTGCTTTTTGGAGGCAAGGATTACCTTATCCGCGAGCGGGAAACCTTTGCGGATATACTAAGGCATCAGGTCGATGTTTCGTTCTAGGTGGCGGCATGCCTTCGATCTAATACTGGTTTTAAACGCATTTTATAAAATTGCCAAAATAGGGGCAGGTTCTTTTGACCTGCCTTTTTTTTGCTTTATAGCAGCTTATTTGTAGTTCGATATAGGTGTAAAAAAAAGGAGAATTATTTTTTTGCCTAATGTTGGAAAATACAATAATATTCTATTATTTATATAAGAAGACCTACAAATGAAAATATCATTTATATGTATTTCAAAAACATAAAATAATATTTTAATATTTGAAATACATAAAAATAAATTTGTAAGGCAAAAAAGTTGGTAAAAACGTCAAGGATTGGGTTCCTTATGATTCGGATGGGACTGCGCCATTTTTCGAGTGGTTACCTAGGCGTGAATGGGTGAAAGCTGCATGACTTGGTTCTGCGCTTTTTGGTAAGTATTTGATCGTATTAGAGTACTATAAAACAATAACGAGATGTCACTGATGGCAGTAAAATCCAAGGCAATTATGCAGATCCAGTTGGATCAGAACGATGCTGACAGGATTGCAGGCGACCTGATTGAGTATGCGGAAACCCTATGTGGTGCATTGGGTTTGGATTGTGAAAAGGTGGTCAACGACCTGAAACGAAAAGACAATGTTCACTTGTTTCGAACCTTTAACAGGTACTTTGGCGAGTACATCGAACTACTCGACACGGAAAATTCCATTTTTAACGACTGATCGGCGCTCCTGCTTTTTTGGCATTTTTCCGCCGATAGATCAATAGCCCGGGATTCTCCGGGCTATTGGTTAAACATTTGTTCCCATTTTGGTGGTTATAGGCCTGAGGTATAAACGAAAGGTCTATGGGCAAGAAACTACGATTGATACTGGGGGATCAGTTAAATTACACACACTCTTGGTTTAAGGAGTCAGATGCGGATGTGGTCTACCTGATGATGGAAATGCGGCAGGAAACCGACTATGTCGTCCATCATATCCAAAAAGTGGTCGCTTTTTTTGCTGCTATGCGTTCGTTTGCCACTTTTTTGCGGGATGGAGGGCATCAGCTGGTCTATTTGACCTTGGACGATCCCGCCAATACCCAAAGTTTGACAGCGAACTTGGAGAGAATCATCGCACGCGAACATGTCACCAGCTTTGAATACCTATTGCCTGACGAATACCGGCTGGATCTTCAGCTGCGGGAGTTTTGTCAGAGTCTTTCGATTTCGTCTCGTGTATGCGATTCTGAGCACTTTATTACAGAGCGGGGTTTCCTGAAAGATTTTTTTCGGGGTAAAAAAACCTATTTGATGGAAAGCTTCTATCGGGAACTAAGAAAACGGCACGATGTGCTGATGGATGGGTCCCTTCCGCAAGGAGACCGTTGGAATTTTGATGCGGAAAACAGGGGAAGCATCTCTGATGTGGATGCGGTTCCGAAGCTGATTCAATTTTTTCATAATGTGGAACCGCTCGTGAATATGCTGGATAGCTGTGGCGTAAAAACGCTGGGAGTGATGCCGGAGATGGGCTTGGATTGGCCGATTAACCGAGAAGAGAGCCTGTGCCTATTGGAGTATTTCTGTGAAACGCTACTTCCATACTTTGGGAAATACCAGGACGCCATGCATTCGGATAGCCGTTTTCTATTTCACAGTAGGCTCAGCTTTGCCCTGAATACGAAGATGCTAAACCCTATGGAGGTAATCCGAAGGGTGGAATCCGTCTGGTCCGACAATCCCGACAAATACCCTTTGGCAGGGGTAGAAGGTTTTATTCGCCAGATTTTGGGATGGAGAGAGTACATGCGTGGAGTATATTGGGCGCGAATGCCGGAATATGCTGAGCTTAATTTCTTTGGTCATGCCTCGCCACTTCCTGCCTTTTTTTGGACCGGAACAACGAAAATGAACTGCCTCCGTCAGGCAATAGGGCAATCACTGCAAAATGCCTATGCCCATCATATTCAGCGTTTGATGGTTACCGGTAATTTTGCGCTTTTGGCAGGGGTAGCTCCGGATGCAGTGGACGCTTGGTACCTTGGCATCTACATAGATGCAATCGAATGGGTGGAGATTACAAATACGCGAGGTATGAGTCAGTATGCAGATGGGGGACTCGTGGGTACTAAGCCTTACGTGTCAAGTGCCAACTACATCGCTAAAATGAGTAACTACTGCAGTTCCTGCCACTACGACAAAAACAAGAAGGTTGGTCCAAAGGCTTGTCCGTTTAATAGTCTCTATTGGGCATTTTATGAACGACATCGCCCGCTGTTGGAGAAAAACCCCCGCATCGGATTTGTGTACCGGACCTTGGATCGGATGAAAAATAAGCATGAAATCCTGACGCAAGCGGACGCCTATCTTCAAAACTTGGATGCGCTGTAAATGGCTTAGGATAACTTGGAAAAGAGGCTGATCAATTTCTTTTTTTTGATCGAATAAGGGGGGTAAAGTGATTTGACTGGATTGAACCGCGTGGATTGCTTGAAGACTGCTTTTTCATTCGAAAATGCCAGAAAGCCGAAGTGACCGTGGGCTTTGCCCATTCCGCTGACATTTACGCCGCCAAAGGGTAAATTCGGATGACCAAAATGCACGGCACAGTCGTTTTCTACCAAAGCACCACAGCTCGTTTGTACAGAAAGTTGGTCGCTTACATACTTTTCTTTCGAAAAGACGTACAGCGCCAAGGGTTTTGAATTTCCGTTGATGTAGGCAATGGCTTCATCCAACCCGTTGTAACTGATGATAGGTAGGATTGGACCAAAAATCTCCTCTTGCATGATCCGCATACCCTGATCCACACCTGTGATAACCGTGGGTGCCAGGAATTTCTCGGTGACGTCCAATTCTCCTCCGAAGATTATCTGTCCGCCGCCTGCGACTGCCTCGTCCAGAAGCTGCTTTAAACGAGCCCAATGGGTAGTGTTGATGATGCGGGCATAGTCTGGGCTTTTTGCTATTCCCTTTCCTTTCGGATTGAGTAGCTGGTCAAAGGCAGCGGTGAGTTTTTCGAGAAAAGCCTGATAGACGGATCCGTTGACCAGGATGTAGTCGGGCGCTATGCAGGTTTGCCCGCAATTGATGGATTTAGCCCATGCGATTTTTAGGGCAGCATCGTCCAGGTCACAGCTTGCGTCGACCACTACCGGGGATTTCCCACCTAGTTCTAGGGTCACGCTGCATAAATGCTGTGCCGCCGATTTCATTACTTCTTTGCCCACCTGCGGGCTGCCGGTAAAAAAAACGTGGTTAAACGGAAGTGCCAACAGTGCTTTAGCGACCTCCACTTCTCCCTGAAATACCGCCACCTCGTTTGGCGCAAACAAATCGGACACCATACGCTTAATCAGTGCGGAAGTATTGGGAGATAGTTCCGACGGTTTGAGAACCACCGTGCAGCCTGCTGATATCGCCGACACCAACGGGCCAATGGATAGGTTGAAAGGGTAGTTCCAAGGGGATATAATCAGTGCGCATCCCCTTGGCTCGTATTGAATGCGACAATCGGCTCCCGCGAAGTGCATGGGGTTGCTGACTTTTTTGGCTTTCATCCACTTGGGTAGGTGTCGGATGGCATGGGAAATCTCGCCCAGTATCACAGAGATTTCGGTGATATCGGTCTCAAGATATGGTTTGGCCAAGTCGGCAAATACGGCTTTTCGGATATCATTCGAGTGTTCCCTAATCCATGCTTTCAGGGATTTTAGCTTGTTGATCCGCATGGCGACCGTCTCCGAGCGTAGTAGCAACGCTTTTTCCTGTTGTAACATGAAAACCTGCTCGGGGGTAAATTGCGGATCGTAGGAAGCCATAACTATCGATTGATTTGAGGGGGTTAAAATAGTCTAATTTCCACCTGAAAAGCAAGTTGGCGGATTTTTGCCGTTGATCCTCGAAAATACGATAAATGTATAAAGTACATTAAATTTTTATTAATCAAAAACCATTTAGTTGAAAAAATGGTTTATATTTAACGTATAACCTAAATAATCAACTAAATGTACTGGAGTATTGACGGGTTGTTTCAGCGGGATATGCTCCCCGAGAAGCAACGACTAAGAGTAATTAAAAATTATATCAACAAAATAAACGAAGATAAAAAAACCAAAAAGCGGAGATAGGATCTCCGCTTTTTTTGGGTTTATACTTTTTCGCCTTTTTGGATAAGCCCCTCGGTAAGCCTGTTCAGCGCTTCCACTTTGTATTCAAAGTCTCCTTTTAGCGTTTCCCTGTATTTGTGGATGTTTTCTACCATCTCATTGATGTCTTCGGGAATGATTTCTTCGAGCAGTTGTCGGAGTCGCTTTGCCGTAGTGGGGGATTTCCCATTAGTACTGATGGCGATTTTCACATTTCCCTTCGTCACGATTCCACCTAGGTAAAAGTCACAGCAGTCCGGGGTATCGGCTACATTTACCAAAATGGATCTTTGTTTACAGTCTTCGTAGATGGTTTTGTTAATCTCGGGAAAGTTCGTCGCCGCAATCACCAAGTGTCGGTTTTCCAAGTAATCCGGATGATAGGAGTCTTCGATGAGCTTGATGTTTTCCTTGTTGCGAACGAGTTCTCTCACAGCCTCGGAAATTTCCTTGGATACCACGGTGACCCGTGCGTTGGGGCTGGATTTTAGCAGAAAGGTGAGTTTTTCCAAGCCCACAAAGCCAGCCCCCACCAATAGGGTGTCCAGCTGGGAGACTTTTAAGAATACGGGATAAAGTTCGTTCATGGGTACGTTTGATTAGGCATATCGTCTGCTTAGCACGACTTCTTGGTAACACTCCATCAGCCTGGGACTTTCCAGAACCACCTCACCGATGACAATCACAGCGGGGGAGGAGATCTCTTGCTCGGCTACTTTGCAAATAATGTTGTCCATTATCCCAGCGGCAACCTTTGCTTCCTGTGTAGTCCCACTTTGGATGAGGGCTATGGGCATATTGCCCAGTCCTAATCGTTGGTAAATCGCTGTAATTTCCTGGAGTTTGCCAGTTCCCATCAGTATCACTACAGTGGCGGTAGACTGGGCGGCCAACTTGACATCGGCCGAAAGCTGTCCCGATGAGGTCGTTCCCGTGATGACCCAAAAACTTTCCGAAACACCTCTCTTGGTGACGGGTATGCCCATAGATGCAGGTACTGCCACAGAGGACGATATTCCGGGTACCACTTCCGTTTGAATACCGAATCGGTGAATATAGTCAATTTCCTCAGCGCCTCTGCCAAACACAAAGGGGTCTCCGCCCTTCAGCCGAACCACGTGGCCGTATTTCTTGGCATAATACACACAGAGTTCATTGGTATCTTGCTGAGGATTCATGCGGCTACCGTTTCGCTTGCCCACAAATACTTTAAGGGCCTGTTCGGGCGCATGTTGCAGTAGTGTAGGATCTATCAGGGCATCGTAAAGCACCACATCGGCCCTGTTCAGTGCCAATACACCCTTCAAGGTGATCAGCTCAGGATCTCCCGGCCCTGCACCAACCAAGGTGACTTTTGGGAATGCTTTTTCCATTATGCGTTTACTTCTTTTGCCCGGTAGGCGTTGATTTGTTCGAAAACCGTTCTCGCGTCAGCCAAGTATTTGTTCGCAAATTGCTCGGATGGTTCGTTCGCCTTAATCTGATAGACGATGTCCGAGAAGGATTCGCTGAGATTTACCTTTCCTGCACCGGCTAGATGTTCGTCAAACGAGCTGATGATGTTCGCATAGCTGTTTGTATTGATGCTCTCGGAAGTTAAAATGGCTTTGGCCGCATTGACCATGGCCGCATAGGTATGGTAGATGCTGTCAGACCATTTTCCTGTTCCAAAGCATTCCTGGGCAAGTTCCAATTTTTCTTCGGCTTCCAACATAAGGGTTGCTACCAAGTCGATTACGACACCGGCGCATTCTCCTACACCGATGGCTTTTACATACTCTTGCTCATTGCCCCAGTCCACAAAGTCCGCCTGAACCAGGTCGTCCGTGCTGGCCAGGGGTTTTAACAGTTCATAGAAGTACATCTGACCTTGGCGTTGGTAGTATTCATGGAATACCTCTTCGCTTTGCGCGTTTTCCTCGTAATCATCCAGCAGGGCACGCAATGCTTCAGGGCCACGCTTGCTGGGTATTTTGATCACTTTGTCAGCGAAAATGCCCTGACCTCCACCTAGGGTAGCTCCTCCCAATAGCACTTGGAGTGCAGGCAACACGTTTTTACCCGCCTTGATGGACATCCCCTGAAACCCAATGGATGCCATGTTGTGCTGGCCGCAGGCATTCATACATCCGGATATCTTGATGGTAAGGTCGCTGTTCAGCAGGTATTGGGGGTATTCGTTGGCAATTACCTCTTCGAGTACCACGGCTGCGCCGGTACTGCTGGCAATACCCAGATTACAAGTGTCTGTGCCTGGGCAGGCGGTGATATCTCCTACCGTATTGTAGCCGAATGAAGCCATGTTCAACGCTTTCAATTCCTGATAGAAGAAAGGGATGAGTGATTCCTTCACGTCCCGGATGATGATATTCTGCCGCAAGGTGAACCGCACTTCATTGTTGGCGTAGGTTTTTACCAGGTCTGCCAGCTTGCGGGCTACGTCCGTTCTAAAGTCTCCTAAGGGAACCCGGATTCCCAAGGTGTAGAAGCCAGGTTGTTTTTGGGGGAATACGTTGGTTTTACGCCATTTCAGGTAGGCATCGTCCGAAGGTTCGGCTACTTCTACCGAAGGAGGGTTGGGGAGGGTTTGTGCCTTTTCGTACGTTTCATGATCTATCGGGTAGGTCTTGAAAGGGAGCGCGGTTTTTTCCTCCTCTACTAACTGCATAAATGCTTCCAGCCCTATGCCGCTAATAAGAAACTTCATTCTGGCCTTCATCCGCTTGGCTCGTTCACCATGCCGGTCAAATACGCGTACAACCGCCTCTACAAAGGGGATAAGTTGGTCGGTAGGCAAAAATTCATACACCACGTCTGCGTGGCGCGGCTGCGAACCCAATCCTCCGCCCAGCAACACTTTGAATCCGCGTAGCATTTGGCCGTTTTCATTTTTAGCTACCGCGATAAACCCAAGGTCATGCAAATAGGCCAACGCGGTATCAGCTTCACTGGAAGAAAAGCTGATTTTGAATTTTCGACCCATTTCTTGGCCAACAGGATTTCTCAGCATATACCTAAAGGTAGCGTCTGCATAGGGAGTCACGTCAAAGGGCTCTAGAGGATCCACTCCGGCAGTTTCCGATGCCGTAATGTTTCGCACCGTGTTGCCGCAGGCTTCCCGGATGGTTACATCGTCTCTGTCCAATTCTGCCCAAAGGTCGGGTGTACGGTCTAAGCTTACGTAGTGGATTTGGATATCCTGCCTGGTAGTGATGTGCAGCCTGCCCGTTGAATACTCGTCGGATACTTTGCAGATGCGGTGTAGCTGTTCTGAGGAGACTTTGCCATACGGCAGCTTGATCCGGATCATTTGAACTCCCGGTTGCCGTTGTCCGTAGATACCTCTGGCCAACCGTAAACTTCTGAATTTCTCTTCGTCAATCTTACCGCCTCGGAACAGGGCTATCTTTTTTTCCAGTTCGATGATGTCCTTCTCTACCACCGGGTTTTCTATTTCAGTCCTGAAGCTTTGCATGATGCTATAATTTTGTTGATTAGGTCAGTCTCTTGTTGAATGTAATGGTTATTTCTCGATCGCAGGAGCCTGTTCGTGGAGTCCACACTCTTTATGGGAGGCTTCCCACCACCATCTGCCCGCCCGTGGATCCTCGTGTGGTTCTATGGCACGGGTACACGGTGCGCAACCGATACTAATGAAACCCTTGTCGTGAAGGGGGTTGTAGGGAATGTGATGCTTGTGGATATAATCCAACACCTGATCCATCGTCCAATCCAACAGAGGGTTGAATTTGATGATTTGATTGGCGGGATCCCACTCTAGTTTGCGCATTTTTTGTCGGTTGGCGCTTTGCTCGGCGCGAAGTCCCGTCACCCATATCTCGTTGCCCGCCAAAGCTCTCTTTAGCGGTTCCACCTTCCTGATGTAACAACAGGACTTTCGGTTTTCGACAGACTCGTAGAAGCTATTAATACCCTTTTCCAGCACGAAAGTTTCCACACTTTCCGTGTTAGGGTAATAGGTTTTGATATCTAGGTTATATTTCACTACCGTCTTGGCGAGTAGATCATAGGTTTCGTAAAAGAGCCGTCCCGTATCCAACGTGAAGATTTGTACAGGCAGGTTGTTTTTGGCGATTAGTTGCGTGATTACTTGGTCCTCCTGTCCGAGGGAGGTAGAAAAGACGATTTTTCCCGGGTGTAAATCACATAGCAATCGGAAACTGTCCTCGATATCCAACTGCTGAATCTGTTCAGAAAGATGCGCTAGGGTTTTGTTCTCTGCCATACCAATGTTTCGTTCGTGTGATTTATTGTTCCTTTCCAGTTTCATTTTCTTTTCCTTGGAGCAAACAAGCCGCCAATGAGCTGATTACGGGAAAGGTAATACGTTACAAAAGTACACAAAACCTACAAAATATATAGAGTATATGGAAAAAAATTATTCGTTCTCCAAAATGTCCTGAAGACTTTTCATTTCCAGGATTTTAAGTGTCTCATCCCGGACGTTCGCCATGACCTTGTTGAGGCCGCAGGTCGCCTGGTTTTCGCATTCTTCGCAGGGCTCGTAGTAGTTGAGACTCACGCAGGGTAGGAGGGCAATGGGGCCGTCAAGCAGGCGAATGATGCGGGACAATTGGATTTCCTTGGGTTCTTTTATCAGGTAATATCC
Source organism: Lunatimonas salinarum (assembly GCF_017811155.1). Classification (GTDB taxonomy): domain Bacteria; phylum Bacteroidota; class Bacteroidia; order Cytophagales; family Cyclobacteriaceae; genus Lunatimonas; species Lunatimonas salinarum. Next base: position 12,024 of record NZ_JACVCV010000010.1, on the reverse strand, counting down.
ACCGCCTTTGCCTTTTTTGCTGCCCAAAAAGCCGGCTTTCTTGAGTTCCAGCAAGATGTTTTCAAGAAACTTGTGGGAAATCCCGTATTTTTCTGAGATTTCCTGAATTAAAATCGCTCCCTTTTCCTGATTTTTCCCCAAATAGACAAGGGCGTGGAAGGCGTATTTGGTCTTTTTAGATAGCATATAGTTACAAAAATATCATTTTTTGCCAAACCAAGGAGGTCGTAAACGAAAAAAGCACTTGGAAACCCGGTTTCCAAGTGCTCTTAATGAGGGGGAAGGCGCTGCTTAGAGCATGCCTACACTTCTTTTTACAAAGTCCGTAAGATCCTTGCCGGTGAGCAGTCCCTGCGCCAATAAGGCCAAGTCAAATGCCTGCTTAGCCAATTTGGCCTGTTCTTCTTCGTTCTCTGCTTTTAGGATCTTGTCTATCACACCGTGATTGCCGTTGATGGCCACTTTGTAGCTGTCTGGCAGGGATCCGTAAAAGGACATCCCGCCTCCGCCTGTTTGGGCCATGTCTTTCATGCGCCGCATGAATTCGTCCATCGTCACGGTTACTGGAAGTTCTTCAGGGCTTAGGCTTTCCACTTCCACACTGTACGTTTTATTGGCGATAGCTTTTTCAAAAACCTCTTTTACCTTCGTCGATTGTTCCTCTGTAAGCAAATTGGCATAGCCGTCGTCTTTCTGGATCAGCTTCTCGGCTACATCAGAATCCACGCGTTTCAGGGAAGTTTTTTCCAGCTTTCCTTCCAGGTGTTGGATGAAATGGCTGTCAATCGGGGAATCCATCACCAACACATCGTAGTCTTTCTTATTGGCTGATTGGATGAAGGCATCCTGCTTGCTGACGTTTGTCGCGTACAGGTAAATGGTCTGATCGTTTTTGTCGGTCTGAATCGGTTTTACTTTGTCGCTGTACTCGTTCAGCGTGAAAAATGCACCGTCGGTGTTTTTCAAAAGGGTAAATTCTTTGCCTTTTTCGTAGAATTTATCCTCGCTGATCATGCCGTATTTTACAAAGAGGCCGATGTCATTCCATTTCGCCTCATAAGCTTGCCGGTCTTTTTTGAAAAGCTCCGAAAGTTTATCGGCCACCTTTTTGGTGATGTAGTTGTTGATTTTTTTCACGTTGCCGTCCGCTTGCAGGAAGCTTCGGGATACGTTTAGCGGAATGTCAGGGGAGTCGATCACCCCGTGCAGGAGCATCAGAAATTCAGGAACGATGTCCTTTACTTCGTCTGTAATGAAGACTTGTCGGCTAAAAAGCTTGATTTTGTTGCGCTGTAGCTCAAATTCGTTCTTGACCTTTGGGAAATACAGGACTCCGGTAAGGTTAAACGGGTAGTCTACATTTAGGTGAATCCAGAACAGCGGATCCTCACTGAAGGGATACAGCTCTTTGTAGAATTTCAGGTAATCCTCGTCCGTTAGCTCATTGGGGGATTTGGTCCAAATGGGCGTGGTGTCGTTGATGATGTTGTCTACCTCCACGGATTTCCATTTCTTCTTGCCTTCCTCGTCCTCGCCATCTTCGACACTTTCTGTTTTGGTACCAAACTGGATAGGGACAGGCAGGAATTTGGCGTATTTGTCCAAGATTTCCTGGAGCTTAAACTTTTCCAGAAACTCCTCGGATTCGCTGTTGACGTAAAGGATCACGTCGGTTCCGCGGGTGGTACGGGTTCCGGGGCCTATTTCAAATTCCGTACTGCCGTCGCAGGTCCAGCTAGCGGGTGCAGCTCCATCCAGATAGGAAAGGGTTTGGATTTCCACTTTATCGGCTACCATGAAAGCGGAGTAAAAGCCAAGTCCAAATTTACCGATGATTTCATTGGCGTCCTTGGCTTCTTTGAATTTCTCCACGAATTCTGCTGCACCGGAGAAAGCGATTTGGTTGATGTACTTTTTGATTTCTTCCGCCGTCATACCCAATCCGCTGTCGGATACGGTGATGGTCTTTTTGTCTTTGTCAAAGTTTACCTTGACGGTGGTATCTCCCAACTCTCCTGTGTATTGACCCAATTGGGCCAATCGCTTGATTTTCTGTGTGGCATCAACTGCGTTGGAAACCAGTTCTCTTAGAAAAATCTCATTGTCTGAGTAGAGAAATTTTTTGATAATGGGGAAAATATTTTCGGTATGGATCGAAATGGTACCTTTTTCCTGCATGGCTTTATATGATTTTGATTAAAACAATTTCGTACGTTAACTGAAGCAGGGTAATCAAGACCTGTTCCAAAAACAAAAGGGTGTCAAAATGGCAGGGTTTTAGCGCTAAATAACTTCTGGAATTATTCTTTCGTTAATTCATCAAGTCTCTCCTGGAAGTTGGGAATCGTGGGATTCCCCATTTCTATTATCCTATCCTCTCTAACCAAAAAAGAAATAAAAGACAGATTATTTTCTATAATATTCGATTTGTAGAACTTTTTATCAGGATCCCAAAGGACAGGGTGTGAAAAGTTGACTTCTTTCATATGCTTGACCAGTCTGGCAGAATCTTTTTCTGATACATAAAATAAGAATGCAACATTTTTATTTTCTGAAATTGTAGTTTGCCAATCAAGCTCCATAGTCGAATGTGGTCCCGCTTTTTCAATGAACACGACGACTTTGTATTTACTGTCGATCCAACTACTATCAAATTTAATCGAACCGCTTGGTTCAATCACAGCTAGATTGGTTGGGAAAGTTAATTCTTTTCCATTCTTACCCGATCTGTTCGGGTGGCACGCCATGGTAATCAGCCACAGCAAACAAACACTGATAAGATTTACTATCAAACTGTCGGTCTTCATGGGGTATTGGATTTGGTTAGAGATTCGAAGAAAGCATCTCTGATCTTATCGAAGGAATCCAGACATTTTGCTTTATCACTATTTTGCCCATCCCGAAGTTTATCTGTCTTTTAGGGTTAGGGAAGCTAGAGCTGCTTGTGCATCCTTATAATAATGCTCATATTGGCAACTGGTGAAGTTTGTGTTAATTATCCTCCCCTCTTTTTCGAATAAGGTCACCTCAGAACGTGAAATAAATTTGTGGCCGTTTGGATCAGTTAGCTGGTTGGAAAAATTTATTCTGTATCCCTTTGAACCATTGGAAGTATCTGCTTCCTTGATGATAAGTGCGTCTAAATTTGTATTAGACTTAAATTGGTCTGCAAGTGATTTCAAATGGCCATCAAAATCGAAATCCGCTTTTTTAGGAAAAGCAATTTTCACCTGCATCGAAGCACCGCCGCAAAGGGAATTTTCTTCAAGCTTTTCACTAATAAAAATTGCTCCGGTCACGTACATTTCGTCAGTTTCCCCCAATACATTTTTCGATTCCAGACTTGCCTGTGAATATTTCCAGCCTGAGGGTAACTCCATTCGGTAATAATCGTTCTCTGCAATGTGCTCACTAGTTGGATTGTTACCCTGACCTCCTTTTTTCGAGTCTATGTCTATTTCGGTTGAAAACCCCTCAAGGCTTCTATCCATATTAGGGCCGGATATCATGCTTCGTTTTAAATCATACTCAAAAAATAGATCTTCTTTAAAATAAGAAAAACCGTATAATTTTTGGAATTTTTCGGAAACAGCAAACGAAGTGAGTGGTTGATCAAGTGTAAAGCGTTCCAACAAGTTCCCGTCCCAATCCCAGATTTCCAGGTGTGGTCTGAAGATTTCAGGTTGTTTCATTACTTCGCGTTTGGGTTTGCCTACATACATCACATAGATATGTGTCGAGGTAGCAAACGGTTCCACCCTGTACATGTTCAATTCTTCCTCCAAATCATTCTTTGGAGGCATTACAATTTCTATTTGCTGCATTAGTTCGCCCTGACTGTTATAGTACTTTATCTGATTTTGGAAAAAGTAAAAGGCCGCAAGCCTCCCATCTTTTGGGTTAACCACTGTCCTTTTCCCATAATCGAGGTAAAGACGTTCTAATTGACTATTGTTTTCAATATTGGATAGTTCAGGATATTTACCGAATGTTGTGAGCTCTTCTCCTCGTTGTAAATGAACCAATTGGTGTTCCGGCCCACCTGGCTTGGCATCCATTATATCGCTAATATAGGTGGATTCATCTATCATAACTAACCCATTTACAGGCGAACTATTTGACATGAACAGCTCAATACTCTCACCCATCACCGAACTGTCATTTTCCAGCTTTATTTTTATAAGGTTTGTACCAGAGACGACTACCAAATTATCGTCCATGGCCTGTAACGAATTTTCATTTACATAACTAAACTCATTGGGACCTTCTCCAATTTCCCCAAAACTGTACAAAAAGGTGAATTCAGGCAATCTGTACACCTTGAACAAATCTTCTTTACCATTGTCAAAAATAACCGCCTTGTCGGGAAACACCAGTATTTTTGCAGGTATCAGAACAGTACTGTCCAAGGTTATTTCTTTGGATAGTAGGCTTCCTGAATCTGGAATCTCACTGATTAGCTTCTTTGAAGAATCGTTGGATTGACAAGAATGAAAAAAGAGAACAAGGACCGGAAGTAATATTTTTTTTTTACAATAGATAGCTCTCTGGAGGGAATACATATTCAATTCTTTTAAAATGTAGAATTTTGATAGCTAAATAGCATTCAGATTGGGTATAACAGGGATGGTCTTACATGTACCTTGAGACCATCCCCGATATGTGTCTATGAGCAAGTTCCTGGATCCCCCCATGAATCTGCTCTTTGGTCTTCACAGGGGCCATATGGTTTACACCGATAAATATACGAACAGTTCCAAAATAGGCATGAGTTGTAGGTAGTATAGCAGATTGTACCTGCACCGCCACTCCCCGCAATCGCCTTCTCCAAAGCCACTTCGTTTTCAGAAAACGGTGCTTCCGTACCGCTAACACCAAACTGCCATCCGGCCACCAGCATAAAAGCTACAGCCCCAAAGACTGCTATTCCTTTTTTTGAATTGTTAATCCATTGCTTCATGTTTTTTTAGTTTGGAGTAAAACATTGATTTAATGGCATCTAAATTGAAAAAAAAAAAACGAGAGTTGCAACTATTACTTTAGAAAAGGTTGAAAAAATAACAAATAATCTGTTTTAAAGCTTATATGGGGGATTTATGTCGAAATTGCAAATTTCTTTTGCGCACCACGGCAAGTTCAGTTAAGCTCCAGTCGGTAACGGAATGCCGGGAAGCGTTGGTTATATCGTTAGACCAACTTGTCAAACCAGATAGCCTTTATGTTTCACCTAAAATAGCCAGCCGCTGTCTATCAGCAGTTTTCGGTAAATAGTTTTAGCCACTCACTTTCACTTTTCGGAGGGTACTGCTGTAAGTATTGTAGCATTTTTTGAATACTGTTGTTGCCATACATCTGGTATCTTTCCCACCAAAGTGCGGACCAGAAAACGGAACCGTTTGGAAAATACTTTCCCCGAAGGATTTCAAATTCATTCGGTTTATTGGACTGCAGCCATTCGGGTTTCATTTTTTTCCATCGTTCATTTTTATCGACCATATATTCTGAATAGGGTTTACCGTTTATCGGCGCGACTTTGATTTTCAGTTCGTATAATAGCAAATCCCTAAAAAAAACAGCAAATCCAGTACGGATATCATCCATTTCTTGCAGTTTAATGTCGGATGGCTCATAAAACCAAAAGTTCCTTCCCAACTCGTAGAAAAACAAATGGTCATAGTCTCCATGCTGTACAAACTGATTATATATCCTCTTGAACTTTTCCTCCGTTATCTCTATGCCCTTTCTGCCTAGTCTACCGCACCCTGATCCACAAGTAGAAGGCACTATGGCTACTGGAAGTCTATCGATTTTCATAGGAGACGGTTCGGGCTCCCTACCAGAGATGTTGGCTGCCAGCTCATAGGCGAGATCATAAGTTTTAAGAATTGATCGAATTGTATCCGGGTTAAAACTGACCTTTGGATGTAGTAGCAGGACATGTTTGCTTTCCTCGTAGGATAATTCAAGATGGCTCCCTTCGAATTGCTGATATCGAATAGTACCAAGATTACAGCTTTGGCATATTATCAATATTAAAATAAAAATATATTTCAATTTTTTATTTTTTTTGTTGGATTTTATCATTTTTATTATTTAGTTAACTGTGTGAATAAAGCCAAAAAGAAAGATATAATCAAATGGAGTTTAAAATTTTTGCTCTCTGGCGTAGCACTTTATTTTGTTTTTCGTATCGTCGATCCAGATTCGATTTTTGATGCTTTTTTTTCTTCACACCCCTGGTACCTGCTTTTGGCATTTTTAGCATTCAATGGGTCCAAAATTCTTGCTGCGTTTCGATTAAATCGGTTCTACAAAGCGATAGGTGTTTACCTGACCAACCGCTACAATCTTTTACTTTATTACATAGGCATGTTTTATAACCTGTTTTTACCAGGGAGTGTGGGCGGAGACGCTTATAAAGTTTTTTTACTACAAGAGCGAAATAACGGGAGGACGAAGCCCCTACTATGGGCTACCCTTCTCGATAGGGTAAGTGGGCTTGTGGTGCTTGCCCATCTCACCTTTGGGCTCATTCTTCTGAGGAAAGATTTGGCCGGGATACCCTATTTACAGCCCCTTGTCTGGTCAGCACTTCTGCTTACAATTCCTGCTCATTGGTTATTGAAAAGAATTGTCTTTACACGTTTTATACCTATATTCTGGCCCACCTTATTTCTTTCTTTCTGGGTACAACTAGGCCAACTGATTTGTGCTTGTTTTATCCTATTGGCACTGGGCATTCAGGGAGGTTATTTGGATTACCTGATCCTGTTTATGGTATCTTCGGTGGTGGCGGTCTTGCCTTTTACCGTTGGAGGAGTGGGGGCCAGGGAGTTGGTTTTCCTTTACGGGTACCGTTTTCTTGTAATTGATGAACATTTGGCGGTGGCTTTTACCTTTCTCTTCTTTTCGATCCTCGCTGTTTCTTCTCTGCCGGGGCTGGCGTTCTCATTTAGTTCCCTTCCTGCTCCAAGCGGATCACCAATCTCTCAAATCACGAAATTATGAACAATGGGATAAAGTTTGTTTTCCTGGCTTACCTTCTTTTTGGTACGATACTGGTGGGAGATTATGGCCTCAGTATGGATGAGCCGGTGCAGCGAAAACACGGTATTGTAGCCTTTGAGTATGTCAACGATCTATTTGGATTTTATCCAGACCTACCAAATCTCACAGTAGAGCACCTTCCAGGCTATGATCATCGGGACTACGGCATGCTTTTCCAAATGGTGGCTTATGGCTTGGAGCTTACGATGGGCATCGACAACACCAGGGATATTTTTAGGCTAAGGCACCTGATGGTCTTTGTGCTTTTCTGGGCAGCCTCCTGGGTATTTTATTGGATCCTCTATTCTCGGTTCAATTCTGTGCCATTGGCTTTAGCCGGGGTGCTAATGCTTGTACTCAGTCCACGTATCTTTGGGAACAGCATGTACAATCCTAAAGATATCCCATTGCTTTGCTGGTTTGTGTTTGCTTTTTATACCCATATTCGCTTTATGGACGGGAAGGATCGGTATGGACCAGTATTACACGGGTTGGCTTGTGCCCTGGCCATCGGTAGTCGTGTGGTGGGGGTGGTATGGCCGGTATTATCACTCGGATACCTCTTATGCCACCTGATTATCCAGAGAAGTTCCAAAGCAGAAGTAATGTTATACGTCAAAAGAACCACTTTTTATCTGCTGTTCCTCCTGGTTTTTACCTTTACGCTCTGGCCAGTTTTATGGGAAGATCCGATAGGAGGCTTCTTACATTCTTTCAACAGCATGAAACAGTTTCGCTGGTATGCAGAAATGCTTTACCTGGGTAATATGGTTCGGTCCACGGAGTTGCCCTGGCATTACATTCCTGTTTTGATAAGTGTGACCACTCCTTTAACGATCCTATTGGTAATTCTATCAGGATTATTTGTCATGTTTAGCAATGTATGGAAGTACAAGCAAAAGTTGTTTATCCAAACCAACTTGGGTCAGGACACGGTAGCATTAGGTGCAGCATTAATTCCCTTACTGGCGGTGGTTTTGTTCGGGTCGGTATTATACAATGGATGGCGACACCTTTATTTCATTTATCCTTTTTTGGTCTATTTGGGTGTATTGGGCATCGATACGTTGATAAATGTGTTCAGGCGAAAGCGGTCTAACGTAATGGTGAAGGTTTTTGCTGTAGGATTGTTGGGCATGGCCACGTGGGACGTAGGTAATACGGTTTACTTCCTTATAAAATACCATCCCCATCAAAGCGTGTATTTTAACTTTCTTGCCGGTGATGTGGAAAAGAATTTTGAAAGGGATTATTATGGGGTTTCTTATAAGGAGGGATTATCCAGGTTATTGGAGCGCTATCCTGAAAAGAACATTAGAATTTACAGTATGGATTTTATTGGTAGGATTAATACGATGGTCTTTCCAAAACAGGATGCCGAAAGGCTGGAATTTGTGGATAGCCCAAAGGATGCAGAATTTTTCTTTACCTTATTTACTTTTCGTTCCAAACAAGAATACCAGAAATATATCCAAAATGATTACCCGTACAATCAACCAATTGATTTCGCAATTAGAGTTAAGGGGTACCGAACGCTTCAAGTTTATCGATTAGGTCTACCATAATAAACCAAGTTCGACTTTTTAAATACTAAAATCCAGTTACTTTAACTTTACAGGTATAACATAATTAAAAATGGGAAAAATATAATCGAAAAGCAAATTATGAGTGTCGGTATCTTTATTAAGAAAGTCAATTTTAAAGTTCCTATTAGGATTTTCAAAAGATCAGTGATTTATTAAGAATATCAGAGTGCCTACGGATTTAGTGTGTATTTGACTATAACCGGATTACGAGAATCATGAGGTGTGCTATCAGTCTGACTAACATTTGGCAGCTTTAACCAGTCATCATATGTCAAATACCCAAAAAAGAATGCTTCGGACCCATACACAGGACCACGAAGACTTGTTCCTTTCAACCAATTATTTTCTAATGGGAAATGACATAATTTCTTGGATTGTTTGTGATAATAAGAAACGAATTCCTGATCTTCAGAATTGTTAAAGCCACTTTTGCTTTTCACCCAATGAAAGCTTAAATAATTGTCATTTTCTATAAGATTCCCTGCATTAAACACGTATGGGTTTTCCATGAAAAAATTTCTCATTTCATTTAACAACATTTTTTTTGTATTTTTTGTTAGGCGGTCTTTTCCGAAATCTAATATCAACTCTGGAATTATACTATTTTCAGATATATTGAATATAGTGTCTGTCCATGCGTGAAGAAACCGAATATTATTACCGTATTTTGAAAACTCGATTGCACTTTTATATGTATCGGTATTTCCAATGTCGATTGCTCCTTTAGCAACCATTGAACCTGTTTTATTTTCGAAAACATTAATCAGTTCATGTTCATCACTTCCGTAACTTCTTAGATCTATATGATAAGCGGTTAAATAATTGTTGATTGGTAAAAAACTAACAACTTGCCCTTCAAAAGGAATCCTGCTTTCATGCTTGAAATTACCATCAAGATCAAAAACAATAGTTTTCTTATGAAACAAATCTAATACATATAATTCATTGTTAAATAAGCTCATATCGAAAGGCTTATTGAACTCACCAATACCATCTCCAATAGTATTTATTTTAAACAAGAACTTTCCAGATGTTGAAAAGCAAAAAATACTTTTTGTTAAATGGGTATCTAAAATGAAAATCTTATCATTATAAATAGACATTTTATCTATTGACCCAATTATAGAAGAATCATTTGACTCAAGTTCTACGAACTGGTAATCGGGACTATCAATTGAATAGGCCGGCTTTAATTGATCAAGATTAATAATTATCTTTTCAATAGATGATTCGTTAGAATTACTTTCACTTGATTTTTTGCATGATCCGATAATTAACAAAGAGTAGAAGAGTACAAATTTTAGTTTCATACGTTTAGATAAAATAAGGTTGCAGGTGGGCAAGGGAGTAAAAAAATAGCTCCCTTGTTTACTACTATTACATTAAGAAAAGCAACATATTGCCGTTGTTGTCTCATCACAACATAGATCCCATCTTTTACCACAAGTTCCCCAAGTCTGAATTCCTGTGGAAGAATGCCCTGGATTACATGATCCTTTAATCGCATTCTCCAAAGCCACTTCGTTATCAGAAAACGGCACTTCCGTACCGCTAACACCAAATTGCCAGCCGGCCACCAGCATTACTGCTACAGCCCCACAGGCTGCCATTACTTTTTTTGAGTTGTTAATCCATTGCTTCATGTTTTTTTAGTTTGGAGTAAAACATTGATTTAATGGTGCTTAAATTGAAAAAATAAAAACGAGAGTTGCAACTATTATTTTAGAAATTTCTGAAAAAACAACAAATAATCTGTTTTAAAGCGTATACAGAGGGAGTTAGTTGACAAGCTTTGAAGGGCGGAACGATTTCGTTAGTTTTCCAAGTGATAAAAGCGGGAAAAACGATATCGCATTTACTACTAATCACCGTAATCAAATATTACCACATTCGGATCCTTATCTGATGAAATACCGAAAAATCGCTTGTTTTTCTCGTCTACTGCAAGGGAAAAAAGGGCGTGGTCAAGTGTGTAGGTTTTTACCAAATTGCCGGAATAATCGAACACGAATATTTCTCTGGCCATTTCACCCTCCTGAAAGAAAACATCCACGGACTTCCCAAAATAGAGGGCATAAATATATTCATCTCCTGCAACGGCGTAGGTATAATAGTATGGCAGGCTCCTGTTGGTAAATTGTGCCATGGGATAGCCTGCGGAGTAATCTACCTCAAATGCTGGGATATTGTGTTCCGGCCCACGGACAGAGATGATCTTTCCACTTGGGAGGTGCAGAATTTCTATAAAATCCCTTAAGAGTCCTACCAGCACGTATTTTTTGCGATCAGCCCTGATAGACGATTTACCCTGATGAACAGATTTGATCACATTGGGTGGAGTAGAGCGGTCTTCCAGCATTTGGCTCCAAGTACCATAAGTCGAAAGAACGTTACCCAGCGTATCATAAAGCACAAACTTATCATCTCCATCTGCCAACCGACACATAAGGGTGCTATCAGAAAACCAACCTATATCGGTGGCCAAAAACATTTTCTCCGGTTGACGAAAAGCCTTTTGGTACAATTCATCAGGCGAATTCAGGTCAAACAAGGCAATCAATTTTTGGGTATGGTCGTAAATCCAGCATTCATTTACCGATTTCCCTCGCTGCAATTGATAGGTGGCAACGATTTCCCCTGGTCCCATACCATCTTTACCCATTGTTTTGATCAGCTGTTCACTATCAGGATCGACCACGTGCAGGTGGTAGTCTAGGGCATTGCGCTCTGCCACCACCAGGTATTTACCTGTCCATAAAATTGATTTGGGGTTTAACAGCGCAGGAAGATTGAGTTTCTTGCCCTTAAGTGCATCCGGGGCAGGAATATCGTCCGAACCAAAAGTGCGGATAATATAGTCTGAGGCCACAGAATCCTTGGGTGGGGTTCCACAAGAAATGAAAAAACCAAAAATGAGGAGTACCAAAAGCGGGTGTGGAGTATGCATAGCGATGAAAGGGTTTTTCATAGTTGTAATGAGGAGAGATTAAAAATTATCTCCCCTCATTGATTTTACTTTAAGGGCAGCTGGTATATCCACCATACCACCAGGATTCTTCGAAAGTTTTGCCTATAGGGTGCTCGCATTCTGTTCCAATCCATGCACAACAAAGACCTCCATAGCCACTCCCCGCAATCGCCTTCTCCAACGCCACCTCCTTTTCAGAAAACGGCACATCCGTACCGCTAACACCAAATTGCCAGCCGACCACCAGCATCACTGCTACAGCGCCACAGGCTGCCAATAATTTTCTTGAATTTTTTAGCCATTGCTTCATGTTTTTTTAGTTTGACGTAAAACATTGATTTAATGGCACTTAAATTGAAAAAAAAAATCGAGAGTTGCAACTATTATTTTAGAAATTTCTGAAAAAACAACAAATAATCTGTT
>NZ_JACVCV010000109.1 GCF_017811155.1 Lunatimonas salinarum | reverse complement strand
AAGTTCATATTTGGTCATCAGCACTTGGCTTACCGCCTGTTGGAGCCACCTTTCCGCTGCCGTGGGCACTCCCAGTAATCTGGTTTTTCCGTTGCTCTTGGGGAGCCCCCTACGGCCCGGCCCGAAGCTCCCGCTTCGTCCCCCCCTTGATAGGTTGAGGTACGTACGTGTGGTTCAGGATGGAAGTGGCAATCCTGTCCCTGTTGTTTTCCAGGTAGGAAAACAGTTCGGTGACCTGCATGCCGTCCACCCCTGCCGAACCCTTGTTGCGCACTACCTGGCGGTAGGCTTTGTAGAGGTTCTTACGGTTGAGTACTTTTTCTATCATAACTAAATCTGTTAAGCTCACCCACAACCCGGCCCCTCGCTAAAATCTTCCACAGGAAGATTTCTTAACGCTCGGTCCTTCTTAAGATGAGGCTACACCAGAAAGGTGCTCCCCATCGAATTTAGACGTAATCCAGCGTTCAGTCTCCCTACTGCGTCGGGACAGGCTTTCACTGGTTCGTGAGGCCGTCAGGGATATGGTTTCCGCAGTCCCTGCTCGTTTCTCCAGCTACTA
>NZ_JACVCV010000108.1 GCF_017811155.1 Lunatimonas salinarum | reverse complement strand
AAGCCAACGAACTCCAAATAGTCAAATTTTTAAAATCTCCTGACGTGCAGTTTGTTATTCCGATTTATCAGCGGAATTACGATTGGACCATTACTGAGTGTCGGGAATTGTTGAAGGATATTATCCAAGTAGTAGATGAAAAGAGGGTTTCCCATTTTGTCGGTAGCATTGTTTTTATCCACGATGGAGTCTATAGTACAAGCGATGAGGTAAAGGAATTGGTGATTATCGATGGTCAGCAAAGGCTGACTACCATCAATATCTTGATTGCTGCGCTTTACCGGTTTGCCAAAGAAAATTTATCCCCCCAAGAATCGGAGAAGCTTTACAATATGTTTTTGGTCAATCAATACGTCCAAAAAGAAAGCTACAAACTCAAGCTAAAGCAAACTGACCGGAACGCCACGGCTTTCAAAGCTATACTCCTGGGAAATGAAAAGTCAATTGATGAATACTCTAATGTTAAGGAGAATTATAATTTCTTCCTACTGTCATCCGACAAAAACACTGCGTGTTTTTGGTCATCTTTAAAAAATACAATAGCGAGGTTTTGACACCTCGCTAAAATTTATGATGTTTGAAGT
>NZ_JACVCV010000107.1 GCF_017811155.1 Lunatimonas salinarum | reverse complement strand
TGGGGTCTCCATCGGGTAGATTTCTTTTGATCGTGAATCCTTTTGGGAACAGAATTAAAAACTTATCACTCCTCGGTTGTTGATACCGTTTGATGTCCCTGCCGGCCAAAAAGGGTTTGATTACCTCTGCACTGTGCGGATCTTCGGCGATCAGCCTATCTTTGGTTTCCCGGTCGATCACAAAGGCTTCGTTAAGGCCGGTTAAAACACCACGAAATATCTTTCCATCCACATACTCAGATAGCGGAACGCCCTGAGATTTTAGTTTTATCAGAAGGGCCTGGGTTCGGCTGTCGGTCAGCGTCCAGCCATCCTCCGATAATCCAAGAGGGGAGACCTCCAACTGATTTTTGCTGAGGTAGGTTTCTATTCCCATTGGAAAATCCAGTGTCTGAAGGTTTACGGCTTTGAAATTTTGTCCACCGGAAGTTTTGGACAACGCAATGATCAGCGGGTAGGTGGTCGCTTCCTCGAAGACCGGCAAATCGCCAAAGTCCAGGAGTTCACGGATTGCAAAGCCTTTGACATAATTCCGGAGGCTTTTTCCATAGCCCGCCCGCATCCATTTATTTGGAATAATAAAGATAAACT
>NZ_JACVCV010000106.1 GCF_017811155.1 Lunatimonas salinarum | reverse complement strand
TGGGGTCTCCATCGGGTAGATTTCTTTTGATCGTGAATCCTTTTGGGAACAGAATCAAAAACTTATCACTTCTCGGTTGTTGATACCGTTTGATATCCCTGCCTGCCAAAAAGGGTTTGATTACCTCTGCACTGCGCGGATCTTCGGCAATCAGCCGCTCTTTGGTTTCCCGGTCGATCACAAAGGCTTCGTTGTATCCGGTTTTTATCCCATAGAAGATCTTTCCGTCCACATACTCAGATAGCGGAACGCCCTGAGATTTTAGTTTTATCAGAAGGGCCTGGGTTCGGCTGTCGGTCAGTGTCCAGCCATCTTCCGATAGTCCAAGAGGGGAGACCTCCAACTGATTTTCGCTGAGGTAGGTTTCTATTCCCATTGGAAAATCCAATGTCTGAAGGTTTACGGCTTTGAAATTTTGTCCACCGGAAGTTTTGGACAACGCGATGATCAGGGGATAGGTGGTCGCTTCCTCAAAGACGGGCAAATCGCCAAAATCCAGGAGTTCACGGATTGTAAAGCCTTTGACATAGTTCCGCAGGCTTTTTCCATAGCCCGCCCGCATCCATTTATTTGGAATAATAAAGATAAACT
>NZ_JACVCV010000105.1 GCF_017811155.1 Lunatimonas salinarum | reverse complement strand
GAAAGATTCCGATCGTATTCTACCCTGTATCTCCGTTACCGCCTATCTCCAAGCCTCGCAATGACGTGGGCAGGGGGCGTTTCGGTGAATTGCGTCATTGCGAGCGACGTAGGAGCGTGGCAATCTCCAAACCAGGACATAAGGGTATTGTTACCGAATGTAGGCTCGAACGATTTGCGAGTCTTGCGTTTTCTAAAAATCTCACGTCTCACATCCCACCGTCTCTCACCTCCTCAATCATCCTCGGGTTTTGGCGGGAGAGGGGTGGCAGGATGGATGTTGTTGGCGGCCAAAACCGGGTGTAGTCGTGATTGCTTATGCTATAAACCTGCCACCCCTTCGGGGTTGGGCCCGTCATTGCGAGCGACGCAGGAGCGTGGCAATCTCCAAGCCAGAGCATAAGGGTATTGTTACCGAATGTAGGCTCGAACGATTCGCGAGTCTTGCGTTTTCTAAAAATCTCACATCTCAGATCTAACCGTCTCCTCAAGGAGATTGCTTCGGCTTGATACTAGTTGACGGTCTACCGAAAGATTCCGATCGTATTCTACCCTGTATCTCCGTTACCGCCTATCTCCAAGCCTCGCAATGACGTGGGCAG
>NZ_JACVCV010000104.1 GCF_017811155.1 Lunatimonas salinarum | reverse complement strand
CCAGATTTGTCAGTGTGGCTATGTCCATGACTTTTTCGAATATTTTTTCCTTTACGCTACCCGGAAGCCTCTCCAGAAACTCCAGGTGTTTTAATACATACAGCCATTTCTCGAATTTGGTTTCTACTTCTCCCTCCCCCTTGTCAAATTTCGGGATCTCAACGTACACAAACTGAAGCTTGTCGCTGAAGACCCGACCGGTCTCCCTGTCTAGCAATCCCACCCGGTGAAGATACCGGTCATCGTCAGGATCGAGCACAAAGTCGAGTATGGATATGCAATATACTGCGTGTAGGGAATAATCCCAGTCTCCGCGCTTCCCCTGTTCCTGCAGGGGATAAGTAGCGTAAAACAGGGACCGGTCCCTGAGATTGAGCTGGAATGCCTTCTGCATCTCCACGATGAATCGCTCGCCGGATTCGGCCACACAGTAGATGTCGAAGACTACCTTCCTGTCCATCTTCCCGGCACCCAGATGTTCGTTTCTGGAGAATTCGACGCTGGCCACGGGCCCTGTCTCGGGCTCCAGCACCGCGTTGATAAAGTCCAGCAAGAGATCCTTGGTGGCCTCTTCCCCAAAGAGCTTCTTAAACCCGAAATCGGTAAAGGGGT
>NZ_JACVCV010000103.1 GCF_017811155.1 Lunatimonas salinarum | reverse complement strand
TCTCGTTGCCCACCTTTCTGGCCTCCTTCTTTGACTTGGTGTAGATGCTGAAATCGTCCGCATAACGGACGTATTTCAGGTTTCGCCTGTCCAGTTCCTTGTCTAGCACATCCAGCAGGATGTTGCTTAATAGGGGGCTGAGCGGGGATCCCTGTGGAACGCCTTTTCTACGTTTGTGCAGTTTTCCGTTGGTCTGGATGGGTGCACGCAGCCATTTTCGGATCAGCCGTAGGGTGGTAGGGCATTTTACCCGTTGGTAGATCAATTGAAGCAGTACAGAGTGGTCAACTTCGTCAAAGAACCCCTTGAGGTCAATGTCCACTATGTCCTGATAGCCATCATTGATGTTTTTCAGGGCTTGTGTAACTGCCTTATGGATGTTCTTTTCGGGGCGGAAGCCATAGCTGTGTTCCTCGAACGTAAGTTCATATTTGGTCATCAGCACTTGGCTTACCGCCTGTTGGAGCCACCTTTCCACTGCCGTGGGTACTCCCAGTAATCTGGTTTTTCCGTTGCTCTTGGGGATTTCAACCCCCTTGATAGGTTGTGGTACGTACGTGTGGTTCAGGATGGAGGTGGCAATACGATCCCTGTTGTTTTCCAGGTAGGAAAACAGTTCGGTGACCTGCATGCCGTCCACCC
>NZ_JACVCV010000102.1 GCF_017811155.1 Lunatimonas salinarum | reverse complement strand
AGTCGTAACAAGGTAGCCGTACCGGAAGGTGCGGCTGGAACACCTCCTTTCTGGATCACAGTTAAATGTGTTTGTTGTCTTACTTCTTCAAAATCATTAAAATTCCCAAGAGGGCTTGTAGCTCAGGTGGTTAGAGCGCTACACTGATAATGTAGAGGTCCGTGGTTCGAGTCCACGCAGGCCCACAACCTTTGGGTTAGCTCAGTTATTTGTCGTTTCCCATCAACGGTTCTAATTCACAGATTAATAAGAAAAGGGGGATTAGCTCAGCTGGCTAGAGTATCCCGACTGTGTCGGGAGGGTCAACGGTTCTAATTCACAGATTAATAAGAAAAGGGGGATTAGCTCAGCTGGCTAGAGTATCCCGACTGTGTCGGGAGGGTCAACGGTTCTAATTCACAGATTAATAAGAAAAAAGGGGGATTAGCTCAGCTGGCTAGAGCACCTGCCTTGCACGCAGGGGGTCAACGGTTCGAATCCGTTATCCTCCACCATGTTCCAAAATGATGGAACAAAGTTCATTGACATGTTGAGCAGAGAATGCGGTCGTGTACGACAGGGATGTTGTACAGGCTGCGGGCGTTCCCGTTGGCAAAAGGGCGGGGACGTCAGTCTAAGTAGACAAGGGCGCACGGGGGATGCCTAGGCTCCGGGAGGCGAAGAAGGACGT
>NZ_JACVCV010000101.1 GCF_017811155.1 Lunatimonas salinarum | reverse complement strand
TGGTTCGGGGTTGAGGGTTCAACAATGTTGACCATGAACTATGAACAATTAACAGGTTCGTTGAAGGGTTAGAGAGTTCGTGGTTCGGGGTTCGTGGTTGTGGGTTCAATAATGTTAACCATGAACTATGAACAATTAGCAGTATTGGTTGATGAGTTAGAGAGTTCAGCGTTCGTGGTTCAGGGTTGTGGGTTCAACAATGTTGACCATGAACTCTGAACAATTCGCAGTACTCGTTAAAGGGTTAGAAAGTTCAGGGTTCGGGGTTCGGGGTTGAGGGTTCGGTAATGTTAACTATGAACTCTGAACAATTCGCAGTACTGGTTGAAGGGTTAATGAGTTCGTGGTTCGGGGTTCGGGGTTGAGGGTTCGGTAATGTTAACTATGAACTCTGAACAATTCGCAGTACTGGTTGAAGGGTTAATGAGTTCGTGGTTCGTGGTTCGTGGTTGAGGGTTCAGTAATGTTAACTATGAACAATTAGCAGTACTGGTTGATGAGTTAGAGAGTTCGTGGTTCGTGGTTGAGGGTTGTGGGTTCGGTAATGTTAACTTTGAACTATGAACAATTAACAGCAATCGTTGAAGAGCTAATGAGTTCGTGGTTCGTGGTTCAGGGTTGTGGGTTCGGTAATGTTAACCATGAACTATGAACAATTAGCAGCACTGGTT
>NZ_JACVCV010000100.1 GCF_017811155.1 Lunatimonas salinarum | reverse complement strand
CACTTCCGCCAAAACCCGGAGATGTCTAGCGCTGCGCAACCAACCGAATTGCCTGAATATCGAAGAGGTTTCGTTTCGATGGTACCCTCGTTTTGCCATTGCGCTTCGCAGGTATGCGCCTTTTACCGTTGAGGGGTTTTGGCGGTAGTTGGTATGCCCTATTGGCTGCACCTTTGGCCAAAACAGCGATGGGGGGTGGGTTCCTATGCCCCGGGTTTGCACCCGGGGCTATAAATATGCGACCGCCTTCGGGGTCGTTTTCTTTGTGGATATGTGTAGTTAGAAGGGTGGTGAGGTAGACGTAAGACGTTAGATATGAGATGTAAGATTCGGAAAATTTACGATGCCACTTCCTTTCCAAAACCACGAATCCGAAGCGAGCCCCCGCTCTAGGTGTAGTTTGCAACTACACCCCGATATACTTGCCAATTTGCAATGGGCGAAACTGAGCTTCCTTCTCAAAACCACCCCAAGCCCCTTGAGCTAGCTTAAAGAGATTGTTTCGCTCCTGCGTCACTCGCAATGACGGGCTTTGCCGGGCTCCCTTACCCCGTAGGGGTGACATGTTTATAGACTGGGCTTAGAGATCAATTTGTTCCACCGTTTTGGCCGGGGGCATGTTCATGGTGTCCTCCCACTTCCGCCAAAACCCGGAGATGTCTAGCGCTGCGCAACCAACCGAATTGCCTG